>NZ_JAFFIX010000039.1 GCF_016916835.1 Actinacidiphila bryophytorum | reverse complement strand
CGGGTCGGTGACCACCCGCGCGCGTGGGGGCTGAGCGCGCCCACGCGGTGACAGCCGCAGATCAGGTGCAGCCCCGCGGCCCAAAGACGCTCACCCTCCGCCCAGAGGGCACCTGTCCAGGGGCGCGGGGGACGGCGCGGCCTGGTGCGTGACCGCCGTGGGGGCTAGGACGGGCGGAGGCCCGCGAAGATCGTGGTCGGGGAGAGGAGGAAGGCGTCCGGGCGGTGGAGGATGCTCGTCGGGGCGGAGGGGGAGAGGAGGGCGTCGAGGGTGGTGAGGTCGGACGGGGGAAGGGACTCCGTCGCGGTGTCGCGGATGCGGGTCAGGTAGGACGCGAGGTAGGTGCGGGCGGGGGTGGGGAGGGGGGCGGGGATGTCGAGGACGCGGGTGAAGGACGTCACCTCGGTCAGGCCGGCCGCCGCCAGCATGGCGGGCCAGTCGTCGACGGCGGGGACGTAACCCGGCAGCTCGGAGCGCATGAGGGCGAACCACTCCTCCTGCACGGCGTCCAGGCGTGCCTGGATTCCGGGCGCGCCGAGACCGATGTCCCGCGGCAGGAACCGCATGGGCAGCCCGCCCTCGGCGACGGCGAGCACGCCCCCGGGCCGCAGCACGCCGGCGAGGGCGTCGAGCGCGCCCTGCTGGTCGCCGAGGTGGTGGACGGCCATGCTGCTCCAGACGACGTCGGCGGTGCCGAGCCCTGCGTCGAGCCCGTCGGGCAGGTCGGCGTGCCGTACGGTGACCCGGCCGCCGAGGCCGAGCCGTTCTGCCCGGGCCAGCGTCCGGTCGAGCAGGGCCTGGGTGCCGTCGACGGCGACGACCTCCGCGGTGGGGAACTCCTCGGCGAGGACGCAGGTCATCACGCCGGGCCCGCTGCCGGCGTCGAGGATGCGGCGGACCTCGTGGCCGGGGCCGAGGAGTTCCCGCAGCCGGGCCGCGGTGGCCCGCAGGACGGGGAGCCGCAGTTCACCGGCGTTCTCCAGGGTGTCGGCCATTGCCTCCCAGTCGATGTCGGTCTGGTGGCCGTGGCCATGCCCATGGCCGTGCCCGTGCCCGTGCCCGGCGTGGTTTCCGTGCGTGGTTGCGTCAGCGCTCATGCCGGGCAGCGTGCCCCGCACCTCACGCGTTCGGCAACTATTGTTGCCGTTATGGAAACACCGGCACCCCACCGCGACCACCAGGCCGTACTGGACGAGGTCGGCCCCCGCCTGAAGCGGCTGCGCGCCCAGCGCAAGCTGACGCTGGCTGCCCTGTCGGAGACGACCGGCATCTCCAAGAGCACCCTGTCCCGGCTGGAGTCGGGCCACCGCCGCCCGAGCCTGGAACTGCTGCTGCCGCTGGCCGCGGCCTACCGCGTACCGCTGGACGACCTGGTCGGGGCGCCGGAGGTCGGCGACCCCCGGGTGCGGATGGCGCCGCGGACGATGCCGTTCGGCGGCACCGTCGTACCGCTGTCCCGCGGGCCCGGGCCGCTGCAGGCGTACAAGATGATCGTGCCGGACCGCGGCAGCGAGCCGGAGCTGCGCACGCACGAGGGCTACGAGTGGCTGTACGTGCTGGACGGCAAGCTGCGGCTGGTGCTGGCCGAGCACGACCTGACGCTGGAGCCGGGGGAGGCGGCGGAGTTCGACACCCGGCTGCCGCACTGGTTCAGCGCGACCGGCGGCGGGCCTGCCGAGGTCCTGAGCCTGTTCGGCCGGCAGGGCGAGCGTATGCACGTACGGGCCAAGCCCCGGGCCGGCGGCAGCTGAAGCGCATGCCCCGGACGGCGCTCCCGTGTGGCCGGAGGGTGGGCGGCGGCGTGTAGTGGGTGGTGGTGCGGCCCCGGCGAGGCGGGCCGCCCGCCGCCCGCCACGGGCGCCCCAGCCGAGGATCCGAGGAGTAGCCGTGAGGCCCCACGTCCGAGTCATCGCCGCCCTGGCGGGTACGGCCTTCGCCGCCGTCGCGGCGTCCGCCTGTTCAGGGAGCAGCAGCCCCAGCGCCGCGTCCGACGGGGGGACCGCGTCCCCTCCGGCGTCGGTGGCGCTGCAGGAGGCGGCGAAGACCGCTCCCCCGACGGTCACCACCAAGCAGGTGTCGCTGGGCAAGATCCTCGTCAACGACAAGAACCTCACCCTGTACTTCTTCGAGGCCGACAAGACCTCGAAGTCGACCTGCACGGGCGCCTGCGCCGCCGCCTGGCCGCCCCTGGTGGTGAAGAACAAGCCGACCGGCGCCGGCGGTGTCCAGAGCAAGCTGCTGTCGACCAGCGAGCGCTCCCAGGGCACCAACCAGGTGACGTACAACGGCCACCCGCTGTACCGCTTCGCCGGCGACCGCAACCCCGGCGACGTCAACGGGCAGGGCCTGAACAACTTCGGCGCCAAGTGGTACGTGGTCGGCACCGACGGCAAGACGATCACCACCGCGACCACGACGAACCCGGGCTCGGGCTACTGACCCCGGCACGGCGGAGGGCGGCCCCGCAGTCCGCTCACGGACTGCGGGGCCGCCCTCGGGCCGTACGGCGGGGACCGGCGCTCAGACCAGGTCGAAGCGGTCCAGCTCCATGACCTTGACCCACGCGGCGACGAAGTCGTTCACGAACTTCTCCTTCGCGTCGTCGCTCGCGTAGACCTCGGCGACCGCGCGCAGCTCGGAGTTCGAGCCGAAGACCAGGTCGGCGCGGGTGCCGGTCCACCTGGCCTGGCCGGTGGCCGCGTCGCGGCCCTCGAAGACGCCGGCGTCCTGCGCGGTGGGCGCCCAGGTGGTGCCCAGGTCGAGCAGGTTGACGAAGAAGTCGTTGGTCAGCGTGCCGGGGGTGGCGGTCAGCACGCCGTGCGAGGACTTCCCGTGGTTGGCGCCGAGCACCCGCAGGCCGCCGACCAGGACGGTCATCTCGGGGGCGCTGAGGGTGAGCAGGTTGGCCCGGTCGAGCAGCAGGTACTCGGCCGGCAGCCGGTTGCCCTTGCCGACGTAGTTGCGGAAGCCGTCGGAGGTGGGCTCCAGGGCCGCGAAGGACTCGACGTCGGTCTGGTCCTGCGATGCGTCGGTGCGGCCCGGGGTGAAGGGCACCTCGACCGTGACACCGGCGTCCTCGGCGGCCTTCTCGACGCCCACACCGCCGGCCAGCACGATCAGGTCGGCGAGCGAGATCTGCTTGCCGCCGCTCTGCCCGGCGTCGAAGGCGTCCTTGACGCCTTCCAGGGTGCGCAGCACCGAGGCCAGCTCGTCGGGGCCGTTGACCTCCCAGCCGCTCTGCGGTTCGAGGCGGATGCGGGCGCCGTTGGCGCCGCCGCGCTTGTCGCTGCCGCGGAAGGTGGAGGCCGACGCCCACGCGGTGGACACCAGCTGGGCGACGGTGAGGCCGGAGGCGAGGATGCGCTCCTTGAGCGCGGCCACGTCGGCGGCGTCCACCAGCGGGTGCGAGACCGCGGGTACCGGGTCCTGCCACACCAGGACCTCGCTGGGGACCTCGGGGCCGAGGTAGCGCACCACGGGGCCCATGTCGCGGTGGGTCAGCTTGAACCACGCGCGGGCGAAGGCGTCGGCGAACTCCGTCGGGTTCTCCAGGAAGCGGCGGGAGATCTGCTCGTAGGCCGGGTCGATGCGCAGTGCCAGGTCGGTGGTGAGCATCGTCGGGGCGTGCGTCTTGGCCGGGTCGTGCGCGTCCGGCACGGTGCCGGCGCCCGCGCCGTCCTTGGGCTTCCACTGGTTGGCGCCCGCGGGGCTCTGGGTCAGCTCCCACTCGTAGCCGAAGAGGATCTCGAAGAAGCGGTTGTTCCAGGTGGTGGGGGTGTCGGTCCAGGCGCCCTCGAGGCCGCTGGTGATCGTGTCGCCGCCCTTGCCGGTGCCGTAGGAGCTGCGCCAGCCCAGGCCCTGCTGCTCGATCGAGGCGGCCTCGGGGTCGTCGCCGACGCTGTCGGCGGGGCCGGCTCCGTGGGTCTTGCCGAAGGTGTGGCCGCCGGCGATGAGGGCGACGGTCTCCTCGTCGTTCATCGCCATCCGGCGGAAGGTCTCGCGGATGTCGCGGGCGGAGGCCAGCGGGTCCGGGTTGCCGTTGGGGCCTTCGGGGTTGACGTAGATCAGGCCCATCTGGACCGCGCCGAGCGGGTTCTCCAGCTCGCGGTCGCCGGTGTAGCGCTCGTCGCCGAGCCAGGTGGTCTCGGGACCCCAGTAGACGTCCTCCTCGGGCTCCCAGACGTCGGCGCGGCCGCCGCCGTAGCCGAAGGTCTCGAAGCCCATCTGCTCCAGGGCGACGTTGCCGGCCAGCACCAGCAGGTCGGCCCAGGACAGGGACTGGCCGTACTTCTTCTTGACCGGCCACAGCAGGCGGCGGGCCTTGTCGAGGTTGGCGTTGTCGGGCCAGCTGTTGAGCGGCGCGAAGCGCTGCTGCCCGGCGCCGGCGCCGCCGCGGCCGTCGCTGATGCGGTACGTGCCCGCGCTGTGCCACGCCATCCGGATGATGAACGGGCCGTAGTTGCCGTAGTCGGCCGGCCACCAGTCCTGCGAGGTGGTGAGGGTCTCGGCGATGTCCGCCTTCACGGCCGCCAGGTCGAGGGTCTTGAAGGCGGCGGCGTAGTCGAAGTCCTCGCCGAGCGGGTTGGACACGGCGGGGTTCTTGGCCAGGATCTTGACGTTGAGGCGTTCCGGCCACCACCCGCGGTTGCCACCGCCCTGCGTCGGGTGCGGCGCACGGGCCGCGTGCGGAACCGGGCAGCCCCCCGCGCTCTGCGTCTCCGTCTTGGGGTCGGTGACGATGGCGTCGTGGTTCTCAGTCATGGAAATCCTTCCGGACCAGGCGGGTCACGTGCGGTCGGTCGCCGTACCGGAGTCGTTGTGTCCCTTGGCTACCGCCGGAACCGATCCTACGATGGACACAATCCAAGTCAAGAAGCGGGCCAACTGCACACACCGTCGAAAAACGGGTGCCCGCTGCTAAGGTCCTGGTATCCCGGGAAATCGAAAGAACGAACAGGCGACAGGTGGGCCGACATGAGTGACCTGCTGGAAAGACTGCGAGGGCGCGGCTGGCGGATGACCTCCCAGCGGCGTGTCGTCGCACAGGTCCTCGACGGCGACCACGTGCACCTGACGGCCGACGAGGTGCACGCCAGGGCGGCGCTGCTGCTCCCGGAGATCTCCCGGGCGACGGTCTACAACACGCTCGGCGAGCTGGTCTCGCTCGGCGAGGTCATAGAGGTGGCCACCGACGGCCGCGCGCGGCGCTACGACCCGAACGCCCACCACCCGCACCACCACCTGGTCTGCTCCACCTGCGGCACGGTCCGCGACGTCCACCCCACCCGCGACCCGCTGACCGACCTCCCCGTCGAGGAGCGCTTCGGTTTCACGGTCGCGGCGGCCGAGGTCACCTACCGCGGCCTGTGCCCGTCCTGCACCCGGGCACCGGCCCAGGCGCCCGCCTAGCCCGCCGGGGCGAGGGTCCAGGCGCGGAGTTTTTCGGGGTTGCGGACCGCCCAGATGCGGGTGATGCGGTGGTCGGCCAGGTGGAAGGCGTAGACGGTGACCGTCACGCCGTCGTGCTGGGCGATCAGGCCGGGCCGGCCGTTGACCGTGCGCTCGGTGAAGGTCAGGTGCGGGGCCGCGCGGGCGATGTCGATATGGGCCTGGGCCACCTGCGGTCCGCCCTCGACGGGGTGCAGGATCGCGGCGGCCAGGCCCCCACTGTCGGCGATGAGGGTGGCGCCGGGGTCGAGCAGGCCGACCAGCGCCTCGATGTCCTTGGCCTCCCAGGCCTGCTTGAACTCCCTGACGATGCCCGCCTGTTCGGCCGCCGGGGTGGCCGACGCGCGCTCGGCCCTGATGCGCTGCCGGGCAGAGGAGGCCAACTGGCGGCAGGCACCGGGCGTACGGCCGGTGATCTCGGCGATCTCCGCGAAGGGGTAGCGGAAGACGTCGTGGAGTATGAAGGCGACCCGCTCGGCCGGGGTCATCGACTCCAGGACGACCAGGAAGGCCATGTTGACCGACTCGTCGAGGGTGACGCGGTCGGCCGGGTCGGCCGTTGCGGCGCCTTGCGTGTGCTCGGGCAGCGGCTCGGGAATCCACTCGCCGACGTAGCTCTCCCTGCGCGCCCGCGCGGAGCCGAGCATGTCCAGGCAGATCCGGCTGGCCACCGTCGTCAGCCAGGCGCCGGGCGACTCGACGGCGTCCTGCCTGCGGCGGGACATGGCGAACCAGCGGGTGTACGTCTCCTGGACGGCGTCCTCGGCCTCGGCCAGTGAACCGAGCAGGCGGTAGGCCAGGTTGATCAGCCGGCGCCGCTCCTTCATGATCGCGTCCAGGCGGGGGTCTGCCGGGCCGGTCTCGCCCGGGCCGGTCTCGCGCCGGCCGCTCTCCGGCTCGGATCGGGTCCTCATGGTGTCGACGGCTCCCTCGGTCGCGGCGTGCCCACCCCCTCACGACAACCCCGCCCGCCGAAACGTGACGGCCGGAAGGTGAGGGCGGAAACCGGCCGCGGACGCATCCGACGTGCGCGGCCTGACATTCCGGGGGGCTACGCGGTCGGAAGGGTGAGAGGAAACCGCCGTCCGCGAAGAGGAAGCCGCGCAGCACGATGACCAGTCCAGTCGTCCAGCGTCGCACCTGCCATGCGCCTGCGCCTGTACCTGCGCCGACGTCTGCCCAGGCCTCCCGAACCGCGCCCGGCACCGAAGGGCCGCCGACAGGCGGCCGGGGCACGCGTGGGTGACCGTCGTTCACCGCGACGCTCTTCCTCCCCGCGCCGGACGGCGCCACGCGTGCCCCCCACGACCCGGAGCACGGCTCGCACCACGTCCCGAACCACGGCTGGAAGCACGACCCGAACCACGATTCACCCCGTGACTCACCCCATGACGACAGGTCCAGGAGAGACATCGTGACTTCGCAAGTTCCCACCACCCTCTTCGCCGACCCCGTGTCGGAGGAGCGCCTGGAGCGGACGGCGGCCGCGCTGGCGGAACACGGCTTCGCCGTGGAGATCCTCGACGACGCCACCGCGGCCCGCGCCCGCGTGCGGGAGCTGATCCCCGAGGGCGCCACCGTCTTCACGTCGGCCAGCGAGACCACCCGGCTGTCCGGCATCGAGGAGGACATCAACACCAGCGGGCGCTACGAGGCGCTCAAGCCGGTCGTCCTCGGCATGGACCGGGCCACCCAGGCCGACGAGATCCGCCGGCTGCTGGCCAGCCCCGACGTCGTGATCGGCAGCGTCGCCGCGGTGACCGAGACCGGGTCGATGGTCGTCGCGTCGGCCAGCGGCAGCCAGCTCCCGCCGTACTCAGGCGGCGCCGGCAAAGCCATCTGGATCGTCGGCGCGCAGAAGGTCGTCCCCGACCTCGACACCGCGATGCGCCGCCTGGAGGAGCACACCCTCCCGCTGGAGAACGTGCGCGCCCAGGCCGTCTACGGCAAGCCCAGCCACATCAACCGGCTGCTCATCATGAACGCGGAGCCCTTCCCCGGCCGGGCCACCGTCATCCTGCTGCGCGAGGCCATCGGCTTCTGACCTCCCCGCCCGCCCCGGTCCGGTGCCCGTCGGGGGGTGCCGGGCCGGGGTCCGCCCGGCCGAGGACGTCGTCGCGGTCCCAGGTGGTGGCCAGGATGCGGGCCACGTCGGCACGCTCGGAGCCGGTGACGTAAGGGAGTTCGTCCCGGTCCCGCACCCCGGTGAGCACCGGCGCGTGCAGCAGGTCGTCACCGAAGGGCGGCACCGCGTTGGCCAGCGTCCCGGCGAGGACCAGCTGCTCGTAGTCGTAGGACTCCCAACTCGCCTGCGCCCGCCCGAACTCGGCCTCGCCGACGCGCAGCCACGTCCCGACGACCAGCGTGAAGCCCCCGGTCAGCCGCAGCGGCAGCAGGCAGCCCACGAAGCAGCCGACGCCCTCGGCCTCCAGCAGCGCCCGCAGCCCGCCGGCATGGCGCAGAGCCGTGTCCCCGCCGGCCAGGCAGTCCGGCACGGGGAAGCGCCTGTCGATCCGCATGGGCCGCACTGTAGCGGCGGGGTCCGACACCCGCGGCGCCCCCGGAGGGGGCGAAAACGGGATGCGGCGCCGCGCGCGCCCGGGCGACCACGAAAGCCGGTCCCGCCGCCCGTCCGGCGCACATCGGGCTCAGCGTCGACAGCAGCACACCGGGGATGTCCAGCGGGTTGCCGCAAGTCACCCGTCCGCGGGACCGATGCCGCCGCCCGGCGGGGGAGCGCCGGCCAGGTCCGCCGCCAGGCCGCGCAGCCAGCGGTCGGTCTCCGCCGCCGAGCGGTGGCGGGCGATGCGCGGCAGGTCGCCGGTGCGGGCGGCGGCGGCCAGTTCGTACTCCTGGCGCAGCGGTGCGTGCGAGCGCAGCGCCCACAGCAGGATGGAGCGGCGGCCGAAGAGCCTGCCGAGGCGCTCGGGGTTGCGGGCCTCCGCGTTGGACCGGGTGGCCAGGCGGCGCAGCGTACGCCGGAGCAGGCGGCGGAAGATGACCGGCAGCGGGTAGTCCAGCCACACCACGAGCTGCGCGCGGCTCCAGGTCAGCTGGCGTACGGCCGCGTAGTTCCCGTCGATGATCCACGCGTTTGTGGCCGCGATGGCCGCGACCTGCTCGCAGAAGTCGGTGGTGGCGACCTCGCGCCAGTCCCGCTCGTAGCGCAGGGTGTCGAGTTCGGTGTGCGGGAGGCCGCCGAGGCGGGCCAACTCCCCCGCCACCGTGGTCTTTCCGCTCCCGGTGGTGCCGACGACGAGGATGCGGCGTACGGGCTCGGTCATGACGGGCGGCCTCCGCGCCGGGGCTTGACGTCGCCGAGGTAGGCCCAGACGGCCTCCTCCACCGCGTCGAAGGGCAGCCCGCCGAACAGCGCGAGCAGCCCGCGGTAGTAGTCCTCCCGGGCGAGCTGCGGCGGCCGTTCACGGCACCTGTCAGTGAGCGCCGCGTAGGCGGCGTCCAGTTGCAGGAAGGGCCGGAGCGCGGCCCGGATGCCGTCGAAGCGGTGGCCGCGCAGCCTGCCGAAGGCGGCCAGCACGTCGTCGGCCCGGTCGGGGGCCGGGTAGGCGGCCCGGTGCGCGAGGATCTGCCGCATCAGGTGGACGGGGAAATTCTGCGCGAAGCCCATCAGCTTCAACTGCCCCGCGTCCGGCTCTCCGTAGCGCATCGACCGCAGCGGCTGGCCGCGCCACTGCGTCGCGAACGACATGGCGTAGTCCCTGATCTGCCGGGTCCTGGTCTTCTTGTCGCGCGGCACCCCGGCCAGGTAGGCGGTGTGGAAGGCCTGCCAGGGCTCGCCCTTGGCCGCGGCCAGCGCCCCGATGTGGTCGTGGAAGCGCAGCCCGGTGGCGTCGAAGACCTCGCGCTCGGTCCGCAGCGAGGTGATGGGCATGCTGCCGGTGACCAGGTTCTCCCGGGTGACCAGCCGCTCGGACTCGGCCCCGATCTCGATGACGTCGACCTGCGGGACCGCGTGCCGTCCCTGCACCTGCTCGGTGTATATGCGCAGGACGTCGGCGACGCCCTCGTCGAGCCCGGTCGTGCCCGGGGCGCGGAAGACGGCGACGTCGATGTCGCTGCGCGAGGTCGGCCTGCCCCAGGCGACCGAACCGCACAGGACCGCCGACCCGCCCTGGAAGGCGGGCAGTTCGCTGATCCGGTGGGCGACCCACAGCACGTCGTCGGGCGGTGTCGGCTCGGTGGAGACCGCTTCGCCGTAGGTGAGGTAGCGCGGCATCTGCCCCTCTCCCCCGCTAGAGGTTGCCGTCGAGGAAGCGCTGCACGCGGCTCTCGATCGCGTCCACCGGGGCGCCCTCGGCCAGCCGGAGGTAGATCGTGCCGCCGAGGTCGGCGGGCATCTTCGCGTCGCCCACCCGGATGATCAGGCAGCGCTCCTTGCCCTTGGAGGCGATGAAGTGCCCTGCTTCGAAGACCACGTTGTCGCGCGGCGCCGCGCCGCCCGCGACACCGTCGAGCGGGTCGTCCTCGGTGAAGAGGAAGATCCCCGCGGTGCAGGTGGCGCGGGCGCGCTCGATCTCGCCGAGGATCGAGGCGCCGCTGCGGAAGTCCACCGCCCAGTCGTGCACGGTCGCCCCGTGCCGGGTCAGCAGCAGGTTGATCTGCGCCGCGATGCCGCGGCTCTTGCTGCAGTAGCCGAGGAAGACGTCGCTGCGCCGGCCCATCTCGCCCAGCCACCCGGTGAAGCGCCGCCGGAATTCCTCGCTGCGCGTCCAGTCGGCGGTCGCGTCCTCGGGCAGCCGGGTCAGGACGGTGCGGCTCGCGCCCGGCCAGGTGGCCGCCCGCTCCTCAACGCCCTGCTCGACGATCAGCATCATCGGCAGCCCGAGAGTGCGGGCCACCGCGGTGTCGTAGTGGTTGTACTCGCCGACGAGCCGGGCGGACGCGTCCGGCTGCGACAGCGTCCAGCGCGGGAACCCGATCATCACCGCACCGACGCAGGAGCGCATGACCTGGTCGACGTTGTCGAAGTTCCAGTGCAGGTCGGCAGCCCGCCCCAACTCCCAGAAGGCCTCGGGGGAGTAGCCCGCCGCCCGGATCTCCGCGACGATCGCGGCCTTCACCGCCCGGCGCCTGGCGTCGAGGCTCCGGTCGCCGGTGGAGCTGACGAACACCCTTCTGTCCACGACGGCAGTCCTCACGGTCCAGGTATCGGCGTCGGCCTCCGAGCATTCCACACGGGGGTGCGGGCGCGGCTGCCCTTTGCCCGTATCGCCGCTGCGGCAGCGGGACTTGGGCGCCCCGGGAATCAGCCGCACAGGCTGTCGCCCAGGGCGCTGCGGGCGTAGAGGACCACCCGGCCGTGGCGGGCGCGGTTCAGCAGCCGGGCGTCGTGCAGGACCCGCAGGTGCTGGCTGACCGCGCCCGCGGTGACGCCGAGGCGGCGGGCCAGCTCCGTGGTGGACGACGGCTCGTCCAGGAGCAGCAGCAGCCGGGCGCGGGGTACGCCGAGCAGCCGGGCCAGTGCGGGGCCCGGCGGCGGCGGGTGCAGGTTCTCGGCCATCGTGGCGCGGCCGCGCGCCGGGTAGGTGATGACGGGGGTCTCGCCCGGGTCGATGAAGGTGCTGGCGCCGCGCGCGAAGCAGGTCGGGACCAGCACCAACCCCCGCCCGTCCACGTCGACTTCGTCGCGGGGCAGCGCCAGCGGGCGCTCCCAGTGGATGGACAGCTCGCCGTCCCGCCAGTGCAACCGGTGGGCGAGGTCGGCGAAGAGGGCGTCGGCGCCGCCCTCTGCCAGCATCCGTGCCCGGTGGACCAGGTCGGCCTGCAGCACCGACCGGGCGCGCGGCCACCACGCAGGGGCCAGGCAGCGGTCCCAGTACTCGGCCAGCGCGTCCGCGATCCGCCCCAGCAGGCCCGCAGGGTCCTCGAAGCCGTACGCCAGCGGCGCGGGCACGACGCGGTCGTGCGGCAGGAAGGCCCGCTCCAGGTCGGGCCGCACGGCGGCCGCGGGCGTGGCCACCAGCGCGGCCAGCTCGTCCTGGAAGTCCGGCCACACGGTGGTGGGGCGCGGGGTGAGGAAGTCCGGGGTGAAGCGGTTGGAGGCGACCAGCGACAGCAGCAGGTCGCGGCCCTCCAGCGCGTCGAAGTCCTGCCGCATCCCGCGGAACCACGGCGTCTGCTCGACGTAGTGGCCCGGGTGCTCCCACATGCGCAGGCTCAGCACCGCCTCCAGCAGCGCCGAGCAGGCGAAGGAGGTCGAGGCGAGGTCGGCGAGGCCGAGGCGGAAGCGGATCATTGAGCGCCAGGCTAAATCAGTTCCCGCCCCCGCGGGGAGCCGTTGGGATGGGGCCATGACCTCAGCCGCCGCCAAGGCCGGCCCGCCCGCAGCACCCCGCCGCGGCCTCCACCCCGACCCGGTGGTGCGCCGGCTGTCCTGGACGGTGCTCGTCAACACCTTCGGCACCGGCCTGTTCATGACGGTCAGCGCCCTGTACTTCACACGCGTCGCGGGCATCTCCGTCGGCCGGGTCGGCACGGGGCTGACGGCCGCGGGACTGTGCGCCATCGCGGCGAGCGTGCCCGCGGGCCGGGCCGCCGACCGCTGGGGCAGCCGCCGGGTGCTCGTCGTGCTGTCCCTCGTGCAGGCCGCGGGCATGGCCGCCTACACCCTGGTGCACGGCTTCGCGGTCTTCCTGGTCGTGGTGTGCGCGGAGACCGCGGTGAACAGCGCCTCGGCCGCGGTGCGCAACGCCCTCTACGCCGACACCCTCCCCCGCGCCACCCGCGTCGCGGGCCGCGCCTACCTGCGGGCGGTCACCAACGTCGGCATCGGCGCGGGCGCGGCACTGGCCGCACTCGCCCTCCAGGCCGACACCCGCACCGCGTACGACACGGTGATCCTGGCCAATGCGGCGTCCTTCGTCGCGGTGGCCGCCATGCTCCCCGGCATCCCGCTCGCCGGCCGCGCCCCGGACGACGCGGAGACGGCGCCCGCGCCCGCCGCCCGGCGCGGCGGTGCGCTGCGGGACGGTCCGTATCTGCTGGTCACCGGGCTCAACGCGGTGCTCGCCGTGCAGTTCGCGGTCTTCAGCGTCGGCATACCGCTGTGGGTCGTGCGGGAGACCGAGGCACCGCGGGCGGTCGTCGCCGGGGCGATGATCCTCAACACCGTGCTGGTGGTGGCCTTCCAGGTGCGAGCCACCCGCGGGACGCACGATCCGCGTTCCGCGGCGCGCGCGTGCCGCACCTCGGGGCTGCTGCTGGCCGCGTCCTGTGCGGTCATCGCGGCCAGCCACGGGCTTCCGGCGGCGGCGGCCGCGCTGGTGCTGCTGGCGGCGGTCGTCCTGCAGACCGCGGGCGAGGTGCTGTCGCAGGCCGGCGGCTGGCTGCTCAGCTACGACCTCGCCGACCCCGCGGCGACCGGCGCCTACCAGGGCGTCTTCAACGCGGGCTCGTCCGCGGGCTTCATGGTCGGCCCGGCTGTCGTCACCGCCACGGCCCTCGCGCACGGGCCGGCGGGCTGGGCCGTGCCCGCCGGACTCTTCGCCGCCGCCGGCGCCGCGATGGCTCCCGCCGTGCGGTGGGCAGAACGGCGCCGCCCGGCAGTTCAGGACAGAAGCTGACCGCATCGGCACCTAGCGTGGTACTCGACGGCGGAACCCCCCGAGCGAGAGGCGCAGACCATGAGCGGCAGGACGATCGAGAACGAGCAGGGCACCACCACCTCCCCCGCGGCCCTGAGCGGTGAGCGCACCGACCTGCTGGAGATGCTGGCCAAGCACCGGCACTTCCTGCGCTTCACCACCCGCGACCTCACCGACGAGCAGGCCGGGCTGCGCACCACCGCGAGCGCCCTGTGCCTGGGCGGCCTGGTCAAGCACGTGACGGCCGTCGAGCGGAACTGGGCCGCCTTCGTCGTGGACGGCCCGTCGGCGATGCGCGACGCGGACGACATGACCGAGGCCGACTGGCAGGCCAGGCTGGACGAGTTCAACATGCTGCCCGGCGACACGCTGGCCGGTGTGCTCGCCGCGTACGACGAGGTGGCCGCGCGCACAGACGAGCTGGTCCGCACCCTGCCCAGCCTCGACGCGGCGCAGCCGCTGCCGCAGGCCCCCTGGTTCGAGCCGGGCGCGAGCTGGTCGGCCCGCCGGGTGATGATGCACATCATCGCGGAGACCGCCCAGCACGCCGGCCACGCCGACATCATCCGCGAGTCCCTGGACGGCGCGAAGTCCATGGGCTGACCGCGGGTTCAGCCCCTCCTCAGCCGTCCGCGAGCCCGGCGAACACGGCGTAGGCGGTCTCGTCGTAGAGCACGAACCGCACGTCGGTGACGGCGGTGTCGGCAGCGCGCACGGCCGCCAGCGCGATACGGGCGCCGTCGTCCATCGGCCAGCCGTAGATGCCGGTGGACACGGCGGGGAAGGCCACCGAGGAGGCGCCCAGCTCGTCGGCGACGCGCAGCGACTCGCGGTAGCAGGAGGCGAGCTGTGCCGAGCGGTCCTCCTCCGCCGACCACACGGGACCCACCGTGTGGATGACCCAGCGTGCGGCGAGCCGCCCGGCGCGGGTGGCGACGGCCTGGCCCACCGGCAGACCCTTGCCGTAGTGCCCGGCCCGCAGCTCGCGGCAGGCGGCCAGGATCTCCGGGCCGCCCCGCCGGTGGATGGCGCCGTCGACACCGCCGCCGCCGAGCAGCGAGGAGTTGGCCGCGTTGACGACGGCGTCGGCGTGCTGCTCGGTGATGTCGCCCCGGACGAGCGTGATGGTGGTCGCCATGCCCTCATGGTGGCGCATCCGGGCAGCGGCCTCGGCGGCGTACCCGCGGCGGAGCGGCTGCCTGGGCCACCGGGACTGCCGCGGCTCAGGCCTCCGCGGCCACCAGGCTCGGCAGCAGCCCGCGCGGGTCGTCGATCGCCAGCCCGAGGCCGGTCGCGGCCTGCGGGGTCAGCAGCCCTGACACCACCGCGCCGACGAGCATGGAGGCACCGGTGAGGGTGACGTCGGCGCCGGGTGCGGACCCGCGGTGGATCTCGAAGTCGCCGCCGGGCCGCAGGACCATGCGCAGCGACTCGCCCTCGGAGTCGATCCGGACGACGACTTCGGTGTCGGGGGAGGGGCGGCCGGGCAGCAGCGCCCACGCGAGCGCCGACCAGTGCGGCTGCACCGCGTCCCCGGCGCCGGGACCCGACGGCATGCTCGCCAGCCCCCATTCGGCCAGCTCCCGCAGCACACCCTCCAGTTCCCGGCCGCGGTCGGTGAGCCGGATGAGGGTGGCGGCGACCGGCGGCGGGGCCTCGTAGCGCTCGACCAGGCCGTCGGCCTCCATGGCCTTGAGCCGGTCGGCGAGCAGGTTGGTGGCGATCCCCGGCAGGCCGCGCCTGAGGTCGGTGTAGCGGCTCGGCCCGAGCGCCAGCAGCTCGCGCACGATGAGCAGCACCCACCGGTCGCCGACGACGTCCAGGGCGCGGGCGACGGAGCAGTACTGGTGGTAGCTCTTCATGGGTCCAGGGTAGCGGATCTCGCTTGATTTTCTCAAGCTGCCACTTTAGTTTGACATCCATGGCAATCCACCCAGCCCTGGAGGCCGCGCCATGACCTACACCGAATCCGACATCGTCCGCACCGTCGAGCAGCTGGCCGGGCAGGACGTGGCGAAGCTCAGCCGGCAGGAGCTGGACGGCATCGACCAGTTCCACGCCGGCGGGCCGCAGGCGGTCGACCGGCTGATCCCGGGGCTGCGGCTCGGACCCGGGATGACCGCGCTCGACGTCGGCTCGGGCTTCGGCGGTCCGGCGCGGCAGATCGCCCGCACCACCGGCTGCGGCGTCGTGGGCATCGACATCACCGCCGCCTACGTGGCCGCGGCCGCCGAGCTGACCGCCGCCGCGGACCTGTCCGACCGGGTCCGCTTCGTGCACACTCCGGTGGCCGACCTCGCCGAGGGCGGCTTCGACGCCGCCCTGACCGTGCACGTCCAGATGAACGTGGCCGACAAGCGGGCCTTCTACACCGACATCGCCGCCCACCTGCGCCCCGGCGCCCGGCTCGCGGTCTTCGAGGTCTGCCAGGGCCGCAGGAGCACGCCCCCGCAGCTCCCGCTGCCCTGGTCGCTCGACGGCAGCGACAGCTTCCTGACCACCGGCGACGCGCTGTGCCGCACCATCGAGGCGGCGGGCTTCGACCTCGTCGAGTGGTCGGACGACACCGCGTGGGTCGGCGAGTGGTTCACCGCCCTGGGCAAGCGGCTCGCCACCGCCCCGCCGGCGGTCGCGCTGCCCGCACTGCTGGCCGACGGCCCCACCCGCATGCTCAACTACGCCATCGCGCTGTCCGAGGGCGCGGTGACCGTCCACCGGGGCACGTTCACGAAGTGAGCCGCAGCGCTCCGCCGCTCACCGCAGCAGGCCCTCCAGCAGGTCCGGGTGCCCGGGGCGGACGCGCGAGGCCAGTTCGGCGTCCGTCGCGGTGTGGGCCGCGAGGATCACCTCGCGCAGCGCCGCCCTCCTGCGTGCCGCGTATGCCGCGTCGGACTCCTCGCCCTGCGCCCATACGCCCCCGGTCAGCGCGATCGTCACACCGCCGCGCTGCAGGACGTACCCGACGGCCTCCTGCGACGTACCGCGGAACCACAGGCCGGGGCCGTCCTGCACGCACGGCGGGGACACAGTCCCTGTCGTGTCGCCCTGGGCGTCCAGCAGCGGGCCGCAGGGGTCGGTGCTGCCGAGCGTGACCTGCTCGGCGCCCAGCCAGGCGTCCATCGGGCCCGCGGGGACGCCGAAGAGCGCGGTCAGCCGTGTGCCGTCCCAGGTGTAGCGCTCCTGCGCCATCCCCGGCAGGACGACCACCTGCGCCAGCGCCCTGGACGGTACGGCCTCGGTCCGCATCCACTGCCGGACGACCACGTGCTGCTGCAGGCCGCGCACCGGTACGGCGACGGCGTACACCAGGGCCAGCGCGACGACGGCCACCGGCACCGCACTGCGGGTGCGGACGACCGCCGCCCAGGCCACGCACAGCGCCGGCAGGCAGAAGACCAGGCAGCTGAGCACTCCCCAGCGGAAGGGCAGCAGCCGGGCGAGCAGCAGCATCGCCACCGTGTCGGCCAGCAGCACCCGGCCCAGCATCGGCCGCAGGTCGCGGCCCCAGGTGCGCCGCACCCCGCGGAAGGCCGGCAGCAGCAGCGGCACTGCCACCAGCAGGCCCACCAGCACGACGGCCGCGGCGCCGACCAGCCCGAAGGGCAGGCCCGAGTCGTTCAGCCACCCCTGGACCCCCAGCACCGGGACGACCGAGACCGCGGCCCCGGTCACCGCCAGGCCGAGCAGCGCGGCGCACCGCGCCCCGCGCGACCGCCCGGCGCCGCCGGCCGGCGGCGCGGTCTGCGCCAGTTGAGCGGTCATGTCCCCCCCAGGATCACCCCGCGGTCCCGCCGCGGTCCCGCACCGATCTTCCGACCCTAGACCAGGTCGGAGGCGGCGGAAGAGGGGTGGTCCCGACCTGACCGCACGTCAGTTCCCCCCGCCGGTCCCGCCGGCCGGGTCAGCTCAGGAAGCGCTCGACCGCCTCGCGGGCGCGCGCGTTGGTGGCGGCGGCCTCCGCAAGGGCGCGGGCGAGGGCGCCGATCCACTCGTCCAGCGGCACCTCGCGCCGGGAGAGCACGACGGCACGCACCTCCTTGCGGATCTCGGCGACCACCCGCTCCCGGTCCAGCCGCAGCGCCAGCCGCTGCTCGCCGAGCGCGACGTCCAGCTCGGTGACCGTGCCCTCGCGGCCCGCCATCCGGTCCGCCACCGAACGGCGCCGCCTGACCTGCACCGCGCCGGGCGGCAGCCAGTCCGCCAGGTTCACCGACAGCACCCTGGCGTACAGGCCGAGGTCCGCGCTGTCCTGCCGCAGGGCCGCGGCCAGCAGGTCGACTTCCCGTTCCGTCATGGCTTCCACCTCTCAGGCGTCAAGGCTCAGCACCATCGTGGGGCGCTCGATGACGTGGTCGTCCCGCAGCGGGCGCACCGCCGTGCCGATCGCGAAGAACTCGGTGGTGTGCGGCCCCCAGCTGTGCGAGTGCTGGCGCAGCTGCACCGCGACGATCCCCTCGGCCGCCAGCGCCTCCGCCTCGGCCTGCATGCGGCTCATCGCCAGCTCCCGGGCGTCATACAGGGCCTGGGTGAACTGCTCGACCTCCACGTTGCGGCCGGCGTTGGCGAACGCCTGGCCCACCCGCTGGTGCGCCACGTGGTAGACGCAGCTTCCCATGACCATGTCCAGCGGCGCGTAGCCGGCCCGGATCAGGGTCCAGAAGTCCTGGCCGGACAGGTCGGACGTGAAGGGCCTGCCCTTGTTGTTGAGCCAGCTCCCGGTGTGCCCGGGGTCCGCGCCGTCCGCCTTGACCGCGGTGCCCACCGCGATGAACTCCACGATGTCGGAGCCGAACTCCTTGATCTCGACGTCCAGTCGCACCCCGACGACGCCGTCGGCGCCCAGCTCCGCCGCTTCCGCCTCCATCCGGCTCATCGCCAGCTCCCTCGCGTGGTACATCGCCTGGGAGAGCTTGGTCAGCTCCTGGTTCTTCGACCAGCGGCCGATCTGGATGCCGACGTGGTAGATCGACGAGCCGAGCACCAGGCCGAGCGGGCGGAAGCCCGCCTCGCGGACCAGCAGGAACTCGTTCACCGTCAGGTCGGAGGTGAACAGGCCGCCCGCCTGCCCGGGCCGCAGCTGCGACAGCCGCCGCATCGCGTCCTCCGGCACACCCGCCGCAGCCAACGCCCCCGACCCGGGCGCCCCGGCGCCTGTGGACCGCTCAGCCATTCCCGCTCCCCCGCTCCAGTCTCATGATGGTCAGTGGCCCCGGTCCGCTACGCCGCCCCTGGCGGCCGAACCGGGCGACGGAGGTGCCGGCGAAGACCGCCTCCGCGACATGGTCGTGTGCACCCTGGCTGCACGGGCGGTCGCGCACCTGCAGCTGCATCGCCTCGACCACCACGCCGTCGCCGCCGTTGGCCGCCGCGTTGCGGGCCAGCTGGGTGCGCGCGTCGCGGCGGGCGTAGGTGATCAGCCGGGTGTAGCCGTCGACCTCCTGGTTGCCGGCCGTCCACCGGGTCTGCCGCCTGAGGGCCAGGTCGCCGTGCAGCGCGGCGATGCTGATGCCGAAGGCCAGCCCGGTGGGCACCCAGCCGCCGATGATCAGCCGGGCGAAGTCCTGCCCGCCCAGGTGCGAGGTGAAGACGCGGTGCGGCCGGGTGCGCGACCGGGCGCGTACCGCCGTGCCCAGTGCCGTGAACTCCACGCCGCCGGAAGGGAATTCGCGCATCCGCAGGGTCAGCCCGACGACCCCGTCGCCGCCCAGCGCCCGGCACTCGGAGGCGGCACGGCCCACGACGGTCCTGCGTGCGGTGTACAGCACCCGCACCAGGGGCGCGTACGGCGCCCATCGCGAGGACGACAGGTCGGGGATCCCCGCGGTCTGCCAGGGACCGGCGCAGTCCCACGCACCGGTGTAGCCGATCTGGAAGACGGCGGTGCCCAGCACCTGCCCGACCGGGTCGAAGCCGACGCTCTCGACGGCCGCGAACTCCTGCGCCGACAGCGCCGAGTCCCATGTGCCGCCCGCACGCGACCGCGCGGTCCGCTCCCGCCCGGCCGCCGCCGGGTCCGCGGCTTCAGGTCCTGCCATCGGCTCCGGTGCCACCGGCCTCTCGCCTCGCCCCCCGCGCGCCTCGGCGCCTTCCCCGGAAGCCTAGGACAAGGCATGAGCAAAAGCATGAGCAACGGCATGAGCAGCACAAAGAGCCGCAGGGAGGTTAGTCTGCCTCGTCCGGAACAGCCCAGGAGGTCCCACCATGAGCGGCACCGCGTCGCCCTTCCCCGACCGGATCGAGCTGACCGGGGAGGGCCTGGTCCTGCGCGACTGGACGGAGGCGGACCTGCCCGCGATGCCGGGCCTGTTCGACCACCCCGACATCGCGTACTGGACGCCCATCGTCTCGCCCTTCGACGACGCCGCCGCCCGCACCCGGCTGGAGCGCGCCCGCAAACTGCGGGCCGAGGGCGTCGCCGTCCTGCTGGCCGTCACCCTCGACGGCGGTGCACCGCTGGGCGAGGTGATGCTGCGCCGCGCCCCCGAGGGCACCGAGATCGGGTACGCCATCGGCCCCGCGCACCGCGGCCAGGGGCTGGCGGTACGGGCGGTGCGGGTGATGGCAGCCTACGCCGCCGGGCAACTGGGCGCCTCCCAGGTGATCCTGGAGCTGGAGGCGGAGAACGCGGCCAGCATCGCGGTCGCCGCCAAGGCCGGTTTCGAACGCCTCGACGTCCCCCTGATCGAGGGCGAGGAGAAGGGCCGCCCGTACGCGCTGCAGACCTGGGGCCTGACGCTGCTCTGAGCCCCGCCGCCCGGACGCGGCACCCACCGGGCGGACCGGCGTAGCAACATATTGCCTGCCAGGCGCACTTGATTCCGCAGCCCGACTTCGGCAACCTGCCCGAGGCTGCCGCACTCGACCTGCCTGGAGGCACGATGACTTCGCATGTTCCGGCACCGCCTCCCTTCGCTGCCGGAAGCCCCACGGCCACCGACTTCACGTCGGGTCCCGCCCTCTACATCGCGTCCGCCGCAGCCGAGATCCCCCCGGGCTTACCCCTCGCCGACGCGGTGCGCGACGGGCTGATCCCGGAGGAGAACGCCAAGGTCACCGGGATGAGCACGGTCAGCGTCGCCGACGAGTCGACCAGCCTGTTCGACCTCGTCACCGCCGCGGCCTCCTCGGCCGTCAGCCGCGCCGGCTTACCCGCGACCGACATCGGCGCGGTGCTCTTCGCGAACGTCTTCCCGTACACCCGCCCCCGGCTCTACAACATGGCCACCGGCATCGCCGAGGCCGTGGGAGCGCCGGTCGCCTTCGCCACCGAGCTGTCCGGCGGCTGCGTGGCCAGCATCAACGCCCTGGTCCTCGCGGCCCTGCGGATGCTGCACTCGCAGGAGCGCGCCGCCCTGGTCGTGGCGGGCGACGTCTGGCGGCAACCGCACATCGACCGCTTCAACACCGAGGTCGGCTACATATTCGCCGACGGCGCCGCCGCCGTCGTCCTCAGCCGCGAGGCCGGATTCGCCCGGCTCATCTCCGCGGCGACCCTGACCGACCCGAACCTCAGCGGCATCCACGCCGAGGTCCCCTCCGACCGCACACCGGTCGACATCACCGCCCGCGCCCGCGCCTTCCTCACCACCCGCATGGGCACCGACCAGGTCCTGCCCCGGCTGCGCGGCGGCCTGCGGGCCACCCTCGACGCGGTCCTCGCGCCCGCGGGTGTCGACCTCGCCGACGTGGACCACGTCCTCGTACCGGCCATCGGGGAGCCGTTCCTGTACCGGAACTACCTCGACCCGCTGGGCATCCCGATCTCCCGCACCACCTGGGACCACAGTGCCGTCACCGGCCACACCGGCGGCGCCGACCAGTTCAGCGCCCTCTCGTACCTCGTGGACCAGGGCCGCTGCAAGAGCGGCGACACCATCCTGATGATCTCCGAGGGCCTCGGCTTCCAGTGGAGCGTCGCGGTCCTGCGGGTCGAATAGCCCCCGCCGCCGGACATCACGGACACCGGCCGACATAAGGCACCCGCCTCGGGGCAGCGCACCTGACATTTCGGCGGGCTGTCCTGTCGTAGTGGTGAGGGACATACACACAACAAGCAAGCAGGAAGCTCAGGAGGCACCATGACCACCCAGGTTCCGGCCACACCGTTCACAGAACCGGCGCCCGCCGAGCTCCTGGAGCGCGTGGCCACCGCCCTGAAGGAGAAGAACTTCGCCGTCGAGATCCTCGACGACGCCGAGGCCGCCCGCGAGCGCGTCAAGGAGCTGATCCCCGAGGGCGCCCTCGTCTTCACCGGGGCCAGCGAGACGCTGCGGCTGTCCGGTATCGACGACGACATCAACACCAGCGGGCGGTACGACTCCGTCAAGGCGCGCAGCGGCACCATGGACCGCGCCACCCAGCTGTCCGACATCTGGCGGCTGCTCGCGGTGCCGGACGTCATCGTGGGCAGCGTCTCCGCGGTCACCGAGAGCGGCTCGCTCGTCGTCGCCTCGGCCAGCGGCAGCCAGCTGGCCGGCTACTCGGGCGCCGCGCCCAAGGCCATCTGGGTCGTCGGAGCGCAGAAGGTGGTGCCGGACCTGGACACCGCGCTGCGCCGCATCGAGGAGTACTGCCTGCCGCTGGAGACCGAGCGCGCCATGAAGGTCTACGGGGTGCCCAGCTCCGTCAACCGGCTGCTCGTGCTGAACAAGGAGCCCATGCCCGGACGCGGCACCGTCCTGCTGGTCCGAGAGGCCATCGGCTTCTGACCCCGGGGCCTTCCGTTTCTGCCGGTCCACCGTGTGAACACCAGAAGGGACGACGACCATGTCTGGTCTGCAGGGCAAGGTAGTGATCGTGACCGGCGGCTCCGGCGGACTCGGCGTGGCGACGGCTGCCTGCCTGGCCCGTGAGGGTGCCAGCGTGGTGCTCACCGGCCGGGACGGCGAGGAGGGCGAGAAGGCCGCCGCCGAGGTCGGCGGGGTCTTCCTGCGCCACGACGTGACCAGCGAGGACGGCTGGCGGTCGGTGGTCGAGGCGACCGTCGACCGCCACGGCCGGCTGGACGGCCTGGTCAACAACGCCGGGATCGACACCTGGTCGCTGATCGAGCACGAGACGCTGGAGAAGTTCGAGCAGGTCATGAAGGTCAACCTGACCGGCGTCTTCCTCGGGCTGAAGGCGGTGGTCGGGCCGATGCGCCGCGCGGGCGGCGGCTCGATCGTCAACATCGGCTCCGCGACCGGTCTGTCCGGGCACCCCATGACCGCCGGCTACGGGGTGTCCAAGTGGGGCGCCCGCGGGCTCACCAAGATGGCGGCGGTGGAGTTCGGCCGCTACCGCATCCGGGTGAACTCCGTCCACCCCGGCCTGATGTACACCCCCATGACCGCGGCCCGCGGTGTGCAGCCGGGCGAGGGCAAGTTCCCGCCCTCCCCGCTGGGCCGGGTCGGGCTGCCCGCCGAGGTCGGGGAGGCGGTCGCCTTCCTGATATCCGACGCGGCCACCTACACCACGGGCGCGGACATCTGCGTGGACGGCGGCTGGACGGCCGGCGAGGCCGGCCTGATGCAGCACGCCCCCGCTCCCGACGACCTCGACTGACCGCCTGGACCTTCTTTTCTTCCCCGTATGCGGAACGCCCCGGCCCTCCCAGGGCCGGGGCGTTCCGCGTATCCAGCGTCAGCCGATCAGCTCCGCCATCGTGTCGAGGTTGCGCAGCGTCTCGTCGTGCGGCTCGACGGGCAGGTTGAAGGTGATCTCGTCCACGCCGGCCTCCGTGAAGGCCGCGACGGCCTTCGCTTCGGGCGCCGCCGCGTGCAGCACGATCTGCAGCGGCCGGCCCGCGCGTTCGCGCAGCTCGGAGACGGCGGCGGCGAGCACCACCGGGTCGGCGGCGTAGGGGAACCAGCCGTCGCCGTACTCCAGGACCCGGTCGAAGGTGCCGGGACCCCAGCCGCCGACGATCACCGGTATCGGGTGCAGCGGCTTGGGCCAGGAGTAGGCGGGCGGGAAGTCCACGTACTTGCCGTGGAATTCGGCCTTCTCCTGCGTCCACAGCTCCTTCATCGCCAGCACCCGCTCGCGCATCAGCGCCATCCGGGTGCGCGGGTCCGTGCCGTGGTCGCGCATCTCCTCCCGGTTCCATCCGGCGCCTATGCCGAGGATCGCCCGGCCGCCCGACACCTGGTCGAGCGAGGCCATCTCCTTGGCGAAGAGGATCGGGTCGCGCTGCGGTATCAGCGCGATGCCCGTGCCGAGTTGCAGCCGCTCGGTGACGACGGCCGCGGCGGTCAGCGCCACGATGGGGTCGAAGGTGCGGTAGTACATCGGGGGCAGGTCGACTCCGCCGGGGAAGGGCGTCTCCCTGCTGACCGGGATGTGCGAGTGCTCGGTCACGTACAGCGAGTTGAACCCCCGCTCCTCCAACGCCGCCCCGAGCGCGTCGGGCGCGATGCTCTCGTCGGTCACGAATGTCGATACGCCGAATTTCATTGCGGTCACCTCACCGGTCAGCGGAGCGTGGTCAGCGGAGCTTGATCGTGGTGGGCAGCGAGGAGAACCCACGGATGTTGGTGGTGTAGACCCGGACGGTCTCGTCCTGGTCGATCTCGTACTCCTCGACCCGGGAGGCCAGCTCCTCCAGGATGATGCGGCTCTCCAGGCGGGCCAGCGGGGCGCCGATGCAGAAGTGCGGGCCGCCGCCGAAGCTGATCGCCCGGTGCGTCTCGCCGCGGCTCAGGTCGTAGGTCTCGGCGTCCGGGAAGACGTCGCCGTCGCGGTTGGCGGACGCGATCAGCAGCAGGACGCGGGCGCCCGCGGGCAGCGTGACGCCGTGCAGGGTGCGCTCCTCGGTGAGCGTACGCAGCACGTACTGCACGGGGTTGTCGTAGCGCAGGGTCTCCTCGACCCAGTCGGTGATCCCGCCGTCGAAGGCGTGGGCGCGCTGCTCGGGGTTGCGCCACGCCCAGTACCAGGCGTTGCCCAGCAGCCGCAGGCTGGTCTCGTAGCCCGCCGTGACCAGCAGGCCCAGCAGGGCGATGATCTGCGGGTCGGTCAGCGGCACGTCGTCGACGGTCGCCTGCGCCAACGTTGTCAGCAGGTCGCCCGCGGGCTTGCGGCGCCGCTCCTCGACCCACCGCACGAAGTAGCCGGCCAGCGCGCCCATCGCCTGCGCGTTCTCCGGCGTCATGTCGCGGGCACCCGGCGGCCGGTAGAAGCCGAGGTTGATCAGCCGGCGGGCGTCGGCCCTGTCGTCCTCGGGGACGCCGAGCAGCTCGGAGATCACGTCCATCGGGACCGTGGCCGCCACGTCCGCAATGAAGTCGAACCGCTCGCGCCGCAGCGCCGGGTCGAGGTGACCGCGCACGATCTCCCGCAGCCGCGGCTCCATCGCGGCGACCCGCCGCGGGTTGAACACCGGCGAGACCAGGGCGCGCGTGAGGGTGTGGTCGGGCGCGTCCATGGCGCTGAAGGACATCATCTTGTGCGCGTCCGGCCCCCAGATGGCCGGGTCGAGGACGGGTCCGTTGGCGCTGGAGTAACCCGCCGGGTCCCGTAACGCGGCATCGACGTCGGCGTGCCGCGACAGTACCCAGATGTCCAGGTCCTCGTTGCGGAAGACCGGCGCCTGCTCCCGGAGCTGCGCATACAGGGGGTAGGGATCAATGTTGAGCTGCTCGTCGTAGGGGGTGTACTCGACTGCCACCATCCATCGCCTCCACGTTTTGTGAACGGTTCGAGAGACTTTGCGCAGAAATCCGCTCTCTGGTTGCTCCTGGGTGTCCTGCTCGCTGGGTGACGCGTGCGCCTCATGAGTACGACAAGGCAACCCGTCGGAATGTGAGGCGTGTTGCTGACGTGGAGTGGCCGGACGGGTGGGCCGCGTGATGACCCTGCCTGACATTCCGGTGCGCTGCGTTGTCGAAGGTGTCGAAGAGCGACGGCACAGCAGACGGCACGACGACGGCACACCGACAGCAGAAGCCGCGGCGGACGCGAGGGAAGGGCTGGTGACGCGATGACCACCGATTCGGAGTCGGAGCCGGAGCCGGGCGACGGCGGGTCCGACCCGAGCCTGAGCGCGGTCATGAGCGAGCGGCGCCGGCTGACCAACCTCGCCTACCGGCTGCTCGGTTCGCAGTCCGCCGCCGAGGACGCCGTACGCGAGACCTACGCCCGCTGGTACGCGATACCGCGGGAGGACCAGGACGCCGTCGGGTCCCCCGGCGCCTGGCTGACGACCGTGACCAGCCGGATCTGCCTCGACCTGCTCGGCTCCGCGCGCGCCGCCCGGGCGCTGCCGGCGCCCGGACAGGCCGGCGCCCCCGCGGACCCGGCCGACCGGGTCACCCTGGACGAGTCGGTGAGCACGGCCTTCCTCGTCGTGCTCGGGTCGATGACCCCCGAGGAGCGGGTGGCCTTCGTCCTGCACGACGTCTTCCGGCACCCCTTCACGGAGGTCGCCGAGATCGTGGACCGCACACCTGCGGCCTGCCGGCGGCTGGCCTTGTCGGCGCGGCAGCGCATCAGGGCCTCGCAGGCCGCCGCGGCGCCCGACCTGCTGCCCGGACCGCCGGACTGACGGTCAGTCCTCACCTCTTCTTTCGGTCGGCGCGCAGCGTCAGCAACGTGATCTCGCTGGGTGCGAAGACCCGGAAGGGCGGACCCCAGAAGCCGGTGCCGCGGCTGGTGTAGAGCTGGGTGCGCTCGCCGTGCCGGCTCAGGCCGTGCACCACCGGCTGGTCGATCCTGACCAGGAAGTTGAACGGCCAGATCTGGCCGCCGTGCGTGTGCCCCGACACCTGCAGGTCGACGCCGGCCGCCGCGGCCTGCCCGACGAACTTCGGCTGGTGCGCGACCAGCAGCACGGGCCGGTCCTGGTCCGCGTCGGCCAGCGCGCCCATCAGGTTCGCCCGGTGCCCGGCAAGCCCGGAGGACTCGGCGGTCACGTCGTCCACCCCGGCCAGGACGAGGGCGTCCCCGCCGCGTTCGACCACCACATGGCGGTTGTGCAGCGGCTCCCAGCCCAGCTCCGCCATCCGGTCCAGCCAGCCCTGCGCCTCGCCGAAGTACTCGTGGTTGCCGGTGACGTAGACCTTCGCCAGCCGCGCCCCGACCGTCCCGAGCGGTGCGGACTGCTCGCGGCGGCGGGCCGGGGTGCCGTCGGCGATGTCGCCCGCGTGGACGACGACGTCCGCGTCGAGCGCGTTGACCGCCTCGGTGACCCGGGCCGACCAGCGCGCCCGGTCGATCGGCCCGTAGTGCGTGTCGGCCAGCACCACGACCCGCGTCCCGTCGAGGCCCTTGCCGAGCCGCGCGATCCGCACGTCGAGCCGCTTCACCCGCGGCAGGCGCATCGCCTCGTAGTGCCCCCAGGCCAGCAGCACGGCCGCGACGGCGGCGACCCCCACGGCGACGCCCCTGGCCCGGTCCGCACCGCCGACGCCGAGCCCGATCAGCACCAGGTGCAGCAGGCCGCCGAGCACCGACCAGCTGAACAGCACCCACACCACCCCGAGGGTGGTGTCCGCGACCCGGGCCGCGCGGTCGTTCTGCCGCCCGTGCCCGGCGAACATCAGGAAGGGGAAGGAGACCAGCGAGCACCCGAAGACGGCGGTGCCGGCCACGAACACCGGCAGCGGCCACCCGGCGCCCGACCCGAACAGCGTCCACCACGGCAGCACGAACAGCAGCGAGAGCACGAGCAGGACGACCCCGATCCGTCCCCGCCCCGGCCCCCGTGCCCGCCCCTGCTCCTCGACCCCGGCCTCCACGACCTGCCCGTCCACCACAGCCCCACCCCTCGATCGGATGCCCCCATCATCCGCCTCCTTCCTGCTCGCCGGTGCAGGGGCCGCGGCCGGTCGACTCCGGCCGAAAAAACGGAAGTTGGTCTAGTCCTCTTGACGGACTGGGCTCGCGCGCGGTTTGGTACGTACCAACTCAGGCCCGAGATGCACCCCCACCACTTCAGCCCGAGGGACTTCCATGCACTTTGCGAAATGGGCGGCTTCCGCCTCGGCACTCACGCTCGCGACCGCGGGTGCGGTCCTCGCCATGGCCCCCGCGGGCAACGCCGCGGCGACCAGCGTCTACTCCGTGGCCCCCTACGTCGACATGTCGAACAGCCAGGAAGGCCTGCTCGACCAGGCCATCACCGGGCACGGGCTCAAGGCCTACACGGCGGCCTTCGTGCTCGGCAGCGGCTGCAACCAGATATGGGGCGACACCCTCCCCATCGGCAACGACTCCTTCACCGACCCGCTGATCGCGAAGGCGAAGTCCGAGGGCGCCTCGCTCATCATCTCCTCAGGCGGCGCGAGCGGGCTGCCGCTGGCCTGGACGTGTTCCAACCAGAGCCAGATCGACGCCGGTTACCAGGCGCTGATCAACGACTACGGCGTCACGCAGCTGGACTTCGACATCGAGGGCGCCGCCATCGCGGACACCGCCGCCGCCGCACGCCAGATGCAGGCGATGAAGGACCTCAAGGCGTCCAACCCCGGCCTCACGTTCTCGGTGACCCTGCCGGTGCTGACCAGCGGCCTGACCAACGACGGCGTGAACATCATCAGGGCCGCCAAGACGGCGGGCGTCAAGATCGACGTGGTCAACATCATGACCATGGACTTCTACGCGGGCACCGGCACCCAGATGGGCCAGGGCTCGGTCTCCGCCGCCCAGGCGACGCTGGCGCAGATGCAGTCCGTCGACTCGGGCTACGGCTACGGCAACCTCGGGATCACCCCGATGATCGGCAAGAACGACGACGGTTCGACCTTCACGCCGGCCGACGCCCAGACCGTGGAGACCTTCGCCGAGCAGCACGGCGTCGCACGGCTGGCCTTCTGGGCGGTCACCCGCGACCAGGCGTGCGGCGGCGGCGCCAACTCGCTGCCCACGTGCAGCCAGATCAGCCAGAGCCCGCTGCAGTTCACCGACATCTTCATGAAGTACGCGGGCGGCTCCGGGGGAACCAGCGGCGGTACGACCACCGGCGGCACCACCACCGGGGGTACGACGACGACCGGCGGCACCACGACGACCGGCGGGACCACCGGCGGCTCCACCTGCACCACCGCCTCGTGGAGCTCGTCGGCGATCTACACCGGCGGCAACACCGTCTCGTGGAAGGGCCACAACTGGAAGGCCAAGTGGTGGACGCAGGGCGAGGAGCCCGGCACCACCGGCGAGTGGGGCGTCTGGCAGGACCTCGGCGCCTGCTGACCCGCCGCCCGCACGGCCCGCGGACCTGAGAACGCCGGCCCGGCCCCCTCCCCGGGGCCGGGCCGGCGGCATGCCGCCGACTCCCGCGGTCGCTAGGCCGTGTTTTGGAAGTCCCGCCTTCCCCGCCCTGTGGGCGGACGGCGCTACTTCCAAAACACGGCCTAGTGCAGTTCCGCCGCCGCCGAGCGGAGTTCGTCGAAGGCGGCCCCGGTGTGGTCGGCCAGCTCGCCGGGGGCGTCGTCGCGGGCGGGGTCGGTCCAGCGGGCGTATCCGACCTTGAAGGCGAGCACGCCGATCTCCGCGGCCACCTGGGCCGCAGGTTCCGCGACGCCGCGGCGGGTGAGGGCGGCGACCATGGCCGCGGCCATGCCGATGCTCTTGAGCGCCTGGCGGTTGCGCAGTTCCTCGTTGGCCTCGATCGCGGCACGCAGCAGCGGGCCGAGTTCGCGGTTGAAGGCCGTCATCTCGCCGGACGCCCGCTCAAGGCCGGCCGCGACGGCCGCCATCGGGGTCGCGCCCGCGGGGGCCGTCTCGATGCCCTCGGCCAGCAGGCGGCTCAGGGCGTTCTGGCCGGCGGTGAGGATCTCCTTCTTGTCGGCGAAGTGCCGGAAGAAGGTGCTCCGGGTGAGCCCGGCACGCTCGGCGATCTGGGCGACCGTCGTGGTGTCGTAGCCCTGCTCGGCGAACAGGCCGAGCGCGGCCACGACCAGTCGCTCCCGCCCGTCGGGCTTCCATCTCGGCATATGTTCATCGTAGACGATGCGACATGCGTCGCATCACAGGTGTACGGTGATGGGACACCTGTCGCATCACTTACGGGAGCTTCGCCATGCGCGTCTTCATCACCGGCGGCACGGGCCTGATCGGCTCGGCCGTCGTCGCGGAACTGCTCGCCGCCGGCCACACCGTCACCGCACTCGCCCGCTCCGACGCCTCCGCGGCCAAGGCCAGGGACGCGGGCGCCGGCGTGCTCAGGGGCGGGCTCGCCGACCTCGCGGTGCTGCGCACCGGCGCCGAGCAGGCGGACGGCGTCGTCCACCTCGCCTTCAGCAACGACTTCAGCTCCCCCGAGGCACTCGCCCAGGGCATCGCGGAGGAGGGAGCCGCACTCGGCGCGCTCGGCGACGTCCTGATCGGCACCGGCCGGCCGCTGGTCACCGTGTCCGGCACCCCCGCCACCCCCGGCCGCCCCTCGACCGAGGACGACCCGCTGCCGACGGTCGGACCCGTCGCGGGACGCGCGGTGTCGGTCAACCGCGCCCTGGAGCTGTCCGCCCACGGCGTGCGCAGCTCCGCGGTGCGGCTGCCGCGTACGGTGCACAACCGGGGCGAGGGCGGATTCGCCGGGCTGCTCACCCGGATCGCCCGCCGCACCGGCGTCGCCGGCTACCCGGGCGACGGCTCCCAGCGCTGGCCCGCCGTGCACGCGCTCGACGCGGCCGTTCTCTTCCGGCTCGCCCTGGAGGAGGCGCCGGCCGGCAGCTCGTGGCACGCCGTGGCCGACGAGGGCGACGCCGTACGCGACATCGCCGCCGTCATCGGCCGGCGCCTCGGGGTGCCCGCCCGGCAGGTTCCGGAGGATGACTTCGGCGCGCTCGGCCCGGTCTTCGCCGCCGACCAGCCCGCCTCCGCCGCCCGCACCCGCGCGGAACTGGGCTGGAAGCCGGTGCACCCGGGCCTGCTCGCCGACCTGGAGAACATCCCGGCCTGAGCGGGTGTCCGCGGGGCGGACGCGGCCGGGGCGGCCGGCGGGGCACGCCGGGAAGTGCTCACCATGTCCCGGTGATCCGGCGGGTCCTGCGCCTGGTGGGAGCGCAGGATGCCGGGGAGCAGGCACACTTCACCTGTTCGCAGTCCGAACCGACAAGAGGACCAAGCATGATCACGCTCAAGAAGGACGACGAACCGGCGGATCTGGGCGGGGTGACCCATCTGTCCATCGGGGTGTCCTGGGACCCCACCGCCGGGAGCAGCGGCGGGCTGATGGGGAAGATCCGGCAGAAGACCGGCACCGACCTCGACCTGATCGCGATAGCGATGCAGGGGACCGAGCCGGTGCGGCTGGCCGGCCTCGACTCCTCCGACCCGTTCGGCAACGGCTCGCTGGTGCACAGCGGTGACAACCAGACCGGGCGCGGCGACGGCGACGACGAGACGGTGACCGTCGTCCTGGACAAGGTGCCCGACACCATCACCTCGATCGTGTTCGTCGCGGCGGCGTACAAGAAGCGCAGCGCCTTCCAGAACGCCCGCAACGTCAGCTTCAAGGTGTACGACGCGACCGGCGGCACCACGCAGCAGGTGGCCGACATCTGGCCGAGTCTGCTCACCACCGACAACGGCTGCGCGGTCGCCAAGGCGACGAGGGAGCCCGGCGGGTGGCAGCTCAAGGTGATCAACGAGACCGGCAAGATCAAGCAGGGCGACGAGCAGGCGCTGATGCGCTTCGCGATGAGCAAGTAGCAGCCCGGTCGCGTCGGTCCGGGTCCTGCCGCTCCCCGGCAGGACCCGTGGGCTGCGGCCCCCGGACTCAGACCTGCGGGTCGATCCCGAGCCGCTCCCGCAGGGCCTTCTCGCCGCCCGGGGTGACCTTGAGCGCGCGGCCCGAGCCGATCCGCTCCACCCACCCCAGGTCGAAGGCCCTCCTGCACAGCGCGGCACCGACCGCGCCGGCCAGGTGGTGCCGCCGCTCCGTCCAGTCCAGGCACCAGCGGACCATCGGCCTGCCGCCCCGCAGCGCCTGCACGTCGATGCCCAGCTCCACCAGCCACGACCTGCCCGCCTCCGTGACGGCGAGGCCCGCGTCGTCGGCGACGATCTTCCGGTCCACGACCGCGTCGGCGACGGCCACCCCCAGGCGCCCGGCGAGATGGTCGTAGCAGGTCCGCGCGCGTGCCTCGGCGCTCAGCCGCACCGACTCGCGCAGGTTGGCCGGCACGGGGGCGGGCCGCGGGCCCGGGTAGGACGAGAGGTCCTCGATCAGGGTCGCAGCCGCCGGGTCGGCCAGCCGGACGTAGCGGTGCCTGCCCTGCCGCTCCTCGGCCAGCAGGCCGCCCGCGACCAGCCGGGTCACGTGCTCGCTCGCGGTGGACGGCGCGACCCCGGCCATACGGGCCAGCTCGCCCACCGTCCAGGCCCGGCCGTCCAGCAGGGCCAGGCAGAAGGCGGCACGGGTCTCGTCGGCGAGCAGTCCTGCGAGGCGGGCGAGTGACATGACCCCATGATGCGCCGGGCACACGTCGGCGGGCGCCGACGTTTCCCTGTCCTAGCGTGGCCGGCATGGACAGTTCCCTGGACGAACCCGCAGGCTGCGACGTGCCGGCCACCGACGAGCGCGACCCTGCCGAGGTCGTCGCGGCCATGGTGCGGCACACGCTGGACCTCGCCGACACCTGGACGGCCTGGGACGGGCGCCCCGCCCCCGTCGACGACCGCGTCTACACCCCGCACAAGGCGATCCGCCGGGTAGCCGACCACCTGGTCGACCACCTCGCCGAGATCGAGGCGCGGCTGGCGGGGGAGGATCCGCAGCCCGACCACTGGCACGCCTCGGAGACCACCACCGCGGCCGACCTCGCTCCCTTCACCCAGGACGACCTGGACGAGGCGCACAGCCGCCTCACCCGGCTCGCCCGCATCTGGTCCAACCGGCTGTCCGCCCTCACCCCCGACCAGCTCGACCGGTCCCCGGGCCCCGGCTGGACCTTCCGCCAGCTCGCCTTCCACCTGGGCGGTTCGACGTATTACGCCGACGCCCTCGGCGCCCTGCCGGTCACAGACCCAGCGGGCTGAGCCCCAGGACCCCGTCCTGCGCGACTCCGGGGAGAACCGCGAAGACCGCGGAGCCGCGGGTGGTGGTCGCCGGGGTGATCGCGTCGGCGGCGTCCATCCGGCGCTGCATGGCGGTGAAGAGCCGCAGGTCGCGCATGAAGGCGATGAAGAGCAGGCCCTCGTCGCCGGGGCGGTCGCCGGCGTAGGAGTAGCCGCGGCGGAGCATACGGGCGCCGCCGTCCCGGCTGTGGTGGCAGACCCGCAGGTGGGCGGAGGGCGGGAGCAGGGCGAGGTCCGCGGGGTCGGTCTCCAGCCGGGCGCCGAGGGGGGCGCCGGAGGCCAGCGAGCGGCCGATGGCGGCTTCCTGCCGGGGAATCGGCATGGCCGTGAAGGCCGGGACGTCCAGGGCCACCCGGCGTACGACCATGCAGGTGCCGCCCGCGAAGGGGCCGTGCCGCAGCCACACGTCGTCGGCCGGCGGGTTCTCCGTGCCGTCCTTGAAGGCCAGCAGGTTGCGGGGGGTGCCGCGGACGGACTGGCGGAAGCCGGCCTGGCGCCAGCGGGGGCGCTCCCCGGCCAGCCGGGTCAGGGCGGCGGCCGTCTGGTGCAGGACGTGGACGTCGTCGGCGCAGAGCTGTACGAGGAGGTCGCCGCCGCACAGGCCCGGGTCGAGCGCGTCGCGGTCGAAGGCCGGGAGGTCGGTGAGGCCTTCGGGCAGTGGGCGGCCGAGGCGGCGCAGGAGGGCGGGGCCGACCCCGAGGGTGGCGGTCAGCCGGGCGGGGTCGGCGCCGGTGAGTTCGGTGGCGGCGCAGGTGCCCGCGGCCGCGTCGGCCAGCAGCGCTGTCCAGGCGGTCAGCAGGGGGCGCAGGCCGGCGCCTGCCGGCAGGTCGTAGGCGAGGAGCAGGACGTGGTCCTGCGCTCTGGTGGCGACGCCCGCCTGGTGGGGGCCGTGGAAGGACACGGTGGTGGACTTGCGGTTCATGGGACTGCCCACTTTCCTTTCGGGGACGCCGGTCTCGGAGCACGCCGGTGCCGGTGCCCGCCGGCGTCCGTTTCAGAGCACGCCGATGTCCGACCACGCCTGCCGGACGACCCGCGTGGCGACGCTGCCGTAGCGCTTGTCGGCGACGGCGACCGTGCGCTCGGCGAAAGCGGCGAAGGTGGCGGAGGTGCCGAAGGCCACGGGGGCGCCGGGGTCGGTTGCGGTGCCGAAGTCCGCAGGCCCGCCCGGGGGTTGCGGCCCCGTGTGGGTGAGCGCGTGGTACCAGACGGCCCCCGCGCACTCCCACGCGTGGCCGCCGAGCGCGACGGCGGCCCGGTAGAAGGCCCTGCTGGGTATGCCGCTGTTGCGGTGCACGGCGGCCTCGCGCTGCTCGGCCCGCGGCTCGTCGCGGTATTCGTCCATGTGCGCGGCCTGCGGGTCGCTGCCGAGTACCGGGTCGTCGTAGGCGGTGCCCGGCAGCCGGAAGGACCGCAGGCCCTCGCCGTCCACGCCGGGCAGCAGCAGGCCCTCGCCGACGATCCAGCTCGCGTCGTCGGCGGCCTCGCCGTACGCGTACTGCCGCACCAGCAGCCCGAAGACGTCCCGCAGCGAGGCGCCGAGCGCACCGCTCTGGCCCGCGCCGCCGAAGCGGGCGATCTCCGGCATCATGTTGCACAGTTCGGCCACCACGACCTCGGGGGCGACGCTGAAGCGCTTGAACACCAGGTCGTCGCCGTCGCCGATGATGATCCGGTTGCCGTTCCAGAAGGTGTTGCCGAAGCCGTCGCCGAAGTGCACGACGGCGGTGAGCGGTGTGCCGTGGTTGTCGATGGAGCGGCGGCCGAAGACGTCGTGGAAGAAGCCGCAGGTCTGGACGAGGATGTCGTAGGCGTCGTCCACGGCGGGGTCGCCGGTGGGCCGGTCGCCCCAGCCGCGGGCCAGCTTCCCGGGCAGCAGCCTGCTGTGGCCTGCGTCGTAGACGGTGCACTCCACCGGGCCGTGCGCCCGGTGCCTGGCGGTCGGCGGCGCGTCGGCACCGCTGCGGTCGACGATGGTGGCCAGCAACGCGGGCGGCACCGCCCCCGAGTCGGTGAGCCCGCCGCCGGGTTCTGCGCCGCCGGGTCCCACCGGCCGCGCCGAGAGCCTGCGGACCTCCGCGTCCAGCTGGTCCTGCGGGATGCCGGCCACCGCGGCGAGCGCCCGCACCGCACTGAGCAGGTCGGACACGGCCAGGTCGACGAGGTCGCTGCGCTGCGGTTCCGCCAGGGCCGAGTCGGCGGCGATGAACTGCACGCCCTCCAGGGCCGCGTAGCCCCGGTGGACCTCGTGGAAGAGCCCGCCGCCCTGGAAGCGGGCGACCGACGGGCCGTGCTGCTCCCAGACCGTGCGGCTGGTGCCGCCGGTGGCCGCGGGCCAGGTGTCGGTACGCCGGAAGTAGGCGACGGACGTGCAGTTGCGGGTGAGTTCCGCGTAGACCAGCCGGGCGGATGTCCGCACCTCGGAGCGGAGTTTGAGCAGGGTGCCGATCACCGCGACGACACCGCCGCCCAGCAGGGCCAGCGCCGTGTTGAGGAGGTCCAGCGCGCCCATCGCCGGGCTACCGGTGCAGCACGCGGGCGGCGGCCCGCAGGTCGGTGGACGGGTCGCGCAGCTCGGCCGGCGTCAACCGCGCCCCGGCGGCGACGAGTCGGCGCCCGGCGGTGACGTCCCGCGGCCGGTTGAGCGCGAGGACCGCGCGGACGGCGCCGCGCCGCAGGTGGAAGACGGAGTACGACGCCTCGTCCGGCCGCCCCCTGACCACGACCTCGTCGGCGTAGGCCAGGTCGCCCACGGACTGGACGGTGTGGTCGTACTGGTCGGACCAGAACCACAGGGCCTCACGCCCGGGTTCGCCGCGCCCCAGCATGTTCACCGCCGCGTGCCGGCCCTGGCGTACCGCGTTGTCGAAGTGCTCGACGTGCAGCCGGCGGCCGAAGAGCGGGTTGAACTGCTCGGCCACGTCGCCCGCCGCGAAGACGTCGGGGACCGAGGTGCGGCAGAACTCGTCCACGACGATGCCGTTCGCGATCGCGATGCCCGTGCCGGGCGCCGCGAAGTTCTCGGTGTTGGGCCGCATCCCCAGCGCCACAAGCAGCAGCCCGCACTCCAGCCGGTCCCGGTTGGTCTCCACCAGCAGCCCACCGGGGATGTCCCGTACGGCCAGGGCGCGTTCACCGGTCCTGACCTCGACTCCCGCCGAGCGGTGGATCTCGCCGAGGGTGCGGGCCATGTGCCGCCCCACCGACCGCTGCAGCGGTATGTCCCGGGCGTCGAGCAGCGTCACCTCGATGCCGCGGGCGCGCGCGGCGGCGGCGACCTCGGAGCCGATGAAGCCCGCGCCGAGCACCGCCACCCGCTGCTCGGTGCCGAGCCGTTCGCCCAGTTCGCGGGCGTCCTGCCGGGTGCGCAGGTACATCACCCGGTCGCTGTCGGCGTGCGGCATCCTGCGCGGACGGCCGCCGGTGGCGATGAGCAGCTTGCCGTAGCGCAGGCTGCGCCCCGAGGACAGCCGCACCCGGTGCCGCTGCGGGCTGACGCCGGTCACGTCGGTGCCGAGCACCAGGTCGACGCCGTTGTCCGCGAACCAGCGCGCCGAGCGGACCCGGCTGACGCCCTGCGGTCCCGACGCGGCGGCCGGCAGCAGGAACTCCCGGGTGAGCAGCGGCCGTTCGTAGGGCGGCTCGGGCTCCCTGCCGACCATCACGATCTGCCCGTCGTAGCCCTCCGCCCGCAGCGTCTCGGCGGCCGAGGCCGCACAGGCGCCCGCGCCTGCGATGACGACGCGGTCGCGCCCGCCGCCGAACACTCATGCCTCCGGCGGTTCCACGGCGATCCGGCCGCCTGCGGTGACCCGCACCGGGACCGGGGTCAGGCACTGGTCGTCCGGGTCCTGGCAGCGTCCGGTCACCGCGTCGAACTCCCAGCCGTGGCCGCCGCAGACGATGAGGTCGTCCTCCAGGTCGCCGTCCTCGGTCAGCGAGGTGCCCTGGTGCGGGCAGGCGTCGAGGTAGGCGTAGACGGTGCCCGCGACCCTGGCCAGCAGCAGGGTGGTGCCGCCCGCGTCGGCGGCCGTCATGTCGTCGTCGTCCAACTCGTCGTCGTCCAGCACCTCGACCCAGGTCACGGTCCGTACCTCCCTGCGCTCACAGCCCACGTGGCGGCTTCACCCGGGGCGCCGCCCGCCCGGCCGCCGCTCACCTGGCGGCCTTCTTCAACGGCACGGCGGGGTCCGCCGCCCGGTCCTGGTCCAGGGACGCACCCGCCTGGATCAGCCGACGAGCCTGGAGGGCGTCCCTGCCCCAGTTGACCCCCAGGAAGGCGGCCAGGTACTCCCCGCTGAACCAGCACACGCCCCACGCCTCGTCCTGCGGCCCGCCCCGCCACACCGCCCGGTGCCACGCCTCGCGCCGGCCGACCCAGTGCAGGCTGCGCCCGAACTGCTCGGACCAGAAGTACGGCACCGGGTCGTAGACCTCGTCGCCGCCGAGGAGGTTGGCCGCGGCGACCGCGGGGCCGTTCATCGCGGTGTCCCAGTGGTCGACGCGTATCCGGGTGCCGTAGCGCCGGGAGACGAAGGCGGCGCAGTCGCCGACCGCGTACACGGTCGCGAGACCGGTGCGCAGCCCCTCGTCCACCAGGACCCCGTCGCCCAGCGCCACGGGCGAGTCGCGCAGCCAGCCGACGGCGGGGCTGGCCCCGGTGGCCACCAACACCGCGTCGGCGGGCAGTACTTCACCCCCGGCCAGCAACAGTCCCGCGGGCTCGACGCGTTCCGCGACCCGGCCCAACCGCAGGGCGACGCCCGCCTGTTCGTACCAGCCCCGGCAGTACGCCCCCACCTCGGCGCCCGCGATCCCGGCCAGCGGCTCCGCCCCGCGGTGCACCACCGTCACCTCGCAGCCGGCCCGGACGGCGGCCGTCGCCGCCTCCGCCCCGGTCCAGCTCGCCCCGACGATCACCACCCGCAGCCCCGGCCGGAACCTGGCCCGCATCCCGAGGGTGTCGTCCAGGGTGCGCAGCACGTGGTGCGGCGCCCCCGGCAGCCGGTTGGCGACCGCCCCGGTGGCGATCACCACCGCGTCCCCGTCGTAGCGCCGCCCGCCCGCCGTCTCGACGCCCGCCCCGTCCGCCGTCCCGTACAGCACCTCCGCGGTCTCGCCGAGCCGCAGGTCGGCGGCGAGCCCGTCCCAGTCGACGGCGATCGTGGCGCTGTCCGCCTCCCCGCCGAGCACGGCCTTGGACAGCAGCGGCCGGTCGTAGGTGCGGTGCCGCTCGGTGCCGATGAGGGTGATGCCCCCGGCGTAGCCGAGCCGGCGCATCTCCACCACGGTGCGCATCCCGGCGACCCCGGCACCGACGACGATGAGCCGGCCGCCGCCACCGGCGGCACCGGCCTGCAAGACAGCCATGAATTCCCGTCCAGGGGGAGTGCGTTCGTGAATCCGGTCGCTACGGGAGAAATCTCCGCCCGGCGCGGTGGACAAACGGCGGCACCCGCGGTGAGCAGGGGTGACGGGGTCACGGAGTGGGTATTGCAGGGCGCGCGAAACGCATTAGTACGACTAATTCAGGAGCATCTGCCGGCCGCCGCTGTTGCGCTGGGCGACGAGGGAGCGGTTCACGCCGAGCGTCAGTCGGTACTAGCGCTTGATGCCCACCCCCGCCAGGAGGCTGATCTGCGCGTCGGTGATCTCCTCGCCCTCCGGGCCGGTCCCGGGAGCGCGCCAGCGGTGGCAGCAGCAGAGGCCGGGGTCGATCAGGTCGAGGCCGTCGAAGAAGCGGCGGACGTCGGTGTGGGAGCGGAACTGCACCGGGGAACCGGACTTCGTGTAGACCTCGGCGACCTTGTTCCAGGTGACGGGGTCGAAGTCCGGCGTGCAGTGGTTCATCGCGAGGGCGCTGCCCGCCGGGAGGGGGTCGAGCAGCCGGTGGACGATGGCGTACGGGTCGTGCGGGTCGGTGATGAAGTGCATGAGCGCGTTGAGGGAGAGGGCGACGGGCTGGGTGAAGTCCAGGACTCCCGCGTCCTCCACGGAGCGCATCAGCGCCTCGGGGTCGGTGATGTCGGCCTCGACGTAGGCCGTACGCCCCTGCGTCGTGCTGCGCATCAGGCGCTCGGCGTACTTCAGGACGAGCGGGTCGTTGTCCGCGTACACGACGCGGGCGTCGTTCGCGACGGACTGCGCCACCTGGTGCAGGTTGGGCTCGGTCGGTATGCCGGTACCGATGTCGAGCCACTGGCGGATGCCGTGTTCCTGGGCCAGTGCCCGGGTGGCACGGTGCATGAACGCGCGGTTCTCGCGCGCGGTCACGTAGATGCCGGGGTGGGCCTGGGCCGCGACCAGGGCCGCGTCCTTGTCGATCTCGAAGTGGTCTTTGCCACCGAGGAAGTAGTCGTACATCCGGGCCGAGTGCGCCTTGCTCGTGTCAAGGTCGCGGCCTGCCTGCCTGGTGGTCATCCTCTCCCCTTCGTGAGGTTGCGGGTCGGCCCGCAGGCCAGGGGCGGGGCCGTGTCGTACCCTGCCGTACGCCGCCGGGTCACCCGGCGGCCAAGTGGTCGGCCAGGCCCTCTTTGACCCCGCGGAGGAAGGCGGCGATCTCCTCCGGCGTGTAGATCAATGCAGGACCGGCCGGGTCCGTGGACTGCCGTACGGCCACCCGGCCGTCGGCAAGCTGCTTCGTCTCGACGCACTGACCGCCGTTCGGCCCGCTCCAGGGGCGCTCCCAGCCCTGCTCCCCGAGATCGTGCGCCGGCATGCCGTTGTAGACGCCCTCGTCGGTCATCGTCATGAGTACTCCTTGCGCATGCGGTTCAGAAGTGCCTTGCTGTCCTCGGACGACGTCATGAGCGCCATGCGGGAGTGCGCCTCCAGGTGGGAGACGACGTCCGCACGCTGGTCCAGATAGACCGAGGCGGACAGCAGCTCGCTGTAGACGACGTCGGGCAACTCGGGTTCCTCGAAGCGGAAGTAGGTGAACGGGGCGCACGCCCCGATGTGCGCGCCCGCGGAGAAGGGCACGATGTCGAGGCTGATGTGCGGGAGTTCTGAGAGGTCCAGGAGCCGTTCGAGCTGCTCCCGCATCACGTGGGGGCCGCCCACCATCCGGTGCAGGACGGCCTCGTCCATGACCGCCCATAACGTGGGGGCGTCCTCCCGCTCCAGCAGGCTCTGGCGGCGCAGCCGCAACTCCACACGGCGGGCGAGCTCTTCCTCGCTGCCGTTCGGCAACCCGCCGCGCAGGACGGCGTGCGCGTAGTCGTGGGTCTGCAACAGGCCGGTGACGTACTGGGGTTCGTACGTGCGGAGCGTCTTGGCGCTGGTCTCCAGGCTGACGTAGGCGGTGAACCAACTGGGGACGGCATCGCGATACGAGTGCCACCAGCCGGGCTTGTTGGCCTGCTCGGCCATCTCGACGAACTCGTCGATCTCCTGGCGGTCCGCGCCGAAGGTCTCCAGGAGCTTCTCCGCATAGAGCGGCTTGAGCGCGACCTCGGCCTTTTCCAGCCGGCGGATCGTCAGCGTCGTCACGCGCAGAGCCCTCGCCGCGTCCTCCAGCGAGGCACCGGCGGCCATCCGCATCTCCTGCAGCCGACGGCCGAGGATCATACGCAGGACTGTCGGCGCGCTGGTGCCGGAACGGGCATCGCTCACACCCAACCTCCTGAGTGACCGTCAACAGCGCCATTCTTGCAGCGACTTGATGTTCACGCCAGGGTGATACCCGCGAGGCTGAAATTATCAGGGAGTCGGTTGCGGCGTGAACTCCACCACACGCATAGTGGACGGGCGAGCAGTCCCGTATCCCCTCACCGCGCTCCGCTCTCCGAAGGCGCTGGAAGGCGACACCCGTGACTCTGTCCACGCCCTCAGCCCCGGCCCCGGCCCCGGCTCCCGCCTTAACCGGGACCGCGCCGCGCCGGGAGCACTGGTTCGACCTGCCCGCCCTGACCACCAGCGTCAGACGCGCCCGCGACACCGTGCACGACCGGCTCCGTACGTGGCAGGTGGACGGCGAGACCTGCTCCGACGCGGTGCTGCTGGTCTCCGAACTCGCCACGAACGCGGTACTGCACGCCGGCGGCGGCCACGTCCTGTCCGGCCTCATGCTGACCGGCGGCGGGCGGCGCCTGCGCATAGAGCTCCACGACGAGGGCAGCACCCCGGTCCGGCGGCCCGATCATCTGGCCGGCCCCGGCGACGAGCGCGGCCGAGGACTGTTCCTGGTCAGGCAACTCGCCGCCACGTGGGGCTCCGCCCGCTCGACCCGGGTGGAAGGCAACGTCGTCTGGGCTGAGTTGGCGGTCCACCCGTGACGCCCCGCGAGCAGACCGCCGCCCCCGTCGTGCTGTACGTGTGCGCCGACCGGGCCGGGCGCGCGTCCAGTGAAGCCACACAGCGCGCGGAGGCGGAGGGACAGGCGTTCGCCCAGGAGCGCGGACTGACGATCACCGAGGTCGTCACCGACACCTACGGCGAGTCCGACCCGGTCCGGCGCAGCGGCTGGCGGCGGGTCCGACAGCTGGCCCAGACCGGCGACGTCACCGCCGTACTCGTCCGGTGGCCCAGCGTCATCGCCCCGGAGTGCGCCAGCGACCTCCGCCACCGCGAGGCCGCCTGGCTCCGCGACCACGGCGTACGCGTCCAGTACACGTGGGCGCCCTTGTCCTCGAAGAGCTCCGAGGCCGGCTGACCCCGCCACCCGGCCGGCCCTCCGCGAGCGAGCTGCTGCGGAGCCGCCATGTCCGACAGGCCTCGGCTGCTGAGATCACGCCGGAGCCGGTCGGCGGGGGCGGTCGGTGAGGGCGGCGGCAAGGACCGAGGCCGACACCGCCAGAATCGCGCAGCCCGCCGCCACCGCGGTCGTCGCCGCCCACGGGAGGCTCACGCCGACGGGTCCTGTGAGCTGGGCCAGGGACACCCACAGGCCCGCGAGGGCCAGTGTGGCTGTGCCGCCGGCCAGGACCGTGCCGATCGCCGCGACCACCAGCGCCTCCGCCGCCACGAAGCGCAGCACCTGGGCTCGTCGGGCGCCGAGCAGGCGCAGCGCCCGGCGTTCCGGCGTCCGGTCCGCCACCGCGATCAGCACCGTGTTGACCAGGGCGATCGCGGTGTAGGCCAGGATGACGGCGAGGACCGCCAGCAGGCCGACACGGCTCGCGGACCGGCCGCCGGCCCCGGCGTCGCGCGCCCATGCGGCCCTGGTGACGACGCGGGCGTTGTGCCCGGCCGCGGCCTGCCGCAGGACAGACGCGGCCGCGGCAGGCGACGTACCGGCGCGCAGCTTGACGTAGGCGACCGACGGCAGCGCGGAGAAAGCGTGCGCGCCGGTCGCGTAGGCGTCCGCGGGAGCGCCGTCGGCGAGCACGCCGACGACCGTGAGCGTGACCTTGCTGCCGTCGGCGCGCCACACCGGCACCCGGTCGCCGAGCCTCCTGCCCCACGAGCGGGAGACGACGATGCCGCCGTCGTCCAGCCGGTCCAGGGAGCCCGCCGCCAGCGGCAGGTCGAGCACCGCCCGCAGCGCCTGCGGGTCGACGGTCTCGACGGGGCGCCCGATGAGCACGGTGTCGCCCTCCAGGGTGCAGACGTCGGTCTGCGCCTCGGTGGCGACGTCCACACCCGGCAACGCCCGCAGGCGGTCGACGAGTTGCCGGTCGAGGCCCGATCCCGCGGCGGGCAGCACGAGGTAGTCCGCCCGTACGGGCCTGGTCTGCACCGCCTCCTTTGCCGCGTCCCCCATCGCGGCCCCGCCCAGCAGCGCGGCGGTCAGTCCCACCGTGACCAGCACCGGCCCCGCCGTCATCGCCGTCTGCCGGACCGAGGCGAGCAGCGCCGCGGGCACCACCTCCCCGGTCGCGCCGCGCAGCCGGCGCAGCGGTGCGACCAGCAGCCGGGTGACCGGTCCCGCGACGGCCGGCGCGAGCAGCCCCGCGGCGGCGACCAGCAGCATCACCACCGGCATCGACGACTTGCTGTGCGCGGCCGAGGCGGGGTCGCCCACCGCGGTCACCACCATGCACACCAGCGCCGTGCCGAGCGCGCCCAGGCCCAGCACCCAGCGGGCCGGCGTCATCGCCCGCGCCTCGACGTCCGCCTCACGCATCGCTTCGGCCGGCGCCACCCTCCCGGCCCGCCGGGCCGCGGCCGCCGCCCCGAGCAGCGCGACCAGCACACCGGTGGGGAAGGCGACCAGCGCGGGCACGACCGAACGGCTCGGCACTGTCCACTCCGGCGCCATGCCCAGACCGATCAGCCGGTCCAGGAGCCGGCGGCCGGCGAACGGTCCGGCCAGCGCCCCGAGCGAGGCCGCGGCCAGCGCGACCGCCCACGCCTCCGCGTACACCATCCGGCGCACCTGGCGCCGGGTCGCCCCGGCCGTCCGCAGCAGCGCGAACTCGCGGCGGCGCTGCGAGACGGCCAGCGCGAAGGTGGACGACACCACGAAGACGCAGACGAAGGCGGCGAAGCCGCCGGCGATCCCGACGACGGTGTCGGCGTCGTTGCGGGCGCGGTCGTCCGCGGGCCGGGACGGGTCGGGCAGCGCCCGGTCCTGCCCCGTCAGCACCACCGCCCGGCCGCCGACCGCGGCACGCACCCGCCCGGTGGGCTCCCACAGCGCCAGCGCGTCGATGCGCGGGGAGAGCTGCGCAGCGCGCGCGTCGCCGAAGAACACCGTGCCCTGCGGCCCCGCCGTGGTGACGCCCACGACGGTGTACGCCGCCGCGCCGCCCGCCGTGACCACGGTGACACGGCGGCCCACCTGCGTACCCGCACCGGCGCGAAGCGCCGAGGAACTCACCGCGACCTCGCCGTCCCCCACCGGGGCGCGGCCCCGGGTGAGCCGCTGCGGTGCGGTGCGCGCCGCCGACCAGGGCCGGCCGACAGCCGGCGGGCCGCCGTCGAGGCGGGCCGCGAAGACCCGGTCCACGACCGCGCCGGGGAAGCGGGCGGCGAGCCCCGCGGGCAGCCCCCGCGGCTCGGCCAGCGGCACGCTGGTCACGCCGTGCGCGGTCCGCACGGTCAGTGTGCCGTCGGGGACGACGACGACCGGCGCGGCGGCGTACCGCTGCGGCCCGCGGTCGGGCGTGCCGACCGTGCTGGCCAGCACCTGCCCCATCGCGGCGATCAGCGCCGTGCCGAGGAAAAGCGCGGCGAAGCAGCCGGCGAAGGACACCCAGCGGTTCCTGAGCGTGCACAGGGCGACGGTCAGCACGACGCCTCCGCATCCGCGCCAGGGTCGGTGAGTTCGTCGCGGACCCGGCCGTCGGCGAGGAAGAGAACCCGGTCGGCATGGGAGCCCGCGGCCCGGGCAGGGGCGGTGAGTTCGACGGCGACCGTCAGCACGACGCCTCCAGCCGCAGCATCCGGGCGGCGACGCCGCCCGCGTCCGGGTCGGTGAGTTCGTCGCGGACCCGGCCGTCGGCGAGGAAGAGAACCCGGTCGGCATGGGCCGCCGCGGCCGGGTCGTGCGTGACCATCACCAGGGTCTGCGCGTGCCGGTCGACCAGCGTCCGCAGCAGGTGCAGCACCTCGCGGCTGGTGCCCGCGTCAAGCGCGCCGGTCGGCTCGTCGGCGAACAGCACGGCGGGCCTGGTCACCAGCGCCCGGGCGATGGCCACGCGCTGCTGCTGGCCCCCGGACAGCTCCGCCGGGCGGTGCCGTGCCCGTTCCCCGAGCCCCACGGCCGCCAGCCCCTGCCGCACGGTGTGCCGGTCGGGGCGCCGGCCGGCCAGCCGCAGCGGCAGCGCGACGTTCTGCTCCGCCGTCAGCGACGGCATCAGGTTGAACGCCTGGAAGACGAAGCCGATGCGGTCCCGCCGCAGCGCCGTCAGCTTCCGCTCGCTCAGCCGCCCCAGGTCCTGCCCGGCCACGACCACCCGGCCCGAGGTGGGCCGGTCGAGCCCGGCGGCGCACTGCAGCAGCGTCGACTTGCCCGAGCCTGACGGCCCCATCACGGCGGTGAAGGTGCCGTGCCCGAAGCGGACGGTCACACCGTCCAGCGCGGTGACGCGGCCGTCCCCGCTGCCGTAATGCCTGGTCACCGCCTCCAGTACGACCGAGTCGCCGCTGCCGTCCATGGGTTGCACCGCGATGCACATCCGTCCTGGTCGTCGCCGTGAGCCGGGCCGCCCGACCCGTTCAGGACGCTACGAGCGGCACGGCGGCGGGCGGTACCGGACAGGTGACCAGTGCGTGCGAGGCGTCCTCACACGCAGAGACCCGCCCTCCGGGGGCGGGACCGGCAGCCGGCCGCGTCGCGGCGGACCCGCCCGCGGGTGCGAGATCGCGACCTCGCGACCGCTCTCGGCACGGCATTGCAGCCGGACCCGCTCCCGGGCGCGGGACCGCGACGGCGCGTCGTCCGCCCGACGGCGTCCTAG
>NZ_JAFFIX010000038.1 GCF_016916835.1 Actinacidiphila bryophytorum | reverse complement strand
CATACAGGTCCTAGGCCAGCCACCCGGTTGAGAGCCAGCCGGGTGGCCGTCGATCGGAGGGGCGGACGCGACGTGGTGCGTGCGCCCGACAGAGGACAGGCCTGAGGGAGTGGGGCGAGACCGTCCCCGTCCCTTCATGCCAGCCCTGGCTCTCGCGGCGGAGCCTGTGGCCTCGGCCAACAGCGGGCCGTCGAGGCACGACAGCCCGAGCGTGCCGGTCGGTCGAAGCGCCTGAACCGCGCGGCCACTGAGCGCGTTGTTGCAGGGCTGCACGAGCAGGCCACGGGAACCGAACTCACGATCAAGCTTCGGGGCCCCAGAAGCCGGCCCTCAAACAGCGCGAGCTGCTGTCTGCGTGCAGCGCCGGGAGCATCTGCCGCGCAGCTGCGACTAGCCTGCCCCGCGGGGCGCTTCGGGGGCCGGCGCGGGCTCAGTACTCGCCGTGGGGCTCGAACGGCGACGGCGCGGTGAGCGCCATCGACTTCCGCCTCCCTTTTTTGCCGCGCATGCTGCTGCGGGCCGCTTGCACGCAGACCGATGTCCCGGCCTGATGAGCGGCACCCCGGCAGGCCCGGAGACACCGCAGCGGTGGCGGCATCGTGTTCGGCCCGCCCGCACCCGCCGCAGGCCTCACCTTCAACGGCCTGGTCGTCCCGGCCGCCGCCGGCCGGTTCCACCCGGCCTGGGCAATGACCGCCGTGGCCTGTCGGTCACCACCGTCTTCGCCAACTCCATCGGCGCCCGGCCCACACCCTGCTGTTCGCCGCCATCAGCAGCGTTGGCCGGCGAGCCACTGAACAGTGAGCCGGCCAGCGCGCCGGGTCTCGCCTGCCACTGAAATCTCCAGCGCCACCAGGTCCGGGCGCGTCCGTCCGCCCCGGCCGGGCTGGGCCGATCGATACGAAGGAACCCGCGTGTCCTGCATGACTCCCGCCCACGCGTCCGAGCCCGAAGCGTCCGTCGGTTCGAGTCAGCACCGCGGCCTGCTGGCCCTTCTGACCGCCGCCGCGTTTCTGATTTTCGCGCAGGCGTTCATGATCGCGCCGATCCTGCCGCAGCTCGCCCGGGCCTTCCACACCACACCCGAGACCGTCGGCCTGGCCGTCCCCGCGTACCTGGTGCCCTACGGGGCGATGACCCTGGTATGGGGGCCGCTGTCCGACCGCATCGGCCGCCGCGCGATCATCCTCACCTCATTGGCCGCCTTCACCGTCCTGACCGCAGCCACCGCCCTCGCCGACAGCACCGCAGCGTTCCTCGGCCTGCGGCTGGCCACCGCGCTCGGCGCCAGCGGCGTGGTGCCCATCTCCCTGGCCCTGATCGGGGACGTCTTTCCCTACGCCCGGCGCGGGAAGGCGCTGGGCTGGCTGTTCGGCGGCATGGCCGGCGGCACCGCGGTCGGCTCCAGCGCCGGCGCCCTGGCCGAGCCCGCCATCGGCTGGCCCGGCCTGTTCCTGGCCGCCGCCGGCGGCGCCCTCCTGCTGGCCGTGGCCTTGGCCGCCCGCGTCCTGCCCAGCACGCCTCGACCCGCCACGTTCCCGCCGCTGGCCGCGGTCGCCGTCGGCTACCGGCGCCTGCTGCACACCGCTCGCGGCCGGCGCACCTACCCCTACGTGCTTCTCAACGCGATGCTGCACTCCGGCATCTACACCTGGCTCGGGCTGTATCTGATCCAGCGGTTCGCGCTCGGCCCGGTCGGCGTCGGGCTCGCGCTGCTCGGTTACGGCATCCCCGGCCTTCTGCTCGGCCCAGTCATCGGCCACCTGGCCGACCGCTACGGCCGCGCCCGCATCATCCCCGCCGGCGTGGCCCTGGCCGCCGCATGCGCGCTGCTGCTGGCCACCGACTCGCCCCTCCCCGCCGTCGTGGTGATCATCACCGCGCTGTCGCTCGGCTACGACATGACCCAGCCGCCCCTGGGCGGCATTGTCACCGACCTGCCCGGCCCCCGCGGCCAGGCCATGGGCCTGAACGTCTTCGCCCTCTTCACCGGCTTTGGCCTGGGAAGCCTCGCCTTCCAGTCCCTGCTCACGGCCGGGTTCACCGTCGCGCTCACTGCCTTCGGCGCCACCGCATTGCTCGCCGCCGGCCTCGCCGTCCCCCTCTTCCGCGCCGAACGGGCGGGCTGAGCGCGTGCGGACGCGTCCGTGTCGACGACCGCGCCCTGAAGGCCGCGCGCGACGCGGGCGCCTCGGACGCCGAGATCGGCGAGGCCGTCGCCTGGCCCTGAAACTGACGAACCACTTCTACATCCTCGCCAAGGTCGACAACGACTGGCCCGTGGTCACGCCGCGCTCCGCGGTCTGACCCGCACCCGCCCCGCCGGCCTGGCCCCACCCCCCGACCGGGGCCAGGCTGGCGGCCCCCTCGCCCGCCGGTCGGCGACACCCCCGACCGCCCGTGGAAGGAAAAACGATGACAGACCCGGCGCGTAGCACCCCGGTGGGCTTCCACGACGGCGAGCTGGACGTCCAGCTTCAGGCAGGCGTAGCCATGGACGCAGCACGGCTCTCCGGCATGGGCGCGGGCCTGCTGTGCCGCGACGCCGGAGTTCCCCTCGTGCTCGACGTGTGCCAGTCGCTGGGGCACGTGGACGTCACAGGCGTGGGCGCGTCCGTGTACGTGGGGACATCACGCAAATGGCTGGCCGGTCCGAGAGGCGTGGGGTTCGTCATCTCGCCGGGCCTGGCCGCCGGCGAGGGAACGGACGTGGCGGCACCTTCGATCCAGTCGCACACCTGGGGTCGCCCGGCGGGCTCCCCAGTGGCGGGGGCCGCCCGCTTCGAGACCTCCGAGGCGTCCGTCGCCTCCCGGGTCGGCCTGGCCTGCGCGGTCCTGGAACACCTCGGCGCGCAACCGGCCCTGGCGAGCCGGCGCCTGGCCGCGATGGGCCGGAGGATCCGGCACACCCTGCACGGCCTCGGCGGATGGACATGCGTGGAGCCCGCGGACGAGCCCACCGCGATCGTCACCCTCCGCCCCCCGCCCGGCCAGGACCCTGCCGACGCCGTCGAACAGGCGGTGCGCACCGCGAAGTCGTGGGGCCTTACGCTCGGCGCCATTCCCACACGTCGCGCGCCCGACGACATGTCCACCCCCGTGCTCCGGGTGTCCCCGCCGCTGGGGGCGAGCGAAGCGGAGATCACGCGCCTGGCGGAGGTGCTGGATGTGTGAGGGCGCGGTCCGGCACAGGTCCCGGCGGACGCGACGTCGGAAAACCGCCAGCACCTTCGTGGCCGGTCGGGCGAGGATGCGCTCATGACCGCTGAGACACAGGGAATCCGCATCCGGCATCGCGGGCATGAACCGCAGGTCCACCCCACCGCCTATGTCGCCCCGACTGCCACGCTGGTCAGTGATGTCCGCGTGGGGCCGGGGGCGCGGGTGATGTACGGTGCGGTGCTCGACGCCGAGGGGTCGCGGATCGAGGTGGGGGAGAAGGCGGTGATCTGCGAGAACGCGGTGCTGCGCGGGTCCGCGGTCGCCGGCGACCAGCCGGTGCTCGTCGGCGACCACGTCTTCGTGGGGCCGCACGCCACGCTGCTGGGCTGCGAGGTCGGCAGGTGCGTCTATGTGGCGACCGCGGCGACGGTTCTGCAGCGCGCACGGCTGGGGGCCGGCTCGGTTGTCGCCGTCGGCGCGCTCGTCCACGCGAGCACCGTCCTGCCGGACGAGTACTTCGTGCCGCCGCACACCGTGGCGCTCGACGCGCCGGTGCGGCTGCTGGCCCCCGGCGATCCGGGCTTGGCCGAGGCCATCAGCCGGGTGGGCTTCGCACGGGTGGCGTTCGGCGTCGACGCGGAGTGGACCGACCGGATCAGCCGGTATGAGCAGACAGCCGAGGTGCGCGTCGCCGAGTTCGGCACGCACGCGGACGACGAGGTTCTGGACCTCGGCCGGCGCATCATCAGTGACCCGGGTTCGGGACGTGATCCGAGCCGGCGCGGCTAGGCCGTGTTTTGGAAGTCCCGCCTGCCCCGCGACGCCTGGCACGCACGCTCGCTGCGTTGCGGGCCCGCCCTGTGGGCGGACGGCGCTACTTCCAAAACACGGTCTAGACGAACAAGGGGCAATCCTGGTTCAGGGACCCGTCCAGGCGCCGGGCACGTAAGAAGCGGGTGAGCCAGCGGTCCGGGCCGGTGCGGACGGCTATCTCGGTGGCGATCGTGAAGCGGCCGGTCAGCCGGGTGCCGGCCGGGTGCTGCACGATCGCCTCCAGGCCGAGGACGTCGCCGGCCAGTTCGTGCTGCTCCGTGGCGCGCAGTGCCCAGGCGGCCTCGACGGTGCCGGTCCCCGATCCGTATACGTGGGGCACCTGCCGGTTGACCGCACGTTCGACCACCGTTTCGCGGGCGAGCCGGGCGGTAAGGCCCAAGCCTGCTGCGGGGCCGGTGCCGCGCACGCCGTCCGAGCCTGGCCGGCGGTGTTCTCCGCGGCCTCGTACACCTCCTGGCAGTACAGCAGCATCGTCTCGGCGGCGCGGAACCTGCCCAGTTCCTTGAGCGGAACGTATGTGCGAAAGTGCGCGGTGGCGATCGCGCCGGGCGGCGCCGTCCACTCGGCATTTCCGGGTGTGAGGGTCACTGCGGTGCGGGTTCGGAGCCTTTGCGTCCCGGCCCGGGAGTGCGGCGGCGCAGGGTGCGGGGAGCTGAGTGTTCGTTGGGCAGGTCGTTCACGGAGCGCGGACGCCACCGCGCCAACGGCGGGAGGAGCCCCGGCCGGTCCGGGGCCGGGGTCCTCCGACGCGTTCGGCGGCGCTTATGTCGTCGCTACTGCAGAGCCCATTGCTGGTTGGACCCGCCGTTGCAGGTCCACAGTTCGACCAGGGCTCCGTTCGCGGTGGACGCGCCGGTCACGTCCAGGCACAGCCCGGACTGCGCCCCGGTGATCGTGCCGTTCGCGTTCACCCTCCACTGCTGGTTCGACCCGCCGTTGCACGGCCAGACCTGCACCCGCGTACCCGGGCTGACGCCCGCTCCGGCGGCGTCCAGGCACATGGTCGTACCACCGGTGGACACCGTCAGCTGGCCGGAGGAGGTACGCGTCCACACCTGGCCCGTGCCGCCGTCGCAGGTGGAGATGTCCGTCTGCGTGCCTGCTGCCGGGTCGGCGCCCGGCACGGTCAGGCACTTGCCCGCGCCCACGGCGTGGACCGACTGGCCTCCGGGTGGCGGTGTCGTCCCGCCGGTGGGCACGTAGGGGCACTTCGGCTGGTAGGCAGAGATGCCGGAGGGATCCGGCAGAGCCGGGCAGAGGAACTGTGTGTAGCGGGTGTCGCTGTCCACGAACACCTTCAGCCACGGGATGAGCAGCTTCATCTCCACGTTGTTGGGACGGGTGTAGTACACGTGGTCGGCTCCGGCGATCTGCGCGAAACCGCTCTGCGTGCCGGCCGGCAGCGTGGCGTACAGGCCGCTGAGATACGACGGGGTGACGACCGTGTCGTTCTGGCCGCCGACGACCAGGGTCGGCACCGTGTCGGTGGCCATGCTCAGTCCGTTGCCGGGAAAACCCGGGGCGAGGCCGATCATCGCCTTCAGCGCCGGCCGGCGTTCCGCCGCGATGATCGCGCCGGCCCCGCCCGCGGAGTGCCCCAGCACGGACAGTCGGTTCGGGTCGATCTCCGCCCTGACCGGGCTCTGCGTGGTCAACCAGTCCAGCCCCGCCAGCAGTTCGGACGCCCGGGTGCCGGCGTCGTCGGTGCGGGTGTTGGTCTCGACGCAGATCACCGCGAAGCCGAAGGAGGAGAGCCACGGGCCCATCCAGGCCTCCTCGTCGGCGCACAGTGCCGTGTAGCCCGGCACGATCGCCAACGCCCCCCACGTACCCAGGCTGGTGTCCGTCGGGTAGTAGACGACCCCACCGTTGAACCCGTTGCCCGGCGCCACGCTCATCTGCGCAGTGGCGAACGGGCCGCGTGACGCCTCGATGGCGGCCACGGTGGGATCAGGGCCCCGCTGGTAGGGGTTGCCCTGTGCGGCCTGCGGCGCGGCTGCTTCCGGCGCCGGCCTGGCTGAGGCAGGCGACCCTACGGACAACGCTGCGACCGCCGCCGCGACCGCCGTCACCGCGGCCACGGCCGCCCGAAGCCTCCAGGACCGCGGCCCCGCAGCCCCGCTGCCGGCGTCGGTCTCTCTGCGCGCCGACCTTGACATCCGCATGCTGAACCTCCCGAAGAAGATGGCGAGGACAATCTGTGTGAGCGCTAACAGGAAGGATTGCGCGGCTGTCGTGTGGTCAAGTGATGGGATGTATAGCGCACCATCCTTCCCGCGAGGGTGAAGGTGCCACAGTGGTGTGCGGCACATCAAGGGCTAGTTCTCATATGGCGTGGAATCAGTCGAGGCTGTCGCGTAGTCGTTTCGCCCCGGTGGAGATCCCATGTCGTACCCCGGCCGTTCGGCGGCGCGGACCGGCTACGGGTGCGGTGCCCCGTCGGCCGACCGCCGAAGTCGGACATCTGGGTTGCTGTGCATGTGCCGTCGGTCGCAGTCGATGTCCTCGGGGTGGCCGGTCGCGTGGCCCCGTCCGCATGCGTGAACTACGCGGCCGTGCCGGGTTGGGAGTTCAGAGACACCCGTTCAGGTGGGCTGAAGGCCGTGGGCTTCGCGTACGGGGCTCCGGCGACCGGGGGCCGGGAGTGGTGGCGCGAGCACCTGGACCCGGCCCCGGCCAAGAGCCGGACGTTATCGTTCTCGGAGATGGCCGTCCGCACCGGGTGGCGCAGTATCGGTGCCGGGAAGCGCCTCGCCGCCGCTCAAAACGGTCATGGCGCCGTTCACGATCCGGCGACTTCCATGGCGGGACCGACCTCGACCCCGCCGCCGACCCGCAGCGCCGGGCAGTCCTTGGCCAGCGCCAGTGCGGAGTCCATGTCGTCCGCCGACACCACGGAGTAGCCGACCATTCGCGAGCCGCTGCCGCCGACCTCGCCGAGCGAGGCGTAGCCGGTCACCGCGTTGCCGACGTCCACCAGGGCCGAGCCCAGCTCGCCGAACCATGCCCGCCACTGGGCCGGCGTCCCGGCGTCGGGCCGGTAGTCGGAGGGCACGCGGAAGGAGAAGACGTAGTTGGCCATGATCTGTGGTCCTGTTCCGTGTCCGGGGCGCGCCCCGGGCCGGGACCGCCTCCGTTCGGGTAGACGGCGGGGGACCGGCGCATTGGGCGTGCGGGAACCGCCCAATTCGCCGGTGCGGCGGCGTCAGTACGTGCGGACAGGGCTTTCGGGACGAGACGTCCGGGCAGGCGGCGAGCTGACAGCTCCCGGCGGAGACCAGCAGAGCGAGGATGCATGGAGACATCGGACCTGATCGCCAGAGCCAGTGCCGGCGACCACCACGCGTTCCGTGAACTGGTCGAAGTGCACTCCCACGAACTGCAGGTGCACTGCTACCGCATCCTCGGATCGCTGCAGGACGCCGAGGACGCGCTCCAGGAGGCCCTGGTGTCCGCCTGGCGCAACCTGGGCACGTTCGGCCAACGCTCCTCGTTGCGCACCTGGTTGTACCAGATCGCGACCAACCGCTGCCTGAGCATGCTCCGCGCGGACCGCCGGCGGCCGCGCAGCGCGACCCCGCTCCCCGACCTGACCCTGCCCGAGCCGACCGGCGTCAGCGACGCACCGCCGTGGCTCGACCCCTATCCCGACGTGCTGCTGGACCACCTCGTCGACCAGGCGCCCGGTCCTGAGACCCGCTACGAGACGACCGAGGCGATCTCGCTCGCGTTCGTCACCGCCCTGCAGCTGCTGCCGCCGCGGCAGCGCGCCGTCCTCGTACTGCGCGACGTGCTCGGCTACCGCGCGGGCGAGGTGGCCGCGATGCTGGACGCCACCCGGGAGTCGGTTCACAGCGCCCTCAAGCGGGCACGGGCCACGATCGACAGCCACCTGGCGGACTCCGGCAGCGAAAGGCCCGTGCGCCGGCCGGACACCACGGCCGAACGCCACCTGGTGTCCCAGCTGACCGACGCCCTCGAACGCGCCGACCTCCCGGCCCTGGTGGGGCTGCTCTCCGAGGACGTACGGCTCTCCATGCCGCCCGCGATGCTGGAGTACCGGGGCATCGACGCGGCCCAGCAGTTCTTCGCAGCCGTCACCCTCCGCCCCGGTCGGTCCTACCGGGTGGTCCCGACCCGCGCCAACGGCCACCCGGCCCTCGCCACCTACGTGGCCGATCCCCATACAGGTGCCTTCCGCGCCTACGGACTGCTCGTCGTCACCGTCGCGGACGACCGCATCGCCTCGGTCACCGGTTTCGGCGCGAGTGTGCTGCCGCGCTTCGGCCTGCCCCGGACGCTCCCGGGAGCGGACTGAGCGGCCACCCTCCATGGGCGAGCACGGAGAGCCTGCCGGTCCGCCCCAGGACCCAGTGCCGCCCGCGGCCCGCGGCGGCTCCCCGTCGCGCCGGATGCGGTCCGGCCATTGACGTGGGCGGATGCAGGGCGAAGAATCGGCTCCGCGGTTTGACAACGTTGTCGGATGCAGAGTCCTGGAGGAACACCCGTGTCGTACGACTCCGCCGATCTCAGCAGGCGCCGTTTCACCCAACTCGCCGGTGTGACGGTCCTGCTGGCGGGCGCACCCATCGCGCTCGGCGCCGCGAAGGCCCACGCCGACCCGGCGCACCACCCGGCAGGCGGCGGTGCGGCAGCCCCGGACCCGGTGGCCGACGCCTACTACCAGGCCCTGCTGACGCACACCCGCTGGGCGGAGACCCAGTGGGACAGCGCGAAGGGGCACTACACCGCCTCGGACTTCGGCTTCGCGGTGGTCCTCGGCAACGCCGTGCTGCTGACCCGCGGCACCTACGACGCGGACCTGGCCGGGGTGGACCGGGACACGCTGCTGTCCCACACCCTCGACAGCATCACGCACTTCGCCGCCTCCAACCGCCTCACCGGCGGGACGGAGTGGGGGAGGACCCTGTTCTTCGACACCACCTTCCAGCTGTACTTCGTGCTCGCCGCACGGCTGCTGTGGGACCACCTGGACGCTGCCACCCGGCAGAACGTCGACACGCTCGTGCGCGAACAGGCCGCCTACACGCACGCCTTGGGCACCGCGGCCGACCCCGCCTCCGGCAGCTGGACCACCAACGGGCTCAAGGGCGGCTTCGTCGGCGACACCAAGCTGGAGGAGATGGGCGTCTACGCGCAGTCGCTGGCCCCCGCGCTGGCCTGGGCCGCCGACGATCCGCGCCACGCCGACTGGAACGCCGACTTCGGGATGTGGAGCCGCAACGAGACCGGGCTGCCCGCCGCCGACCTTGCCAACCCGACGCTCGTCGACGGGGTACCGGTCAGCGCCAACACCGCCCAGAACCTGTACGACACCTTCATCGTGGAGAACCACCTCTCCTTCGGGCCGCACTACCAGGAGGAGTTGTGGCGTACCTCCGGCCGCAACGCCATCCACTTCATCACCGCGGGCCGCCCGCTGCCGCAGGTGCTCACCGCGCAGCCCAACGCCGGACCGCTGTGGCGCACCCTGCTGATGGTGATGAGCGACGCGGGCGAGCCGCTCATGCCGATGGTCAACGACCGCGAGCACCTCTACGGCCGCGACGTCATCCCGCTGGCCTTCCTCGCCCAGGTCACCGGTGACCGCGCCGCCGCGTGGGCGGAGGCCGCGATGGCCGCCCGGCTCGCGCCGTACCAGGCCTACCCGCCCCTCTACCGGCTGGCGAAGTTCTCCGGCGAGCCCAAGTACGAACCCGAGGCCCGTGCGGAAGTGGCGATCAGCTACCTGCTGCACGAGTGGCGTGCCGCCCACGGCGGCGTGGTCACGCCCCTGTCCGCCACGGAACTGTTCGACCGGGCCAGCGGCGTCAAGGACTTCGGCACCGGACCCGGACTGGTCGCCCACCAGACACCGGCCGCGTGGGCTGCGGCGGTCAGCAAGCCCGGCTTCGTGAAGTTCGCCTGGCAACCGGCCCACGACGACTGGCTGTTCGCGCTCAGCGGCGGCACGGCGATGTTCCTGCCGTCCACCGCGGCCAAGGTGACGGGCCGGGCGGTCACCACCTACCACCAGGTGCGGGACGGGATCGACGCGAGCGCGACGCTGCTGACGCTCGGCTCCGGCTTCGCCGGCTTCACCACCCTGCCGTCCGGCGCCGTGGTCTACGCGACCAGCGGCACCGCCGACGGCGAAGGACAGCTGCAGGTGCAGAACCTGACGATGCCCGGGCTGAGCGGGCTCGACGGCAGCCGTACGTACACCGCCGCCGACGCGACGGCCACGGTCGCCTCGCAGGACAGCGGGAAGGCCGGGACCACCGCGGGGCCAGGCCCGCGCGTCGACCGGGTCGACGTTCCCGGCGCCTCCTACCGGTACGTCCGGATGCTCGGGATCAGCGGTCATCCGACCTACGGCTACTCGCTCTACGCCTTCGAGGTCCACGACGGCGCCGACGGCCCCGACCTGGCCCTGGGCGCGACCGCCACCGCCTCGTCCGCCGACACCGGCAAGGGCGCCGCGCTGGCCGTGGACGGCGACGCCACGACCCGCTGGGCGGTCGCGAAGGGCGACCGCGGCCGCAAGGACAGCTGGATAGCGGTCGACCTCGGCCAAGCCGTGTCCTTCGACCGGGTCGTCCTGAGCTGGGAGGTCGCGGCCGGTCAGGCCTACCGGGTGCAAGGATCAGCCGACGGCCTGGCCTGGACCGACCTGGCGCGCTTCCCCGAGGCGGACCTGACCAGCAGCGGAGGGTGGCTGTCGGTCGACGGCCGCGCCGGTCTTGTGGTGCGCGGCGGCGCCCACCCCCTGTCCGTCTACGGCGACCTGGTGATCCTCTCCGACGGCCCGGCCGCACCGCTCCTGGTGGAGGGGCTGCCCACGGGCGCACCCGCCGCGGTCAGGGCCGCGGCGGCGCTGCCCGCCCCGACGACCGGGTCCGCGGTGGTCCGCGCCAGCACGGCGGGCGGCCACCTGAGCCTGTTCAACCTCTCGGGCGCCGCCGTCTCCGCCACCGTGTCGGTGCCGCAGGACCGCGCGGCCGTGACGCTCTACGCCGGGAAGCAGACGGTCACCGCGGCCGGCACCGACTACGCGGCCCAGTTGCCGGCTGCCACCGCGCGGGTCGCACCCGCCCGCTTCACCCTGCGGGCGAAAGGCTCCGGCGGGGTGCCGGTGGGCACCACCGCCGAAGTGGTCGACGCGGCGACGCTGAGGGTGCGCGGCCCGCGCTCGCAGCTGCTCGTGACCGCGCCGGACGGCGGGCGCGCGGTCGTCCCCGTCCGCCCCGGCCGGACCACCGAGGTGACGGTGCGCGGTGCGACGCCGTATCCGCTGGCGGACGCGGCACTGGGCTGTGCGACCTTCCCCACCGGCCCCCTGCCCGACGGGATGTCCGATCCGGCGGCGGCCGTCGACGGCGATCCGTCGACCGCGTGGCGGCCGGGTGCGGACCACGCCCGCATGGTGGTGGACCTCGGTGCCGCCACCGCCTTGCGGGAGGTCCGCGCCGAGTGGACCGGCGGCCGGGTCCCCGCGGCGACGGTCGAGTTCAGCACCGACGGCCTGACCTACACACCGGCCGGGTCCCTGCGGGCGCGCGGCCTCAGCGGCAGCCTCGACACCACCGCCACCGCGCGATACGTCGCGCTGGCCGTCTCGGGCTGGGACCGCGGACAGGCCTCCCTGACATCGCTGTCGGTGACCCCGGCGCAGTAGTAGCGGCGGCGCCGGTGCGCCCGAGGCAGGTGCCGCCGGTCGCCTCGTCCTGGGCCTGCTACAGGTCCAGGACGATCCCGTCGGCGGGTTTCGAGCAGCAGATGAGGATGTTGCCGTCGGCGGGGGGCTCGACCGGGTCGGGCGAGTAGTCCACCGAACCGGACATGAGGGCGAGTTCGCAGGTGTGGCAGACACCGGTGCGGCAGGACCACTGGACGGGGACGTCGCAGGCCTCGGCGAGTTCGAGCAGGGAGTCCTGGGCGTCGTTCCAGGGGACGTCGAGGCCGCTGCGGGCGAAGGACACCATCGGGCCGGTGCCGGCCGGGCCCGCGGGCTGGTGGGGCGCGGGCGCGGCCTTGTCGCCCTTGATCCCGGGGGTGAGGGAGGCTCCCGCGCCGAACATCTCGGTGTGGACGCGTGCCGCGTCCAGGCCCGAGTCGACGAGCGCGGCGGTGACGCTGTCCATGAATCCCGTGGGTCCGCACAGGTAGGCGTCGGCGTCGGTCGGCAGCCCGAGGGCGGCGATACGGTCGGCCGACAGGCGGCTTGCCTGCTCGTAGTCGACGCCGAGACGGTCGGTGGGCGCCGGGCTGCTGTAGAAGACGGTCGAGCGCCCGTGGGGGAGTGCCGCGACCAGATCGCGGCTTTCCCGCGCGAAGGGGTGCTCGGTGCTGTTGCGGGCGCCGTGCAGCCACCACACCTGACGGGTGGAGCGGTCGCGGGTGAGGGCGTGCAGCATGGCCAGGACAGGGGTGACCCCGATGCCGGCCGACAGCAGGACCACCGGGTTGTCGCCGTCGGCCAGGCAGAAGGTGCCGCGCGGCGCGGCGGCCTCCAGACGGTCGCCGACACGGATGTGCGCGTGCAGTTCGTTGCTGGCGGCGCCGTGGGGTTCGACCTTCACGCTGATGCGGTACGTGCCGGCGCCCGGCTCGCCGGACAGCGAGTAGCTGCGGATCAGCGGGGGAGCGTCCCCCGCCGGCTGGACCTTCACGGTGAGGAACTGGCCCGGCAGCGCGGGCGGCAGGTCGGCGCCGTCATCGGCCGCCAGGTGCAGCGAGAAAACGCTGCGGCTCTCGGCCTGGATACCGGTGACGGTCAGCGGGCGGAAGCCCCGCCAGCCGGGCGGCGGGGCGGTGGCCGCCGTGTTGAGCCCGGCGCTGCCCGAGGCCCCGGCGGCCTCGCCGTCGCCCTGGTCCAGCAGGGTGCGCATGGAGACCTGCCAGCCGGGGCTGAGCGCGGGGATCCGCAGGGCGCGCTCGACCTGCTCGCGGGTGTGCCCGGGCAGGTAGAGCACCCGGTCGATCTCCTCGACCGTCATCGCCTCGGGCCCGCCGGCCGTCTTGACGATCTCCTGGCCCGCCTCGACCTCCCCTTCCTCGATCACCCGCAGGTAGAAGCCTGGGCGGTGGTGCGCGACCAGCAGCGCCGCCATCTGCGGCTCGCCCATCCGCAGGCCCACCCGGTAGCAGGTCACCCGCGGCTGCGTGACCTCGAAGAGCGCGCCGCCGATGCGGTAGCGGTCACCGATGCAGACCTCGTCGTCGGGCAGGCCGTCGACGGTGAAGTTCTCCCCGAAGTGGCCCGGTGCGAGATCGTCGCGGCCCAGTTCCTGCGCCCAGTGGCGGTAGGAGCCGAGCTGGTAGACCAGCACCGCCCGCTGCTCACCGCCGTGCCCGCCCAGGTCGCCCTGGCCGTCGCCGTCGATGTTCAGCCTCCGCACCATCCGCGGCCCGGTCACGGTCTGCTTGTACACCCCGGTGTGCACGGTCCTGCCGTGCCAGGGGACGTCCTTGGGCATCCCGACGTTCACCGCTGTCAGTGTGGCCACCACGCCACCTTCCTCACGGGCGGGGTCCGGGCCGGCGAACCCATCGGCCCCCTGGGCGGTCGCCTGCCTCGTGCCGTCCTTGAGCACCCGGCTGGTCCGTTCACGCCCTCCCGCTCATGCTAGGTGCGGCCTCGCCCGCCTGCACGCCGACCACCGGGGGGCGACTATGCGGTGCAGCTTCTGAATCCGTTCGGTTTCTTCTGTTGGACGGCTCGCGGAGCCCGGCGGGATGCTGGTCCACGGCAGCCGGCAGTGCACCGGGCTGCCGGACAGCAGCACAGGAGACGAGAAGAGCCGTGAACCCCATGCAGACCCGCCGTATCGGAACCGCCCACGTCAGTGCCATCGGCCTGGGCGGTATGCCCATGTCGATCGAGGGCCGACCCGACGAAGCGCGCTCCGTCGCCACCATCCACGCAGCTCTCGACGCGGGTGTCACGTTCATCGACACCGCCGACGCGTACCACCTGCACGCCGACGAGGTGGGCCACAACGAGACCCTGATCGCCAAGGCCCTCGCCTCCCACCCGGCCGGCGGCGACGTGCTGGTCGCCACCAAGGGCGGGCATCTGCGACCCGGCGACGGGAGCTGGACCCAGGACGGCCGGCCCGAGTACGTCAAGCAGGCGTGCGAGGCGTCGCTGAAGCGGCTGGGGGTGGAGGCCATCGGGCTCTACCAGTTCCACCGTCCCGACCCGCGGGTCCCCTTTGCCGAGTCGGTCGGCGCCCTGGCGGAACTCCTCGACGAGGGCAAGATCCGCATGGCGGGCATCTCCAACGCCGACCCCGCCCAGATCCGCCAGGCCGGCGAGATCCTCGGCGGCCGGCTGGTGTCGGTGCAGAACCAGTTCTCGCCCGCCTTCCGCAGCAGCGACCCCGAGCTCGCGCTGTGCGACGAACTCGGCATCGCGTTCCTGCCCTGGAGCCCCTTCGGCGGCATCACCAGGGCCGGGGACCTCGGCTCGCGGTTCGCGCCCTTCGTCGAGGTGGCAGCCGAGCACGGTGTCAGCCCGCACCAGGTGTGCCTGGCCTGGATGCTCGCGCTGTCCCCGGTCGTCGTCCCGATCCCCGGCGCCAGCCGCCCGCAGAGCATCGAGGACTCAGCGAAAGCGGCCGAACTCACCCTGACCGGCGACCAGATCGCCCGCCTGAGCGCCGCCTGACCCGCACGGGTTCCAGACCGGCACGGACGGCTCATCGGCGTGCGCGCAGCAAACGTGCCTGCTGCCGGGTCTCGTCGTCCATCGGGAAGAAGCACTCGATGCGCAGCTCCTGCAGCGTGACGTCCTGCGGTGTCCCGAGCGTCGTCACCGTGGAGAAGAAGCCGAACCGGCGGTCACCGTGCACGTACCGGATCGGCACGATCGGCAGCGTCGGCCTGGCAGCGTCGAGCGACCGCAAGGCGGCCGGGACCCCGGGATAGTCCAGCACCTCGTCGAGGATCCGGTGGGCGCGCTCGTCGGTGAGGCCGCCGACCGCCTCCCGGCGCACGCGCCGGACGAGCGCTTCGGCGACCTCCGGCCAGTTCGCGACGTGCCGGCGCACGCCGTCGGGGTGGAACATCCGGCGCAGGACGTTCGCCGGCCCGGGAACCGTCCTGGCCTGCCCGTCCTGGAGGAGAGCGAAGAAGCCGCGAGCGGCGGCGTTGGTGTGCAGGATGTCCCAGCTCCGGTCCATCACCAGGGCCGGGAAGGGCTCCTGCTGCCGCAGGATGGTCTCGAGCGCGCCGCGGACGGCGGCGAGCGACGGCGCGTCCAGCTCGGATGCCGGGTATTCGGGCGCGAACCCGGCCTTGAGCAGCAGGGTGTTGCGTTCCCGCAAGGGCACGTCGAGCACGTCGTCGAGCCGGCCCGCTTGCCGATGAAGGCGCGGGTGAGCGCCGACAGCGCGGCCACCCACCGCCCCGCAGCCAGTCGCACCGCGGCCAGTGCGGTGCCGCCGCCCTGCGCACGCCACAGCAGCGCGCCGGTGTCGGTGTCCCAGCGGCACACGCCGTGCGGGCCGTCGCCGGTCGAGAGCAGCAGGATCTCGCCCCGTGGATCGCAGGCCACGAGCACCGGCCCGGCCGCGCCCTCGTGGGCGCGGGCAATACGCAGGCTGCTCCGGCTGACCGCTGACATGTCATCCCCTCGTTCGGGCATGGCGTCCGGGCGTCAGATGACGGCCGAGGTCTCCCGCCACAGCGTGGCGAGGGCGGTGTCGCCGGTGAGTGTCGCCGCGTCGAGGGGGAGGCGGTTCCACAGGACGAGGTAGAGGGTCTGGGCCGGGCCGGTCAGTTCGCAGTCGGCCGGGCCGTCCGCGGAGCGCTCGGTGGACGGGGGCGCGTCGGCGCAGATCCGTACCGTCCAGGCGGCGTCCGCGTCGCTCGGCCGGACGCGCAGGGTGCGCGGCTGCTCGGCGCGCACCCTGCTGCGGGAGCGGGCGTGGAAGCCGGTCAGCAGCTCGTCGATGCCGTCGGCCGCGAAGTCCGGGTCGATGGGGGAGAGGTCGCCGCCCCGCGCCGACTCGGCGTCCACCCGGTGGACCGCGGTCTCGTGCGCCTGGCGCCGCGTCCAGAACGCCACCGGGGACGCCGCGGGCAGGAAGGCCCAGCAGTCCGTGTCGGGGCCGGCCGCCCGCAGCGTACGGACGAGGTCGCCGTGCCCGTCCAGGAACCAGGGCAGCAGCGCCGGACCGGTCGGCCGCTCGGGCACCGGATCCTCCGGTACGGGACCGGGCAGCCGCTCACCCACGATGCGGGCGGCCCAGCGGTGGACGGTAGCGGTGTGCCGGACCAGTTCGCCGGTCGTCCAGCCGGGGCAGGTCGGGACGGGGGACTGCTCGCCCGCCTTCGCGGCGGCGTCCGCGAGCAGTCCGCCCTCCCGCTCCAGGTGGGCGGTGTAGTCGATCGTGCGCATGCGGCGGATTCTCCCCCGCCGCCGCCCCCGGCGTCACCTGCCGCCTGCCCACCGGTCGCGGCCGCGGCCCAGCAGGGCCTGGCGCAGGCCCGGTTGACAGCGGCACGCGGGGAAAACCAGGGTGGGGCCGTCCGGCCGACGACTTCTTCCGGGAGAGCATGTGCCCACCTATCTGCGCCCCGGGGTGTACCTGGAGGAGGACGCCTCCACGGCGGGGCCTGCGCCCGCGGTGCGGCAGCGGGCGCCCTCGCTCGACGAGGACGCGGGCGGGCAGCCGGCGGCGCGGTGGGTGCCGGAGCACACGCATACCGCCTTCGTGGGTTTCACGCCTTCCGGACCGTTCGACACGCCGACCTGGATCCACAGCTGGTCCCAGTTCCGGGCGACCTTCGACTCCTTCGGCGAGGGGGCGCTGGCCCTGTCCGTGTACGGATTCTTCTCCAACGGCGGGCAGTCCTGCGTCGTGGTGCGGGTGCCGTCCGATGCGGAGCGCGTGGTGGAGGCCTTCGTCGGGGACTACGCGAGCCGTACCGGGATCGCGGGGCTCGACACGCTCGACGACGTGTCGCTCGTCTGCGCACCGGATGTGATGCTCGCCTACCAGCAGGGGCTGCTGGACATGGACCAGGCCAGGAACATCCAGCTCGCGCTGATCGCGCACTGCGAGATGCGCGGCGACCGGATCGCGATCGTGGACTGCCCACCCGGGCTCGACGCGCAGGGGGTAAGGACCTGGCGGACGGACGAAACCGGCTACGACAGCTCCTACGCGGTGCTGTACTACCCGTGGATCAGGGTCTACGAGCCCAGCACGGGACGCTTCCGCCACCTGCCTCCCAGCGGGCACATCGCGGGGGTGTACGCCCAGGTGGACCTGATGCGCGGCTTCCACCACACACCGGCCAACCAGACCGTTCTGGGCGCCGTCGACGTCGAGACGGTGCTCACCTCGGGAGAGCAGGACATCCTGAACCCGATCGGGATCAACTCGATCATCCCGTCGGCCGCCCGCGGGGTCGTGCTGTGGGGGAGCCGCACCCTGAGCAGCGACCCGGCGTGGCGGTACATCTACCGGCGGCGCCTGGTCACCTTCGTGCTGCGCAACATCCGCGTGGGGACGCAGTGGGCGATCTTCGAGCGCAAGGACGACCCGGCTCTGCCGCGACGCATCGCCCACCACATCAGGAACTTCCTGTACGTGCTGTGGCGGGCCGGCGCGCTCAGGGGAGAGACGCCGGAGGAGGCCTTCTGGGTGGCCTTCGACGACAACCCGGAGTACACCGACGCAGGTCTGCTGTATTTCAACTGCAACGTCACCGTGGAACGCGACCTCCCCCTCGACTTCCGGCTGGCCTACTTCTGCGACAGCTGAGCAGGTGTGCGCGACGCGCCTGCACGGCGCGGCCGTAGGGTTTCGGCGTGACAGGTCAGCGAATGCCGGCAGCGGAGTTCCCGGTCTCCGCGGAGTTGGTGCGGAATCTGCTCGGCGAGCAGCACCCCGACCTCGCGGACCTGCCGATCGAGGTGCTGGCCAACGGCTGGGACAACCTTGTGTGCCGGCTCGGCGGGGAACTCCTCGTCCGGTTGCCGCGGCGTGCCGTGGCCGCCGAACTGCTCGCGCACGAGCAGCGGTGGCTGCCGGAGCTGGCGGGACGCCTGCCGCTGCCTGTGCCGGCGCCGGTGCGTATCGGGCGGCCGACGGCACAGTACCCGTGGTCCTGGAGCGTCGTGCCCTTCCTCCCGGGCCGGATCGCGGCGCGCGCGGAGCCCTACGACCACTGGTCGGCCGCGGCGGCGCTCGGCGGTTTCCTGCACGCGCTGCATGTCCCGGCACCCCCGCAGGCGCCCGTCAACGCATTCCGCGGGATCCCGCTGGCCGGACGCACCGAAGGCGTCCTGAGCGGGCTGGCGCAGGTCGATGCGGCCGACCGCGCCACCGCTGCGCGGGTGTGGCGGGCGGCTGCCGCTGCGCCGGCCTGGGAAGGGCCGCCGGTGTGGCTGCACGGGGACCTGCACCCGGCCAACATCCTCGTCGACCGGGGGCGGATCAGCGCCGTGATCGACTTCGGTGACATCACGTCCGGCGATCCCGCGGCGGATCTGTCCGTCGCCTGGATGCTGTTCACGACCGGGCAGCGTGCGGCCTTTCGGCGGGCGTACGCCAGTGCCGACGACGCGACCTGGGGGCGGGCCCGCGGGTGGGCACTTGTCCTGTCGCTGGTGTTCCTCACGCACTCGGCGGACAACCCGCTGATGCGCGGCATCGGCGAGCGGGCCTTCCGCGCGGTGCTGGACTAGGCCGTGTTTTGGAAGTCCCGCCTGCCCCGCGACGCCTGGCACGCACGCTCGCTGCGTTGTCGGAGTCGTCCGAATAGGCCCACTACGAGGACGACCCTCCGCCTTGCGATCGCACGCACCAGGCGCCGCGGGGCCCGCCCTGTGGGCGGACGGCGCTACTTCCAAAACACGGCCTAGCGGCAGAGCACGCCGGCTGCGCGGACCGGGAAGCCGTCAGGTCCGGGCCGGTGTGACGCCCAGTTCGGTGAGGCCGAAGAGTGCCGCCGGTGTCGCGATCGCCCGCAGGGCCTCGACGGCCGGGGCCTGCGCCGGAGTTGCGGCGTCGGCGGCGATGCTCAGCAGGCCGGGCGCCGCGGCGGCGCCGATCCGGACGGCGGCCCGTACCGCCGCCTGGCGGGTCGGCGTCGCGGGAGCCGCCAGAGCCCGCCACACCACGGGCAGCGCGTGCTCGCCGAAGCGGGCCAGCGCGTCGGCGGCGGCGTCCCGGCAGGCCGGTTCCGGGTCGCCCAGCAGGCGTTCGAGTGCGGGCAGCGCCCGGTGCGGGTGGGGTGCGCCGAGCGGCCAGGAGGTCTGCCGCTCCTCGGCTCCGATCCAGCCCAGCGTCCGGGCCGCCGCGGAGCGGGCGAGCGGGGCGGGGCTGTCGAGCCGTTCGATCAGGCCTGGCACCGCCGCCGAGCCGATCCCCGCCAGCGTGCGGGCGGCGGCCTCCCGCGCCGGCCGGTCGGGGTCGGGCAGCAGCTCCAGCAGCCCGGGCACCGCGGGCTCGCCCCAGGTGACCAGTACGTCCCGCACGCGGTCGCGCACCGCCTCGTGGTCCGAGCGCAGCCAGGACACCAGCGCGGGGTCGGTGCACCTGCCCAGCGCGGCGGACACCATCGGCGTACCCGGTGCCCGCGCCGAAAGGGCGTCGAGCAGCGGCTGCGTCGAGGAGGCGCTGAGTTCGGCGATCGCGTCGGCGACCGCCCACCGCACGTCGTGGTCGGGGTCGGCCAGTGCGCCGAGCATCGCCGGTACGGCCGGCACGGCGCCCACCTTCGCGAGGGCGTACGCGGCTCCCGCGCGCACCGCGGGCTCGGTGTCCTCCAGCGCGGCGAGCAGCGGCCCCGCAGCGCTGCCGTCGCCGATCGCGGCGAGGATGTCGCACACGCGCCAGCGCACATCGGCGTCGTCGTCGGCGAGCAGTGGGACCAGCCGGGGTACGGCGGTGGTGCCGAGTGCCGCGAGTGCGGCGGCCGCGTTGACGCGCTTGTCGGTGTCCGGGCCGGTCAGGCCGTCGAGCAGCGGCTCGACGGCGCGCTCGCCGATGGCCAGCAGGGCGCGCCTGGCCGACTCCGTGGCCTCGCTGTCGGTGCGGCTCGCCGCCAGCAGGTGCGGCACCGCGTCCGGTCCGAAGGCGCCGAGGGCGCCGGCCGCCAGCCAGCGGACGTCGGCCGCCTCGTCGGTCACCGCGGAGCCGAGCAGGTCCCGCGCGTCCGCACCGCCGAGTGCGCCCAGCGCGCCGACGGCCGCCGACCGCACCCTGGCGTCCTCGTCGCGCAGGGCCGGGGCCAACTCCCGCACGGCCCTGGGCACGTTGATCCGGCGCAGCGCGCCGACCGCCGCGAGCCGGGCGTCAGGACCGCCCCGGCCCAGCACCGCGACGAGGCCGTCGACCGCCGGTTCGCCGAGCCTGCCCAGTACGGTGGCGGCGGCGTCCCGCACCACGGGCGAGGGGTCCTCCACCATCTCCAGCAGGCCCGGCACGGTCGCCGGGCCGATGGTGACCAGCCGGTCCATCGCGTTCTGCCGCCGGTATCCCTCGACGGCCGCGTCGCGCAGCACGGGGAAGAGCCGTTCGTGCTCGGGCTCGACGAACGCCGCGGTGGCGGCGTCGAGTTCCGCACCGAGGCGCTGCACCATCGCGTACACCGGCTCCAGCCGCTCGTGCGGCCAGCGGAAGGCCTCGTCCCTGCCGTGCTCGGCCCACTCCGCCGCCGCGGCGGTGACCTTGTGTTCGAGCAGCAGGTCGTCCCTGACCGCCTGGACCCAGTCGGCCAGCCGCCGCCAGCTGCCGAAAAGCGCCTCGTGGGCGACGTAGACGACGGGCTGGTCGGCCTCGTCCTTGCTCTGCACGAGCAGCCGGGCCTGGGTGAAGACCTCGATGAGCCGGCGCGCGGGCCGGCCGCCGGTGATCTGTGCGAGCCGGGGCCTCCTGCGGGTGGAGCGGCCGTTCTCGTCGACCCGGACCAGTTCGCGGAAGACCCGGGAGAAGGCCGCGCGTGCCCGGTCGTCCAGCAGGCCGGTGAAGACGTTCTCGGCGCGGGTGCCGATCGCGCCCTGCACACCGCCCAGCCGCTCGTACGCCGTCAGGTCCAGCAGACCGTCGCGCCGCCCGTCCCGGTGGACGCCGGCCCGGTAGAGCTCGTCGAGGGTGTACGCCAGCAGTGGCAGCGCGTCCGGGTCGGCGCCGGTGTCGCGGACGATCCGGCCGGCCAGGCCCTCCTCGAAGCGCAGGTCGGCCCGCTCGGCGGGCCGCGCGATCATGTCGTACAGGGTGTCGGTCGGTGCGCCGAGCGGCAGTTGGCCGGCCTCCAGCAGCCTGGCCAGCTGCGGCACTTCGAGGCAGCGGTGGTAGAAGTCCGCCCGCAAGGTGACCACGACATGGCAGCGGCCGGACAGCGCCGCCGCCTCGACCAGCTGCACCCACAGCCGCACCCTCGCGGGTTCGACCGTGGTGAACAGCTCCTCGAACTGGTCCACGAACATCAGCGAGGTGCCGGCCGGCAGGTACTCCACGACCGCGCCGGGCTCGGCGGCAAGGCGCTGTGCCACCGCCGCCGCGTTGGCTCCCGTCAGCGGCGCGAGGCGGGCCGCGACGGCGAGGAAGGGGTCGTCGCCGACCTCGCCGGGGGTGAACCGCAGGCCCGACCAGCGCCTGCCGTCCCCGTCGTACGCCGGCAGCGCCCACCCCGATCCGCTCTCCCGCAGCCGGGCGATCAGCCCGGCACCGACCAGCGAGGACTTCCCAGACCCGCTCGCGCCGACCACCGCGACAAAGCCGCTGGCGGCCACCCGCGCGACGAGTTCGTCGGTCTCCCTGCCCCGGCCGAAGAAGATCGGCGCGTCCACCGGCGTGAAGGCGCGTAGCCCGGGGAAGGGCGAGCCCTCCCAGGCCGGGGCCATGTCCGCGCGCGGCAGCAGGGCGGTGGCGGGCGGCGCCGCGGTGACGAGGTCGTGCACGAGCGACTTGAGGTCGTGCTCGAACTCGACCCGCAGTCCCTCGGGCGAGGCGTACTTCTTGTGGCCGCCCAGGGCCGCACCGGTCCGCTTGTCGCGCATCCGCGCGAAGAAGTCGTCCACCAGCCGCTTCTGGGCCAGCAGTTGGTCCACGTCACCGGCGTCGGAGTCGAGCAGCACCTTGGAGGTGCGGCGGTAGACCAGCACCTTCGGCCGGCCGCCGGCCCGGGCGCCGCGCACGGCGTCCTCGTACTCCCACTCCGTCCCCGACCGGTAGGGTCCGCCGTCCGGCCTGGTGTACTCGGGGAAGGGCAGCGGGGTCCCCATCCGCGACCACAGCACCACCACCACGATGTCGCACTCCGACGGCCGCGGCAGCCCCCGGTTGACCGACGCCTGCGGCGTCTCGGTGGCCATCATCGGCGCCCCGCCGCCCGGCTGGTCCCACGCCACCACCTCGAAGGTCACCCGCCCGCGCACGAACGGGTCGTACTGCACCTGCTCGACCACCGACCGGACGACCGCCCGCTCCCCGGCAACGTCACCGGGCGAGGACAGGAACACCCTCAAGTGGATCGGCATGTCCCCCCGCGCGCTCATGCCCCGACGGTAATCCGCCTCCGCCTCCCGGCGCAGCGGGATCGAGACCCTGCCGCCCCCGACCGCCTGCCGCCCGGCCCCGGCAGGCTTCCGTCATGGCGGTGAACCGTCAGCCGGAAGCGTTCAGTTGGCATGCTCGTGCCCGAAGAATGTGCTGCGTTCCGCGTTCCACGCACCGTATGGAGGGCATCACGTGAGATCTCCGACCCGGCGCCGGCGGCTGCTGACCGCCATGGGCACCGTCCTTGCGGCGATAGCGGCGACCCCGTCGATCGCGCAGGCCACGACACCGCCGGCCGGCACCCCGGCCACCCCCGCCCCGAGGACGCAAGGAGCGCCGGCGGGCGCCGTCGCCGGGACGGTCACGCTGGTGACCGGCGACCGGGTCACCGTCACCGCGCTCGCCGACGGGCGGGCCGCGGCCACCGTCGAACGCCCCGCGAACCTCACCGGCGGGGTGCAGACCAGGACCGTCGGCAAGGACCTGTACGTCTACCCGTCAGAGGCGCTGCCCTACGTGGCCGCAGGCGTCCTGGACCAGCGGCTCTTCGACGTCACCGCGCTGATCGCCGACGGCTACGACGACGCGCACAGCGCAGCGCTGCCGCTGATCGTGCAGTACGCCGACACCGGCGCCCGCAGCGCACCCGCCGTCCCGCGCGGCCTGTCCCCCCGGCTCGACCTGCCCGCCGTGCACGGCAAGGCGGTCACCGAGCAGCGTGCGGGGGCGGCAGGGTTCTGGCAGCAGGTCACCCCGCCGGCCGCGCTGACGCGCGCCAAGGCCGCGGCGGCCGGGCAGCAGGGCGTGCCCGGGAGCAAGGCGCAGCCGCGTACCGCGGCCGGCAGCGCCGTCTTCGGCGCGGGCATCAGCCACATCTGGCTCGACGGCAAGGTCAAGGCGACCCTCGCCGACAGCACCGCCCAGATCGGCGCCCCCGCGGTGTGGCAGTCGGGCACCGACGGCAAGGGCGTGGACGTCGCGATCCTCGACAGCGGCATCGACGCGCAACACCCGGACCTGGCAGGGCAGATCGCCTCCTCGCAGAGCTTCGTGCCCGGCGAGGACACCACCGACCGCCTCGGGCACGGCACCCACACCGCCTCCACCATCGCCGGCACCGGCGCCGCCTCGGACGGCAAGGAGAAGGGCGTCGCGCCCGGTTCGCGGCTGCTGGTCGGCAAGGTGCTGGGCGACGACGGCTTCGGCGACGAGTCGTGGATCATCGCCGGCATGCAGTGGGCGGCCCAGACCCAGCACGCCAGGGTCGTCAGCATGAGCCTGGGCTCCACCGAGGTCAGCGACGGCACCGACCCGATGAGCCAGGCCGTCGACGACCTCAGCGCCTCCACCGGCGCCCTGTTCGTCATCGCCGCCGGCAACACCGGGCCGGGCGGCATCGGTTCACCCGGCGCGGCCACCTCCGCCCTGACCGTCGGCGCCGTCGACTCCGCCGACCAGCTCGCGTACTTCTCCAGCTGGGGGCCGCGTTCGGGCGACGGCGGGCTCAAGCCCGAGATCACCGCGCCCGGCGTGGACATCCTGGCCGCCCGCTCGAAGGACTCCGCCGAGGGCGAGGGCCCGTACATCACGATGAGCGGTACGTCGATGGCGACCCCGCATGTCGCCGGCGCCGCCGCCCTGGTGGCACAGGCGCACCCGGGGTGGACCGGGCAGCAGATCAAGGACGCCCTGGTCAGCACCGCGCACGCAACCCCCGGCATTCCCGTCACGCAGGGCGGCAGCGGCCGGCTCGACGTGCAGGCCGCGGTGCTGGGCACGGTGCACGCCTCGGCGACCGCGTGGGCCGGCTTCTACCCGTGGCCGCACACCGCCGACGCACCCGCGACCAGGACCGTCACCTACACCAACGACGGTGCGAAGGACGCCACCTTGGACCTGGCGGCCGCGGCCACCGACGCCGCCGGGGCCGACGCGTCCGCCGCCTTCACCCTGTCCGCACCGCAGGTCACCGTGCCCGCGGGCGGCACCGCACAGGTCACCGTGACCGCCGACCCGGACAAGGCGCCCTACGGCGTGAGCGACGGGCAGCTGACGGCGACCGCGGCCGACGGCACACTCGTCGCGCACACCCTGATCGGCCTGGACCGCGAGGAGGAGCGCTACAACCTGACCATCACCACCGCCGACCGCACCGGCGCGGCCGTCCCCGGCCTCGCGGTGGTCTACCGCACCGGCGACGAGGCGCCCTACCAGGTGGAGATCCCCGACAGCGGCCGGCTGACGATGCGGCTGCCCAAGGGCGAGTACTCGGTGCTGATGTACGCCGACCTGCCCGGCGCGGCAGGCCCCGACGACCTCGGGCTCGGCGTGCTGTCGGTGCCCCAGCTGCAGCTGGACGGCGACCGCACGGTGGCCCTCGACGCCCGCAAGGCGCACCGCGTCGCGGCGCTCACCCCGCAGCGCAGCGAGGACCAGCTGACCCGGGTGGAGTGGAACCGGGTCGCGGGCGATGCCGCCTTCAACGAGAACTTCCTGCTGCCCGTCGCCTACACCAGTGTGTGGGCGCAGTCCACGGCCGAGGTGACCGGCGGCAGCTTCGCCTTCGACACCCGCTGGCGCAAGACGGCCCCGCTGCTGACCGCCACCGCCAAGGCGTCGCACGGCAAGGCACCCCAGGTGTCGGGCCTGCTGGTGCAGGCCGGCTCCACCATGCTGCCGGCCGGGCGCAGCAAGCTCCCCGTCGTGTACGCCGGCGCGGGCACCGCGGCCGACTACCGGGGGCTGGACGCCAGGGGCAAGGCCGTCGTGGTCCGCTACGACCGGCAGGCCGACCCCGTCACGCAGGCGGCGACCGACACCGCGCAGGCTGCGGCCGCCGTCGCCGCCGGGGCCAGGCTTCTGCTCGTCGCGGGCGACACGCCCGGCCGGCTGTCGGCCTGGTACGGCTCGGCCGACTACGAGTCGTCCTCGCCCATCGAGGTGGCCTCGCTGCAGTCGGCGCAGGGCGCCGCGCTGATCGCCGCCGCCGCACGCCCCGGCCTGACCCTGGACGTGACCTCGACACCGGCCTCGCCCTTCGTCTACGACCTGGTCGAACGGCACGACGGCGCCGTGCCCGCCGCCGACCTGACCTACGCGCCCACGGCGCGCGACCTGGCCAGGATCGACTCCCGCTTCGCGGGCAAGGCCGCAGAGGCGGGGGACAACGGGCGGTACGACATGCAGGACTTCGACCGCTTCGGCGTCGGCTACCAGACCGTCCAGACGCTGGGCACCACCCGCACCGACTGGGTCACCCCCGGCGGGACGAAGTTCGGCTGGTACGAGGAGTCCTCGAACCCCGTGGTGGAGGAGCGCTCGCTGATCACCCACCCGGCCAGGGGCTCGGCCACCGCCGGCGACTGGTTCCTGCCGGTCTACCACCCGCGGCTCAACGACAGCCAGTCGATGCCCAACCGGCAGGGCGACTACTTCGTCCTGAACGTCCCCGGCTGGGGCGACTCCGGCCAGGGACACGACGGCTTCGACGTCAACCTGTGGGGTGAGGAGGACACCCTGCACGAGACCGTCACCCTCTACCAGGGCGACACCGACCTCGGTTCCACGCTCTACCAGCAGCTCGGCGCCGAAGCCCCCAGCAGTGATCCGCTGCCCTACCGGCTGGTCGCCGAGACCAGCCAGGACGGCGTCCTGCCCAGTTCGCCCCGCACCCGCACCGAATGGGGCTTCACCTCCGGCAGCGGCTACGTGGACCTGCCGCTGATCCAGCTGGACTACGGCGTCCCCACCGACCTGTCGGGCCGCGCCGAGCGCCGTTGCGCCCTGTCGCTGACCGCCTCCCACCTGCCCGGCGTCACCGGCGCCGGCACGATCGACGGAGCCACCCTCCAGGTGTCCTACGACGACGGCGCCACCTGGAGTGCGCTGCACCTGGCCCGGCACGGCGCGACCTGGACCGCGGCGGTCACGGCGCCCCGCTCGGCGGGGTATGCGTCGCTGCGCGCGACGGCGAAGGACGACGCGGGCAACACCGTCAGCCAGACGGTGCTGCGGGCGTACGCCCTGAAGTGAGCGGATGACGGGCCGCCGGCGGGGGGCGTTCACGTCCCCGCCGGCGCCTCGGTCAGGACGGCTGCGCCCCGGCACCCGCGCCGTAGCGCAGCCCGTCCACCAGCAGCGAGATCATGCGCTGCGTGTGGTCGTCACCGTCCTCCAGGGGCACGGCGAGATTGCCTATCGCGCGCAGCAGGTCCCACGGGTCGGCGTCGGAGCGGATGGCGCCGGCCTGTGCCGCGCGCTCCAGCAGGTCGGCCAGGACCGGTTCGAAGTTCTGCTGGAAGTAGCAGGGCAGGCTGTCGTAGACCGGGTCGCCCGAGTGCAGGGCGGCGCTGAGCCCGCGCTTGGTGGCGATGAAGCCCGCGAAGCGCTCCAGCCACCGGGTGAGCGCGTCGAGCGGCGGGTACTGCGCGGTCAGCGCGGGGGCCGCGGCGGCGCAGGCGTCGACCTCGCGGCGGAAGACCGCGGAGATGAGGTCGGAGCGCTGCGGGAAGTGCCGGTAGAAGGTGCCCGCGCCGACGCCCGCCTTCGCGGTGATCTTGCGTACCGGGGCGTCCACCCCCGACTCGGCGAAGACCTCGGCGGCAGCGGCCAGCAGCGCGTCCACACTGCGCTGCGCGTCGGCGCGCAGCGGCGGGCGCTGCTGGCCCGCCGTGCTCGGTCCGTCGTCCACGGACACCCCTCCTTGCTAAGCGGAACAATGTTCCGTATCGTGCGTGGCGGAACGCTGTTCCGCTTTACCCGAGGGTATCGCGCGGCGGCGACATCCCGACCACGAGGGACCACGAGGAGCACCGTGAAGTACCGCACGCTGGGCCGCACCGGAATCAAGGTCACCCCCTACTGCCTGGGCGCGATGATGTTCGGCGCCATGGGCAACCCCGACGAGGACGAATGCGTCCGCATGGTCCACCGGGCGCTGGACGCCGGCATCAACTTCGTCGACACCGCCGACGCCTACAGCCACGGCGGCTCCGAGGAGATCGTCGGCAAGGCGCTCAAGGGCCGCCGCGACGACGTCGTCCTGGCCACCAAGGCCCACCTGCCGATGGGCGACGACCCCAACCACCGCGGCAACTCCCGGCGCTGGCTGGTGCGCGCGCTGGAGGACTCGCTGCGCCGGCTGCAGACCGACCACGTCGACCTCTTCCAGGTCCACCGCCCCGACCCCGACACCGACATCGAGGAGACCCTCGCCGCCCTCACCGACCTGGTCAGGGCGGGCAAGATCAGGTCCTTCGGCTCCTCGACCTTCCTGGCCTCCGACATCGTCGAGGCCCAGTGGGTCGCCGAGCGGCGCGGCCTGCAGCGCTTCCGCACCGAGCAGCCGCCCTACTCCATCCTGGACCGCGGCATCGAACGCGAGGTGCTGCCGGTCGCCCAGCGCCACGGCATGGGCACCCTGGTCTGGAGCCCGCTGGCCGGCGGGCTGCTCACCGGCCGCTACCGCAAGGGCCAGGAGCCCGACACCCACCGGGCCGGCTTCGGCTTCCGCTACCTCAGCGACGACCGCCGCCTGGAGGCCGTCGAGGAGCTGATCCCCGTTGCGAAGGAGGCCGGGATGCCGCTGACGCACATGGCCATGGCCTTCGCCATCTCCCACCCCGGCGTCACCTCCGCGATCCTGGGCCCGCGCACCATGGACCAGCTGGACGACCTGCTGGCGGGCGCCGGGACCACGCTGTCCGACGACGTCCTGGACGCGATCGACGAGATCGCGCCCCCCGGCGTCGACATCGGCGCCCTCGACATGGGCTACACGCTGCAGACCCCTTCGGGCGCCGCCCTGCGCCGCCCCCTCCCGCAGCGCTCAGCCGCATGAACCGCCCGCCCGGCGGCGGCCACCCGCCGCCGGGGCCGGCTACCTGCGGGTGCGGACCAGCAGGTAGAGGAAGTACGGCGCCCCGACGACCGCCGTCATCAGGCCCGCACCCAGCTGGGCCGGGGCGATGACGGTGCGGCCCAGCAGGTCCGCGGAGCAGACCAGGAGTGCCCCGAGCAGCATCGCGGTCGGCACGACCCGCACATGCCGCCGCCCGGCCAGCGCCCGGGCCGCGTGCGGGGCGACCAGGCCCACGAAGCCGATCGTGCCCGCCGCGGCGACCGCGGTGGCGCTCAGCAGGACGCTCGTCGCGAGCAGCCCGAGCCGGGCCGGTGCCAGCCGCAGCCCCAGCAGCCGCGGGGTGTCGTCGTCGAGCGAGACCAGGTCGAGCTGCCGGCGGCGCAGCACCGCGACGGCGGCGCCGAAGGCGAGCACGACGGCGACCGGCAGAACGTCGGGCAGCGTGCGCCCGTAGGTCGAACCCGACAGCCACGTCAGGGCCTTGGTCGCGTTGAAGGGGTCGGTCAGCACGATCAGCAGGCTGATCAGCGCCGTCGTCCCCGCAGAGGCGCCCACCCCGACGAGCACCAGCCGGTTCTGCCGGAAGCCGCCGCGCGCGGCGAGCCCGAAGACCAGCGCCGCGGTCGCCGCGGCCCCGGCGAAGGCCGCACCGGCCACGCTCCATGTGCCCGCCGCCGGCACCGTGGTGACCAGCAGGACGGCGCCGAGCCCCGCCCCGCCGGACACCCCGAGCACACCGGGGTCGGCCAGCGGATTGCGCGTGACGGCCTGCACCAGCGTCCCCGACAGCGCCAGCGCCGCCCCCGCCAGCAGCGCCGCGAGCACCCGGGGCACCCGGGTGTCCAGCACGAAGGTCACCACCCGGTCGCCGCGGCCCTGCGCCCAGTTGAGCACGTCGCCCAGCAGCAGCGGGGTGTCGCCCAGCAGTACGGCCGCCACGACCACAGCCGCCAGCAGCGCCACCAGCCCCGCGACGGTCGCGGCGAAGGCGGCCCGGCTCGGGATACGCAGCCGGTCCGGTGCCGCGGCGCCGCCACCGTCGCCGGTGCGCAGCGCCATGACGACCAGGAAGACCGCGCCGACCCCGCTGGTGACCACCCCCGTCGGCACCGCGACCGCGGACTCGGCGCTCACCGACGCCCGCAGCAGCACGTCGGAGCCCAGCACCAGCGCCGCGCCGGCCAGTCCCGCGACCGGCACGGCCGCCCGCGCACGGGCCAGCCCGCGCAGGCGGCGGGCCAGCGGCCGTACCAGCGCGGGCGCGCACAGCCCCACGAAGCCGATCGGCCCGGCCAGGGTGACCGCGGCGGCCGACAGCAGCGAGGCGAGCACCACGGCGGTGACCCGGGTGCCGAGCACCGGCACCCCCAGGCCCCGGGCCGCGTCGTCGCCGAGGGCGAGGACGTCCACCCTGCGGGCGACCAGCAGCAGCCCGGCCAGGCCGAACAGCACCACCGGCGCCATCTGGACGACCCCGCCGAAGCCGTTCTGGCCGACGCTGCCCTGGCTCCACTGGTAGAGCCCGTCGGTCTGCTCGGGGAAGAGCAGCAGCAGCGCGTCGGTGACCGATCCGAGGCCGAGCGCGAGCGCGCTGCCGGCCAGCACCAGCCGTACGGTCCCCGCGCCCAGCCCGGACAGCCCGAGCACCACCGCTGCCGCCGCCAGGCCGCCCGCGAAGGCGACACCGGAGGATGCCAGCAGCGGGAAGGACGCGCCGGTCACGGTGAGCACGCCGAGCGCCAGGTAGGAGCCGGCGTTGACCGCGAGGGTGTCGGGCGCGGCCAGCACGTTGCGGCTCACCGCCTGCAGGGCGGCGCCCGCCGCGCCGAGGGCGACGCCGACCAGCACCGCGGCCGCGGCCCTGGGCAGCCGGGAGGCGACGACGACGGAGGCGTCCCCGGCGTCCGCCCGCCCGGTGACGGCCCGCCACACCTCGCCCGCGCCCACCGCGGCCGTGCCCTGGGTGATGTCGACGACGGCGAGCGCTGCGACCAGCAGGACCAGTGCCGCCACCGCGGCGGCACCCGCGGGGAAAGCGGCCTTCGCCGGGGGCGCCTGCGCGGGCGCCCCCGGGGTTGCGGTGACGGCCACGGCGCTACTTCACCAGGGCGTCGACGACGGCGTCGGCGTACGCCCCCATCGACCCGAAGCCGCCGAACATCCACACGCCGTCCGGCAGCCGGTCGACGTGGCCGGCCTTCACGAACGGCAGCGACTTCCACACCGCGTTCTCGGCCAGGCCTTCGGCGAAGGGGTCGCCGTCGACGGCGTTGACGATGTAGGCGAAGTGCACGTCCCCCAGGCCCGTCAGGCCCTCGACGTCGGTGGTCGCCAGGCCGTAGTCCCTGTCGCCCTTGAGGCTCCAGGCGTTCTTCAGGCCCAGCCGCTCGTTGACCGCGCCGATCAGCGAGCCGCCGGTGAAGGGGCGGACCGAGACCTGGTTGGACTGCTCCCAGCCGTCGGCGAAGGCGTAGCGCGCCCCTTCGAGCCCCGCGGCCTTGAGCGCCGCTCGGCTCGCCGCGATCTTCGCGTCGAAGGCCTGCTGCGCGGCGGCGGCCTTCTTCGTCGTCCCGGTCGCCTGGGCGATCAGGTCGAGGTTCCTGGTGACCAGGCCTATCTGGTCGGCGCTGTCGGCCGACCGCACCTCCAGGACCGGGGCGATCTTCCGCAGCTGCGCCACGGCGGCCGACGTCAGGTCGGTGGTCGCGACGATCAGGTCGGGGTCGAGGGCCGCGACGGTGTCGGTGCTGGGCTCGCCGCGGGTGCCGATGTCCTTGGGGGAGTTGGTCAGCGGGACCGCGGAGTCCCACGCCTGGTAGCCCTTCACGTCGGCGACGCCCACCGGCTGGACGCCGAGCGTGACCAGGTCCTCGACGACATTCCACTCGGTGCCGACGACCCTGGTCGCCGGCGAGTCCAGGTGCACCTGCGCCCCGGAGGCGTCGGTGAGGGTGATCGGGCCTGCGGCGGCCGTCGCCGGGGCGGAGCCCGCTGTGGACGGTGGCGTGTCGTCGGCGGCGGTGTGGGTCGTCCCGCACGCGCTCAGGCAGAGTGCGGCGGCGGCGGTGAGGGCTGCGGCCGCGGATTTGACTCCGGCTCCGGCTTCGGCGAAGCGGCCGGCGGACAGGGCGGTGAGGGATCTCATCGGGAGGGGTGGGGCCTTTCACTGCGGGTGTGGTGGCGGCCGACCGCGCGGGTGCGCAGCCGGCCGGTCGAGGGGTCGGTCTCGACGTCGATGCGGATGCCGTAGACCTCGGACAGCAGGTCGGGGGCCAGCACGTCCTCGGGCGTGCCGTCGGCGGCGATCCGGCCCTGCGCGAGCAGCGCGACCCGGTCGGCGACGGCCGCCGCCTGGTCCAGGTCGTGCAGGACGACGCCGACCGCAATGGCGTGGTCGTCGGCGAGGTCGCGGATCAGGTCGAGGAGTTCGACCTGGTAGCGCAGGTCCAGATACGTGGTCGGCTCGTCGAGCAGCAGCACACCGGTCTCCTGGGCGAGGCAACTGGCGAGCCACACCCGCTGGAGCTGGCCGCCGGACAGCTGCTCGACACCGCGTGCGGCCAGGTGCGCCACACCGGTCAGCCCGAGCGCCCGGTCGACCACCGCGGCACCGCCGGGGTCGGGCCGTCCCCAGCGCCCCCGGTGCGGGTGGCGGCCGAACTCGACCACGTCGCGCACGTTCAGCCCGCTCGGCGTGGGCCGCCCCTGCGTCAGCAGGGCGACCCGCCGGGCGAACTGCCGGGAGTCCAGGGCGAAGCCGTCGGTGCCGCCGTCCTGTTCCCCCTCCAGCGTCAGGGTGCCGCTGCGGGCATGCTGCAGGCGGGCGAGGGTGCGCAGCAGCGTCGACTTCCCGCTGCCGTTCGGACCCACCAGGGCGGTCACCTCGGCGGGCCTGATCGCGATCGCCGCGTCGTGCACGACGTCGGTGCGCTCGTAGGCCACCGTCATTCCTGCGGCCGACAGCCCGTGGCCGCGCAGGCGCGACCGGCTGCCGGTTCTGTCACCGGTCATCATGTGGCTTAGGTTAGCCTAACCTAAGTGATGCTCCTCTCGGGGGTGACTGGGGAGAGGCCCGGGTGGCGCGGCTGCCACCCAACGCCCTTCGCGCGCCGGCTCGGTGATGTGACGTCAGAGGCGGTGGCCGCCCGCCGGGTGCAGGCCCTAGCGGGCGACCCTGGCCTGGCGTCCTGCTCGGTGACGCCGAGAGCCGCCGCCACCGCAGGCCGGGGCAGCACCCTCGGCCTCGGCGTCCTCCGCCACGGTGAGGGCGGCCTGCCGGGCGACCTCGCCGGTGGTGCGCCCCAGGACGGCGGCGGCCTTCAGCGCCGCCGGCGGCTCGTCCGCCGCCAGGTCCGCCAGCTCCTCCCGCAGGCTCCAGCAGTGCGGTGACAGCAGCAGTCAGCACCGACCTCGCGTCGGTTTCCGCGATGTGCCGCGCCCAGTCGCCGCGCGGCCCGCCGGTGTCGTGCAGGTGGGGTGCGTCCGGGTCGGCGTCGTCCCGGTCGAGGGGGTGGCAGGCCGTGCCCCGCCGACCGCACGAGCACGCCCCGCGCAGGGCGCCCGCCAGCGATGCGCGCAGGGTGCCGTCGCAGACCCACCGGTCGCCGGTGCGGCACAGGGTGCTGCCGCTGCCCGCGTCGCGATACACCGGCTCCGGCCCGCTGCGAAGTCGGCCGACACAGAGCTGACGCCGTCTGGTGGTCCGTAACGGCCACCGCTGGGAGCGGACGGTGACCCGCGACGTCATCCGCGCGGCCATCCACGGCTTCCTCTTCCCCGCGCTCGGCGCTCCCGGCGCGCGGCGGTGTACGCCGCCGATGCGCAGGATCTGGCTCTCCTGCTCGCCTTCGACGCCGCGGGGCCGGGCAGGAACCCGCCGGGCACCGCCGAGCGGCAGGCCGTGCGGCTGCTGGCCCTGCTCGGCTGACCGGGCGTCGCACAGTTGGATTTTCCGGCGTCAACCGCGCCTGAAAATACGGGTGTTGGGCGCCCCGACGTGCAAGGCTTCACGATCGCGGCCCTATGATGTGGCGTGAGGTAACGACGGTTGCCGGGGGACGGCCCCGGGTCTGAAGCGACGGGTTGTGGACATGGCAGACGAGACAGCGCTCGGCGGCGCGGAGACGGGCTCGGAGTCGGACTGGGACGCCGAGCTGGAGTCGGCGGCCGAGGTGCAGGCCGGTATCCGCACCGACATCCCGCACAGCGCGCGGATGTACGACTACTACCTCGGCGGCCGCACCAACTACCGCCCGGACCGCGAGGCCGCGGACGAGGTCGCCACGGTCTTCCCGAGCGTCTTCCACACCGCGCTCGAGAACCGCGACTTCATGCACCGCGCCACCCGCGTCCTGGCCCGCAACCACGGCATCCGCCAGTGGCTGGACATCGGCACCGGCATCCCCACCTCCCCGAACCTGCACGAGGTGGCCCAGTCCGTCGCCGCCGACGCCCGCGTGGTCTACGTCGACTACGACCCCATCGTGCTCAACTACGCCCGCGCCCTGCTGCGCAGCACCCCGACGGGCCGCACCGCGTACGTACAGGCCGACGCGACCGACCCGGGCTCGATCCTGGCCAACCAGACGCTCGCCGACACCCTCGACCTGTCCCGCCCGGTCGCGCTGAGCCTCAACGCGCTGCTGCACTTCATCCCCGACGACCGCGACCCGTACGGCATCGTGGACCGCCTGATGTCGGCCCTGCCGTCGGGCTCCGCACTGGCGATAAGCCACTGCACCCCGGACTTCGACCCCGAGTCGTGGGCGGAGGTCGTCGGCGTCTACCGCAAGTCGGGCACCCCCGCCCAGGTCCGCACCCGCGCTGAGGTCGAGCGCTTCTTCGAGGGTTACGAGCTGATCGAGCCCGGCATCGAGGTCGGCCACCGCTGGCACCCCGAGGAGACCACCCGCGCCGAACTCCCGAGGGTGTCGGACGCGGACGTGAGTCTGTGGGTGGGCGTCGCGATCAAGCCCTGACTTCCGCTCCCCGGGCTGAGCCCCGGGAATGCTTACCACGGCCGGACCAGGCCTCCGCACGGTCCCGCACGATCATCTTTCCGGTGTTCCCGCCGTGCAGCATGCCCAGGAACGCGTCCACGATGTGCTCGAACCCGTCCACCACCGTCTCGTCCAGCGCCAGCCGGCCGCTCTGCAGGTGGGGAACCGCGAACTCGCACAGCTCGTCCTCGCCATCGCCACGCTGGACGGAGCGCGGCTGCCGGCGGGGCTGGTGGCGCGCGGACTCTTCGAGGAGAGCTACTTCCTGGTCCATCCGGCCGGACATCCGGCTCCGCGTTCGCTGCCGCTGGTCGACTGGGGCGAGAACTGCGGCTCGTACACCCGCGCCTGGTGGGGCGCGCAGGACTGGATCGCGAGGGCCACGATCGAGGCCGAGGACGGCGGAGCAGTGCTGTCGCTCGTGAGCGGGGGCACGGAATGGCGATCGTGCCCGCACTCTCCCTGCTCGGGGCACCTGACTCGGTCGAGATCGCCGATCTCGGTCCGTGGCGCCCGACGCGCCGTATCGGCTATGTGACCACCCCGGAGCTCGCCGGCTCCGCCGCCGTGCGCGCTCTGGTGCGAGAGCTGCGGGCCGCCGGCTCCGCGCCCACCGTCCACACGTCGTGACGACTGCCCGTCGCCCAGCCGTACGCACGGTGCGGATCGGCGGACTTCACACAGTCACCTCACCGGCGGGCCGAAGTCCGATGGACCGGGAAGGGCCTCGGTAGCCTTTCCGTGGACGGGCCGTCGTGGCCATGAGCAAAGGGGGGCGCCTCCATGCCGCAAGCACTCGTGGACGCTGTCGACAGCGGCAACGCCGCCGCGCCCGCTCCCGGGGCGGTGACCGCATGAGCCGGATCCTGGTGACCGGATCCGCCGACGGGCTGGGCCGCGCGGCGGCCGAGACGCTGCTGTCGGCGGGGCACGACGTCGTGGTGCACGCCCGCAGCCGGCGGCGTTCGGCGAGCCTGCGCCCGCTGGTCGACCGCGGTGCGGACCTCGTCGTGGGCGACTTCACCGAGCGCGACGACGTACGCGCCGTCGCCGCGGAACTGAACGCCGCCAAACCGCTGGACGCCGTCATCCACAATGCCGGCGTGTGGCGCGGCCGGGACGTCATGCCCGTCAACATCGTCGCGCCCTACCTGCTCACCGCGCTGCTGCCGGCCCCGCGCCGCCTGGTGTACGTCACCAGCGGCTCGCACTACGACGGGCGGCCCTCGCTGGCCGGGGTCGACTGGCAGGGCCGCGGGGCCGGTTCGTACGCCGACAGCAAGCTCTACGTCACCGCGCTAGCCGCCGCCATGGGCCGGCTGCGCCCCGGGGTGCTGAGCAACGCGGTCGACCCGGGCTGGGTGCCGACGAAAATGGGCGGCCCGTACGCGACCGACGACCTCGAACTCGGCCACCGCACGCAGGAGTGGCTCGCCGTCTCCGACGACCCCGAGGCGCAGGCCGAAGGCGGCTACTGGTACCACCGCAGGCAGGCCGACCCGCACCCGTCCGTTCACGACACCGCGTTCCAGGACGAGCTGCTCGCGGTGCTGGCCGAGGAGACCGGCACACCGCTGCGCTGACCGCTCAGCCCGCCGCGGGAAGCGCGGCGGCGACCGCCGCACGGATGGGCGCGAGGTCCACGTCGGCCGCGATCGTCTCCTTCTCCGGCCGCTCGGTGAGCAGTTGTTCGGTGCCGAACAGCGCCCGCAGGAAGCGCGGGTGCAGGGTGCGCCCGATCAGCTCGTGCGCGACCGTGTCCGCGTCGGCCGGCGGCAGCCCGTACCGCGAGGCCAGGTGGTCGGCGAGCCGCCGGTGCGCTGAGTCGAAGATCGCCTCGTGGTAGCGGGCGGCGGCCTGCGGCAGCCGCTCCGCCTCGGCGATGCCAAGCCGGCACATCCGCACGGTCGGCTCCCACAGCAGCATCTGCAGGAAGCGGCCGCAGTAGAGCGCGACGGCCTCGGCGTCGTCCCCGGCGTCATCCGCGTACTCGGCAGGCGTGCGCAGCCGGTCGAGATACAGCTCGCGCACCAGGTCGACCACGGCGAGGAAGAGCTTGTCCTTGCTCTCGAAGTGCGCGTAGAGGGTCCGCTTCGAGGTCGCCGCGCGCGCGGCCAGCGTATCCATCGAGGCGCGCTCGAACCCCGTCTCCAGGAAGACGTCCTTGGCGGTGAAGAGGATGTGCTCGCGCAGTTCCTCGCCGCGTCTCGCCATTCGTCGACCTCCCTGTGCAGCGAAGTAAACGGTACGGTAGAGTTTACTTCTGTTCGGCTGTAGAGCTTGTTGCGCACGTTGCGCACGTTGCGCACGTTGCGCACGTCGTGTTCGTGGAGCCCGCCGGGTCCGTCCGGTCCGGCCTGCTCCGGTCAGGAGAAGACCATGATCGTCGTCACCACGCCCACCGGCAGTATCGGCCACCAGACCCTCGCGCGCGTCATCGATGCCGGCGCCCCGGTCCGGGTGATCGCCCGCGACCCCTCCCGGCTGGCCCCGGAGGTCCGCGAGCGCGCCGAGGTCGTCAAGGGGTCGTCCGACGACCCCGGCGCCGTGTCCGAGGCCTGCGTGGGCGCGGACGCCGTGCTGTGGGTGCTGCCGCCCGACCCGCGCGCCGCCAGCCTCCACGGGCACGTCATCGACTTCACCCGCCCGCTGTGCGACGCGATCGCCGCCCATGGTGTGCAGCGCGTCGTCGGCGTCTCCAGCCTCGGCCGCGGCACCGCCAGGAACGCCGGGCAGATATCCGCGGTCTTCGCGATGGACCACCTGATCGAGAGCACCGGGGTGCACTACCGCTCGCTGGCCATGCCCGGCTTCATGGAGAACGTGCTCCGGCAGCTCGAACCCATCACCCGCCAGGGCGTGTTCTACGGCCAGGTCGCCGGCGACCGCAAAGGCCCCGCCTGCGCCACCCGCGACATCGCCGCAACGGCGGCCCGCCTGCTCCTGGACGACACCTGGACCGGCCAGGAGGAGGTCCCGCTGCCCGGCCCCGAGGACCTTTCCCCCGACGACATGGCCGCCGTGATGGCCGAGGTCCTGGGCCGGCCCGTCGCCTACCGGCGCGTCCCCGCGGAAGGGCTGCGCGCCGACCTCGTCGGGCGCGGCGTGAGCCCGGCCTGGGCGCAGGGCCTCGTCGCGATGGGGGACGCGGTGGAGGCCGGTATCTACGGCACCGGGGAGTACGCGTCCCGGTCCGCGTCGCCGACCACCTTCCGGCAGTGGTGCCAGGACGTGCTGCGGCCGGCCGCGGAGGCGGCCGCGTAAGGTGCGCGGCTATGGCTGCCGGGTGGGGTTGTGCGGACGCTGCCGGGCCGGCGGCGGGGAAAACCAGTCGAGGGTGCGGGCGGGGGAGAGGTAGCTTCTGGCCATGGACGCCCTGACCGACGCCGAGATCCGTGCCAGCTTCGTGAACTGCTCGAAGGGCGAGGCCAAGCGCATCAGCCTGCCCCGCGACCTGTCCGAGCTGCCCTGGGGCGACCTGGACTTCGTCGGCTGGCGCGACCCCGGTGCGCCGGACCGCGCCTACCTGGTCAGCCCCGTCACCGGCGGCGACCCGGTCGGCCTGGCCATGCGGGTCGCGCCCGGCGCCCGGCGCAACCTGATGCGCAGCAGCCTGTGCGGCCTGTGCCTGACCGGTCACGGCGGTGGCGGCGTCGACCTGCTCGCCGCCCCGCTGGCCGGCCAGGCCGGCCGCCAGGGCAACACGGTCGCGCTCTACATGTGCGCGGACCTGGCCTGCTCCCTCTACATCCGCGGCAAGAAGACCACCCCGCTGGTCCGCCGCATGGAAGAGACCCTGACCCTGGACGAGCACATCGCCCGCACCCGCCGCAACCTGGACGCCTTCCTGGTCAAGGTCACCGCCTCCGCGGCCTGACGCGCCGCCCCCTGACGTACGGTCACCCGACCTGCGGCGGAGGGGTTCTCGTGCTCATCTGGATCTACGGTGCTTTCGGCAGCGGCAAGACGACCCTGGCGGGGGAGCTGCGCTCCCGGCTGCCCGAGGCGCTGCTCTTCGACCCCGAGGCGGTCGGCACCCTGCTGTCGTCCATCGTGGACGTGCCGACCGGTGACTTCCAGGACCTGCGCCAGTGGCGCCGCCAGGTCGCCGCCCTCGCGACCGGCCTGGTCCAGGAGTACGCGCGCCCGCTGCTGGTCCCGATGACGCTGGTCGAGCCGGCCTATCTCCAGGAGATCTTCGGCTCCCTGGACGCCGCGGGCATCCAGTTCGCCCACTTCTTCCTCGACGTCCCGCACGACGTCCTGGTCGACCGCATCGACGCCCGCTCCCTCTTCTCCGGCGACCCCGTGCGGAGCGCCGACGGCCGTGCCTGGTGCAAGGCCAGGCTCCCCGCCTGCCTGGCGGCCCGCGCGACCCTCCCCCCGGACACCGTCGTCCTCGACGGCCGGCTTCCGGCCGAGGCCCTGGCCGCGGCGGTCCTGGCCCGCACGGGCCTGGGTCCGCGCCCTGGCGGGGCCTGACGTCACGCGCCGGGGAGTTTGGCGCCGAGGATGTCGACGAAGTCGACGGTGGGCGGGGCGGTGAAGAGGTCGGGGGCCGCGTCCTCCAGGGGCCTGCTGTAGGCGTCCCAGTGGGCCTGGCGGCCGGCCTCGTCCTCGAAGGCGTCGAAGACGGCGAAGGACGTGGGGCCGAGGCGCAGCGCGTGCCAGGCGACCGTCGACGCGTCGCCCCGCACCTGCTGCAGTGCCGACCGGAGCATGCTCTCGACCGCCGCGACCTTGTCGGGCTTGGCCTCGAAGCGGATGAGGATGCCGAGCGTGACCATGGGGATCCCTCACTTCTATTTCTGTAGTGATCGTTCGATAAATACGCTACCAGACATCTCTACATCTCTAGCGATCGGTCTAGAATGGGAGCCATGAGAACCGGCAGGCCGCGCTCCTTCGACCGCGACGAGGCGCTGGAGAGCGCCGTCGCCGTGTTCTGGCGGCACGGCTACGACGCCACGTCGGTCTCGCTGCTGACCGCCGCCCTCGGCATCGGCGCCCCCAGCCTCTACGCGGCCTTCGGCGACAAGAAGACGCTCTTCTACGAGGCCCTGGACCGCTACAACGCCACCTACGGCGCCTTCACCGTCCGCGCGCTCGCCGAGGAGAGCGACGCCCGCGCCGCCGTCGAACGGCTGCTCCGCGACGCCGCCGAGGCCTACACCCGCCCCGACCGCCCGCCCGGCTGCCTGCTGATCACCGCCGCCACCAACTGCTCACCGCAGTCCGCCGACGTCGCAGAGCGGCTGCGGGACATCCGCCGGCAGGCCAGAACCGCCCTGGAGGACCGGATCGGCTCGGCCGTACGGGCCGGCTCCCTGCCCGCCGACACCGACGCCGGGGCACTCGCCGCCTTCTACGCCGCCGTGCTCCAGGGCATGTCCGCCCAGGCCCGCGACGGCGCCACCCGCACCGACCTGCGCCACATCGCAGAGGCCGCCCTGCTCGCCTGGCCGGCCCGGCCCGCCGGCCGCCCTTGACCCCGAGTGCACCTCACGGAGGCATTCCGACCATGGCAGTCGAGCTGAACCACACCATCGTCCACGCGCGCGACAACCGCGAGTCCGCCGAATTCCTGGCCGGCATCCTGGGTCTGGACGTCGGCCCGCAGTGGGGTCCCTTCATCCCGGTCGCCACCGCCAACGGCGTCACCCTCGACTTCGCCTCCTACCCGGCGGGGTCGATCACCCGGCAGCACTACGCCTTCCTGATCTCCGACGAGGAGTTCGACGCGGCCTTCGCGCGGATCGAGGCGGCGGGCGTCACGTACTACGCCGACCCGTACATGAGCCAGGCGGGCGAGATCAACCGCCACCACGGCGGCCGGGGACTGTACTTCGCCGACCCGGTCGGCCACTACATGGAGATCATGACCCGCCCCTACGACGCCCACACCCGGTAGCCCGCGGTCACGCAGGTGCCGGCCGCTCCGGCGCCGGGCCGGAGAGCGGCGGGTCGAAGAGCGCCGGCACATCGGCCAGCGAGGACAGGAAAGGCCCTGGCCAGCCGTCCTCGCGCGCCCACGCATCGTTCTCGTCCCAGTCCGCGGCCCTCAGCATGTACGCCCGCATGCCGCATCCGGACGCGCCGGTCAGCTCGCTCCCGCCGCCGTCACCGACGTAGACGCAGGACCGCGGCGGGACGCCGAGCTGCCGGGCGATCCGCAGGAAGAGCTCCGGATCGGGCTTGCGGAGCCCCTCCTCGCAGGAGAGCACGCGGGCGTCGACCAGTCCCGCGACCGGCAACCGCGGCCAGCTGTCGGCCAGTTCCCGGGTGCAGTCGCTGAGCACGCCCAACCGCAGCCCCCGGGCGCGCAGTTCGGCCAGCACCGCGGCTGCGCCGTCGCGCAGGACGAACAGCTCGCCCTGCGACGCCGACCGTGCCGCGCAGGCCGCCGCGAGCGCCTCGTCGTCCGGCTCCACACCGCAACGCAGCGCCAGGGTGCGGTAGGTCGCGGCGAGGTCGCCCAGCACCCCGGTCGCCCGCTCGGGGAACGAGGCGTCCAGGGCGGCGCGCCAGGTGCGGACCGGGATGCCGAGCGGCGCCGCACTGCGGGCGGCGTGCTCGTCCCAGACGTGCGAGGGCGTGCCGGGAGTGAGGGTCCCGAAGAAGTCGAAGACGACAGCGCGGGCGGTCATTGCCCGCGATCCTAGGCCCCGCCCCCCGCGGGCGGCCCCGGAGATCGACCACCGCAGGACAGGACACCGGCCCAGGCGGTAGAACCGTGGGCATGGCAACTTTCGAGGTCACCCCCATCGGCACGGTCCACAACGACAGGACGGACGTCCAGCACACCGACAACTGGGGTGCGGTGCGCAGCACGATCACCGTCGACGAGCGGTTCGGCGACGCGGCCCTCCAGGGCCTGGAGGGCTTCTCCCACGTCGAGGTCCTCTTCGTCTTCGACCAGCTCCCCGAGCGCGACGACTACCGCGAACCCCGCCCGTACCGCGGCCGCGCCGACCTCCCGCCCGTCGGCGTCTTCGCCGACCGCGGCCCCCGCCGCCCGAACCGCATCGGGGTGACGTGCTGCGCCGTGGAGTCCGTCCGCGGCCGGGAACTGACGGTGGTGGGCCTCGACGCCGTGTCGGGCACACCGGTCATCGACGTGAAGCCGGTGATGGTCGAGTTCCAGGCCGTGGGCGTCGAACAGCCGCAGTGGGTGAGCGAGTTGATGGCGGACTACTTCAAGCCGTAGGCCCTCCCGCCGTCACCCTTCGGCGCGTACCCGCCCCTGGTCCGCGGCACGCCACAGCGCCGACCACGACGTGGTACGCCCCGGCACCGGAACCCACCGCCCGCGGTGCGACCGCCGCGGCGGCGGCCCGTACGGCGACTGCCACGCCGGCCGCTCGAACCGCCCCCGCACGACCGGGGCGTGGCGCCGTACGACCGGGTTGCCGGAACCGACGGCGCGGCAGCAGCGATGGGGGAGGACGGGAAGGCAAGTGGGCACAAGGACCCAGGTCTTGGACACAGACAGACACCGTTTCCAGTGAGAGGACCGCAGCGAAAAGGAGCGCGGCACCTCGACGGCGACGCGCGACGGAATCAGCGAACGGGGGTTTCTCACATGCAGTGCAACGGCGTGCCCTTCCTTGAGCGGCGTCCTACGGTCACCAGCAAGCTAACGCCGCGACGGCCTGCGCCTCCACCGATTTTCGGCCGCACCGCGATCGCCGTGGCCGAGCGCCCTCAGACCGGCGTGCCGCCGCCACAGGAGTCGACCTGGGCGGCCCCCTGGGCGGCCAGCGTCCGCAGGGCGTCCTCGTACCGGCCGCGTTCGAAGCGGAAGGGGCCGAAGCCGGTGTAGTCGCGACCCGGGCGGTGGGGCTGCTCGAAGAAGTCCCACACGACAAGGCCGGTGGTCACCGAGATGCGGGCCATGAGCGGCCAGCATCCCACGTCACCGCAGACGCACCCGAGTACGGCGGTCCGCGGCCGGCCCGTGCCGGCGGTCCGCCCCAGGTAGTGGTCCGCCATCCCCCCGGCCCCTTGGGCCTCCGGGACCAGGCCCCCGTAGGCGTCCCCCGCGGGACGCATGCCGGCCGCGGTCTCGAACCCGTCGACCAGCGCGGTCAGCGGCACCCCGTCGACGACGGGCACGACGACGAGCACACCGTCCTCTTCCCCGCCGTCGCCGTCGTCCTCGCGACGCGGACGGCAGTCGAACCGGACCTCGTTGATGCCCACTCAGGCCCCGTGCGCTTCGACCAGGACGTCGAGGCGCTGGTCCTGGACCCCAGCTACCGCGGCACCGACGTGGAGCAGGCGGCCCGCCGCCTGCCCTGCCCGGTCGAGTGGCACCCGGGCTTCCGGCTCGGCGTGGACGGAATGCGCAGGTACCCCGACTTCCGCGGCCCCGAATACGTCGAGCTGGGCGCGGAGATCGCGCTCGACGGCCACCTGGACCCCTGGCTGATCGGCCGGGCCGCCCGGACGAACCGGCACGACCCCCAGGCGCTGAAGAAGGTCTGGCACTACGTGGCCCACTACGGCGCCCCGCAACCGCCCGTCGACGCCGGCGCCGCAGCGGACATCGCAGCGGTCGCGGTCAATGGGAGGACTGCTGCTCCAGGGTCTCCTTCATGACCTGGGAGCCGCGCACGACGCGCAGCCGGACCTGTTCCGCCATGTCGTGGGGGAGGACGTCGGTGGTCCACACCAGGTGGCAGCGGGTGGGGCCGTCGGGGACGACCTGGAAGGAGGCGTGGTGGTGGGTCAGGGGGATCTTGAAGCCCTCGACCGCCGAGTACGCCAGCCGGCGCAGGTCGTCGTCGATGCTGACGATCAGCTCGCGGATGACCGCGTCGCCCGGCACCGTGAGATACCGGGTGTCCCCGTCCATGCGCGCGTCCAGGACGTAGCCGGGGATGAGGCGCTTGTGCACGGCCTCCACGTCCCGGACCGCGTCCCACACGTCCTCGGCACTGGCTTCGATCGCGGTGTCCTGAACGATGGTGGCGATGGCCGCTGTCTCCCGTCTGGTTCGGTGGACGACCGGGTGGATCCGTCGGGCCGGCCGCGCTGTCGATGGTCGGTGCTGCGTCAGCGTAACCGATGGCCCCTGCAGGCGACACGCGATTCGGACGTGGCTGACAGCTGATGAAAAACAGGCCAAATGCCGGTGTTTGAGAGGTGAAGAAGCCCCTGGCGGTGCGGGTTCTCCGCGCGTCAACCGCACCGCTCAGGCCATGAACACCGCACGATCTTCACAGATGGTGCTCGCATCCCCGGCGCACGTCTGCCTATGATGCGAACATCAGGTCTAGGAGCCGGTGTTGATAACCCGCCGGCTCCTGACGGGGGACCTAACACGGGGGCTTGTTTTGCGTTTCTCAAACCGAAGCGGGTGTGACCAGCCATGTGTCGCATCTGTTCGGTTCCTCCGTGTTTCTGAACGCGCCCTGATTCCCCCGTCTGTACACCGCGATAGCGTCGATCCGACGCACCAGCGGCGATTCGGAAACGTGCGGGTCTGCGACGAAGCGACATCCGCGCGCGAAAGCGACCGCTTACCAGGATGTCGTCACACGTCCCTGCGCTCACCTGCCGGGCCGGCGGCACTCCGCGGCTTCGATGGGGGACCGAACCGGTTATGGACGAGCTTCTCGGCAGGCTGTTGTGGCGTCAGTTGGTGGCGGTCGGCTGGTTCGAAGGCGGGGTCGGCGACTTCTCCTCCGTGACCGCCCGCGTCCGTCCGGCGCGGCACGTGGCGCGCTGGCTGGAGGCCAGCCTGGCGATGCTCGACGAACTGGGCGTCGTCCGCTACACCGGCGGCAGGTGCACCGGCCGGGTCGAGGACGCGGACGCCCTGTGGGCGGAGTGGGAGCGCACCAAGGGGACGTGGTTCGCAGACGCCAGCGTGCGCCCGCGGCTGGTCATCGCCGAGGCCATGCTCCGCTCCCTCCCCGAGGTCCTGCGGGGCGAGAAGCTCCCCACCGACCTCATCTTCCCCGGCGGGTCCATGGACCAGGTCCGCGCCGTCTACCAGGGCAATCCGCTCGCCGACTTCTTCAATGCCTGGACGACCGACGTCGTCGTCGCCTACGTCGAAGAGCGCCTGGCCGCCGATCCGGACGTACGGCTGCGCCTCCTGGAGGTCGGCGCCGGCACCGGATCGACCAGCGCCGAGGTCTTCCGCAAGCTCAAGCCCTACCGGCACGCCGTCGCCGAGTACTGCTACACCGACCTGTCCCGCGCCTTCCTGCAGCACGCCGAGGCCACCTACGGCCCCGACAACCCCTACCTGTCCTACCGGCTGCTCGACATCGAACGCAGCCCGGGCGAGCAGGACTTCGACCTCGGCTCGTACGACCTGGTGCTCGCCGCCAACGTGCTGCATGCGACCCGCAGGATCGGCGTCACGGTCGACAACGTCAAGACGCTCATGCGCCCGGACGCCCTCCTGGTGCTCAACGAGATGGCCGGCATCAACCTCCTGACGCATGCCGCGTTCGGCCTGCTGGAGGGCTGGTGGCTGCACGAGGATCCGGAGCTGCGGATCGCCGGGAGCCCGGCGCTGGAGTCCGAGGTCTGGCAGGGCGTCCTGGAGAAGGCGGGCTTCCGGTCGGTGTTCTTCCCCGTCCAGGAGTCCCACCACCTCGGCGGCCAGGTCGTGGTGGCCGAAAGCGACGGCGTCTTCGCGGGCGGGTCGCGGGCGGCTGCCCCGGCCGAGAAAGGGGGCCGTCCCGTCGCGCCGCCGACTCGAAGGGATACGGACGAGGCCGGGGACGTGGAGCACACCGTCCACGACCGGCTGCGCGCAGAACTCGCGGACGCGCTCAAGATGCCGGTGGCAGACATCGACGCGGACATGGCCTTCCGGGACTACGGGCTCGACTCGATCCTCGGTATCCAGTTCGTGCAGCGGGTCAATGCGGTGCTGGGTACCGACCTGGCGACGACGGTGCTCTTCGAGCACGGCACGCTGCGCCAACTCGCCGCCCACGTGGCGTCGTCGGGTGTGACGGTGCCGCGGGTCGAAGCGGTGGAAGCCCCGGCCGCAGCTCCTGTCCGCAGCCATACGCGACCGGCCGCCGTCGCGACCGCCACCCCGTCGGGCTCCGGGTCCGGCTCCGCGTCGGACGACATGGAGCCGATGGCGATCGTGGGGCTGAGCGGGCGGTTCGCAGGCTCGCGGAATCTGGACGAGCTGTGGACGCACCTGGCCGCGGGCACCGACCTCGTCGGCGAGGTGACGAGGTGGCCCCTGGACCAGTACCTCGGCGCCGAGGCGGCAGCGGGACTGCGGGGGAGT
>NZ_JAFFIX010000037.1 GCF_016916835.1 Actinacidiphila bryophytorum | reverse complement strand
TCCGCCACGGGTACAGAAGTCCGGGTTCCGTCGCTTGAGGTCGGAGAGGTCCCAGCGGGTGACGTCACTGATGAGGTCGGTGCCCGCGACCAGGTGCTTCCACAGCTCGTCCAGATTCCGCGAGCCTGCGAACCGCCCGCTCAGCCCCACGATCGCCATCGGCTCCATGTCGTCCGACTCGGAGCCGGACCAGGAACCGGACGGGGCCGCAGGACCCACGACCGGCGGCGGCTCCGGCTCCGTAACCTGCTCCGCCTGCACGGACAGACCCAACGTGTCGACGAATGCCGTCAGTTGGGCGAGCGTGCCGTGCTCGAAGAGCACCGTCGTCGCCAGGTCGGTACCCAGCACCGCATTCACCCGCTGCACGAACTGGATACCGAGGATCGAGTCGAGCCCGTAGTCGCGGAAGGCGCGGTCTTCGGTTATGCCCGTCTCGGGCATCTGCAGCGCGGCGGCCAACTCACCCAGCAGCACCGCCCGGTGGCTTCGCGGCGCACCGGCCGCCGGTTCGCGCGGGACGGGCTCTGCTGCAGAAACCGCCACCATGGCGGCGGGACGTACCGCGGCTGCCTCCGGCAACACGCCGTCGCTCTCCGCGATCACGATCTGGCCCTCGACACCCGGGACGTCGGCCACGGGGAAGAAGACGGACCGGAATCCCGCCTCGGAGAGCACCTGCTGCCAGGACGCCGAGGGGAGCGCCGGGCTTGCGGGCATGCGCAGTTCGGGGTCCTCGTGCAGCCACCAGCCCTCCAGCAGTCCGAAGGCGACGTGGGAGAGCATCGAGCTGTCGTTCATCTCGTTGAGCACGAGCAGGCCGCCCGGTTTGAGCAGCGACTTCGCGTGCGCCACGGCGTCCCGAACCCGCCGGGTGGCGTGCAGGACGTTCGTCGCGAGCACGATGTCGTACGAACCCGTCTCGACGCCCTGCTCGGCCGGGGGCTGCTCGATGTCGAGGATGCCGGTGACCAGATAGGGCGCCTGCTCGCGGAAGTCCGACTCGGCCTGCTGGAGGAAGGCACGGGACAGGTCGGTGAAGCGGTACTCCCCGACCGCGTCCCGGACGCCGCTGAGGGCCTGGAAGACGTCCTGGCTGGTGGAGCCGGTACCGGCGCCGACCTCCAGGAGGCGGATCCGGGCGGAGGGGTCCTCGGTGCGGCGGTGCCGGACGTATCCGATGACGGCCTCGGCCACGACCTCGTTGAGGAAGTCGGCCATCGGGTTGCCGCGGTAGACGGAACGTACCAGTTCCGACGAGCCGCCGGGGAAGAGCACGTCGGTGACGAGCCGCTCGCCTGCGAGCAGCTGCGGCAGGGCGCGCAGCATCGCCTCGGCGATGACAAGCCGGGGGCGGGTGCTCGCGTCGGCGGACAGCTCGGCCTTGCGGCGCTCCCACTGCGCCCAGGCCTCGGCCGGGGGTTCGGCGTCGAGAGCGAGGCACAGGTCTCCGACGCGGCGCACCATGCCCTGGTCCTGCAGCCGGTCCATGCTCGACGCGAACCAACGGGCCACGTGCTGTGGCGCGTTGTGGCGGGCGGTCACCTCGGGGACGTCGGTCACGTCGTCGCCGCACCAGCCTGCGGTGCGCAGTTGCGCCCAGAGCAGCCTGCCGAGAAGCTCGTCCATTGCTCAACGCTCCGTTTCGTTCGTTCCGGCGAGCGGTGCGAAGGACCGCTGCCGCACCACCGCGAGCAGGTGCCGCTGGACGGCGGGCAGTGCCGACAGCCGGGGCGCCGGGTCCGCAACCCGCGGCGGTCGGGGCGGTTGCTGCGGGGTCTGCTCCCGCGGCACCGGTGAGGGCAGCGCGGCCGCGGGTCGCCAGTGGCGTTCCCGGGCGAAGGGGTAGGTGGGCAGGCTCAGCCGCCGCGGGGCGCCGCCGGGGTGGAGGAGCCGCCAGTCGACGTCCAGGCCCTTGGCCCACCACTGGAGCAGCGTCGCGAACCGGCCGCGGTCCACCCACGTCCGTGCGGTGTCCCGCAGGTCGTCGTCCTCGGTGAAGAGGGCGACGACGTCGCGGTGTTCCGCCGTGCGCGCGTGGTGCCAGTCGCCGGGCCGCCCGTCGAGGAAGCGGTCGAGCTGGTCGGCGAGTTCGTCCACCGTCCGTACGGCGACGGCGAATCGGCTCTCCATGGCGTCGCGGCCCTGCTGGAGGGTGTGGGCGAGCGCGACGAGTTCGCTTTCCGCGACATGCCCTGCGGCGATGAAGTCCCGCAGCCTGCGGGCCTGTTCGTGCAGCCGGTCGTCGTTCCTCGCGGACAGGACGGCCAGGGCGGGGCGTCCGGTCGGCGGGAGGTCCTGGCGCAGCGGCTGGTACTCCTCCAGGACAACGTGGGCGTTAGAGCCGCCGATGCTGAACGAGCTGACGCCGGCCCGCCGCGGCAGCGGCTCGCCCGCGGGGCCGGTCGGGGCGGGCCACGGCTCTGCCGTGTCGACCACCCGGAAGGGGCTTCCGGCCAGGTCGATGTACGGGTTGGCGGGGGTGGCGTGCAGGCTGGGGGCGATCGTGCCGTGGCGCAGTTGGAGCAGCACCTTGATGACACCTGCGACGCCCGCGGCCAGTTCGAGGTGGCCGATGCCGGTCTTGACCGATCCCAGCGCGGTGCGTGCGGTGTCCGCGGCGGGGCCGTCGGCGTACAACTCCTGGAAGGCGGCGGTGAGTCCGTTGATCTCGATCGGGTCGCCGAGCTTGGTGCCGGTGCCGTGGGTCTCGATGTAGCCGACGGTCCGCGGGTCGATGCCGGCCTGCCGGTAGACCTTGACGAGCAGGTCGGCCTGGGCGCGCGGGTTGGGTGCGGTGAGCGCCTGCGCCCGGCCGCCGTGGTTCTCCCCCGTCGCGCGGACCAGCCCGTAGATGTGGTCGCCGTCCTGCTCGGCGCGGGAGAGCGGCTTGAGGTAGAGCATGCCGGCGCCTTCGCCGCGCACGAAGCCGTCGGCGTCCGCGGAGAAGGTGCGGCACCGTCCGCTCGGGGACAGCGCACCCGACTTGCCGAGGCCGGTGTGCAGGCTGGGTTCGACCAGCAGGTTGACGCCGCCTGCGACGGCCGCGGAGCACTCCCCCGAGCGGATGGCGGTGACGGCGCGGTGCAGGGCGACAAGGGAGCTGGAGCAGGCGGTCTCGACGGGCTGGCTCGGGCCGCGCAGGTCGAGCAGGTAGCTGAGCCGGTTCGGGCCGAGCGAGGGGATGCGGCCGACGGCGCTGTGGCCCTCGACGTCGGCGTCCGGGTCGCCGAGCAGGCCGTAGCCGCTGTCGAGGGTGCCGACGAACACGCCGGTGTCGCTGCCGGCCAGCGAGGACGGTGCGTGGCCCGAGTCCTCGACGGCCGCCCACACGGTCTGCAGCAGGAGCCGCTGCTGCGGGTCCATCCGGGCTGCCTCGTGCGGTGAGATGCCGAAGAAGGCGGGGTCGAACTCGGCCACGCCGTCGATGAGTCCCGCCCACGGGAAGGCGGGGTCGGCCCGCTCACCCCAGCGCTCCGGCAGCCCGGCCTCGATGCAGTCCCGACCTGCCAGCAGGTTGTCCCAGAACTCCCGGACGTCGCGGGCCTTGGGGAAGACACCGCTGATCCCGACGATCGCCACCGGGTCGCCGCCGGTGTGCGGGACGGCCGCCGGTACGGCGGCAGGCGCGGCAAGCGGCACGGCGGCAGGTACAGCCTGCGGTACGTCCTCCGCGGCGGGCGGTGCCGCCAACTGGGGGTAGGCGGCGCCGAGATGGGCGGCGAGCCGCCCGAGGGTGCTGTGCTCGAAGAGGACCGGCGGGGTGAGGTCGATGGAGTACCGCGCGTTGATCCGGTTGGTGAACTCGGTCAGCGTGATCGAGTCGAAGCCGTAGTCGTGCAGTTCGGTGTCGGCGTCGATCTCGGCGGGCCGGACCCGCAGCAAGGCGGCGGCGAGGTCGGCGAGTTCGGATCGCAGTTCAAGTCGCGGGGTGCTGCCCGTGCGCTGCGTGTGCGGGCGCGCCGTCGCCGGGCGGGCGGGGGCGGCCAGAAGGGCCCGCAGCCGGTCGGGGTCGCCCGCGACGACGAGCACCTGGCTGTGGCCGAGGGCGAGCGCGGTGTGCAGGGCGCCGAGGCCCGCCCGGGTGCTCATCGGTTCGAGGCCGTGGGAGCGGTGCAGGGCGGTCAGGGTGGCGGCGTCGACGCCCATGCCGCCGTCGGCCCACAGCGGCCAGTCGACGGCGACGGTACGCCCGTGCCGCTCGCCCCTGGCGACCTGTTCGGCCCGGCGGTCGGCGAAGCGGGAGAGGAAGCCGTTCGCGGCGGCGTAGTCCGCCTGGCCGGCATTGCCGAGGGCGCCGCTGACCGAGGAGAACAGCACGAAGAAGTCCAGCGGGAGGTCCCGGGTGGCCTCGTCCAGGTTGCGGGCGCCGGCGGCCTTGGGGGCCAGGACGGCGGCGGTGTCGGCGGCGGTCTTGGTGGCCAGGTAGCCGTCGCGCAGCACACCCGCCGCGTGCACCAGGCCGTCGATGCGCCCGTGCCGTGCGACCACGTCGGCCACCAGCTGCCGGGTGGCCGCCTGGTCGGTGACGTCGGCCTGCCGGTAGTCCACGTGGACGCCGTCGGCGGCGGGGAGGTCCGCGTGGGGCGAACGCCCGGTGAGGACGACGGTGGCGCCGTCCGCGTGCCGGGCGATGTCCGCGAGGAGCAGTCGGCCGAGGCCGCCGGCCCCGCCGGTGATCAGGTACACCCCGCCGGTACGCCACGGCGCCGCCGGTTCTGGCGCGGCGGGCTCGGTCCAGCGGGCGGCGCGGAGCCCGGTCCGGTCGGCTCGTACCCGCGTCGCGCCGCCCGACGTGGCCGCCTGGTCGAGGAGTTCGCGGACCTCCCGTGCGTCGGCGTCGGCCCGCAGCTGGACCTCCTGGCCGCGGATGCCCGGGTATTCGCGCCCGGCGGTGAGCAGTATTCCAAGCAGCCCGGCGGTCAGGGAGCCGTCGGTGACGGCGAGTTGGACGAGCAGCGGGCCGGGGGCACGCGAGCGGAGTTCGTCCAGCAGCCGGACGGCGTCGTCCTCGTACGCCCCGGTCAGCCGCAGGCACTCCAGGCCGGGCGCGGCGGGGGTGCGTTCGTCCAGGACGACCAGCCGCTCGGCGGGCACGGGGGCGGATTCCGCTTGCGGTGCTTCCCAGGCGGGGACCAGCAGCAGGACGGAGTCCGTTCCGCCGGTGTGGCCTGTGCCCTCGCTGTCGGAGGTGGCGGCGGCGGTGTCCGCGGAGTGCCAGTAGCGCTCGCCCTGGAAGGGGTAGGTGGGCAGCGGCACCCTGCGGTGCGGCCTGTCCTGCCACCAGGCGGCCCAGTCGACGTCCTCACCGCGCCGGTAGGCCTGTGCCAGTGCGCCCGCCTCGTCCGCGGGATCGTCCCCGGGCGCCGAACCGGCAGCCAACTTCCCCAGTATGCGCGCCAGTTCGTCCAGGCTGCTGGCGACCAGCGCATGCCGGTGCGGCAGGTGTGTGCGGCCGAGGGCGAGGGTCGCGGCGACGTCCTGGAGCCGCAGTCCTGCGGAGTCCCGGGTGAGCCGGTCGGCGAGGCGGGCCGCCTGGCGCTGCAGCGCCTGCGGTGTCCCGGCCGACAGGGGCACCGGGTAGGCGGCGTCCGGTGTGCCGGCGGAGGCCGCGGTCCTGACGGGCGGCGCCTCCTCCAGCACGACGTGGCAGTTGGTGCCGCTGAAACCGAAGGAGCTGACGCCGGCGCGGCGCGGGTGGTCCGCGGACGGCTCCCAGTCGCGCAGTTCCGTGCTGACGCGGAAGGGGCTGCCGGCCAGGTCGAGGTGGCGGTTGAGGCGGCGCACGTGCAGCGTCGGCGGGATCTGCCGGTGGCGGAGGGCCAGCAGCACCTTGAGCAGGCCTGCGACGCCCGCGCTCATGATGGAGTGGCCGAGGTTGCCCTTGTGCGAGCCGAGGGCGCAGTAGCCGGTGCGGTCGGTGTGCGCACGGAAGGCCTCGGTCAGCGCGCGGACCTCGATGGGGTCGCCGAGCTTGGTGCCGGTGCCGTGCGCCTCGACGTAGCCGACGGTGTCGGGGCTGACGCCCGCGCTGTCGTACGCCTGGCGCAGCAGGGCCTGCTGGGACCGGCTGCTCGGCGCGGTGATGCCCTTGGTGCGGCCGTCCTGGTTCACCGCGGAGCCCTTGATCACCCCGTGGACGGGGTCGCCGTCGGCCAGTGCTGCGCTGAGCGGCTTGAGGACGACGGCGCCGACGCCCTCGCCGATCACGATGCCGTCGGCGTCGTCGTCGAAGGTCTTGCAGCGGCCGTCGGGTGAGAGCATGTTCGTCTTCGAGGCGAGCACCTGGAACTCGGGTGAGGTGAGCACGAACACCCCGCCCGCGAGAGCGAGTTCGCTCTCGCCGCGGCGGATGCTCTCGCACGCGAGGTGGACGGCGACCAGCGAGGCGGAGCAGGCGGTGTCGACGGTCAGGCTGGGGCCGGTCAGGTTGAGGTGGTAGGAGATGCGGGCGGCCAGGATTGCCATGTCGGTGCCGAGGAAGACCTGCGCGTTGGCGCCGTCGGCGCGCACCGAGCGGTCCAGGTAGTCCGAGGCGCGGGCGCCCACGTAGACGCCGACGCGGCGCCCGGCCAGCGAGTCGACGGCTATGCCGCCGTCCTCGAAGGCCCGGTAGGACTCCTCGAGGAACAGGCGCTGCTGCGGGTCCATGTGCTCGGCCTCGGCGGGCGAGATGCCGAAGAAGCGCGGGTCGAACCGGTCGTGGTCGTCCAGCAGCCCGGCCCATTTGCTGACCGAGCGGTCGGGGCGCTGCGGGTCTGGGTCGTAGAAGGCGTCCAGCGGCCAGCCGGGCCGGTCGATCTCCCGGACCCCGGTACGTCCCTCGCGCAGCAGCTCCCACAGCTGGTCGAGGTCGCGGGCGCCGGGGAAGCGCCCGGACATCCCGACGACAGCGATGTCGCCGGGGTCGGCGGCGGGCTCACCGGCTTCCCCTGCCGCCGCGGCGGTCACGGTTGCCCCTGCGGGTGCCGTGCCCTCGGCTCCGTCCTCGCCGTCGAGCCGGTCGCCGTACTGCTCCACCACGAACCGGGCCAGCTCGCGTACGTCCTGGTGGTCGAACATCACCTCGACGCCGAGGTCCAGGCCGAGTTCGGCGTTCGCCCGCTCGACCACCTCCACCGACATCATCGAGCTGACGCCCAGGTCGACGAATCCGCCGTCCAGGTCGTCGGCGTCGGCTTCTGCGCCTTCCTCGGCGAGGACGGCGCTGAGGACGGCCTTGAGCCGCCGCTCCACGGCATCGAGGGCACGGTTCATCCCTGAAAGTCCCTTTCGTGCTTACTTCTCGCCGGCCGACAGATACATCTGGCGCAGGATCGCGTGCTTGTCGTTCCGCATCAGGTCCCGCCAGGACCGGGCGACCTCGCCCAGCGCCTTGCCGCTCAGGTAGCCGTCGCGGACGAGCTTGGTGGGGATGCCGACGCCCTCGGACCCGAGGAAGCTCTTGCTGCCCACGATGTCGCTGTGGGCACTGACGACGGTGAAGGTGACCGCCGACAGGCCGCCGCGGCCGAGGATGCCGGGCAGTTCGCGGCCGATCGTCGGGTTGCCGCCCTCGTCGGCCCGCGAGCGGCAGTACGCGCCGTACAGCTCCGCGAGGGCCGGTATGTGCGGGGATGTCATCAGGTGCATCTCGAAGTCGTTGTCCACGAACACCGCACGGCCGCCCGGCTTGAGGATCCTGGCGACCTCGCGGACCGCCGCGACCGGGTCCGGGAGGTGTTCGAGCACCAGCCGGGTGAGGGCGAAGTCGTAGGTGTCCGACGGCAGCCCGGTGTCCAGGATGGACGCCTGCACGATGTCGAGGCGGTCGCCGTAGGCGCGCGAGAGCCGGTCGCCTGCGACCTCGACCAGCAGCGGGTCGATCTCGACGGCGGTGACCCGGATCGCGGGGTGCAGCTGGAGGATCTTCCCGGTGGTGAAGCCGGGGCCGCTGCCCAGCTCGACCATCGCGATGCCGTCGCGCAGCCCGTTGTCCCGGTAGTGCCGCGACTCGTCGGGCCAGAACAGCTCGACCTGGGCGCTGAGCCGTTCGATCTCGCGCTCGGGGCTGCTGGCGATGCTGCTGACCCGGTAGGAGGAGCGGTGCTCGGCCGGGTCCGTCACGTCGGTCAGTTCGGTCAGCTCGGTCACTTCGGGGCCTCCTGCGCGGGTGCCATGGCCTTGAGGAACGCGTGGGTGCGGTCCGCTACGGCCCGCCACCGCGGGTCGAGCATCGAGAGGTGGCCGACGCCGTCGAGCAGCACCGGCTCGGTGCCGTAGGCCTTCGCGGTGGCCTGCACCGACCGGGCGGAGACCACCCGGTCGGCGGTGGAGCCCAGCACCAGCAGCGGCACGGGCGGCGCCGAGGGGGCGGCGAGCACCCGCTTGTTCACCGCGTAGTTGACCTTGTCGGACTCGGGCTGGACCCGGGCGGCGACCGCGGCGCGCTCGGCCTCGGGGAGCGCGTCGGAGTAGAACAGCCGGGTCGGGAAGGCGCCCGCGCCCTTGTTGAAGGCCCGCAGCGCCCGCAGGTCGCGGAAGTGCCGGAAGATCAGCCGCAGCGACTCGGGGCCGAGCCCGGCCGGGGGCACGGAGTTCAGCAGCGCCAGTCCCGCGACGGCCTCCGGGTGGTCGCGGGCCACCAGCTGGGCCACGGCGCCGCCCATGGAGTGGCCGACCAGCACCGGGGTGCCGTCGATCTGCGACATGGCTTCGACCACGTCGGCCACGTAGTCGTCCAGGGTCAGGTCGTGCAGGCGGTCGCGGCCAGAGCTGCCGCCGTGGCCGCGCAGGCTGACGGCGTGGCAGTCGTGGCCGCGCTCGGCGAAGTACGGCAGGAAGTGCTCCTCCCAGCACCACGCCCCGTGGTAGGAGCCGTGCACGAAGAGCAGCGGCGCACCGGTGGCCCCGGTGGCGGACGGACGGTGGATGACTTCGAGGGACACGGATCTGGCTCGCAATCTCTTAGGTGGGGCCGGCGGTTCCCGTCGGCGCGGTCCGGTGTGCTCAGCGGACGGCGGGCTCCCGGTCCCGCGGTGCGGGGCGGCCGGTGCGGCCGTCGACCGAGGTGTCGCCGGTACGGCCGGTGCCGCCGTCGAGCGGCGCGTCGCCGCTACGGCCGAACATTTCGGCGAAGCGGCTGTTGACCAGCTCGGCGGTGGCGGTCATCAGCCGCAGGCCGATCTCGTCGGCGTGCCGGTTGCGCCAGTCCTCCAGGTCCGTGCCGCGCACCCACTGGTTGAAGCTGCCGAGGGCCGGTCCGCAGTGGATCTGGTAGTCGACACGGCGCTCCGGGTCGCCGTCGAGCGCGGCCCGCGTGGAGTGCGCGAAGTACCACTTGAACAGCAGCGCCATCCGGTACTTGGGATTGCGCTCGGCCTTCTGGATCTCCGCCGCCGGCTGGTGGGCGCGGACCTCCGCCCAGACCTGGTCGAAGTCCCGGTGGAAGTACTTGTCCTGGATCATGCGCAGCGTCTTGCCGTCGATGGCGTCGAGCGACTCGAAGTGCTTGTAGAGCTGGTAGAGGCGGTTGGACCGGCCGGGGAAGAAGGTGCCGCGCTGCAGGACCTGCACCTGGGCGCCGATCTCGAACATGTCGCCCGCGGGCGCATAGGCGGTGTCCTGCACGCCTGCGGTCTGCAGCATGTCCTTGACCGCCGCGCTGGTGCCGGCCTCGACCGTGCACTGGTTGACCGAGCCGGTCAGTACGAAGGCGGCGCCGAGGACGAAGGCGGCGGCTGCGGCAGCGGGGCTGCCGATGCCGCCGGCGGCGCCGACCCTGACCCGCTGGGGGTAGCCGTGGGCCGCGGCTGCCTCGTCGCGCAGGGCGATGACGGCCGGCAGCAGCGCGACGAGGACGCCGCGGTCGGTGTGCCCGCCGGAGTCGGCCTCGACGCACAGGTCGTCGGCCATCGGCAGCTCCCGCAGCAGCTCCGCCTCCTGCCTGCTCAGGGCGCCTGCGGTGACCATGCGGGCGACCAGGTCCTCGGGGGCGGGGGCGAGGAAGGCCCGTGCGACCTCAGGGCGGGACAGCTTGGCGATGATCCGGTTGGCCCCGCTGACCCGGCCGTCGGGGCCGCGGCGCAGGCCCTTGGCCCGGTAGCGGACCAGGGCCGCGGTGATGCCCATGTACGCCGACGCCTCCACGACCCGCACCCCGTAGCGCAGGTAAAGGTCGACGGCGGCCTCCTCGGCCTCCGGGTGGGAGGGGCTGTGGATGAGGTTCATCCCGTACGGCTCGCCGTCGGGCAGTGCACGCTGGATGCGGCGGATCGCGTCCTCGATGCCGTCGGGGCCGACCATAGCGGTGCCGAAGAAGCCGAGCATGCCGGCCCGGCCCATCCGTACGACGAGGTCCACGGACGCGATGCCCCGGTACATGGCCCCAGCCAGGTAGGCGTGCGTGAGGCCGTAGTCGCGGCGGAAGTCCGCGTCCCCCAGCGAGGTCGCGGTGACGGCGAGCGGCCACAGGGGCAGTTCTGGCTCGGCGGCCGGGGTCGTATCGGCGCCGGTCGCGCGGGCGGGCATGGCGGGCACCACCGCGGGAGCCGGGGCAGGGGACGGGGACGGGACCACCGGTGCCGCGGAAGGTACCGCCGCGGTCTGCGGGGCCGGCTGAGGCGCGGTGAGCGGCCCGGCCTCCTCCCGGATCTTGCCGACCAGCTTGGTCAGTACGGTCCCGGGTCCGACCTCGGTGAAGTCGGCCTCGCCCAGGCCCAGCAGGTAGCGGATCGTGTCGTTCCACTCGACCACGTGGGTGAGCTGCTCCGCCAGGCCGCCGGCGATGGCGCCGTCCTGGTGGGGGCGGCCGGTCACGTTCGACAGCACGGGGATCCGCGGGGTGCGGAAGGCCGCCTCGCGCAGCGCCGGCGTGAACGCCTCGCGGGTGCCGGCCATCAGCCGGGAGTGGAAGGCCCCGCTGACGTTGAGCGGGACGTAGTGCTGGGCGCCGCCCTGCAAGAAGGCGTCGCGGGCCGCGGGGATGTCGGCCCTGGGTCCTGCGACGACGACCTGGCGGGGCGAGTTGTGGTTGGCGACGTCTACGGTCGTCAGGCCCTCGCGGCGCAGCAGGTCGCGCACCTCCTGGACGGTCAGGCCGATGACCGCGGCCATCCCGCCGTCCTCCGCCCGGCTCATCAGCTCGCCGCGCCGCTCGACCAGCCGCAGGCCGGTCTCGAAGTCGACGGCGCCGGCGGCGAAGAGGGCGCTGTATTCGCCGAGGCTGTGGCCTGCGACGTAGTCGGGGCTGACGCCGGTGTCGGCGACGCGCTTGAGGTGGCTGAGCGCGTTGACCACGTACAGCGCGGGCTGGGTGAAGCGGGTGTCGCCCAGTTCGCGGCGCGGGTCCTCGACGCACAGTTCGCGCACCGAGTAGCCGAGGACGCGGTCGGCGGTGGCGGTGAGGTCGGGGAACTCCTCGAAGAGCCCGGCGCCCATGCCCTTGAACTGCGAGCCCTGTCCTGGGAAGAGGTGAACGGTCATGCGGCCTGCTCCGTGGGTCGTCGGTCGGGCTGGGCGGCGCTGTGCGAGGGCGGCGGCGGTGGCGTCGGCGAGTGGCTGCGTGTCGCGCCGGTAGGGGATCAGGACCGGGTGGCTCACCGCGTCGGCGCGGTTGCGGCGCAGGAAGGTGTCGAGCGTGCCGCCGGGACTCAGGTCGATGTGCACCGGGTCGCCCGCGGCGGCGAGGGTGCGCACCGCGGCGGGGAAGTCGATGGGGCGGCGGACGACGTCCCAGAAGTAGTCGCCGTCCAGGCGCTGCGGCCGGCTGCCGTCGATGCCGGAGACCAGGGGTATGCGGGGCGGGGCGGGCCGCAGGTCCTGGAGGAGTTCGCGGAAGTCGGCGGCGAAGGCGTCGATGTGGGAGGAGTGGAAGGCGTGCGGCACCGGCAGGACCTCGGCGGGGATGCCGCGTGCGGTGAGGTCCGCCCGCAGGGCCGCGATCCGCTGGACCGTGCCGGACACCACGAAGTGCTCGGGGTAGTTCACCGACGCCAGTTCCGTACCGTCGAAGACCGGGTCGCTCCGGTACGCGGCGGTGTCGTGCAGCACGGCGAGCATCCGCCCGGGCGGGCCTGACCGCTCGCAGGCCTGCGCCTGCCCGACGACGGCGGTCAGCACGTCCTCGACGGGCAGCACACCAGCGACGGCCGCCGCCGCGAACTCGCCGAGGCTGCTGCCCGCGACGTAGTCGGGTTCGACACCGCGCGAGCGCAGCACTCGGGCCAGCGAGTACTCGACCATGACGATCGCCGGGTGGGTGATCAGCAGCCGGTCGAAGGGCTCGGCGGGCGGGTGCTCGACCCCGTAGAGCTGCTCGACGACGGAGACGCCGGCGAGTTCGCGTACGACGTCGTCCAGGTCGCGCATGGAGTCCCGGAAGACCGCGTCCCCGTCGAAGAGCGGACGCCCCATGCCGTGGTACTGCGAGCCCTGGCCGCCGAAGAGGAAGGCGACGGGCCGGGTCACCGGGCGCCCTCGATGTACTCGGCGAGCTGCGCCACCGTCGACATCCCGTACAGGTAGTACAGGTCCAGCTCGACGCCGTGTGCCCTGCGCACCTCGGCGGCGAGTTCGACGCCGAGCAGGGAGTGGCCGCCCAGTTCGAAGAAGCTGTCGTCGGCGCCGATCTTCTCGACGCCCAGCACGCGGGAGAAGAGGTCGGCCAGGGCCTGCTGGGTGGCGCCGGCGGGGGCGAGGTAGGCGGTGGCCAGGTCGGGGCGCGGATGGGTGCCCGCGGCCTCGGCCGGGTCCTGGCCGGCGCGGCCGGTGGAGCCGATCCACTTGGCGTAGCGGGCGGCCAGGTCGGTCGCGGAGATGTCGACCTCGACGGCGCCGGTGACGGCGAAGGCCAGTTCGAAGCAGGCCAGGCCTTCCTCGGTGGTGAGCACCGACGGCCTGACCCGGTCGAAGAGCGCGGCCGGCAGGTACTGGCTGATGCCGACCCATTCCACGGTCCAGGAGTCCCAGGCCTGTACGGTCCAGGCCTGCTCGGTGTCGCGGGCGCGCGCGGTGGCGTACGCCTTCGCGTAGTTGCCGACGGTCGCGATGTGGAAGAAGCCGTCGCCGCCGAGGACCGAGCCGAGCGAGTTGGTCATGATGCGGAAGTCCAGCTCGCGCCCGTCGAACATCCGGTCGAGCAGGACGAGGCTCGCACCGACCGCGCCGAAGTGCCGCCGCCAGTCGTCGGTGGTGGCCGCTCGGACGGTGTTGACGCGTTTGGCGTTGGACGAGCCGGGGGCGTGGATCAGGCCGTGCACCGGGCCGTACCGCGTGTCGATGTCGGCGCGCAGGGCGTCGTTGACGGCGGGGTCCTCGGCGAGGTTGCCGAGCCAGTGCGCGCCCAGGCCGCTCAGCTCGCGGGCCTTGCGGATGCGGGCGGCGACCGGGTCGTCGCCGGGGTGGCCGGCCAGCCAGGCGTCCCAGTCGTCCCGGTCCGGGAAGCCGGACTCCTCCAGGAGCAGCAGTCGCCCGCCGCGGTCGCGCACGATGTGCTCGGCGATGAGCGAGCCGATGCCTTCGAGGCCGCCGAAGACCAGGTACGTGCGCCCTTCGCGCAGCCCTGTCGGCCGGGGGGTGTCGGCGTCGACGCGGACCGGTTCGTAGCCGCGGACGTAGCGCTTGCCTGCGCGGTAGGCGGTGAACAGGTCGCCGGTGCCGCCGCGGACCTCGGCGAGCAGCTGGGCGGCCCGGCGCTCCGCGGTGTCGGCGCCTGACAGGTCCACGACCCGGGAGACGATGTGGCCGTAGGTCTGCTGGAGCACCAGGCAGGCGCCGCCGACGGTCGCGGCGTGCACGTCGAGGTCCTCGGTGCCGGTGACGTCGAAGACGTCCGCGGTGACCGCGGTGAAAGTCAGCGGCCGTTCGACGCAGAGCGCGTCGAGGGCCTGGGCGAACCGCAGGACCGGGAAGAGCACGGCCTCCTGCTCGGCGAGCAGCGCCGCCCGTTCGAGCCGCTGCGGCGGCTCGGCGCGCCGGCTGCGCAGCGGCCAGCAGTACAGCACGGCGTCGGGCAGCTGCTCCCGGTCGCGCAGTGCGGTGAGCAGGGCGGTGCAGCCGTCCGGGTCGGCGGGGTCGAGGACGAAGGAGCCGTCGTCGCGGCTGTCGTAGCCGCTGCCCGCGGTCACCGTCACGACGTCGTTGTCGGCGGCCAGGGCCGCGCTGACGCCTGCGGCTGCGCCTGTGTCGTCCGCGAACACCAGCCAGGTGCGGCGCCCGGCCGCGGGCGAGGTGAAGGGCAGCGGGCGCTGCTTGAAGACCGGCAGCGAGAACCAGTCGCCCATGTCGGGCAGTTTGGTGAAGTACGCCTCGTCGCCGCGGTCGGCGCTGACCGGTGCCGGCTCCGGCTCGTACCAGTGGCTGCGGTGCTCGAAGGGGTACGTGGGCAGCGGCACGCGGTGCGCGGACCCGGCGGGCCAGCGGGCGCCCCAGTCGACGTCCTCGCCGTCGAGCCAGGCGGCGAGCCCTTCGGGTCCCGCGGTGTCGCCGGGGCCGAGCAGGGCGTCGGGGTCGGCTTCGGCCAGGGCGCGTGCGGCGCTGCCGACGGAGCGGGCGAGCAGGGCGCGGCGGATGCGGAAGTGCCGGCGCCCGCACTGCAGGGTGTGGGCGACGTCGGCAAGTGCCAGCTCGGGGTGGGCGGCCAGGTGGCGGGCCAGCGCGTCGGTGGCCCGGTCCAGGGCGGCCTGCGAGCGGGCCGAGAGCAGCAGGACCTGCTCACCATCCGAGGCGGCCGAGGCGGCCGAGGCGGCCGAGGCGGCAGGGGAGGCTGCGGCGGCAGGGGAGGCTGCGGGCGGCTCTTCCAGGACGACGTGGCAGTTGGTCCCGCCGATGCCCATAGAGCTCACCCCGGCGCGGCGCGGCGTTGGGCCTTCGGGCCAGGGAGTCAGGGCGGTCTGCACGTAGAAGGGGCTGGCCGCGAAGTCGATCTCGGGGTTGGGCTCGGTGAAGTTCAGGCTCGGCGGGACCACCTGGTCGCGCAGGGCGAGCACCGACTTGATGAACCCGGCGATGCCCGCTGCCGCGTTGAGGTGCCCGATGTTGGTCTTGACCGAGCCGATCGGGCAGTAGCCGACGCGGTCGGTGCCGGTGCGGAAGGCGTTGGTGAGGGCGGCGACCTCGATTGGGTCGCCGAGCGAGGTGCCGGTGCCGTGCGCCTCGACGTAGCCGATCTCGTCCGGGGAGACACCGGCCTCGGCAAGGGCCTCGACGATGACCCGGGTCTGCCCCTCGACGCTGGGCGCGGTGTAACCGACCTTCAGCGAGCCGTCGTTGTTGACGGCGGTGCCCTTGACGACGGCGTAGACGTGGTCGCCGTCGGCGACGGCGGCCGACAGCCGCTTGAGGACCACGACACCGCAGCCGTCGCCCCACACCGTGCCCTGGGCCTGGGCGTCGAAGGCCCGGCAGTGGCCGTCGGGTGACTGGATGCCGTCCTTGACGTACCGGTAGCCGCGGTCGTTGGGCACGACGATCGACACGCCGCCGACCAGGGCCATGTCGCTCTCGCCGAGCAGCAGGCTCTGCCGGGCCAGGTGGACGGCGACCAGCGAGGTGGAGCAGGCGGTGTTGACGTTGATGCTCGGCCCGGTCAGGTCCAGCTTGTACGACACCCGGGAGGGCAGGAAGTCCTTGTCGTTGCCGATGAGCATCTGTTCGAGGCTGGTGGACCGCCAGAACGACGGTGTGCGGCCCAGGACTTCGAGGACATAGGAGTTCATGCCGAGCCCGGCGAAGACCCCGATGTCGCCGTCGTAGGCGCCGGGGTCGTAGCCGGCGTCCTCCAGGGCCGCCCAGGCGCACTCCAGGAAGAGGCGGTGCTGCGGGTCGGTGGCCCGGGCCTCGTTGGGGTTGATGCCGAAGAAGTCGGCGTCGAACCCTGCGATGTCGTCCAGCGTGGAGGCGGCCTTGACGTAGTCGGGGTCGCGCAGGTCGGTGGCCGGTACGCCGCGGGCGAGCAGTTCCTCGTCGGTGAAGAACCGCACGGAGCAGACGCCGTCGCGCACGTTGCGCCAGAACTCGGCGATGTCCGCCGCGCCGGGGAAGGCCCCGGACATGCCGATGACGGCGATGTCGAGGTCGGTCGGTGCGTGCGCGGATGCCGTCGGCTGCACAGTCACGGAAGGGGCTCCTGTCGGTCCTGGCGGTCGTCGGGGTCGTGGACGTCACGGCGGGATCGGTCGGTGCCTGCGATCCGGGCCTCGGCGCGGGGCTCTGCGGGGCCGCTCATGCGGGGGCCGCCAGCCGGGCCATGGCCGCCCGCCGCGCCCGGCCCTTGCGCAGGCTGCGCTCGTACGAAGGCCCCGCGGCGGCCGAGGCGAGGTGTCTGCTGAGGGAGTCCACGGTCGGGTGCTGGAAGAGGGCGACGCTCGGCACCTCGCGGCCCAAGGCCTCGCCGAGCCGCAGCGAGAGCTGCACCAGCAGGACCGAGTGGCCGCCGAGGTCGAAGAAGTTGTCGTGCGGGTCAAGATCGGGGACGCCGAGCAGTTCCCGGTATGCACTCTCGACGGCCGCCCTGACCGCCGCCGCGTCGAGCCCGGCACGGGCGGGTGGGCCGGCCCCCGGCAGCGGTACGTCGGACGGCGCTTCTGCGGCCTGCGGTTCCGGGAGGGCGCCTGCGCTGCCGGCCGGCAGCTGCGGGTCGTCGCAGACCGCGGTGAGCAGGCGTTCGTAGCGGTCGGCGAGCGAGGCGACGGTGTCCTGGTCGAAGAGCGCGGGATTGTGGAGCAGCAGCAGCGTGTAGGCGCCGTCGGTCTGGACGACCTCAAGGGTCAGGTCGAACATGCCGGCCTGGTGCACGCCCAGCATCGGTTCCAGCGCGAGCGTCGCCGGGTCTGCCGGCGCCGCGGCGGGGAGCTTGAGCCAGTTCTGGAAGACGAAGGAACTCTGCACCGTGCCGCCGTCGCGGCCGAGTTCCGAGACCGGGAAGTCACCGTGCTCGAAGGCCGCGTAGACCTCGGTGCGGACCCGGGCGACCAGTGCGGCGAAGGACTCGGTGCCGGCGAGCTGGGTGCGGACCGGCACCTGGTTCACGAAGTAGCCGACGGTGTCCTGGAAGCGCGCTTCGGGCCGGCCGTGCAGCGGGGTGCCGACGACCAGGTCGGTGCGGCCGGTCCACTGGTGCAGCAGGGCCGTGTAGGCGCTGAACATCACCACGAAGGGCGAGGCCCCCAGGTCCGCCCCGGCGTCGCGGACCCGGTCGGTGAGCCCGGCGGGCAGCCGCCGCTCCAGCACCGCGCCCTGGAAGCGGGCCGCTTCCGTACGCGGCCGGTCCAGCGGCAGCCCGAGGTCGGCGGGCGCCCCCGCCAGCCGGTCGCGCCAGTACGCCCGCGCCGCGGCGCCGCGCTCGCCGGCCAGATAGCGGCGCTGCCAGTCGACGAAGTGCGCGTAGGAGGAGGCGGGCGGCGGCAGGTGCACCGCGTCGCCGCGGACCTCCGCCGCGTACAGCACGGCCAGTTCGCGCAGCAGCACCAGCAGCGAGGTGCCGTCGAAGACGATGTGGTGCAGCGTGACCACGAGGACGTGGTCGTCCGGTGCGCGCGAGAGCAGGTGGACCCGCAGCAGGGGTCCCTCGGCGAGGTCGAAGGGCGCCCGCGCCCGCTCGGCGACCAGGCCCAGCATCTCCTCGTCGCTGCGCGGTCCGGTCTCCTCGACGGTGCAGGAGACCGCGGCGGTGGCGCGTACCGTCTGGACGGGTGTGTGGCCCGCTACGTCGACCGTGGTGCGCAGCGCGGGGTGCCGCTCGGTCAGCCGGCGCAGCGCCGCCTCCAGGGCGGCCGGGCGGACCTCGCCGCGGACCCGGAAGGCGTGCGGCAGGTGGTAGGCGGAGTTCCCTGGAGCCAGCCGCTCCAGGGACCAGAGCACCTGCTGTGCCGCGGACAGCGGGAAGGGCGCCGCGGTGTCGGGCGCCGCGGCGGCCTCCGGCGGTGCGGGACGCCCGCCGGCGGTGCGGTGCTCGGCCACGACGAGGGCGGCCAGGTCCTCGACCGAGCCGCTCTCGAAGACCGACCGGGTGGCCAGGTCCACGCCGAAGCCGTCCTGGATCGCGGTGCGCAGGGCGACGGCGTTGATCGAGTCGAAGCCGTACCGCAGCAGCGACTCGCCGGTCTCGATCCGGTCCGCGGGGACGGCGAGGATGCCGGACAGCCACGTCACGACGGACTCGGCGACGGCGGCCTCGGTCACCTCCTGCCGGTCGCGCACCCCGGGTGCCGGGGGCACCGGCTCCGGGCGGGCGGGCAGGGCGGGGGCGGCGGCCTCGTCGGGGGCCGGGACCCAGTAGCGCTCGCGCGCGAAGGGGTAGGTCGGCAGCGGGACCCGGCGGCCGCCGTCGCCGAACAGCTCGCCGTAGTCCAGGTCGTAGCCCTGGGCGTAGAGGTCGGCGACGACCTGGAGGTGCTCGACGGCCTCGGCCCCGGTGGCCGTCGCGGCGGCGCGCAGGCTCTGCTCGCCGACCCTGCGCAGCGCGGGCCGCTGGTCGCGGCGGTCGCGCGGGGCGGCGTCCGAGACGTGGGCGGCCGGGTGCCGGCCCTGGTCGAGCCAGCCGCGCAGCACCTCGGCCAGCTCTGCCAGGTCGGCGACGACGCAGGCGAGCCGGTGCCGGTGGTGCCGCCGGCCGGTGAGCAGGGTGAAGGCGACGTCGGCGATCTCCAGGTCGGCACGTGCGGTGCAGGCGGCCAGCAGCCGCTGGGCCTGCCCGCGTACCTGCTCGGCACTCTGCGCGGAGAGCACCACGAGGTGGGCCGGGCGGTCGGCGCGCACCGCAGGGGTGGCCGGCGCCTCCTCGATGACCAGGTGCGCGTTGGTGCCGCTCAGCCCGAAGGAGCTGACGGCGGCGGTACGCGGGCCGTCCTGCGGCGCCGACCACGGCACGGGCCGGGTGTTGAGGTAGAACGGGCTGTTGTCGAGGTCGATCGCCGGGTTGGCGCGCTCGAAGTTGACCGACGGCGGGATCGTCCGGTGCCGCAGTGCCAGCAGGACGCGCAGCACACCGGCCACGCCCGCGGCGGACGTGGTGTGCCCGATGTTGCTCTTGATCGAGCCGATCGCGCAGTACGACGTCCGGTCGGTGGAGGCGGCGAAGGCCCGGGTGAGCGCCTGGAACTCGATCGGGTCGCCCAGCGGCGTGGCGCTGCCGTGCGCCTCGACCATGCCGATACGTGCCGGGTCGATGCCGAAGCGGTCGTAGACCTGGCGCTCCAGGCGCTCCTGCGACCGGGCGCTGGGGGCGGTGATGCCGTTGGTGGCGCCGTCCTGGTTGGTGCCCCAGCCGCGGATCACCCCGTACACGTGGTCGCCGTCGGCGACGGCGTCGTGGTACCGCTTGAGCACGACGACGCCGACGCCCTCGCCCGGTGCGAAGCCGTTGGCGCGGTGGTCGAAGGAGTAGCAGCGGCCGTCGGGCGAGAGCATGCCCGCCTGGCCCGCGCCGAGCAGGAAGCCGGGCGTGGAGGTGACGTACACCCCGCCGGCGAGGGCCATGTCGGTCTCGCCGCCGGTGAGGCTCTGGCAGGCCAGCTGGATGGCCACCAGCGAGCTGGAGCAGGCGGTGTCGACGGTCAGCGCGGGCCCCTGCAGGTCCAGCAGGTAGGAGATGCGGGCGGACAGCGCCGAGGGCGCGTTGCCCCACATGGCCTGGGCGGGCGGATTGAGGCCGCACAGCATCTGGTAGTCGCCGCCGTTGAAGCCGGCGTACACCCCGCAGGCCAGACCCTCGACGCTGCGGCCGGCGTGGCCCGCGTCCTCCAGGGCCGTCCAGCACTCCTGGAGGAACAGCCGCTGCTGCGGGTCCATGTAGGTGGCTTCGAGGCCGGAGATGCCGAACATCTGCGGGTCGAAGACGTCGATGTCCTCCAGCAGGCCGGCGCGCGTCGTGTAGCCGTGCGGGGACGCGGGGAAGCGCGAGTAGAAGTCGTCCAGGTCCCAGCGGGTGACCTCGGAGACGAGGTCGTCGCCGGCCAGCAGGTGCTCCCACAGTTCGCCGGTGTCGGCCGAGCGGGGGAATCGGCCGCTGATGCCGATGACGGCGATGCCGCCACTGGGGGCGGCCGTGGGCCGGGGCGTGACCGCCACGGCTGCGGGGGCCGGGGCGGTGCCGGCCGTATCGGGCGTCGTGGGGGCGGCAGTTGCCCCCGCGGTGCTGAGGATGTGTGCCGTCAGCTTCTCGACGGAGCTGTGGTCGAACAGGACCGTCGAGTCCAGGGCGGTGCCCAGCTCCTGGTTGATGCGGTGCAGAAGCTCCACGCCGGTCAGCGAGTTGATGCCGAAATCGGCGAACGGCATGTCCAGCTCGACGTGTTCGGGACGCAGGCCGAGCGCGCTGCCGAGGGCCGCGATGACGGTGTTCCGCACCTGCGGCTCACGCGGGGACGCGGAGGGCGGCGGTGGGGCGGGCGGTGTCGTCGGGGCGGGCTCGGGCGACGGGTCCGCGTCCCCGACCTCGGCAGTCGTGCGGATCAGGCCGTCGCTCTCGGCCACCACGACGTGCCGTCCGCCGTCCGGCACCGGTCCCGTGGGGAGGTAGACGGCGGGGAAGCCCTCGGTGGCTAACAGGGCGCGCCAGCCGGCGAGGTCGGGGCGCGGGCGGGCGGGCGGCAGCCCGTGGACCAGGTGCTCGAAGACGCCAGGCCCTGCCGGTTCGTCCAGGACCAGCAACCCGTGGCGTTTGAGCGCGGCCTTGGCCGCGCGCAGGGCCTCGCGGGTGTGCGGCGCGGCGCCGATCGCCCCGCGTGTGACGAGGACGTCATAGCCGCCGGAGGGCAGTTCGCCGAGCCGGTGCGGCTCCTCGACGGCGAACTCGACGGCGGGGCTGCGGCCTTGCAGCCGCTCGCGCAGCTCGGGTGTGCCGGGGGCCTGCCCGATCTCCAGGACGCGCACGGCTGCCGTGCCGGGCAGCTCGGCGCGCGCGTCGGCGTACGCCTCGACCATGTCGGCCACCACGGCGGCGGTGTGCGTGGGCACATCAGCGGAGGCGAGGACCTGCCCCGGGACCACGTCGGCGGTGGTGAGCCGGCCGGCGAGCAGGTCCGGCAGGGCGCGGAGCACCGCGGCGGCGGCCTCCAGCCGCTGCCGCTCCCCCGGCCGGCTCCCGCCTGCCGTGATCTCGGCCCAGGCCTGCTCGAAGTCCTCGTCCCCGTACGCCGCCGGCCCCGCGCCGGCGACCAGCCGGCGGCTGGTGGACAGCCACTCGCGGACGGCCGCCGGATCCGCCGTACCGCTCCCCTCGTCGGGGACGGACAAGGTGCGCAGGCGCGCAGCGAGCAGCCGCAATATCGGCCCGTCCGCCTCGTCCGACGGTGAATTCTGGAAAATGGACATTCTGCCAACGCCCCCCGGTCGGCCAGTGACACGCCACCGCGCATGTTCCGTCGACCGACGGTACATGTCTGATGAATCCGGCGACGCCGATGAGAAAGGAGGGCGGTGCGAATGACCGTCTTCCCCCGTGGCATTACACATACGGCGTCCCCCTGGACGCCGCCCCGTCTTGACCCCCGTCAGAAAAGCTCCCGTAAAGGGTCGTTGCCGACCCCGTCCTCAGCATATACGGACTGCCCCAGGGGTTCCACCGTTCATTGCGGGCAATACGTCACAGCTATCGGCGACCGCATGCGGACCTGCGAAAAGGCAGGGCGGAGCGGGGCCGCGGGAGGACATTCCTCCCGCGCGCCACAGCCCGTCCCTACTCCCCCGTCAGGCCGCTTCCGGGTCCATCTGCCGCAGCTCGATGAAGTTCTCCTCGGTGTCGCGGCAGTAGGCCACCCAACCCACCCCGGGTATCGTGACCTTGGGTGATACCAGGGTGCCGCCGTTGGCGACGACCGCGGCCATGTCGTCGTCGATGGCCGTCGACTCGATACCGCACATGAAGGCGTTGAGCAGCTGGCTGTCCACCTTGCCGGGGCGCTTCATCAGTGTTCCGGGCAAAGCGGGGTCGTCCTCGGTGCCGGTCTCGATGAGGTAGAACTCGTCGGTGCCGCCCCACTCGCCGCCCCACTTCTCGATGTGCCAGCCGAAGGTGTTCCGGTAGAAGTCGGCAGCCCGGAGCACATCGTCCGCCTGGATGGTGAAATACACGATTCGTGCCATGGTCTCTCTCTTCCTGGTGAGCTGTCAGCGGTGTGCAGTCAGCTGTCGTGGTGTTTTCGCGGCGTCAGCGGATGGCGCGGCTCTTGAAGGAACGCAGGCCGAGCATGAAGAACAGCGCGGCAAAGCCGATCAGGCCGACCAGCACCCAGCCGATGGCGAGTGACGGTGTGTGCGCGCCGTTTTCACTCAGCGGCACCATCGCGTAACGCAGTCCCTCCGCCGAATACGTCAGGGGGTTGAACAAGGTGATGACCCGGAAGACCGGCAGCGAGTGCAGCGACGCCCACGGGTACTGCAGGCACCCGGTGAAGAGCATCGGCGTGAACAGCGCGGCGAAGGCCAGGGCGATGTGCTCGGACGGCACGACGGTGCCGAACACCAGGCCGAGCGCGGAGCCCAGGACGGCGGTGAGCACGATGAGGACGGCCATCAGCGGGATCGACCCCGACTGCACCAGGTACTCGTCGCCGAGGATCCAGTAGGCGAGCGGGAAGAGGATCGCCGCGCTGATCAGCCCGCGCAGGGTGGCGAAGAGCACCTTCTCCAGCACGATCGCGCCGACCGGGGTCGGGGCGAGGAGGCGGTCGTCGATCTCCCGGGTGAAGCCGAGGTCGAGTGCGAGCGGGAGCATGATGCCCTGGACCGAGGCCAGGAACACCGTCAGGGTGACGATGCCGGGCAGCAGCAGGCCGCCGTATCCCGGGACCGCGATGCCGATCTTCGGCAGGACGACGCCGAAGACGTACAGGTACAGCAGCGGCTGCATGAAGGCCTGGATCAGGAACGCGACGAATCCGCGTGCCGTGACCAGGATGTCCCGGCGCAGGATCGCCCAGAACGCGGTCATCGCGAGCTTCGAGGTGCCCGCCGGGAGCGGGCGGGTCGTCGTGGTGACGGCGGCGGTCACGGTCGCAGGTTCCTTCCGGTCAGGTGGATGAAGACGTCTTCGAGGCTGGGCGTGGACAGCCGCAGGTCGCGGACCTGCGCACCTTCCTGTGCCACCGCCTCGATGACGGCGGGCACGAGGGCGCCGGCGTCGTCGGAGAACAGCCGGAAGCGGGCGATGCCCGACTCCCCGTCGCCGTCCGTCGCGAGCGGCTCGACCTGCTTGGCGTCCAGCGCGCGCAGCCTGCGCAGCAGGTCGGCGGCCGGCCCCTCGGCCAGTGTGGGGTCCGCGCCGTCCGCGGCCGCGTCGGTGGCGGCGGGGGCGCCGCCGGGCAGGGCCGCGTGCAGCTCCAGCAGGCCGCCGCCGGGAATGATCTTCTTCAGCTCGTCCGGGGTGTCCAGCACCAGCACCTTGCCGTGATCGACCACCGCGACCCGGTCGCACAGCTGCTCCGCCTCGTTCATGTCGTGGGTGGTGAGCACGATCGTCACCCCGCGCTCGTTGAGTTCGCGGATGCGGTCCCACAGGAAGTACCGGGACTGCGGGTCGAGGTTGTTGGTCGGCTCGTCCAGGAAGAGCACGTCCGGGTCGTGCATCAGCGCCCGGGCCAGCATCAGGCGCTGGGCCATGCCGCCGGAGTAGCGCGGCACCTTTTCCTTGGCCCGGTCGGCCAGGCCCAGTTCGGCCAGCAGCCGGTCGGCGCGCGCCTCCCGCTCGGCCTTCGGCACCCCGTGGTAGGCGGCGTGGTAGGTCAGCACCTCACGGGCTTTCAGGCTGCGGTCGAGGTTGTTGGTCTGCGGCAGCACCGCGATCCGCGGTTTGACCCGCAGCGCGTCGGCGATGTCGGCGCCCGCGATCCTGACGGCGCCCGAGGAGGGCTGGACGGCGGTGGTGAGCACGCCGACGAGGGTCGTCTTGCCCGCGCCGTTGGGCCCGAGCAGGCCGAATATCTCCCCGCGCCTGATGGTGAAGGACACGCCGTCGACGGCGTTCCCCTCCGCCTTGGGATAGGTCTTGACCAGGTCCTGCACTTCCACCGCTGATTCGCCTTGCACTGCTGCCTCCACGTGCCCTCCTTGAGCCGGCGGCCTTTGTGGGCGGCTGCCGGACGTGCGGGGCACGTCCGGTGCGGCCCGGGACGGGTCGATCACTTGACGACGGTGAACACGGCGTCGGCGTGTTCGCGGATGTAGCCGGAGACCCGGTCGAGCGAGGCGGGTCCGATCGCGCGGTAGCGCGCGTCCAGGCCGCGCATGGTCTCCGCGTCGAGCAGGGCGAGCAGACGGGCCGTCCGCTCCCAGTCCCAGCCCTGCGCCGCCGTGCCCGTCTCGCGCTCCTGCCGCTCGACCTCCGCGGTGGCCCGGTCGAGTTCCGCCCGCCAGTCGCGGACCAGGGCGAGCAGGTCGTCGTCCCCCATCCGGTCCAGGCTCTGGTCCAGCAGCGTGAAGAAGTCGGCGTCCACCACCCGGTGCGGCATCTCCTGGCAGAAGCCGGTGATCGCGTTCGAGCCGTGGTAGTGGAGCACCCAGTAGCCGAAGAGCGCGGCCCGCACGTCGTCGAGCGCGCGTACGACCTCGGGCCGCTCCTCCAGCGGGACCGTGCCGATCCGGCGGATGATCAGCGTCATCGCGTGCGCGAGCAGCTGCCCGGTGGGCTGGGCGGCCAGGTCGGCCGCGGTGATCTCGGGCAGGGGCACGTTGTCGTCGGTGGGGGAACCGCTGGGCGTCGTCATGGGATCCTTCGGCTCGGTTCTGTACGGGGACGGTTCGGTACGCCGTCGGGCGGCGGGCGTATAGGCGCCGGTGGGGGTGTCGGCACGCGGGGCGGTGTCTGGTCGGGTCATCTGCTCGGCACCGCCTCGTCCAGCAGGCGGTCGGTGATCTGGCTGAGCGTGTTCGCCTCGCCGAAGAGGGCCGCGGGCACGGTGATCCCGTGGTCCTGGCCGAGCCGGTGGGCGAGCTGGGTGAAGGCGACCTGGTCGAAGCCCCATTCGCCGAGGTCGGTGTCGCCGTCGACGGCGCCCTCCTCGACGTCGAGGATCGTGGAGACCAGGTCGCGCAGCGCCCGGGTGACCTCCGTCCTGCGCCGGGCCTCCGGCGCGCGGCGGGCCTTCGCGGCCAGCCGCCCGAGGAGCGGTACGGAGCCGCCGTCCGGCTGGAGGGCGACGGTGTCGTGCCGGGGCCAGGCGAAGGTGGTCTTCAGCAGCGTCACATGGTCCAGCGGCCCGGCGAGCAGGCATTCCAGGGCGTCCATCGCCTCGGGGCCGCGGATCGGGCTCTGCCCCATCCGCGCCATGGCCGCCCGGGTGCTCTCGTTGTCGCCGAGGCCGACCGCTCCCCAGTAACCCCAGTCGATCACCTTCACGGGCGCCTTGGCGCGGGTGGCGAGCCGGCGGGCGGCGGCGTCCTCGAAAGCACTGGCCGCGCTGTAGCCGCCGTCGCCCGGCAGCCGGGCGCTGGTGGCGAAGGAGGAGAAGTACAACAGGAAGTCCAGCTCGTCGGCGCCGAAGACCTGCCCGATCCGCACGCTCACCGTCGCCTTCGCGGTCAGCGTGTCGCGCAGCCGCTGCTCGGTCGTACGCGCCAGGGTCAGGTCGCGGCTCACCCCGGCGGCGTGCACGACGCCGTCCAGCCGCCCGAACCGGCGCAGGACGTCGGCCCGCACCCCGCGCAGCGCCGCGAGGTCCGAGGCGTCGGCCTGTACGTACTCGGGCCGGGGTCCGAGCGCGCCGAGCCGGTCGAGCCTGGCCCGCAGTTCGGCGTCCGGTGCGCGCCTGCCGACCCACACCACCTGGGCTGCGTAGGTGCGCGCGACGTACTCGGTCCAGACCTCGCCGATGGCGCCCGCGCCGCCGACGACGACGTATACCCCGCCGTCGCGGTAGGCCCGCGGCTTCTCGGGCAGCCCGGTGACCGGCAGCATTACGGGGCGGAGCCAGCCGTCGCGGCGGTGGGCGACGCTGCCGCCCTGCGGGTCCGCGGGCAGCGCGAGCAGCTGCCGCATCGGCGGCGGGGCGTCGGCGCCCGCGTCCACCAGCCGTATGCGCCAGGCGGGTTGCTCCTTGGCCAGGACGCCGAGGACGCCGTGGACACCCGCGTGGGCGGGGCGGACCCGGTCGCCCTCCGCGAGTGCGTCGGTCGTCACCGCCGTCCAGGTGAGGGTGCGGCCCGCGTGCCCGGTGGCGAGCAGCGCCTGGACCAGGCGCAGGGCGGTGATGACCGCGGTGTCCTGGGCCGTGAGGACGGTGTCGTCCAGCGGTGCGCCGGCCGGCCCCTCGGGGAGGTACCAGTAGAGGCGGTCGACGGGGCCGTACGGGCGCAGCACCCCCGCCAGGTCGTCGGCGCTGCGCTCAGGCCCGGCCTCGACGGCGACGAGGTCGGCATGCAGCGCCCGCAACTCCTCGCGCTGCGAGGGCGATCCGCCGATCACGACGGCCCGGCCGCCGACGTCCGGGGTTCCGGTCGGCGCGGGCATCGGCTCCCAGACGGTCCGCAGCAGGACGGGCTGTCCGGGATCCTCGGCCGACGGCCCGGGGTCGGGTGCCGGTGGGGCCTGGTCCGGGGCCGGCGGGTGCTGGTGCGTGCCTGGCGCGTCCTGAACGGCGGCCGTCGGGGCCTGGCCTTGTACGGAGCCGGCCGCGACGGGTTCCGGCCGCGACGGCGTGTCCGCCGGGGGTGTCGCGGGCGGTGCCGCAGGTGGTGTCGCGGCAACCGGTTCCGCCGGGGTGACCCAGTAGCGGTCGCGGGCGAAGGGGTAGCCCGGCAGGCTCAGCCTGCGGCGGCCCGCGCCCGCGGCCGGCCACGGCACCGCAAGTCCCTTGGTCCACAGGTCGAGCAGGACGTCGTAGCGCCGCTCCCGCAGCCAGCCGCCGACCCGCTCGGAGTGGCCCGGCTCGGCGGTGCGGCGGCTGATCTCCGCCCGGTGCGGCCGGGTGCGCGCGCTGTGCACGCGCGGGTCGTCGCCGGTGCCGTCGAGCCGGCCGCGCAGCAGCGCTGCCAACTCCCGGACGTCCCCGGCCTCGACGGCGAGCCGGTGCTCCATCGCGTCGCGGCCGGTCTGCAGGGTGTGGGCGAGGTCGGCCGGGTCCACGTCCGGGGTGCGGTCGAGGTGGCCGAGCAGGTCCCTTACCCGGGCGGTGAGTTGGTCAGCGGTCCGCGCGGACAGCACGAACGCGTGGGTGGCGGCGGCCGGTTGTGCCGCCGGCGCGTCGATACGGGCGGGCGCCGGCGGGACGTACTCCTCGATGACGACGTGCGCGTTGACACCGCCGATGCCGAAGGAGCTGACCCCGGCCAGCCGTGGCAGCGCGCGGCCGGTGCTGTCCCGCGGCGCCGCCCATTCCTCGTTCTCCCGGACGAGCCGGAAGGGGCTGCCGTCGAGCCGGATGTACGGGTTCACCTCGTCGGCGTGCAGGCCGCGGACGAGCGTGCGGTGCCGCAGCTGGAGCAGGACCTTGATGACGCCTGCGGCTCCCGCGGCGAACTCCAGGTGGCCGATGTTGCTCTTCACCGAGGCCACCGCGATGTGCGGCGCCTCGGCGGGCGGTGCGCCCGCGGCGGCGTAGAGCCGGCCGAAGGCGGTCTTGAGGGCGTTGATCTCGATCGGGTCGCCGAGTGCGGTGCCGGTGCCGTGCGCCTCGATGTATCCGACGCTCCTGGGGTCGACGCCGGCCCGCTGGTAGACCGTGGTCAGCAGCTCCGCCTGGGCGTTGGGGTTGGGCGCGGTCAGCGCCTGCGCCCGGCCGCCGTGGTTCTCCCCGGTGGCGCGGACCACGCCGTGGATGTGGTCGCCGTCCCGTTCGGCGTCGCGCAGCCGCTTGAGCAGCAGCATGCCGACGCCTTCGCCGCGTACGTACCCGTCGGCGGAGGCTGCGAAGGTCTTGCAGCGGCCGTCGGGGCTTAGCATGCCCTCCTTCGCGAAGCCGACGTGCATGCCGGGGTCGGTCAGGGTGTTGATGCCGCCGGCGACCGCCATCGAGCAGTGGCCGAGGGAGAGCGCGGTGGCGGCGCGGTGCAGGGCGACGAGCGCGCTGGAGCAGGTGGTCTCCACCGGCTCGCTCGGCCCGTGCACGTCGAGGAAGTAGCTCATCCGGTTCGGCCCCATCGAGGCGGCGAGCCCCGCGGAGGAGTACCCCTCGGCTGCCCGGCCCGCCTGGGCGATCAGCTGCCCGTAGGTGCTGACCGTGCCGACGAAGAGGCCGAGGTCGGAGCCGGCCAGTGCGCGGGCCGAGTAACCGGCCTCCTCCAGCACCTGCCAGACGTGCGTCATCAGCAGCCGCTGCTGCGGGTCCATCAGTTCCGCCTCGCGCGGCGAGATCCCGAAGAAGAGCGGGTCGAAGGCCGCAATGCCGTCGATGGTGCCGGCCCAGCGCGCCCCGGCGGCTGCCGGGTCCGCGGCGAGCTGCGCCCGCCAGTCCCAGCGTTCCAGCGGGATCTCGGTGATGCAGTCGCGGCCCTGGACGAGGTTGTCCCAGAACTGGCCGGTGTCGCGGGCCATCGGGAATTCGCAGCTCATGCCGATGATCGCGACCGGTTCCTGGCCGCCGGCCGCCGGGGGCGCGGCGGGCGCGGGGCGGCGGACCTGCTGCTTGGGCAGCCGGGCGGTCGGCCGGGGCGGCTCCTGGACCTGCTCGTTTGCCGGCTCCGGGGCCGGGGCTGGGGCCGGGGCTGGGGCCGGAGCGGCGGGCTGTTCCGGGGTCCGGGTGGGGAAGGCGGCGGCCAGCGCCTGCGGGTGGGTCTCGACCAGATGGTCCGTCAGGCGGTCCAGGGTCGGGTACTCGAAGAAGACCGGCGGGGTGAGGTCGAGCCCCAGCGCGCTGTTCACGCGGGCGGCGAAGGTGGTGAAGATGATCGAGTCGAAGCCGTAGTCGTTGAGCGGGACGTCGCTCTCGATCTCGGCCAGGTCGACCTTGAGCAGCTCGGACACCGTGGCCGCCAGGTCCGCGAAGGTGCGGGCCCGCAGGTCCGCGGGGACCGCCGCGTCGGCGGCCTGCGCGGGTGCGGTCTGCGCGGCGACGGGCGCCGCCGGGCGTTCGGCCGGCTGTACGTCCCTGGCCACGACCAGTACCTGCGGCTCGGCGCCGGCCATGGCCTGATAGAGCGCGGCCATCCCGGCGGGGGTGGGCAGTGGCCGCAGCCCCATGCGCCGGTTGAGCGCGGCCAGGACGTCGCCGTCCAGGCGCATGCCGCCCTCCGCCCACAGCGGCCAGTCGACCGACACGGTGCGGCCCTGCCGCAGTCCCTCGGCGGCGAGCCGGGTGCGGTGGGCGGCGAAGCGGTCGAGGAAGCCGTTTGCCGCCGCGTAGTCCGCCTGGCCGACGTTGCCGGCGACGGCGGCGAGCGAGGAGAACAGCACGAAGTGGTCGAGCGGCAGGGAGCTGGTGGCCGCGTCCAGGTTGACCGCGCCCGACACCTTGGCGGCCAGCACCTCCGCGAGCTGCTCGGGGGTCTTGGCGCGGACCAGTGCGTCACGGTGGACGCCCGCCGCGTGGACGACGCCGTCGAGCCGGCCGTGCGCCGCGAGCACGTCGTCCACCAGGCGCTGGACGGCGGCCGGGTCACCGACGTCCGCGGTGCGGTACTCGGCGCCGACCCCGGCCTCGTGCAGTGACCGCAGGACGCCCTCTGCAGCCGCCGGTTCGGACCGGCCGACCAGGACGATCCGGGCGCCGGGCGCCCGTGCCCCGATCTCCGCGGCGAGCAGCGCGCCGAGCCCGCCCGCTCCCCCGGTGACCAGGTGGACGCCGCCGTCCTTCCAGGGGGCGGGCGCCGGGGTCGTGGTGGGCACCGGCTGCCAGTCCATTACCTCGCGGCGGCCCGCGCGGTGCCGGATCTGCTCGTCGGCGGTGCGCGCGTCGGCGGCCAGCAGGGCGTCCAGGTCCCCGGATTCACGGTCCGTCTCGATCACCTGGACGCGGACGGCGGGGTGTTCGAGCCGTACGGTGCGCAGCAGTCCCGCGAGTCCGCCGAGCAGACCGGACTCCCCCTCGGGCAGCGCCAGTTGGACCAGGCTCGGCGCTGAGGGCTGCTCGCCGAGCAGTTGCTGTACGTGCGTCAGCATCCGCTCGGCCGCAGCGCGGAAGCGCTGGTCGAGGGTGCCTTCCGTGCCGGCCAGGCCCACGACCCGGCCGCCGAGCCGGGCGGTGGTCTGCGCGTCCAGTGCGCTGAAGACCACGGTGGTCCCGGGATCGCGTGCGTCCTGCCCGGCCCGGGCGGCCGTCCAGGCCGGGGCGAGCACCTGGACGTCCACCGCGGGCTCGACGCCGGCGGGTGCCGGGGCCGTCGGCCCGGCGGCGCGCAGGCTCAGCCCGCGCAGCCGGATGCGCACCGAGCCGTCGATGTCGCTCACGTCGATGTCGAAGGTGTGGAAGGCGGTTCCGCCGTCCCTGCGGCGTACGGAGGCCCAGGCCTGCTCGGGCAGCGGGCCGAGGATCTCGACCTCGTCCACCGAGAAGGGCAGGGCCGGGCCGCCGTCGCGGGCGACGCCGATGCAGGCCTGCAAGGCGGCGTCGAGCAGACCCGGGTGGGCGGTGTACGGCGTGGAGGTGCCGCCTGCGGGCAGGTCGAGGCGGGCGAGTGCGACGCCGTCGCCGAGCCACAGGGTGGTCAGGCCGCGCATGGCGGGGCCGTAGTCGATGCCGATCGTGTCGTAGGCCGCATAGCACTCGGCGCCGGGCAGGCCCGTCGCGTCGCAGGCGGCCCGCAGGGCGTCGATGTCGAGCCGGGGGGCGTCCTCGCCGCCGTGCTCGCGCACCCGGGCGACGCCTTGGGCGTGGACGGTGTCCGGGGCGTCGGGGTCGCACAGGGCGACGTCGAGCCGCTCGTCCTCCCGGGGCGTCAGCTCGACGCGGACCCGTACGCCGCCGGCGCCGGCCCGCACCGGCCGCAGCCACACCAGCCGGTCGATGTGGACCGCGTGCCGCTCGTGGTCGACCCGGCCGGCCACCGATTCGAGCACGGCGGCCTGCAGCAGTTCGACGGTGGCCGCCGCCGGCAGGGTCGGTTCGCCCTGGACGCGGTGGTCGGCGAGGAAGAACTCCTCACCGGTGAAAGCGGCTTCGAAGCGCTGCGCCCACAGCGTCGACACGTTGCGCCCGCGCAGCAGCATGCCGTCGCTGGTGGGGGCGGCGGCGGCCGGCTCCGGCTCTGCGGGGGTGAACCAGCAGCGCACCCGGTCGAAGGGGTAGGTCGGGGCGTCGGTGCGGTGCACCCGCGCCGTGCGGTGCAGCAGCCGCCAGTCGACACCCGCGCCGGCGGCCCAGACCTGCGCGAGCCGGTCGAGCTTGCCCTTGCGGCCCCAGGTCGCGATCAGCTCGCGGGCGTCCTCGTCGGCGTCCAGGACGCCGAGTTCGCTCTTTCCCGCCCTGACGTCGCCGCTGTGGATGCCGGGGGTGGCACGCCCGGCGAGGAAGGCTTCGAGCCGCTCGGCCAGCTGCTGCGTCGAATCGGCGACGACGGCGAGCCTGCTCGCCATCGCGGCGCGGCCGGTCTGCAGGGTGTACGCCAGGTCGCCGAGCCTTGCCGCGGGCCGCTCGCCGATCCAGCCGAGCAGTTCGCGCGCGTAGGCGGTCAGCCGCTCGCGGTTGCGGGCCGACAGCACCACCAGCTCGGGCTGCCCGGCGTCGGGCCGGTCGGCGGCGGGCGGAGCGGAGCGCGGCACGTACTCCTCGACCACCAGGTGCGCGTTGGTGCCGCTGATGCCGAAGGAGCTGACGGCCGCCCGGCGGGGAAGGCCGTCTGCGGCCTGCCACGGCTCGCTGCCGGTCACGACCCGGAAGGGCGAGCGGGCGAAGTCGAAGTGCTCGTTGGGCTGTTCGAAGTGCAGGGAGGGCGCAAGCTCGCCGTGCCGCAAGCCGAGCAGGACCTTGGTGAGGCTCGCGACACCCGCGGCGGCCGAGGTGTGTCCGATGTTGGTCTTGACCGAGCCGATCGCACAGAAGCCGGTGTCGTCGGTCCACTCGCGGAAGACGGTGGCCAGGGCCTCCAGTTCGATCGGATCGCCGAGCTTGGTGCCGGTGCCGTGCGCCTCCACGTAGCCGATCGTGCGGGGGTCGAGGCCCGCTCGCCGGTAGACGGCCCGCTCCAGGTCGATCTGGCTGCGCACGCTGGGCGCGGTGATGCCGTTGGTGGCGCCGTCCTGGTTGATGCCGGAGGCGACGATGAGCCCGTGGATGCGGTCCCCGTCGCGTTCCGCGTCGGACAGCCGCTTCAGCACGAGCGCGCCGACGCCTTCGCCGGGGACGAAGCCGTCGGCCCGGTCGTCGAAGGCCCTGCTGCGGCCTGAGCGGGAGAGCATCCCGGCCGCGCACATGCCGGCGTAGGTCTCCTCGACCAGGTAGAGGCTGACCCCGCCGATCAGCGCCATGTCGATCTCGCCTGCGGCGAGCGCCTGGCCTGCGAGGTGGGCGGCGACCAGGGACGACGAGCAGGCGGTGTCGATCGGGACGGCGGGTCCCTTGAGGTTCAGCAGGTAGGCCAGCCGGGCCGCCGCGACGGCCGCGCTGTTCCCGACGATGCCCACGGTCGGCACCCGGTGCCGCTGGAGCAGCAGGCTGTACTCGTTGCCCATGAGGCCGAGGTAGACCCCGCAGCGGGTGCCGCTGAGCGCTTCCGGGCTGTAGCCGGCGTCCTCGAAGGCCCGGTAGCCCTCCTGGAGGAAGAGGCGGTGCTGCGGGTCCATACCCTCGGCCTCGGCAGGGGAGATCCCGAAGAAGAGCGGGTCGAAGGACTCGATGTCGTCCAGCGCGCCCAGCGCCTTGGTGTAGGTGCCGCCGGACCCCGGGGTCGGGTCGAAGGTGCGGTCGGCGTCCCAGCGTGCCGCGGGGATGTCGCCGACACTGTCGCGGCCCTCGCGCAGGTTGGTCCAGTAGCCGTCGAGGTCGGCCGCGCCGGGGTAGCGCCCGGCCATGCCGACGACGGCGACCGGCTCGGGCGGCCCGCCGCGCCCGGCGGCGGGGGCGAGGGGTTCGGCGGGTTCGGCGGGTTCGGCGGCCGGGAGGATGGCCGGGGCGGCGGCCGGCGGTGCCGGCGCCGCAGCTGCGGACAGCGCACTGCGAGCGTCCTCGACGCTCAGCCGGCCCGAGCGGACGGCGGTCAGGATCTCCCGAGGGGTCGTCATACGGTGCTCCGGCGCTGCGCCATGGTGGTCGTCTCCTCGTCGGATCCGGCGAACGGTCGGCCCGCTCCGGTCAGCCGGCCCAGCAGCTGCTCGGCGGCGTCGATGTCCAGGGTTCCGTCCTCGACCCGGCGCAGGACGTCGTCCAGCGTCAGGTCCTGGTCCGCGTCCACCCGCGGTTGAGCGCCTTCAGGCACGGGCTCTGGTGCGGGCTCCGGCGGCAGCAGCTCGGCTTCCAGATACGCGGCGAGCAGCCGGACGGTCGGGTAGTCGTAGACGCGGGCGGCGGTGAACTCCACGCCGTGGCGCTCCTCGATGAGCTTGGCCCACTGCACCGCGAAGATCGAGTCGAGGCCCAGGTCGGCGAAGGGCCGGTCGGGGTCGACGCTGCCCGCCGGCATCTCCAGGACGTCGGCCAGACCCGCCGCAAGCTCCTCGACCAGGGCTCCCGCAGCCCGCCGCACCGGCGCCGGAACGGCGGTGACCGGTGCGCTCACCGGGATGGCCGCGGGCGCGGCGACCGGGATGACGGCAGCGTCGTCGGCCGTCGCCACCACGGTGTGCTGGTCGAGGTCGGCTGCCATGCCGAAGGGGAAGCGGACGGTGGAGAAGCCCGCGGCGGTCAGTGCGTCGCGCCAGCCCTGCGGGGCCAGGACGGGGCTGCCCTGCAGCCGCAGCTGCGGGTCCTCGGTCCGCCACCAGCCTTCCAGCAGCCCGAAGGTGAGGTGCAGCCAGACGCGCTTGCGGGTCAGCTCGTTGAGCAGCAGCACACCGCCGGGCCGCAGCATCTGCCGTACGTGGTCGAGGGTGTCGCCGATCTGCCGGGTGGCGTGCAGCACGTTGGTGGCCACGACGACGTCGTACGTACCCGCGCCGATGCCCTGCTCGCCCGGTGGCCGCTCGATGTCCAGGACCTGGCACTCCAGGTAGGGCGCCGTCTGGCCGAACTGCTGCCGGGCGTGCCGCAGGAAGGACGCGGACAGGTCGGTGTAGCGGTATTCGGCGACGGCGGCGCCGTACGGGTGCAGCCGGTCGAAGAGGACCTTGCTGGTGCCGCCGGTGCCCGCGCCGACCTCCAGGATGCGCAGCTGCGCACGGGGTTCAGCGGCGAGCCGCCGGTCGACATGGGCGGCCAGGGCGTCGGCGAGTGCGCTGTTGGCCTCCTCGTTGCCCTGGTAGAGGGCCTGGAGCAGGTCCATCGAGGAGTCGGGGAAGAGGATCTCGTGGGCCAGCCGCCGGCCGGCGAGCAGGTCGGGCAGGCCGCGCAGGGCGGCCTCGACCAGTTCGACCTGCGCGGCGACGGCGGGACGGTCACCCCAGGCGTCCTTCGCCGCCGCCCAGGCGTCCCAGCCGGGCGCCTCGCCGCCGGGCACGCCCTGCCCGGCGGCGAGCAGCCGCAGGCTCTCGGCGAGCCAGTCGCGCAGGTGCGGTGGCAGTCCTGCGGCCTGCTCCGGCAGGCCGGGGCCGACGTCCGTACCGTCGAACCAGCCGGTCGCCCGCAGTTGCGCACGCAGCAGGCCGGTGGCGAGCACGTCGAGATCCGGGGTCTGCCCTGCCGCTTCTTGTGCCGCCTCGTATGGCCTTTCCTGCGCCGCTTCCTGTGCTGCGGGCAGCGGGCGGAGCGTCAGGCGGTGCAGCCGTACGCAGACCCGGCCCTGCCCGTCGCACACGTCGACGTCCACCGAGGCGGCCGTACCGGGGTGCGGCCTGACGTACGCCCACGCCTCCTCGGGAACCGGCCCGAGCAGGTCCGCCCGCTCGACCGCGAACGGCAGCCCCAGGCTGCCGGATCCGCCCGGGCCGCCGGTGGTGGCGAGTGAGGCGATGGCCTGGAGCGCCGCGTCCACCATGGCCGGGTGCGCCAGGTATCCGTCCCTGCCGGACCGGAGCTGCGCGGGCAGCCGCAGCCGGGCCAGCACCTCGCCCGTACCGGTCCACACCTGGACCAGGGCGTGCATGCCGGGCCCGTACGTGATGCCGGCGGCGGCGAAGGCGGCCCGGCAGTCGGCGCCTGCGACCGGGCCGTGGGCGCAGCGCGCACGTACCCCTGCCAGGTCGAGCACCGGCTGCGTATCGCCGGACGGGCGGGCGCGGCCGGTGCAGTAGACCACCGGCGCGGGGTCGGCGGAGCGGACCTCGAAGGAGACGGTGCCCCGGTCCCGGTCGGGGGTCAGGGCCACCCTCACGGGTTCCGGGCGGCCCGCGGCAGCCAGCGGCAGCGCCCAGACCACGTCGGTCAGTTCGACGCCGTCCGCGGGTGTGCCTGCGGCGTGCGCGACGGCGGCGCGTACCAGTTCGAGGTGGGCGGCGGCGGGCAGCACCCGTGCGCCGCGCACCCGGTGGTCGGCGAGGAAGAACTCCTCGCCGGTCCACACGGACTCGTACAGCAGACCCCACAGCGTCGAGACGACGCGGTCGAGCAGCGGGTGCGGGCGGCTGCCCGCGTCGGGGGCGATCCAGTACCGGTCGCGGGCGAAGGGGTACGTCGGCAGGCTCATCCGGCGCGGCGCCGGGCCTTCGCGCAGCGCGGCCCAGTCGACCGGCACACCCCGCACCCAGGCGTCGAGGACGCGTCCGGGTGCCCAGGTGCGCTGTTCCGCGGCCGGGACGCCGTCGGGGCGCTCACCGTGCGGGTCGGTCCTGCCGCGCACCCAGCGCCCGGTACCGCCCGCGGTGAAGGCGGCCAGCTGCTCGCGCAGGTCGTCGGTCCCGGTGGCGTGGAGGGCGAGCCGCTCGGCCATCTCCTCGCGGCCGGCCTGGAGGGTGTGGGCCAGGTCGGCGAAGCGGCCTTGCGGGCAGCGGCCCGCGGTGACGAAGGCGAGCAGCCGCCGGGCGCGCTCGAGCAGGCCTGCCTCGTCGCGTGCGGACAGCACGACGAACTGCGGTCCGTGGGAGCCGCTCGCGGACGGCGGCTCGGGCGCCTCCTCCACGACCACGTGCGCGTTGGCGCCGCCCGCGCCGAAGGACGAGACGCCCGCGCGCAGCGGCGTACCGGCTGCGGGCGGTTCCCAGGGGGCGGCGGTCCGCTGCACCGTGAACGGTGTCGCGTCGAAGTCGATGTGCGGGTTGGGGGTCTCGGCGTTGAGCGACGGCACGAGCGTGTGGTGGCGCATCTGCAGCAGCACCTTGGTCAGTCCCGCGATGCCCGACGCGCTCTCGGCGTGGCCGATGTTCGACTTCACCGAGCCGATGGCGCAGAAACCGGTGCCGGCGGCCTGGGTGGTGTCACCGGTGTCGTGGCGGAAGGCCCGGGTGAGCCCGGTGATCTCGATCGGGTCGCCGAGCGCGGTGCCGGTCCCGTGCGCCTCGACGTACGACACCGAGCGCGCCGGTACGCCGGAGCGGCGCAGCGCCTCGGACACCGCGGTGCTCTGGCCTACGGGGCCGGGCACGGTGTAGCCGCCGGTGCGGCCGTTGGCGTTGACGTGGCTGCCCTTGATCACGCCGTGGATGTGGTCGCCGTCGGCGATGGCGGCGGCCAGCGGCTTGAGGACGACGGCGCCGACGCCCTCGCCGTCCACGAAGCCGTCCGCGTCCGCACCGAAGGGCGCGCTGCGCCCGCCCGGCGAGAGCATGGTCATCTCGCTGAGGCGGACGTGGTGGTCTGGGTGGACGACGAGGTTGACCCCGCCGGCGACGGCGCAGTCGCTGGTGCCCGCGCGCAGGCTCTCGACGGCCAGGTGGACGGCGGTCAGCGAGGAGGAGCAGGCGCTGTCCACGGCCATGCTGGGTCCGCGCAGGTCGAACAGGAAGGAGACCCGGTTGGCGATCGACCAGAAGCGCACGCCGGTGGGGTAGTTGCCGTTCATCGCGCCGACGAACACCCCGACCCTGCGCTCGGGGCTGAGGGTCGCTGTGGTGTGGCCCGCGTCCTCGATCGCGGCGTGCACGGCTTCGAGGAAGACGCGTTCCTGGGGGTCTATGTGCCGGGCCTCGACGGGCGGTATGCCGAAGAAGCCGGCGTCGAAGGCGTCCGCGTCGGCGAGGAAGCCGCCCCAGCGGCTGTACGTGTGCCCGCGGGTACCGGGCACCGGGTCGTGGTAGGCACGCCAGTCCCAGCGCTCGGCGGGGACCTCCCCGATCGCTGAACGGCCGGCGAGCAGCAGGTCCCAGAAAGCGTCGACGTCGGCGGCCCCTGGGTAGCGGCCGGACAGGCCGATCACCGCGATGTCGCCGTCCTGCGGGGTGGCGTCGGCGACTGCGGGCCGGGGTGCGGGGACCGGTGCCGGGACCGGGTTGCGGTCTGCCGCCGCGGTCGGCTCGGGCGCGGATTCCGCCTCGGCCGCGGGCTCGCCCACCAGCCGGGCCAGGTCTTCCGGGCGGGTCGCCAGCAGGTGGTCCACGACCTCGTCGATGCTGGTGAACTCGAAGAAGAAGGTGCTGCCGACGTCCGCCACGGCGGCCCGCAGGTGCTCGGCCAGCTCGACGGACATCACCGAGTCCAGGCCGTAGTCGCGCAGCGAACGGCGGGCGTCGATCCTTTCAGGGGCGAGCTTGACCGTCGCGCCGACCAGCGCCTTGAGGTGGGCCACGGCCCTGGGGCGCAGCGCGGTCCGGTCACCGGCAGCCGCGGTGGACGCGGCGACGGACACAGACGGGACCGCCGCACCAGCAGCGGGGGCCGTCTTCATGAAGCCGACGTGGTCGTGCGTGCCGCCCAGCAGCCGTTCGAGGACGTCCATCGCCTCGGCCGGCTCGATGGACCCCTGCCCGAGGCCTGCCATGCGCGCCCGGTGGGCGTCGTCGGCGACGACGCCGACGCTGCCCCAGTAGCCCCAGTCCACGACCTTGACCCGCCAGTCGCGGCGGCGGCGCAGCCACTCGGCGTAGGCGTCGGTGAAGGTGCTGCCCGCCGCGTAGTTGGCCTGGCCCGGCGGGCGGGCGTGGGCGACCAGCGAGGAGAAGAAGAGGACGAAGTCCAGGTGTTCCGCGGCGAAGGCGGTCGAGACGGCCTCGCTGACGGCGATCTTCGCTTCCAGTACGGCCCGCAGGTCCGACTCGGGCATGGACCGCAGCATCCGGTCGCGCAGCACGATGGCGGACACCACCACGCCGTCCACCCGGCCGAACCGGGCCACCACGTCACGGCGTATCCGGTCCAGCGCGCCGGGGTCCGAGCCGTCAGCCGTGACGTACACCGGCCGCGGGCCGAGGGCGCCGAGCCGGTCCAGGCGTGCGTCCATGGCCGCGTCCGCCGGGCGCCGCCCGATCCACACGACCTGGGCCGCGTAGCGGCGTACCACGTACTCGGTCCAGGCCTCACCGATGCCGCCGGCCCCGCCGACGACGACGTAGACCCCGCCCGGCCGGTAGGGCGGGGCGGCGGGTGCGGGCAGGGTGAGCGGGCGCAGTTCCTGGCGGTGCCAGCGTCCGCGGCGGAAGGCCAGGGTGGCGCCGTGCGGGTCCGCCGGCAGGGTGCGGAGCGCGGCCACCGGCCAGGGCACCCCCAGCGCGAGGTCCACCAGCCGTACCGACCAGCGCGGCTGCTCCTTGGCGAGCGAGCCGGTCAGCCCGTGCACGCCTGCCGCGGCCGGGTGCGGGTCGCCGTCGGCGGGGCCGACCTGCTGGGTCTGCTGCGTGACCACCGTCCAGCCGAGCGGGGTGTCCGCGTAGCCGGCCCGCAGGAAGGCCTTCACCAGCCGGAAGCAGTGCACGACGGCCTCGGTGCCGTCGGCGGCGTCGGCGGGGGCGATCCAGTAGACCTGGCCGACGCCCGGCTCGGCCCGTACGTCGGTGAGGTCCTGGACGCGTACGTCCGCGTGCGGGTGCGCGGCCCGCAGCCACTCGCGCTGCTCCTGCGTCCCGCCGACGACCAGTACGACGTCGGGCTCTGACGGCTCGGCCGCGGCGGGGGTGTACTCCTCCCAGACCGGGTGCAGCAGGTGCTGGTCGGCCGGGGCCGCGGGTGTGGCTTCCGGGAGGCCGACGGCGAGGCCGCGCAGCCGGACGCAGACCCGGCCGTCATCGTCGCAGACGTCGATGTCCAGGGTGCCGGGGCGGGCGGCGCCGGTGCGGATGTGGGCGTATCCCGCGGCCGGTGTCGGGGCGAGGATCTCCGCCTCGGCGACGGCGAAGGGGACCGGCGGCTTGCCTGTGCTCCCGCTGGTGCTGGTCGCGGCGTCCGCGAGGGCGACGGCTGCGTGCAGCGCGCCGTCCATGACTGCCGGGTGCAGCCCCCCGTTCGGCGCGGCGGCGCCGGGTGCCCGCAGCCGGGCCAGCACCTGGCCGTCACCGACCGCCAGCTCTTCGACGGCGCGCATCGACGGGCCGTACGCGATGCCCGCGGCGGCGTGCAGCGCGTAGCAGCGGTCGGCGGGGACGGGGCGGTCGCAGGCGGCGCGCAGGGCCGGCAGGTCAAGGACGGGACGCGTGTCGGAGGCGGCGGTGACGTGGGCGGTGCCCAGCGAGACGACCGACCCGTCGGCGGTGACCCGCAGCCCGGTCGCCCCGCCGGCGCGCGGGGTGAGCGTGACGGCCACCTCGACGGGCGCGGCGCCGACAGTGACCGGGCGCGGCCATGCCACGTCGGTCAGCCGGACCGTCCGCTCCCCCGGTCCTGCGGCCGGCTCCACGGCCGCGCGCAGGAGTTCGAGCTGCACGGCGGCGGGCAGGACGCGCTCGCCGCCGACCAGGTGGTCGGCCAGGAAGTGCTCGCCACCGGTGAGGGTCGTGCGCAGCCGCGTCCCCTCGTGCCCGGACTCCTGGCGCAGGCTCAGCACCTCGGCGCGGACCGTTTCCGGCGCCGTACCGTCGGCCGCGGGCGGCAGCGGGGTCCCGTGCGGGTCGGGCGCCCAGTGCCGCTCGCGGGCGAAGGGGTAGGTGGGGAGCGCCAGGCGCCGCCGTACGGCGCCGGTGTGCAGGGCCGACCAGTCGACGGGCTCACCCGCGAGCCAGCGGTCGAGCACTGCGGCACCTGGCCCGCCGGTCTCACCGGTTCCGCCACGCAGATGCCGGGTCAACTGCTCGCGCACCTCGTCCAGGGAGTGCGCGACGAAGCCGAGCCGCTCGTCCAGCGCCTCCCTGCCGGTCTGCAGCGTGTACGCGATGTCGGCGAGGTCCGCGTCGGTGTACGTGTCGAGCGCCGCGTGCAGGCGGCGCGCCTGCTCCGCGAGCCGGTCGCCGTCCCGGGCGGACAGCACGACGGTCGCGGGCTCCGGGCGGGCTGCGGCGGCCGGGAGTTGCGCGGGGTAATCCTCCACGACCACATGGGCGTTGGCCCCTCCCGCACCGAAGGAGGAGATGCCGGCCCGGCGCGGGCGCTCCCCTGCCGGCCACGGGGACGTCTCGCGCTGGAGGCGGAAGGGCGTGCTCCCGAAGTCGATGTGCGGGTTGGGTTCCGCCGCGTGCAGGGACGGGACGAGTTCGCCGTGCCGGAACTGCAGCAGGACCTTGGTGAGCGCGGCGATGCCCGAGGCGCTCTCGGCGTGGCCGATGGCGGACTTCACCGAGCCGAGCGCGACGGTGCCCGCTTCGGCGCCACGGTCGCCGAACGCCCGGGTGAGGCCTGCCAGTTCGATGGGGTCGCCGAGTTCCGTGCCGGTGCCGTGGGCCTCCACGTAGCCGATGTCCGACGGGTCCGCGCCCGCCTGGCGCAGCGCGCGCGTGATGACGTCGGCCTGCGCCTGCGGGTTGGGCACCGTGTAACCGGTGGCCCGGCCGCCGTGGTTGACGGCGGTGCCCTTGACGACGCCGAGGATCCGGTCGCCCGCGGCCACCGCGTCCTCCAGCGGCCTGATCAGGACTGCACCGACGCCCTCCGCCGGCACGTACCCGTCGCCGCCCGCGCCGAAGCTGGCGCAGCGCCCGGTACTTGAGGCGAACCGGCCCTGGGCGAGCATCAGGTACTTGTTCGGGTGGATCGTCACGTTGACGCCGCCGACCAGCGCGGCATCGCATTCGCCGCTGCGGATCGCCCGGCAGGCCAGGTGCAGTGCGGTCAGCGACGACGAGCACATCGTGTCGAGGGCGATGCTGGGGCCGTGCAGGTCCAGGGTGTACGAGACCCGGTTGGCGACCGAGGAGGCGTTGCCGCCCACCGCGTAGCGCCGGCCGCGCATCTGGTCCTGGGCGGCGTGCAGTTGGTACTCCTCGTACATCACGCCGACGAACACCCCGACCGTGCGGGGCAACGTCGCGCGGGTGTATCCGGCGTCCTCGACGGTCTCGTATGCGCACTGGAGGAAGAGCCGCTCCTGCGGGTCGAGCAGTTCTGCCTCGCGGGGAGCGATGGAGAAGAACAGCGGGTCGAACTCGTCCACGCCGTCGATGAAGCCGCCCCACTTGCTGTACGTGCGGCCCGGCTCGCCCTTGCGCGGGTCGTAGTAGGCGCCGTGGTCCCAGCGGTCTGCGGGGACCTCGGTGACGCAGTCCCGGCCGGCGCGCAGGTTCTGCCAGAACTCGCCGGTGTCGCGCGCTCCCGGGTAGCGTCCGGCGACGCCGACGATCGCGATGTCGAGCGCAGCGGCGGACGGGGCGCCCGGAGCCGGGGAGGCGGGAGCCGCGGGGGCGGGAGCGAAGCGGTGACCGGTCAGGCGGATGCGGCCGCCGGGCGCGACCTGCCGGGCGGGCACCGCGGCACGTACCGGTGTGCCCTCGGCCGGCTTGCTCTGGCCCGGCCCCGGGTGGTCCTCGGCGGGCGCGCGCCCCACCGCTGCGGCGATCGCGGCGCCTGCGTGGCCGAGCAGGTAGTCGGTCAGCTCGCCGACCGTCGGGTACTCGAACAGCAGGGTCCGCGGCAGCGGTCCGAGGTCGCGTTCCAGCAGCAGCGTCACCTCCACCGCCTTGACGGAGTCGGTGCCGTACTCGTTGAGCGGCACTGCGGCGTCGAGGCGTTCCGGGGCCAGTTTGAGCACGGCGGCGAGGCGGCCCGCGACGTAGCGGCGCGCCTTCTCCCCCAGGTCGTCGTCAGGCGCTGGCATCGGTGGTCTCCTTGGCTCCGCCGGACGGGACGGTGAGGTGGGGATAGGCGGCGCCGAGGTGGCGGGCGAGCCCGCCGAGCGTGGTGTGCTCCAGCAGCTCGGTGGCGCCGACGTCCAGGCCCAGGGCCAGGTTGATGCGCCGGGCCAGCTCGGCGAGGGTGACCGGCTCGAAGCCGTAGTCGTTCAGTTCGGTGTCCTGGTCGAGGTCGGCCGGGTCGACCAGCAGGATCTGCGAGACCAGGGCGGCCAGTTCTGCCTGGATGCGGGCGGCCGGGGCCGGGTCGGCGGGGCGGGCAGGTGGGCTCGGTGGCGCGGGTGGGGCCGCTTGGGCCGGCTCGGCATGCTCGGCATGCGCGGTGACGAAGCGGTCCCGCAGCCGGGCCGGGTCGCCGGTGAGGGCGACCAGGTGGCTGCGCCCCGAGGCCAGGGCGCGGTCGAGGGTGCGCAGGGCGTCGGCCGTGCCGAGCGGGGCCAGGCCGAGCCCGCGCATCACGTCCACCGTCGCGCCGTCCACCGCCATGCCGCCCTCGGCCCACAGCGGCCAGCCGACGGAGACGGTGGTGCCGTGCCGTTCGCCGCGGGCGGCGAGTGCCGCCCGGTGGTCGGCGAAGCGGTCGAGGAAGCCGTTGGCGGCGGCGTAGTCGGCCTGCCCCACATTGCCGAAGGCGCCGGTGGCCGAGGAGAACAGGGCGAAGAAGTCGAGCGGCAGATCCCGGGTCGCGGTGTCCAGGTTGCGGGTTCCGGCGCTCTTGGGTGCCAGGACGGCGGCCAGGTCCTGCGGTGTCTTGTGCGCGAGCAGGCCGTCCCGCAGCACCCCGGCGGCGTGCAGGACGCCGTCCAGCCTGCCGTGTTCCGCGAGCACGTCGGCGACCACCTGCCGTACGGCGTCCAGGTCGGCGACGTCGGCCTGCCGGTAGGTGACCCGCGCCCCGCCCGGCAGGTCGGGCGCGGGCGAGCGGCCGACGAGGACGACGTCCGCGCCGGGGGCACGGCGGGCGATGTCCGCTGCCAGCAGCCGCCCGATGCCGCCGAGCCCGCCGGTGACCAGGTAGACGTGGCCGGCGCGCCACGGCACCGGGGCGTCTGCTTCGGGGAGTTCGGCCCAGCCGGCCACCCGGCCGCCGCGGCTGCGGGTCCCGGGAGGCAGCCGCAGCGCCCGGTCCAGGTGCGCGGTCACCGCCGCGGTGTCGGCGCCCGCGGGCACCTCCACGGTCTGGGCTTCCAGGCCCGGGTACTCCTGGGCCGCCGACAGCAGCAGCCCGGCGAGTCCCGCGGCGGGCAGCGCGTCCTGCGGTACGACGAGCTGGCATCGGGTCGGCTTCGGGGCACCGTCCGCGCTCAGCCGCTGCACCTCGCGCAGGACGAGGGCGGCGTCGTCCTCGTACGCCTCGGCGCGGCCGTCGAGCAGGACGACGTCCGCGCCGGGCACGGGGACGTGGGAGTGCCGCCGGGTCAGGAAGACGACGCGCTCGGCGGCCGGTTCCGCCTCCCGCTCGGCCGCCTCCTGCCACACCGGGGCGAGCAGCAGGGTGGCCTCGGCGGGTACGGCCGCGGTCGCGGCTGCGGGTCCGGCTGCCGCCGCAGCTGCGGGTAGGGCGACCGCCCGCAGGTGCAGCCCGCGCAGGGCCACCAGCAGCCGGCCGTCCTCGTCGCACAGGTCGAGGTCGAGGACCTGGTCCGTGGCGGCGGCGCGGCCCTCGCGGGGGCGCACCCACACCCACGCCGGACCGTCCAGGGGTGCGTGGACGGCGAGTTCGTCGAGCGCGAAGGGCAGTGCGGCGCCGCCCGCACCGGTCCGGCCGGGCAGCGGGGCCAGGCCCGCGGCGGCCTGGAGTGCCGCGTCGAGCAGCCCCGGGTGCAGGGTGTACGGGCTGCGGCCCGCCGGTCCCGGCAGCGCCACCCGGGCCAGCACCTGACCGCTGCCGACCCGTACCTCCTGCAGCGCACGCATCCGCGGGCCGTAGGCGATGCCTGCCTGCGCGCAACGGTCGTACACCTCGTCGGCGGGCAGGGTCCGGGTGCAGTCGGCAAGCAGGCCGTCGAGGTCGAGGACGGGTGCCGGCTCGGGTGCGCGCAGGTGGGCGCTGCCCTGCACGAAGCGCAGGTCCTCGTCGCCGGCACGGGCGATGGTGAAGCCGAGCGTGTCGTCCGCGGCGGCTTCGAGGGTGATGCCGAGGGTGGCGGCGCCGGGGGTCTCGCCCGGGTCCACCGGGCGCTGCCAGACCACGTCGGTGAGGTACAGCCGGGCGTCGCCGGGTGAGCCGAGCGTCAAGTGGGCGGCGCTGTATGCCATTTCCAGTGCGGCGGCTGCGGGCAGCAGGGGCCGTCCGCCCACCCGGTGGTCGGCAAGGAAGAACTCGGCGCCGTCCAGGGTGGTTTCGTAGCGCTGCTCCCACAGGGTGGAGACGTTGCGGTGCACGAGGGGGTGCAGGGCGCTCACCGGAGCCGTAGGGGCGGCGGTCTGCTTGATCCAGTGCCGCTCGCGGGCGAAGGGGTAGCCGGGCAGGCCGACGCGGCGGGGGGCGCGCCCGCGGTGCAGCAACTCCCAGTCGACGCCGAGCCCGTTGACCCATGCGGCCAGCAGCCGGTCGTGCTTGCCCTTGGTGATCCAGGCGGCCACGGCCTCGCGGGCGTCGTCGTCACCGGCGAAGAGCGCGGCCAGCTCGCCGCCCCGGACGGCCCGTCCGCGGTGCCGGTCACCGGGTCGCCCTTCGACGAAGTCGGCGAGCCGGTCGCGCAGTTCGCCGGTGCTCCGGACGGCGAAGGCGAGCCGTTCCGCCATCTCCTCGCGACCGACCTGCAGCGTGTACGCCACGTCGGCCAGCCGGGGCGACTCGGACCGCAGATGGTCCAGCAGGCCGCGTGCGAGGTCGGTGAGGCGATCGGGGTCCGCGGCGGACAGCACGATCAGGCCGGGCGCCTGATCCTCGGGCTCCGGCCGGGGCGGCTGCGGGGCAACGAACTCCTCGATCAGCAGGTGGGCGTTGGAGCCGCCCGCGCCGAAGGAGGAGAGCCCGGCCCTGCGCGGCACACCGTCACCGGACACCCAGGCTGCCAGCTCCCGCTGGACCCGGAAGGGCGTCGCGTCGAAGTCGATGTGCGGGTTCAGCTCCTCGGCGTGCAGCGAAGGCACCAACTCCCGGTGTTTCAGCTGGAGCAGGATCTTGGTGAGCCCGGCGACGCCGGAGGCGCTCTCCGCGTGGCCGATGTTGGACTTCACCGAGCCGATCGCCACCTGCCGGCCGGGGGCGCCGCCGAAGGCGCCCGCGAGCCCGGCGATCTCGATGGGGTCGCCGAGCGACGTCCCGGTCCCGTGCGCTTCGACGTAGCCGACGGTGGCCGGTGCCATGTCCGCCGCGTCGAGTGCCCGGCGGATGACGTCCGCCTGGGCCGCGGGATCAGGCACGGTGTAGCCGCTGGTGCGACCGCCGTGGTTGACGGCACTGCCCTTGATGACGGCGTGGATGCGGTCGCCGTCCTCGATCGCGCTGGCCAGCGGCTTGAGCAGCACCGCACCGACGCCCTCGCCGGGCACGTAGCCGTCCCCGCCCGCACCGAACGCGGCGCACCGGCCGCTGTCGCCCAGGAAGCCGCCCTGGTCCAGCAGCAGGAACTTGTTCGGGTGGACCGACAGGTTCACCCCGCCGGCGAGCGCGAGGTCCGATTCGCCGCGCCTGATGCTCTCGCAGGCCAGGTGGATCGCGGTCAGCGACGAGGAGCACATGGTGTCCACGGCGACGCTCGGGCCGCGGAAGTCGCAGACGTAGGAGACCCGGTTGGCGATCGAGGCGGGCACCCCGCCTGCGGCCAGCGCCCGGCCGTGGGCCTGCGCCTGGGCGCCGAACAGCTGGTACTCCTCGTACATCACGCCGACGAACACCCCGACCTGGCCGTGGTCCGCGGCGGCCTGCCGGGTGTAACCGGCGTCCTGGAGCGTGGCGTAGGCGCACTCCAGGAACAACCGCTCCTGCGGATCGGTCAGTTCGGCGTCGGCGGGCGACATCTGGAAGAAGAGGGCGTCGAACTTGTCGACGTCCGAGAGGAATCCGCCCCACCGGCCGCCGCCGGTGACCGCCGGGTCCCAGCGGTCGGCCGGGACCTCGGTGACGCTGTCCACACCCGCCCGCAGATTCGCCCAGAAGTCCGCCAGGGACGCCGCACCCGGATACCTCCCGGCCACCCCGACGATCGCGACGTCGTCGGGTCGAGGTCCGCCCTCGTCCGCCCCGCCACGCCGCTGCACGGCGGCCAGTGCGCGGACGCGCCCGTGGTCCGCGGCGGCGCGGGGCACAACGGCCGTGCGCTGCACGGGGATCGGCGGAGCGTCCGAGCCGAGGAGGGCGGCGAGCCGCTCGCCGTGCTCGGTGCGGAAGTACGTGGCGAGGGCGTGGACCGTGCGCTGTTCGAAGAGCAGGGTCTTGGCCAGCGGCCCGAAGCTGCGCTCCAGTTCCCGGATGATCTGCAGGGCCAGGACGGATTCGACCCCGTGCTCGGCGAGCGGTACGTCCGGAGCCAACTCGTGGGCGGGCAGCTTGACCTGGGCGGCAAGTACGGACGTCAGGTAGCGGACCGCACGGGCGTGGTCGGGTGCCTGCACCACGGCGACCTCGACGGGTTCCCCCTGCGCCGGGGCCTGTTCGTCGTCCAGGGAGCGGACGGACACCCCGGCAAGGCGGACGCAGACCTGCCCCTCGTCGTCGAAGAGGTCGACGTCGAGGGTCCCAGAGCCGGGGCGGCGGCGCAGCCAGGCCCACGGCTCGGGCGGGCAGGCGCCGAGCAGGTCGACCCGGTCGACGGCGAAGGGCACGGCGGTGCGGCCCGCGGCGAGGTCGAGCGCGATACCGGCGTGCAGGGCCGCGTCGAGCAGGGCCGGGTGCAGGGCGAACCCGGCGTCGCCGCCGGGTGTGCGCAGCCGCGCGACCACCTGGCCGTCGCCCGCGTGCACCTCGGCGAGGGCGCGCATGCCGGGTCCGTAGCCGATGCCGCACGCGGCCAGCGCCTCGTAGCAGCGGTCCACGGGTACGTCGGCGAGCCCGGCGAGCAGCGCCTGCCGCTCGAGGACGGGCCGCGGGTCCGCAAGCGCCTCGGGCTCCCCGGTGACGGCCTCGCCGGTGGCGTGCAGGTCGTCGGAGCTGACCTCGAAGGCGATGCGTCCCTCTCCCGGGACGAGGACGACGCGCAGCTCGGCGTCGGGCGCGGGCACGTAGGGCCGCAGCCAGACGACGTCGGTCAGCGCGGTCACCGGCTCGGGGACGGTCAACTCGACGGCGGCGCGGGCCATTTCGAGGACGGCGACGCCCGGCAGCATCGGCCGCCCCTGCACCGTGTGGTCGGCCAGGAAGAACTCGCCGCCGGTGAAGCGGGCGCTGTAGCGCTGGGCACCGAAGTCGGAGGTGTTGCGCTGGGCCAGCGGGTGCAGCACGGCGGTGCGGGAGCCCGCACCCGGGGCCTGGTACTGGTCCTGGGCCTGGTCGATCCAGTGCCGCTCGCGGGCGAAGGGGTACGTCGGCAGGCCCGCCCGGCGGGGTGTCCCGGCCTCGTACAGCGCGGCCCAGTCGATGTCGAGGCCCTGCGTCCACAGGTCGAGCACGAGGTCGTACCTGCCGCGCCTGACCCAGCGCCGCAGGGTGTCGGCGTCCTCGTCGTCGGCGAACACCGCGGCGACAGGGCGGTCGCGGTCGGCCCGCCCCTGGTGCAGCCCTTCGGTGTCACCGGCGAGGAAGGCTTCGAGCCGGGCCTGCACCTCGTCGGCGTCGGCCGCATGGAAGGCCAGCCGGTGGCGCATGGCCTCCCGCCCGGTCTGCAGCGTGTACGCCAACTCGGCCAGCGGCACGGGGGTTTCCCGCAGGTGGGCGAGGAGCCGCGCGGCGGACTCGCGCAGCCGGGTCTCGTCCTTGGCGGACAGCACGATCAGCCCCGGTGCGTCGACCGCCGGACCGTCGGGAGCCACGTACTCCTCGATCAGCAGATGCGCGTTGGAGCCGCCCGCCCCGAAGGACGAGAGCCCGGCCCTGCGCGGCACACCGTCACCGGACACCCAGGGG
>NZ_JAFFIX010000036.1 GCF_016916835.1 Actinacidiphila bryophytorum | reverse complement strand
GTCCGTCGCCACACGACGGTCGTAGTGGGTTGCGCGCGCCCACGCGGCGCCAGCCGCAGATCAGACGCAGCCCCGCGCCCCTGGTGGTTGCCCCCTGCGGCAGCAGCGCCCTCTGCGGAAGAGGAGGCCTAGAGACGGGCGCCGTCGGGGCGGAAGGTGCGGCGGTAGGCGTGGGGGGTGGTGCCGACCCGGCGGCAGAAGTGATGCCGCAGGGTCGCGGCGTTGCCAAAACCCGCGCGGGCAGCGACCGCGTCGACGGTGAGGCCCGTGCCTTCGAGGAGTTCGCGGGCCAGCAAGATGCGCTGGCCCAGGAGCCAGCGGTACGGCGTCGTGCCGGTCTCCTGCTGGAAGCGCCTGGCGAAGGTGCGCGGGGACATCAGGGCGCGGGCGGCCAGGTCGTCCACGGTGACGTCCTGGTCGAGGTGGCGCTCCATCCAGGAGAGCACCCCGCCGACGGAGTCGCTGGTGGCCCGGGGCAGCGGCCGGGCCACGAACTGCGCCTGGCCGCCCTCCCGGTGCGGGGGCACGACCATGCGGCGGGCGATGCCGTTGGCGACGGCGACCCCCTGCTCCTTGCGCACCAGGTGCAGGCACGCGTCGATGCCCGCGGCGGTGCCGGCCGAGGTGACGACCCCGGCGTCGTCCACGTAGAGCACGTCCTGCTCGACGCGGGCCTCGGGGTGCCGGGCGGCGAGCAGCTCGGTGTGTCGCCAGTGCGCCGCGCAGCGCCGCCCGTCGAGCAGGCCCGCCGCGCCGAGCACGAAGACCCCCGAGCAGACGCTCAGGACGGTCGCGCCGCGCTCCACGGCCCGGTTGAGCGCGCCGAGCACGTCCCGCGGGAATTCCCGCGACGTGGCGTCGTCGGCGGCGGGTACGACCACCAGGTCGGCCTGGTCGAGCCGTTCGAGACCCTCGGCGGCGAAGACGTCGAAGCCCGCGTGGGTGCGCAGCCGCGGCCCTTCCGCGGAGACGACGGCGAAGTCGTACCCGGGCAGCCCTTCGTCGGTGCGGTCCAGGCCGAAGACCTCGCACACCACACCGAGTTCGAAGGGGTGGACTCCGTCGAGCAGCACCACGGCGACGTTCTGCAGCATGCTGCCGAGCATCGCAGATGGCAGGATGTTGCGGTAGGGCGGCAGTGCTGCCACTTACCGGCCGACAGCACCGTGGCGACTATTGACTCATGACAGTTCTCCTGGACATCGCCGCAGTACTCGCCCTCGCCCTGGCACTGAGCTTCGTGCCGCTCATGGGCGCACGCAACGACGCCCGCATTACCCGTGAGATCCGGGCAGCGGAGCGCGGGGAAGCCCCCGGGCGCCCGCCGGAACGCGCCGCCCAGGTGCGGGAGAGGCTGGCCCTACGGTACTGACTCACCGCACCGCGACACAACATGTGGGTGTGAGCCCAGAACGCGGCACAAGATGTATTCTCAAGTCCGCTGCCCGCAGGGGAAGCCGGTGCGAATCCGGCGCTGCCCCGCAACGGTGAGCGAGGCGTGCCCGCACGCCCCGCACAGCCCGATCGCCTGCCGGCAGCCGGCGCCCGCACGGTCGATGGACCGGGGGTGCCGACGAGTCCGGGCCTCGCGGATTGGGCCTGCGGACGCGGTCCCGCACGCCCGCAGGTGTGCCCGGCCCCCTCCGCCCCTCCCCCGCGCGGCCGCCGCCGCGTACGAGGGAGACCGCACCACCGTGACCATCGCGCCAGAAGCCCCCGCAGCCATTTCCGACAGCCTCCCCGGCGGCGACACCGCCGGCGAGGACCTGCTGCGCACCCTCGTCGCGCTCTGTACCGACCTGCCCGACACCGACCCGGGCCGGGTCGCCGCCGCAGCGCTGCGGGGGCGCAGCGGCGCCGCGGGGACCGCGGAACTGCGGGAGCTGGCCACCGAGTCGGCCGCGGGGCTGATCTCCGAGGACCCGGCCTACTCGCGGCTCGCCGCCCGACTGCTGGCGCTCGCCGTCACCGAGGAGGCCGCCTCGCAGGGGGCGGTCTCCTTCACCGCCTCCGTCGCGGTGGGCCACCGCGAGGGCCTGGTCGCCGACCGTACGGCGGACTTCGTCGTACGCCACGCGGCCCGGCTGGACGCGCTGGTGGAGCAGGCGCTCGCCGAGGGCGCCGACGACCGCTTCGGCTACTTCGGCCTGCGCACCCTCTACAGCCGCTACCTGCTGCGGCATCCGCTGACCCGCAAGGTGATCGAGACACCGCAGCACTTCATGCTGCGGGTCGCCGCGGGCCTGGCCGAGGACGACTCGCCCGCGGCCGTGGACGAAGTCGCCGCGCTCTACCGGCTGATGAGCCACCTGGACTACCTGCCCAGCTCGCCCACGCTGTTCAACTCCGGTACGCGGCACCCGCAGATGTCGTCCTGCTACCTGCTGGACTCGCCGCTGGACGAGCTGGACTCGATCTACGAGCGCTACCAGCAGGTGGCGCGGCTGTCGAAGCACGCGGGCGGCATCGGGCTGCCCTACTCCCGCATCAGGGCCAGGGGTTCGCTGATCCGCGGCACCAACGGGCACTCCAACGGCATCGTGCCCTTCCTCAAGACGCTCGACGCGTCGGTCGCCGCGGTCAACCAGGGCGGTCGGCGCAAGGGCGCCGCCGCGGTCTACCTGGAGACCTGGCACGCCGACATCGAGGAGTTCCTCGAACTGCGGGACAACACCGGCGAGGACGCCCGCCGCACCCACAACCTGAACCTGGCGCACTGGGTGCCGGACGAGTTCATGCGCCGGGTCGACGCCGACGCGCCCTGGTCGCTGTTCTCGCCTGCCGACGTGCCGGAGCTGGTCGACCTGTGGGGCGACGAGTTCGACGCGGCCTACCGGGCGGCCGAGGCGGCCGGGCTGGCGCAGCGGACGATCCCGGCGCGCGAGCTGTACGGCAGGATGATGCGCACCCTGGCGCAGACCGGCAACGGCTGGATGACCTTCAAGGACGCCGCGAACCGCACCGCCAACCAGACCGCCCTGCCCGGGCACACGGTCCACTCCTCCAACCTGTGCACCGAGATCCTGGAGGTCACCGACGACTCCGAGACCGCGGTGTGCAACCTCGGCTCGGTCAACCTGAGCGCCTTCGTCACCCCTGACGGCCGCATCGACTGGCAGCGGCTCGACGAGACCGTCCGCACCGCGGTGACCTTCCTCGACCGGGTCGTGGACATCAACTTCTACCCGACAGAGCAGGCCGGCCGCTCCAACTCCCGCTGGCGGCCGGTGGGTCTGGGCGTGATGGGCCTGCAGGACGTGTTCTTCAAGCTGCGGCTGCCCTTCGGCTCGCCCGAGGCCCGCGCGCTGTCCACGCGGATCGCCGAGCGCGTGATGCTCGCCGCGTACGAGGCCTCCTGCGACCTGGCGGAGCGCAGCGGGCCGCTGCCGGCCTGGGACCGCACCAGGACCGCCGCCGGTGTGCTGCACCCCGACCACTACGGTGTCGAGTTCGCCTGGCCCGAGCGCTGGGCGGCGCTGCGCGAGCGGGTCGCCGCACACGGGATGCGCAACGCGCTGCTGCTGGCGATCGCGCCGACCGCGACCATCGCCTCCATCGCCGGGTCCTACGAGTGCATCGAGCCGCAGGTCTCCAACCTCTTCAAGCGCGAGACGCTGTCGGGCGAGTTCCTGCAGGTCAACTCCTACCTGGTGGCCGAGCTCAAGCAGCTGGGGGTGTGGGACGCGCAGACCAGGGAGGCGCTGCGGGAGTCCAACGGAAGCGTGCAGGGCCTGAGCTGGATCCCGGCGGAGGTGCGGGAGCTGTACCGCACCGCGTGGGAGCTACCGCAGCGCGCGCTCATCGACATGGCCGCGGCCCGCACCCCCTACCTGGACCAGAGCCAGTCGCTGAACCTCTTCCTGGAGACCCCGACCATCGGCAAGCTCTCCTCGATGTACGCCTACGCGTGGAAGCAGGGCCTGAAGACCACCTACTACCTGCGCTCCCGCCCGGCCACCCGGATCGCCCGCGCCGCCCAGGCGCCCGCCCCCGCGGCCGTATCCGTGCCCGTACCCGCGACCGCCGACGCCGACGCGATCGCCTGCTCCCTGGAAAACCCCGAGTCCTGCGAGGCCTGCCAGTGATGACCAGCACACCCGTGAAGAACCTGCTCGACCCGGGCTTCGAACTGACCCTGCGGCCCATGCGCTACCCGGACTTCTACGAGCGCTACCGCGACGCGATCAAGAACACCTGGACGGTCGAGGAGGTGGACCTGCACTCCGACGTCGCGGACCTGGCCAAGCTCAGCCCCGGCGAGCAGCACATGATCGGCCGGCTGGTCGCCTTCTTCGCCACCGGCGACTCGATCGTCTCCAACAACCTGGTGCTCACCCTCTACAAGCACATCAACTCCCCCGAGGCGCGGCTGTACCTGTCCCGCCAGCTGTTCGAGGAGGCCGTGCACGTCCAGTTCTACCTGACGCTGCTCGACACCTACCTGCCCGATCCCGCCGACCGGGCCGCGGCCTTCGACGCCGTCGAGGAGATCCCGTCGATCCGCGAGAAGGCGCAGTTCTGCTTCCGCTGGATGGCCAACTTCGACGGGCGGGGCGCCGAGAAGATCGACCGCCTGGAGACCCGCGAGGACCGCCGCCGCTTCCTGCTCAACCTCATCTGCTTCGCCGCCTGCATCGAGGGGCTGTTCTTCTACGGCGCCTTCGCCTACGTCTACTGGTTCCGCTCCCGCGGGCTGCTGCACGGCCTCGCCACCGGCACCAACTGGGTGTTCAGGGACGAGACGATGCACATGAGCTTCGCCTTCGACGTGGTCGACACCGTACGCAAGGAGGACCCCGGGCTCTTCGACGACGCGCTGTGCCAGGAGGTCACCGACATGCTGCGCGAAGCGGTCGACGCCGAGCTGCAGTTCGGCCGGGACCTGTGCGGGGACGGGCTGCCCGGCATGAACACCGAGTCCATGCGCGCCTACCTGGAGTGCGTCGCCGACCAGCGGCTCGCCCGGCTGGGCTTCCCCGCCCTGTACGGGTCGCAGAACCCCTTCCCCTTCATGGAGTTGCAGGGCGTCCAGGAGCTGACCAACTTCTTCGAGCGCCGCCCCTCCGCCTACCAGGTGGCGGTGGAGGGCACGGTGGCGCTCGACGAGGACTTCTGAGCCGTACGCTCCCGGCGCGGCCTAGTCGTTGGGCACGGTCGCGAACTTCGGGGTCGCCTCCGCCATCTGGCGCATGACGTCCTTGCGGTCGCGCTTGGAGAGCCGGTCGATGTACAGCCGGCCGTAGAGGTGGTCGGTCTCGTGCTGCAGGCAGCGGGCGAAGTAGCCGCTGCCGCGCACGACGACCGGCTCGCCGTTCAGGCCCTGGCCACGGACCACCGCGTAGTCGGGGCGCGGCGTCTCCATGTACGCGCCCGGCACGGACAGGCAGCCCTCGTTGGAGTCGTCCAGGTGCCGCTGGTCGGCCGGCAGGTCGTCCAGCACCGGGTTGCACACGACGCCGACGTGCCGGGTGTCGTTGTCGTCCGGGCAGTCGTAGACGAAGACCTTCAGGTCCACGCCGATCTGGTTCGCCGCGAGCCCGACGCCCTCGGCCGCGCGCTGGCTGGCGAACATGTCGTCCACGAGGGCGAGCAGGTCGTCGCCGAAGTCGGTGACGTCCTGGCACTCCCGGTGCAGCACCGGATTGCCCACGACGGTGATCGGACGCACCGTGCCGCGCTCCCGGTGAGCCAGCTCACGGGCCTCCGCGTCGGTCACGTCGTCGAGGAACAGCTCCTCCGGAGAGGTGGTGGGGGTCTCGGTGTGCTGCTGGGACATCTGAGCGGTACGCCTTCCAGGCGGGGGTCGAGTATCGGTCCAGGGTACGGCCCCCTGGCAGGCCTGCCCCCCGCTTCCCTGACCTTCCCTGGCCGGGGGCTCTCAGGTGATTGCCACCTGCGGTGCCATGTCGCCTTCCCCCGGCCCGGGCTGGTCGCGCAGTTCCCCGCGCCCCTGAGGGGTGCCCTCTTCTCGCAGGGTGAGCGTTTTTCAGAGGCGCGGGGAACTGCTTTCAGAGGCGCGGGGAACTGCGCGGCCAGCCCACCACCGGGAGAAGATCCCGGAACCCGGGGAAAGGGGCAGGTCGGGGGAACCCCCGGTCAGCAAACTTCTTCCAGGTCCCGCCAAGCCCGCGCAGCGGGAGAATCGGCGACCCACCCGTCGAGAAGGCCTCGGACCAGGCCCGCAGGGGCCGCGACCCCGCACTCCCGCTCGGGCGACCACTGATCACCCGAAGCGTGTTCGCTCAGGTGGCTGAGATGCCCGGGGTGCCCGGGCTCACCGTGGTCGTGCGGGTCGCGCGCCGCGGTCCCGTCGTCCGTGGGCATCCGGCTCTCGGAGCAGGTGCGGCACAGCAGGCGTACCGAGGAGGACCAGTCCTCCGCGGCATAGCCGGCCTCGGCCGCCAGGCGTTCCAGCGCGTCCCGGTCGGCCGGGGTGTCGGCCTCCAGCAGCACCAGCCAGGTCGGGACGGGTGAGGGCGCCCACAGCTCGATCTCGTCGAAGACCGGGTAGACCGACCCGCCGCCGTGCCCGGCGGCGGTGTCGCGCTCGCCGTGCGGCACCCCGTCGTGCAGCACGACCTCGCCCCAGCGCCGCCCGGAGGAGGGCAGCGGGATGGAGAGCACCTCGACCCGCGCCGGGTCGAGCCTGCGGCCCCACACGACCTCGGCCTCGCCCTCGGGCGAGAGCCGTACGGCCGCGCTGCCCAGCGGGAGCCGCGCGGACTCCTCGCCGCTGCGCGAGCCGGTGCCGGCCGGCATCCGCAGGCCGTACGCCTGCCAGGCGCGGCGGGCCAGCGGCCAGTCCTGGAGCGCGGTGGCGGCGATGCCCAGGTTCCACCAGTCGGGGGCGCCGACGGGCCGGTCGAGCAGGGCGACGGCCCGCAGCCCGGCGATCCTGGCCTGCGCCCAGTCGTGGCGGAACTTGTGCAGCAGCGCCAGGTTGTACCAGGACTCGGACAGCCACGGCTCCAGGTCGGCGGCACGGGTCAGCAGTGCGCCCGCGTCGTCGTAGCGGCCGTCGTCGATCAGCGAGAACGCCTGGTCGGTGGCCTGGCGCCAGGTCGGCGACGGCCGGTGCCGCACTCGTCCGAAGATCTTCAACGTCGTTACCCGCCTGCCCGCTCAGCCGATCACTGCCAGGACGTCGCCTTCCCGCACCACGATCACGTCCCCCGGGGGGACTCGCACCACCTGAGTGCGGCCCCTTCTCGTACCGCCCGCACGCCGTCGGACAGGCCGGTACGACACCAACCTTGCACATTTTGGCCGCTGTCTCAGCCCGACCCCGTGCTCGTCGGCCACCGGCGTCCCGCGGCGGCCCTCACCCTGCCTCCTTGCCATCCCCGTGGGCATCCAACCATGCCCAGGTGAGGTGTGTGAGGGCACCCGGGTGAGTGTGACTCACCCGTACGGCCTACAGGGACGCCGACCGGCCGCCGCGGACCGCGTACAGCGCGGGCGGCGGGGGCGGCGGGGGCCAGGGGTGGCGGGCCAGCGCGCGGGCGAGCGCGTCGACCACGGACGGGTCGAACTGGCTGCCCTCGCAACTGCGCAGCTCCGCCAGGGCGGCGGGCACGGAGCGGGCCTGCCGGTAGCTGCGGGTGGAGGTCATGGCGTCGAGGGCGTCGGCCACGGCGACGATCCTGGCCGGCCAGGGGATGTGCCGCCCGGCCAGGCCGTGCGGGTAGCCGCGGCCGTCGAGGCGTTCGTGGTGGTGCAGTACGGCCACCCGGGCCACCGCGGGCACTTCGGAGCCGCGCACCAGCGCGTAGCCGTGCCCGGGGTGCCGCTGCACGGTCTCCCGCTCGGCGGCGGTCAGCGGCCCGGGCTTGCGCAACAGGCCTCCGGGAACCCCGAGTTTGCCGATGTCGTGCAGGGTGCCGGCCAGCCGCAGCGCGGCCACCATGTCGTCGGCGAGCCGCAGTTCGACGCCGATCAGTGCGCTGGCCTGGCCGACCCGGTCGCCGTGGCCGCGTGTGTACGGGTCCTTGAGCTGCATGGCGGCGACCAGCGCCGTGATGAGGCTCATGGCCGCGGCTCGCGGCACAGGCGGGGCAGAAAGGATTCTGCGCGGCCCGCGCGGCGGGACACGGCGTCGCACGGCATCGGCACTGCGAGCGGCCTCCTCCGGCAAGCACGCGGCGGACGCGGCCCCATCGGAGCCCTGGCCCCGGGGGAGGTCCCCCGGGGCTCAGAACGATAGGGCGGCGCCCGCCGCGGCACCGCGGAACACCGGCGATACGCCCGTACGGGCGACAGCGTGACGAGCGCCTTGACAGCCCCGTGGCGCGGCGGCCGACCGGCAGGGAGGGCCTAGGAGGCCGGCTCGGCGGCCGACGACTCGCCCTCGCGGATCATCTCGATCCGCATCATGACCTTCGACCGCAGGTCGGTCGGTACGTCGTCGGACCCGCAGCACCGCTTGACCAGCTTCTTCACGGCCTGTTCGAGCCCGTACTTCTCCAGGCAGGGGTGGCACTCGTCGAAGTGCTGCCTGAATTTCGTACATGCGTCATCGGACATCTCGTTGTCGAGATATTCGTAGAGGTGGCCCAGCACCTCCGAGCAGTCCGTCTCATGCGCGTTGCCGCAACTCATGAATCCGCGCCCTTCTCACTTCCCGCGCCCGCCGGGACCAGCCCGCGGTCACGGGCGTAGTCCTCCAGCAGGTCGCGCAGCTGCCGACGCCCGCGGTGCAGTCGGGACATCACCGTGCCGATGGGCGTTCCCATGATGTCCGCGATCTCCTTGTAGGCAAAGCCCTCGACGTCCGCGAGATACACCGCGATGCGGAATTCCTCCGGGATCGCCTGCAGCGCCGCCTTCACGTCCGAGTCGGGCAGGTGGTCCAGCGCCTGCGCCTCGGCCGACCGCAGTCCGGTCGACATGTGCGACTCGGCCCTGGCGAGCTGCCAGTCCTCGATGTCCTCGGAACCGCTGCGCAGCGGTTCACGCTGCTTCTTGCGGTAGGAGTTGATGAAGCTGTTGGTGAGGATGCGGTAGAGCCAGGCCTTCAGATTGGTGCCCTCACGGAACTGGTGGAAGGACGCGTACGCCTTCGCGTACGTCTCCTGCACCAGGTCCTCCGCGTCGGCCGGATTGCGGGTCATCCGCAGCGCGGCCGAGTACATCTGGTCGAGGAACCCGAGGGCGTCCCGCTCGAAACGCTCGGTGCGCTCCGCGCTGCTCTCCTGCGATACCTGACCGGACGCACCCGCGGTTTCCGCCGTGCTGTCGTCGGTGCCGGTGACCGGACCCACCTCCTCAGAAACGCCAGCGAGCCCCAAAGCGGACACGCTCGTCTCGGAGGATATTGCACTGGCGAGTGACGCGCCTGGTCCACCCTTGCCTGCGTCCTTGCCGTCGCCCGCGACGGGCCAGTCGGCCCAGTTCACGAACGGCGCGGCTGCCGCCTGCTGGGCGGTTGCCTCGGCCCGGGGCCGGCATGCGGCTGAAACCATGCGGATGCCTCTCTCGCCAAATCGCCAAATCGCCAAAGCGTCGTCACTGGCTTCTTGCGTCTTCCGCCTCGCACAACGCTGCCGCCCCGGTGGTCATTCCCGGGGCGTACGGGCGGTGGCCGCCGCCCGCGGGGCCGCGTGCCCCAGGCCCGCCAGCCAGTCGGCGACAGCCCCGGTGAGCACCGCGAGCGCCTGCTGCACGGTGATGTCGGCCCGCTTGGGCACACCGAAGCCGTGGTCGGCCTGCGGCACCTCCACCGGCTCGTGGCCCGGCGGGAATTCGGCGGGGCGGCCGAAGGGGTCGTGCCCGCCCTGCACGGTCAGCAGCGGCACCGCTGCCGCGGCGGCGGTCAGCTCGGCCGCCCGGGAGGAGGCAGGGCGGCCCGGCGGGTGCAGCGGGAATGCCAGCGCCAGGACGGCGGCGGCGCCCAGCTTCCCGGCCGTGCGGCAGGCCACCCGGGCGCCGGCGCTGCGGCCGCCCGCGACGACCGGCAGGCCGGGTTCCGCCAGCGCGGGCCACAGGGCGGTCCAGCCGGCGTCGAGGGTGGCGGGCGCGGGGGCGAGCTTGCGGCCCGCGACCCGCCAGGGCTGCTCCACCAGGGCGACGACCACACCGGCCGCGGGCAGCTCGGCGGCCAGCGCGACCAGGTCCAGCGCCTCGATGCCGCCGCCGGCGCCGTGCCCCAGGGCGAGCACGCTGCGCGGGCGGCTCGCTCCGTACCAGGTGATCCGGGCGGGGCCCGCGGGGGTGGCGGCCTCCTCTGTGCGGGTGGGGACCGGGGCGGGCGGTGCGGATGTTCCTGACGGGTCGGCCATCAGAACAGTGTCTCCTCCTCGGGCGCCGGCAGCTCGTCCAGCAGCTCGGGTCCGTTGTTGGCGACGTTGCTCACCGCGGTGCCCACCGGGTAGGCCCGCATCAGGCCCTCGGGCGGCGGGGAGAGCAGGCCGCGCAGCGCGTCGGGCTCCGTGGTGGCCGGGTCGAGCCAGGCGTCCCACTTGTCCCGGGTGATCATCAGCGGCATGCGGGGGTGGATGTCGGCCAGGGCGCGCGGCCCGCGGCCGTCGTAGCCGGCCAGCTCGCCGGTCTCCGCGGCGGTCGTGACGACCGTGCAGGTGGTCCACCAGGCCCGCGGGTGGTCGTCGGGCAGGGTGCGGTCGCGCCAGAACTCGTACAGCCCGGCCATCGCCATCACCGAGCCGTCGGCGGGTGTGACGAAGTACGGCTGCTTGCGCGCCCGCTTGCGCCTGCCCTGCTGCTCCAGCTGGAGCTCGCCGGCCTGGGTGACCCACTCGTAGTAGCCGTCGGCCGGTATCAGGCAGCGCCGGGCGGCCAGGGCGCGGCGGAAGGACGGCTTCTCGGCCGCGGTCTCGGCCCGCGCGTTGATCATCTTGACGCCCACGTCAGGGGTCTTCGCCCAGGACGGCACCAGGCCCCAGCGCAGCACCCGCAGCTGGCGTACCGGCTCGGGGGAACCGGAGTCCCGCACCGGGCGGTCCAGTACGACATAGACGTCCTTCGTCGGCGCCACGTTGTAGTCAGGGGCGAGCGCCTCGGTGGGCTCCCACTTCGTGACCCCGAAGAGGCCCGTCAGGTTTTCCGGTTTCCGGCTCGCCGCATATCGACCGCACATGGGTGCCAGACTGCCACGGTCACCGGGCCGGACGGCGGCCGGATCGCAAGGACGTACGAGAAAACGCGCGGCCGGAGCCGTGGCGGGACGAGCAAAGGGAATGGGCGCCGAATGAACGTCGCGAACCTCAGCGAGATGTGGGACCGGCTCACCGGGACGCAGGCCGACCCGCCGCGCTGGCTGATCGGCGCCACTGCGGTGGTCGCGCTGGCGGCGGTGCTGTCCGGCGGGGTGTGGCGGATCGTGCGCAATGCGGTCACGATCGCGCACGAGGGCGGGCACGGCCTGGTGGCACTGCTGAGCGGGCGGCGGCTGGACGGCATAAGCCTGCACTCGGACACCTCGGGCCTGACCGTCTCCCGCGGCAAGCCGCACGGCCTGGGCATGATCCTGACCGCCGCGGCCGGCTACACGGCCCCTCCGCTGCTGGGCCTGGCGGGCGCGGCCCTGCTGGCGGCCGGGCACATAACCGCGCTGCTGTGGGGGGCCACCGCGCTGCTGCTGGTGATGCTGGTCATGATCCGCAACGCGTACGGGGCGCTGACCGTGGTGCTGACCGGGGCGCTCTTCCTGCTGGTGTCGTGGCTGACCAAGGCGCAGGTGCAGGCGGCCTTCGCCTACCTGGTGGTGTGGTTCCTGCTGGCCGGCGGCGCCCGGCCGGTCGCGGAGCTGCAGAGCAGCCGGCGCAGGGACCGCAGCGGCTCCTCGGACGCCGACCAGCTGGCCCGGCTGACCCGCACGCCGGCCGCGCTGTGGCTGCTGTTCTTCTACGGGATCGCGCTGTGCTCGCTGGTCGGCGGCGGGCGCTGGCTGCTGGCACGCTGACCCGGGCGGCCCGCCCGGGACACCGGCTGCGGCACCCGCCGATGGCCAGGAGGTGACGCCCCGCAGCCCGGAATCAGACATTCCGGTCGTGGCTGCCTTCGGGTGACCCTCGGTTTCCGGGAGGTTTCGGCTCATTCGCCGACTTATCTCCCCGTACCCGAACCACTACGCTGGGCCTCATGACCGACAGCGCCGCGCACTCCCCCCTCTGGTGGGCCGCCCCCACCGCGCCCGGTGCCGTGGACGCGACCGTCACGGTGCCGGGATCGAAGTCGGTGACCAACCGCGCCCTGGTGCTGGCCGCGCACTCGGCGGAACCCGGATGGGTGCGCCGCCCGCTGCGCAGCCGGGACACCGTCCTGATGGCCGACGCCCTGCGGGCGATGGGCGTGCAGATCGACGAGACCGTCAACCCCGACGGCGGCGAGGCCTGGCGCATCATCCCCGCAGGTCTGCACGGCCCGGCCACCGTGGACGTCGGCAACGCGGGCACCGTGATGCGCTTCCTGCCGCCGGTCGCGGCACTCGCCGACGGCCCCGTCCGCTTCGAGGGCGACGCGCGCGCCTACGAGCGCCCGCTGGGCGGGGTGATCGACGCGCTGCGCAGCCTCGGTGCGCGGATAGACGACGAGGGCCGGGGGTCGCTGCCGCTGACCGTGTACGGCGCGGGGTCGCTGACCGGCGGGGCGGTCGACGTGGACGCGTCGTCCTCCTCGCAGTTCGTCAGCGCCCTGCTGCTGTCCGGGCCGCGCTTCAACAAGGGCCTCGAAGTACGGCACACCGGACGTACGCTCCCGTCCGTGCCGCACATCCGGATGACCGTCGACATGCTGCGCAAGGCCGGCGCCCGGGTCGACGCCCCGCAGGACGGCGGCGCCCGCAACGTGTGGCGGGTCACCGCCGGCGCCCTGCTCGGCCGGGACCTCACGGTGGAGCCCGACCTGTCCAACGCGGCGCCCTTCCTGGCCGCCGCCCTGGTCACCGGCGGCCAGGTGACCGTACCCGGCTGGCCGCGCAGGACCACCCAACCGGGTGACGCGCTGCGCGAGATCCTCACCCGCATGGGGGGTTCCTACGAGCAGACCGACCAGGCGCTGACCTTCCGCGGCACCGGCCGCGTCCGGGGCATCACCGCCGACCTGCACGACGTCGGCGAGCTGACCCCGGTGATCGCCGCGGTCGCCGCGCTCGCCGACGGCGAGTCGCTGCTGTCCGGCATCGCGCACCTGCGGCTGCACGAGACCGACCGGCTCGCGGCCCTGGCCAAGGAGCTGGGCGCGCTGGGCTGCGACGTCACCGAGACCGACGACGGGCTGCGGATCCGCCCGCGCCCGCTGCACGGCGGCGACTTCCACACCTACGAGGACCACCGGCTGGCCACCGCGGCCGCCGTGGTCGGCCTGGCCGTCGAGGGCGTCCGGGTGGAGAACGTGGCGACGACCGCCAAGACGCTGCCGGACTTCCCCGAACTGTGGACCTCGATGCTGGGCGTGCCGGCGGGGCAGGGCTGACAGGTGCGGCGCTACGGCAAGAACCCGGACGAGGACGACGTCAGAGTCCGCCCCAACAGCAGGGGCACCCGTCCGCGGACCACCATCAGGCCCAAGCACGAGGACGCGGCCGAGGGCATGGTGCTGACCGTCGACCGCGGCCGGCTCACCGTGCTCGTCGAGGACCGCGAGGTCACCGCGATGAAGGCGCGCGAGCTGGGCCGCAAGTCCGCGGTCGTCGGCGACCGGGTCGCGGTGGTCGGCGACCTGTCGGGGGCCAAGGACACGCTGGCCCGGATAGTCAGGGTCGAGGAGCGCCGGTCGGTGCTGCGGCGGACCGCGGACGACGACGACCCCTTCGAGCGGGTGGTCGTGGCCAACGCCGACCAGCTGGCCATCGTCACCGCGCTCGCCGACCCCGAACCCCGCCCCCGGATGATCGACCGCTGCCTGGTGGCGGCCTACGACGCCGGGCTCGACCCGCTGCTGGTGCTCACCAAGTCCGACCTGGCGCCGGCGCAGCCGCTGCTGGAGACCTACGGCACCCTCGACCTGGCCTATGTGGTCACCAACCGGGAGGACTTCCTGACCGGCGGCGTCGACCAGATCCGCGAGCGCCTCGCGGGCCGCGTCACCGCCTTCGTCGGCCACAGCGGCGTCGGCAAGACCACCCTGGTCAACGCGCTGGTGGAGCGTCAGCGGACCACCGGCGTGGTCAACGCGGTGACCGGGCGCGGCCGGCACACCACCACCTCCGCCCTGGCGCTGCCGCTACCCGGCGACGGCCCCGAGGGCGCGGCGGGCTGGGTGATCGACACCCCGGGGGTGCGGTCCTTCGGGCTGCACCACATCGACCCCTCCCGGGTCATCCACGCCTTCCCCGACCTGGAGCCCGGCACCGAGGACTGCCCGCGCGGCTGCTCGCACGACGAGAAGGACTGCGCACTGGACGCCTGGGTGGCCGGAGGCCATGCGGAACCGGCCCGGCTGGACTCGCTGCGGCGGCTGCTGGCGACCCGGGAGCGCCGCGAGGGGGACTGACCGGTACGGTTGGGCGGCCTCACTTCCCCGGTCCGCTGTGTGATGATCGACAGCGCACCCGCCGGTGCACGGACCGACGGCCGGGCGGGGCAGCAGCGGTACGAGCCGAACGAGCCGAAACGGAGGCGCCCGGATGGCCTGGCTTCTGGTGGTGGTCGCGGGTCTCTTCGAGACCGGCTTCGCGGTCTGCCTCAAGCTGTCGCACGGCTTCACCCGGCTGTGGCCCACCATCGCGTTCTGCGTCTTCGCGCTCGGCTCCTTCGGCCTGCTGACCCTGTCGTTGAAGAAGCTCGACGTCGGCCCGGCCTACGCGGTGTGGACCGGCATCGGTGCGGCGGGCACCGCGATCTACGGCATGGCCTTCCTCGGCGACCTGGTCAGCGCCCTCAAGCTCGTGTCGATCTCCCTGGTCCTGGTCGGCGTCATCGGCCTGCAGATCTCCGGCTCCTCGCACTGACGCCACGGCGGTCCGCGCCAGGCACCCGCAACGCCCTACGGAACCGGCCGCGCTGACGGCCCGGCAGGCCACGACAGCAGGCTGCGCACCAGCTGGGCGATCCGCAGGCACGACTCCCGGTCGTCGGCGGCCGGCGCGATCACGTACGACAGGGTCAGCCGCAGCGCCGCCTCACAGGCCCAGCCGATGTCCTCGGGGCGCAGCCGTGGGTAGCCGCGGACCAGCGCCTCGACCGTACGCGCGTGCATGGCGTCGACCAGCGGGCTGCCCGTGCCGCGGCCGGCCTCCGGTGCCGCCCTGGTGTGCGCCCGCGGCGGTTCCGCGGCCGGCGGCCCCGGCGGCGGGGACTGGGTCAGGGCCGCGCGGATCAGCGGGCTGCGGCGGGCCGAGCGCAGCGTCCAGCCCGCGGCGGCGGCGAAGCACTCGCCCGCGTCCGCGCCGGCGCGGCGGGCGGTGGCCAAGGAGCGGTCCACGCCGGCCAGGAAGGCGTCGGCCTCGCGCCGGGCCAGCGCCCTGGCCAGGCCGTCCTTGCTGCTGAACTCGTTGTAGAGGGTCTGCCGCGAGACCCCTGCGGCGGCGGCGACCTCGGCCATCCTGACCGCCTCCCAGGGGCGTTCGCCGAGCGCGGCGAAGGCCGCGTCCATGAGTGCGTCTCGCACGGTAGGCATCGGTGCCTCCAGGCGGTGCCTCCGGGCCACCGCGAGGGTGGCGGTGTGGCGGACGGACGGCCGTCCTCGGAGAATTGACGCGGCGCCGGGGTCTGTCAAGGTCCCGCGTCGGCCCGGCCCGCACCGCGCCGCGCTACTGTTCGGCCCATGCCCGACTTCAACGACGACCTCCGGCTGGCCCATGTGCTGGCCGACGCCGCCGACGCCGCGACCATGGCCCGCTTCAAGGCCCTCGACCTGAAGGTCGAGACGAAACCGGACCTGACGCCGGTCACCGAGGCGGACAAGGAGGCCGAGGAGCTGATCCGCGGCCAGTTGGGCCGTGCCAGGCCGCGGGACGCGGTGCTCGGCGAGGAGTACGGCAGCCAGGGCAGCGGGCCCCGGCGCTGGATCGTCGACCCCATCGACGGCACCAAGAACTACGTCAGGGGCGTGCCCGTGTGGGCGACCCTGATCGCGCTGGTGGTACGCGGCGAGCAGGGCGACGAGGGCGTGGTGGGCGTGGTGTCCGCCCCGGCGCTGGGCCGCCGCTGGTGGGCGGCGCAGGGCAGCGGCGCCTACACCGGGCGCAGCCTGTCGTCCGCGACCCGGCTGCACGTGTCGCGGGTGAGCCGGCTGGAGGACGCGTCCTTCGCCTACTCCTCGCTGAGCGGCTGGGAGGAGCAGGGGCGCCTCGACGGCTTCCTGCACCTGTCGCGCAACTGCTGGCGCACCCGCGGATACGGCGACTTCTGGCCGTACATGATGGTGGCCGAGGGATCGGTCGACATCTGCGCCGAGCCCGAGCTGAGCCTGTGGGACATGGCGGCCAACGACGTCATCGTCCGGGAGGCGGGCGGCCGCTTCACCTCCCTCGACGGCGAGCCCGGTCCCTTCGGCGGCAATGCCGCGGCCTCCAACGGGCTGCTGCACGAGGACCTCCTGGGCTACCTCGGCGGTTCCTGACCTCGGACTACTCGCTGTGCATGCACCCTTGCCCACCGCAGGGACGCGTGTGACTATGAAGGTACTCCCGCTTGTGAATTTGTGAATCCGTTCACGGAACGGCTGCACACACCACCAGGAGGTGCCTGCCCATGCTGGTCCGCGACGCGATGAGCACGGTGGTTCTGACCATCGGCCCCGCCCACACCCTCCGCCAGGCCGCCCAGCTGATGTCCGCCCGCCGGGTCGGGGCGGCCATCGTCCTCGACACCGACACCTGCGGACTCGGCATTCTGACCGAGCGCGACGTGCTCAACGCCATCGGCTCCGGCCTCAGCCCCGACCAGGAGCTGGCCGAGTCCCACACCACCACCGACGTCGTCTTCGCCGCCCCCCAGTGGACCCTGGAGGAGGCCGCGACCGCCATGCTGCACGGCGGCTTCCGCCATCTGATCGTCCTCGACGGCCGCGACCCGGTCGGCGTGGTCTCGGTCCGCGACATCATCCGCTGCTGGGCGCCGCTGAAGTCCGCGATCCCGGCCTGACTCCGCCGCCGGGCCAGGCGCGACGGAGGGGCCGGAGCCCCATGGCGTCCGGCCCCTCCGGCCTCTCGGTCAAGCGCCGGGTCAGCCGCGGAGGGCCTGGACCGCGACCTCCAGACGCTTGCCGAAGTCCTCGTCCGCGCGGCGGAAGTTGTCCACCGCACGGGCCGCGATGTCGTCCCGCGACACCTTGGCGATGAAGCCCGCCAGGTTCTCCACCAGCCGGGCCTGCTCGTCCTGCGACATCAGCCGGTACAGCGCGCCGGCCTGCCCGAAGTCGTCGTCCTCGGCGTGCACGGGCGCCGCGCCGTACGCCGTCGCCCCGGACACCTCGACCGGCTCCCACAGCGGGCGGCCGGTCTGCTCGGGGCCGCCGAAGCTGTTCGGCTCGTAGTTGCGCTCGCCCTTGTGCCGCCCGTCGTAGAGGTAGCCGTCCCTGGCGTGGGTGCGGGCCTGCGTGGCGTGCGGGCGGTTGACCGGCAGGTGGTCGGCGTTGACGCCGACCCGGTAGCGGTGCGCGTCACCGTACGCGAACAGCCGGCCCTGCAGCATCCGGTCCGGCGAGGGGCCGATGCCGGGCACGAAGTGCGCGGGCGAGAAGACCGACTGCTCGACCTCGGCGAAGACGTTCTCCGGGTTGCGGTTCAGCTCCAGCCGGCCGATCTCGATCGGCGGGTAGTCCGCGTGCGGCCACACCTTGGTCAGGTCGAACGGGTTGAAGCGGTACGCCGCGGCGTCGGCCGCCGGCATCACCTGCACCTGCACCGTCCACGAGGGGAACTCGCCGCGCTCGATGGCGGTCCGCAGGTCGCGCTGGTGGTGGTCGGGGTCCTCACCGGCGATCCGGTTGGCCTCGGCCTGGGTGAGGTTCCTGATCCCCTGGTCGGTCTTGAAGTGGTACTTGACCCAGAAGACCTCGCCGGCCTCGTTGTTCCACTGGTAGGTGTGCGAGCCGTAGCCGTTCATGTGGCGCAGCGTCGCCGGTATGCCGCGGTCGCCGAACAGCCACGTCACCTGGTGGGTGGACTCCGGGCTCAGGCTCCAGAAGTCCCATACGTTGTCCGCCTCCTGGGAGCCGGTGTACGGGTCGCGCTTCTGGGTGTGGATGAAGTCGGGGAACTTCAGGGCGTCCTTGATGAAGAACACCGGGGTGTTGTTGCCGACGAGGTCGTAGTTGCCCTCCTCGGTGTAGAACTTCAGCGCGAAGCCGCGCGGGTCGCGCACGGTGTCGGCGGAGCCGAGGTTGCCCGCGACGGTCGAGAAGCGCAGGAAGGTCTCGGTCTGCTTGCCGACCTCGGACAGGAAGGCCGCCCGGGTCCACTGCGACACGTCGCGGGTCAGCGTGAAGGTGCCGTACGCGCCGGCGCCGCGGGCGTGCACCACCCGCTCCGGGATCCGCTCCCGGTTGAAGTGGGCCAGCTTCTCCAGCAGGTGCTGGCTCTGCAGGAGCACCGGCCCCGCAGGACCCGCGGTCTCGCTGTTCTGGTTGTCCGCCACGGGCGCCCCGGCCTCGGTGGTCAGCGGACCCGTCTCCTGAACCGTCACGTACGTCTCCCTGCCCTCGGCGTCGTCGGCTGCCCCAGTGGCTGATACCGGACCCGATCGTACATTGGACTCCGTCTAAGTCAAGAAGCGGGTCAGTTGCGGACCTGTTCGCACCCCGGACTCCCGCTGGTAGGCTGATCCCCATGAGTGACCTGCTGGAACGCCTGCGCGAACGCGGCTGGCGGCTCACCGCCCAGCGGCGGGTCGTCGCCGAGGTCCTCGACGGCGACCACGTCCACCTGACCGCCGACGAGGTGCACGCGCGCGCCATCGCACGGCTGCCGGAGATCTCCCGCGCCACCGTCTACAACACCCTCGGCGAGATGGTCAGCATCGGCGAGGTCGTCGAGGTCGCCACCGACGGGCGCGCCAAGCGCTACGACCCCAACGCCCACCGCCCCCACCAGCACCTGGTCTGCTCGGGCTGCGGCACCGTCCGCGACGTCCACCCGCACGGCGACCCGCTCGCCGCGCTCCCCGCGGCCGAGCGCTTCGGCTTCACCGTCTCCGCCGCCGAGGTCACCTACCGGGGGCTGTGCCCCGACTGCTCGTAGGCCCGCGCCGGGCGCGGGTGCACCCCTCCGATACGGGCCGCGGCCCGGCGCACCGCCGCCTCAGGGCGCACACTGCCGATCCAGCGGATCTCCACCGGCACTTCGTCAGGTGCACGGGCCGCCAGCGCCGCGAACACCTCCCGGGCCGCGCCCGGGTCGGGGTCCATGGCCAGCGGGCCCAGCAGCCCGACCAGCTCCCCCTGCGGCGCCAGCCGCCCCACCGCACGCACCGCGGCCCTGCGCACCATCGGCGGCGCCGCCCTGCGCTGGTCGAGCAGCCGCATCAGGGCGGGCACGTCGGCCGCGTCCCCGCACTCCCCCAGACCCGCCGCCAGGCCCGCCAGCAGCCGCACCGGCGTCGACCTGCCCGCCCGGCCCAGCTGCCTGCGGTAGACCGCCGACGGCGGCTCACCGCGCCCGTACAGCTGCCAGCGGGCCGTCACCCGGACCATACGCGCCCGGTCCGCCAGCGGCGCCACCAGCCGCGTCGCCGGCACGTCCGCGGGCAGCGCCGCCACCGCCAGCTCCCGCACCGCCGCGTCCCCGGCCAGCAGCAGCCGGCCCGCCTGGTCCGGCTCCAGGTCCAGCAGCCGCTGCGCACACAGCGTGCGGCACACCTGGTCGCGGTCCCGCAGCGCGGTACGCAGCAGGTCCCCGCGGGCGTACTCGCCCAGTTCGAGCGCCAGCGCCACACCGAAACGGCGGGCCGCCCGGTCGGAGTCCGCCACCAGCACCCGCACCGCCCTGCGGTGCGGCGCCCCGCACAACAGGCCGCGGTACTCCGCCAGCAGCGCACCCGTACGGCTGCGGTCCGCCAGCCGCAGCAGGACCCGCACCGCCGCCGCCACCTCCTCGGGGGCGCTGCGCACCAGCAGCGCCGCCCTCGCCCGCGCCCTGACCGCGTCCACCCAGTCGGCGCAGCGCAGCGCCAGCCCCGCCACCGCCGCCGGCCCCCCGCAGCCCGCCAGGCCCTCCACCGCGGCCTCCCGCACCCGGCCGTCCGCCGCGAACGAGCGCAGCAGCAGGCCCAGCACATCGCTGCCGCCCGCCTGGGCGGCACCCGGGCTCCTGGCCGCGCGGTCCAGGAGCAGCAGCAGCCTCGGCGGCGCCGCGGTCAGCGCCGCCAGGGCCGCGGCGCGCTCGTGCGGTGACCCCTGCGCGGGGAGCGCCGCCAGGCGGGCCAGCAGCACCTCGGCCTCGGCGGCCCGCCCGCTGCCGGCCGCCGCGCACCACTCGTCCCAGCGTCCGCTGACCTCCGGTCCCCCGTGTTGCGGGCTGCGCCCGCGCCGTCTGCGCAACAATCCCGCCTCCTGAGGACCCGTCACCTCGTCCTCCCCCCAGCATCCCCCGCCCCCGCCCCGCCCCCCACCCGATCCGGCCGGACTTTGCCCGAACGAGAAGAAGGCCCGGAGGCGTGAGCCTCCGGGCCTTCTTCTTCGCAGTAGCGGGGACAGGATTTGAACCTGCGACCTCTGGGTTATGAGCCCAGCGAGCTACCGAGCTGCTCCACCCCGCGTCGTTGTGCCTTCACGATAGCCCGCGCGAATCGATCAACGCAAATCCCTTCCCAGGTGGGTGCCTGATCGACGCCCCCACACCCCCAGCGGCGCCCTTGCGCAGGGCGGTGAGCGTTTTTCAGGGGCGCGAGGAACTGCGCGCCAAGCCCCCACCGGGGCGCGGGTCGTCACCGACCCAAAGGGGCTCTTCCGTCCGGAGACGGACCACCCGCCGGCGAGCGAAGCGAGTGGGGGCACCCCCAGGCGAAGCGCTGGGGGAGGCTGAGCGCGCAGTTCCCCGCGCCCCTGGGTGGCGCCCTCCCGGGCAAGGGCACCCCCGCCAGGGTCAGGCGGTGCCGCCGCGGCCGGCGGCGCACTTCAGGGGCGCGGGGAACGGCGCGACCAACCCCCGCCCACCGGCACGTGGCGACGGACCGCCACAACCCCGGGGGCGCGGGGAACTGCGCGCGCAACCCACCACCCGCCGGTGGTCCGGCACGGACCGAACAGCCCCTTTCGGACGGAGACGACCCGCGCCCCGGCGGGGGCTGAGCGCGCCGTTCCCCGCGCCCCTGGGGGGCACCGCCCTACGCAGAGGCACCCCCCTCAGCCCCCGCGGCCAGCGGATGGCTCGGCCCCGCCGAAGAGGCACCCCGCAAGCCACCGCGGCCCGCGGAAGCGCATCCCTGGCCGGAGGGGGCCGTGCAGCCGGCGTGGCCAGCGGAAGCGAACCCCCTCCGCGTAAGGGCACCCTCTATGCGGAGAGCTCTTGGTTGACGGCTGCCGTCAGGCGGGTGGCGCGTTCGGCGACTTCGGCCGGGCCGCAGGCCACGGCCTTGTCGCACCAGGCGCGGGCGTCCGTGAGACGCCCGTGGCGGGCAGAGAGCAGCGCCATGCGCAGGGCCGCACGCCCGTGCCCGGCCTCGGCCGCGCGTGTCCACCACAGCGCGGCCTCCGACTCGCTGCCCTCGCGGGCCAGCAGCAGGCCGAGGTTGAAGGCCCCGTTGCGTGAGCCCGCCTCCGCCGCGAGGCGGTACCAGTGCGCGGCCTGCTCGACGTCGCCGTGCTGCGCCGCGGTCATGCCCAGGCGCACCTGGGCACGCCGGTGGCCCTGCCGGGCCGCCCGCTCGTACCACTCGTCGGCCTCCGAGGCCATGACCTCGGATTCGCCCTGCTCCCGCTCGCGCCGGTCGAGCAGCGCACCGAGGCGGAAGGCCGCCTCAGGACTTCCGCCGCCGGCCGCGCAGCGCAGGTGCCGCTCGGCGCCGTGGTGGTCGCCCTCGCGCTGGAGCGCTATGGCGACCTGGAGCGCCGCACCGGCGTGCCCGGCCGCCGCCGCGCGCTCGTACCAGCCACGGGCGGCGTCCGCCTCGTCCCGGCCGGCGTGCAGGATGCCCAGGTTGAAGGCGGCGTCGATGCTGCCGGCCTCCGCGGCCTTGGAGAACCACGGTTCGGCCCCGGACGCGTCGCCGTGCTGCAGCAGCAGGACGGCGAGCGCGTTGGCGGCCTCGCGGTGCCCGGCGTAGGCGGCCTTGCGATACCACTGCTCGGCCTGCGGGGTACGGCCCTGGCCCGCGCACAGCAGGCCGAGGTTGTACGCCCCGTTGACGTCGCCGGCCTCCAGGGCGGCGCGGTACCAGCGCTCGGCGGTCTGCGTCTCGCCCTCCTGGGCGTGCAGCGCGCCGAGCGCGTTGGCGGCGTTGCCGTCGCCGGCCTGTGCGGCGCGGCGCCACCAGGTCGCGGCCTGGTCGAGGTCGCCGGCGTCGCGCAGCAGGAAGGCCAGCGCGCAGGCGGCCCGCGCCTCGCCGTCGCGGGCGGCGGTCAGGTACCAGTGCCCGGCCTCCTTGGTCTCGCCGCGCTCTTCGAGGAGCATGCCGAGCCGCAGCGCGGCCCTGCGGTGGCGGCGGGCCGCGGCCTGCCGGTACCACTGCTCGGCCTCGTGGGTGTCGCCGCGCTCGGCGCAGTAGCGGGCGAGCCGGTAGGCGGCCTCGCGGTGGCCGTGCTCCGCGGCGGCGTGGAACCACCGCTCGGCGCCGGCGTCACGCCGGTGGTCGAGGAGGTCGGCGAGCGCGTAGGCGCCCAGCGCGTGGCCGGATTCCGCGGCCTGGCGCAGCCAGTACTCGGCGCCTGGCTCGTCGCCGCGCTCGCGGTAGTGCCGGCCGAGTGCGTGCGCGGCCGGCGCGGAGCCGGCGACGGCGGCGATCCGCCACCAGCCGGCCGCCTCGTCGGCGTAACCGCGCTGGTGCAGCAGCAGGCCCAGGTTGTTGGCGGCGGCACGGTCGCCGTGCTGCACGGCCTCGCGCAGATACGGCTCGGCGCCGTCGAGGTCGCCGCGGCGCAGCAGCAGGGTGCCGAGCGCGCTCATGGCGAAGGGGTCGCCGTGCTCGGCGGCCCGCCGGTGGCGGGCCTCGATCTCGGCCTCCTCGCGCAGCGCGAGCGCGTCCTCGTCGGGCAGGTCGGCGGGCAGTGCGGGGACCAGGTCGGGGAGGGCGACCGCGTCGCCCTCGCGGGGTGCGGGCAGCAGCACGGCCGGCTCCGCGGGTGCGGGCACCGGCACGGCCGCGGCTGCGGCGGGCAGCGCCAGGTCGCCCGCCGGACCATGGCGACCACGGTTCTGACGAGCGTTCAGCAGCCTTGCACCATCCCCCATGAGCTCCATCGTCGCACCACCTGCTACCGGCGTACACCTGGTATACCGCAACCCACTTGGTCTCTACAGCGTTTTGTCGACTTCCCGACATGACGGCATGCCAAACACCGTTGCTCCGGCTTCACCCGAACAAGCGAAGAGGCCCGAAGTCACTTGACTTCGGGCCTACTTCATGCAGTAGCGGGGACAGGATTTGAACCTGCGACCTCTGGGTTATGAGCCCAGCGAGCTACCGAGCTGCTCCACCCCGCGTCGTTGTGTCCCAACCGTACCACGACGCGGGGTGTCACCCGTTCAGCCCTTCTTCGCGGCGGTCTGCGAAGCCGCCTGCGCCCGCTTGAGCGCGTCCCCCAGCCGCTGCTGCGCCTCGCCGTAGGCGTCCCAGTCCATCTTCTTCATCGCCGCCTGCCCGTCCTCGTACGCCTTCTGCGCGTCGGCGAGCGCCTGGTGCAGCGCCGGGTCGCCCTTGGCGGCCGAAGGCGGCGCCTTGGCGGCGGGCGGTGGCGCTTCCGGCGTCTTGGCCGACGGGTCGGCCCCCGACGGGCCGAACAGGTCGTCGAGCGCCGCCGACAGCGTGGGCTGGTAGGTGATCTCGTTGCCGTAGAGCACCGCCACGCTGGCCAGCTGCGGGTAGTCGACGCCGGTGGTGCGCACGTAGACCGGCTCCATGTAGAGCAGCCCGCCGTCCAGCGGCACCGTCAGCAGGTTGCCGTACTCGACGGTGGAGTCCGAGCCGGAGCGTTTCAGCTCGTTGATCTTCGGGGCGGACTTGCTGTTGGCGTTGATCTTCGACTGCACCAGCTTCGGTCCGTCGACCGTGGGGCTGGTGGGCAGTTGCAGCACTCTGATGGTGCCGTAGTCCTTGCTGGCCGCGTCCGCGTCGACCGCCATGAAGGCGCTCAGCCGGTTCTGCCCGCTGGGGGTGAAGGTCGTGGTCAGCGAGAAGGACTTGGCGCTCTGGCCGGGCATCCGCAGGCTCATGTAGTACGGCGGCACCGCCTTGCCCGCCTTGGCCGCCGGGTCGTCGGGCACCGCCCAGACCTGGCTGCCGCTGGAGAAGTCGGCCGCCTTGGTGACGTGGTAGGTCGAGAGCATCTCCCGCTGCACCTTGAACAGGTCCTCGGGGTAGCGCAGGTGCGCCAGCAGGTCGGCCGGGATGTCCGCCTTCGGCTTGACCGTGTGCGGGAAGACCTTCATCCAGGTCTTGAGCACCGGGTCCTCGGTGTCCCACTGGTAGAGGGTCACCGTGCCGTCGTAGGCGTCGACGGTGGCCTTGACCGAGTTGCGGATGTAGTTGACCTGGTTCTGCCGGGCGACCACCGAGCGCTGGCTGTCGGTCTGCGAGTCGGCCGTGGTGTCGCCGAGGGTGGTGCGGGAGGCGTACGGGTAGCTGTTGCTGGTGGTGTAGGCGTCCACGACCCACTCCACCTTCTTGCCGACGACCGCCGGGTAGGGGTCGCCGTCGATGGTCAGCCAGGGCGCGACCGCCTCCACCCGCTCCTTGGGTGTGCGGTTGTAGAGGATCTTGGAGTCCTTGCCGATGGCCCCCGAGTAGAGGATCTTCGGCTCGCCGAAGCTGACCGCGTAGGCGGCGCGGGTCAGCGGGTTGCGCAGGCTGACACCGTCCTTGCCGGCGTAGGCGGTGGTCGTCTCGCGGCCCTTGTCGGCGTAGTCCAGCTCCGGGGTCGGGCCGCCGACGATCGAGTACTGCCGGGTCTGCTCGCCGAAGTAGATCCGCTGCTGGACGCCGCCCGCGTCGGCGCCGCCCGGCAGGCCCTGCTCGGTGAAGGAGGGGGTGCCCTGGCTGGTCACCTCGCTGCCCTTGGCGGCGACGACACCGTAGCCGTGCGTGTACTTGAAGTGGTCGTTGATCCAGCTGTTCTGGGGTATGCCCTTGACGTTCAGCTCGCGCAGGCCGATCACGCTGTCCTGGCCCGTGCCGCCGGCCGACGCCCGGTCGACGTCCAGCGTCGAGGGGAACTGGTAGTAGTCGCTGCCCTGCTGGAGCTGCTGGAAGGTGGGCGAGACCACGTTCGGGTCGAGGACCCGCAGGCTGGCCGAGGCGTCCGCGTCGGCCCGCAGCGTGCCGGCGGCGGCAGGGCTCCCCGCGGCGGCCTGCGTGGCGGCCGAGGGCTTGCCCGGGTAGGGGGTCACCTCGGTCTTGGTCAGGCCGTACGCGGCCCGGGTGGCGTCGATGTTCTTCTGGACGTAGGGGGCCTCCTTGGCGGCCTCGTTCGGCAGCACCTGGAACTTCTGCACGATGGCCGGGTAGAGGCCGCCGATCAGGATCGCCGAGAGCACCATCAGGCCGAAACCGATGGTCGGCAGCGACCACGTACGCCGCCACAGGGTGGCGAAGAAGAGCAGCGCGCAGATCACCGCGATGAAGAACAGGATCGTCTTGGCCGGCAGGTAGGCGTTGGCGTCGACGTAGCGCAGCCCGGTCCACTTGTCGGCGCTCCTGAAGCCGCTGGAGCGCACCGCGAGCGAGTAGCGGTCCAGCCAGTAGGCGACCGCCTTGAGGGACACGAACAGGCCGAGCAGCACCGCCAGGTGCATGGTGGCCGCCGACGTCGCCCGGGCGCCCGGCGAGGTGATCCGCAGGCCGCCGTAGAGGTAGTGCACCGCGGTCGCGGCGATCAGCGAGAGGATCACCGCGGCGAAGCCGAAGCTCAGCAGGAAGCGGTAGCAGGGCAGGTCGAAGGTGTAGAAGGACACGTCCTTGTGGAACTGCGGGTCCTTGGTGTGGAACGGCGTGGCATGGACCATGAGCAGCCACAGCCGCCACTGGGTCGCGGCCGAGCCGCCGGCGATCAGCCCGACGACCGCGCTGACCCCGAGCAGCACCCGGGTCTTGTACGGCGCGATGCCCATCCGGTAGCGGTCCAGGTTCTGCTGCTCGCTGGACATCGCGCTCAGCGGCGGGCGCAGCCGGTGCGCCAGGTACATCGAGGAGCCGACACTTCCGGCCATGAACAGCCCGAAGACGACGAAGAGCCCGATCTTCGTCCAGGCCATGGTGGAGAAGACCGAGGAGTAGTGGACCGAGCGGTACCAGAGCCAGTCCGTCCACAGACCGGCGAAGGTCGCGAAGCCGACGAGCAGCACGGCGAGGACGCCGAGCACGACGATCAGCGCGACGACCCTGCGGGAGGGGCGTCCGGCTCTTGTGCCGCTGGGTCCTGCCGCCCCTTCGCCGCGGTCCGGCATCTGGAATACCAAGGGTTGCGCACCTCGAAATGTCAGCGTTTTCTGCGGTGTCCCGGGTCGGACTCCCACAGATGCAACTTCACCACGCTTTGGCCGGTTCCCGATTCCGGCGGGGGAAGGGGGAGGATACCCACCATGTCCAACATTGCGACCGACGGAACACCCCTCGCGGCGAACCCGCTGACCCGCGCCGTACTGGAGATCGACGAGTACGCGGCCGGCCTCGGCTGGGACCAGCCGGCCCGGCTGTTCGCCCTTGTCGACACCGCCCAGCTGCGCAGCCAGGAGCCGGGGCTCGCCGACCAGCTCGGTATCGGCGAGGAGAGCGCGGCGGGCTCCCTGACCCCCATCGAGCAGGAGGAGCTGCCGTCCGGCACGGCGCTCGACGAGTTCCTCGCCACCATCGCCTGGCCCGAGGTGATCGCCGGCTGCGCGCTGACCGTGGAGCGGCTGATGCTGCCGCCGTCCGCCGAGGCCTCGATCCCCGACGACCTGGACGACGCGGCCCTGGCGTCGTGGGTGGCCGCGCACCCGGAGCGGCAGGAGGTGCGGATGACGGTCGCGGTGCTGCGCGACGGCGCGCGGGAGTCGGCGGTGCGGCTGCGGGAGAAGGACACCGCCTCCGAGGTGCTGACCGGCGCCGACCTGGTGCCCGGCCTCGCGACGGCGCTGAAGGCGACCTTCGAGGCGTAGCCCGCCCGGTCAGCTCTTGGTGCAGCTGGGCAGGTCCGCGGTGTTGCCCGACTTGATGTCCGCCAGCGCGGCCATGGCGTCGTCCAGGGTCTTGACCTTGACCAGCGTCAGGCCGTGCGGGACGTCCTTGGACGCCTCGCCGCAGTTGTCCGCCGGGGTGAGGAAGTACTGGGCGCCCTTGTCGCGGGCACCGATCGTCTTCAGGCTGATGCCGCCGATCGGGCCGACGTCCCCGTTGTCGGCTATCGTCCCGGTGCCCGCCACGAACTTGCCGCCGGTCATGTCGCCGGGTGTGAGCTTGTCCACGATGCCCAGCGCGAACATCATGCCGGCGCTGGGGCCGCCGACGTCGGCGAGCTTGATGTCGATGGGGAACGGGAAGAGGTGCTCGACGCCGGCCTGGATGCCGACGACCGCGCGGCTCGGCCCGTCGTCGGCGGACTTCCTCGTCGTGATCGTCACCTGGTGGGTGGGCAGCCCGTCGGCCGACCTGCCCTTGGCGTCGGCGGCGTTCACCACGGTGAAGACCACCTGCTGGCCCGGCTGGTGCTTGGTGACCAGCTTGGCGACGTCGTCGGCCTGCGCGACCTTGGTGCCGTCCACCGCCTTGATCACGTCACCGGCGTGCAGCAGCCCCTGCGAGGCGCCGCGGCTGACGACCGCGCCCACGATGACCCGGGAGGGCACCGGGATGTGCAGCTCGTCGAGTGCCGCGACCTTGGCGCTGTCCTGCGACTGGGTGAACTCCTCGGCATTCTGCTGGTCGGCCTGCTCGGCGGTCTGCCCCTTGGGGTAGAGCGTGTCGTGCTCGACGACCTTGTCGTCGTGCCGCAGCCAGCCGAAGACCGACTCGATCAGGTTCATGTGGTAGTCGGCGCCGGTGACCCGGACCGTCGTCATGTTCAGGTGCCCGTCGGCCGGGTAGGTCTTGCGCCCCGAGATCTGGATCACGGTGTCGCCGCCGTAGGTGCCCAGGGTGTTCACCGTGGGACCCGGCGACATCTCCGAATACGGGGTCGGCACGAGCAGCGCGACGCTCAGCAGCGCTATCAGCGTCAGTGTCGAGGCGAGCAGCGTCGCGGTACGGCTGGGCATGGAACGACAGTACGTGACCGGCCGGCGATTCGGCTCCCCGGGTGAGTCCGGACGAGTACGCCGAAAGGGCCGCGCCCACCGGCGGGGCACAGGCCTCACACAGGCTCGGCGTCGGTCGCGCCCGACTCGCCCGCTTCGCCCTCCTTGAGCCGCAGCGGCGGCGCCTCGCCGGGCTGCATGGCCGTACGGAACCGCTCGTAGCCGGCGAGCGAGGCGCCGTCGGCGGTGGAGCGGGCACGGGCGGCCCAGCGTGCCCAGACCACGGCGACCAGGACACCGACCAGCGGAATGAGCAACCAAGCGAGTGCTGCCACAGTGAACTCCCGACCCCACACACCAGCAAAACGGACCTATGAGCAGATTAACGACTCAACGGGTCAACGCTCTGCCGGGCCACGGGGTTACGCAACCGGAATTCCCCCTGCCGGGCTCAGCGGCTCCGGCGGGCTCGGCGGCTCTGCCGGGCTCAGCGGCACTGGACGGCACAGCGGCTCTGGGCAGGCTCGGCCCCGGCGGCTCAGCAGCCCACCCACTCCTCGGTGCCGTCGGCGAAGGTCTGGTGCTTCCAGATCGGCACCTCGCTCTTGAGGTCGTCGATCAGCCGGCGGCTGGCCGCGAAGGCCTCGCCGCGGTGCGCGCAGGACACCGCCACGATCACCGCGAGGTCGCCGACCCGCAGGTCGCCCACCCGGTGCACGGCGGCCAGCGCGCGGACCGGGAAGTCGGCCGCGACCTTCTCCGCGACCCGGCGCAGCTCCTGCTCGGCCGAGGGGTGCGCCGAGTAGGCCAGCCCCGTGACCGCGGCGCCGCCGTGCCCGTCGTGGTCGCGTACCGTCCCGACGAAGAGCGCGGTGCCGCCGGCCGCGTCGTCGCCGACCGCCGTGAAGACCTCGTCCAGCGACAGCGGTGTGTCGCGGACGGCCAGCAGCCTGATCGGGCCGGAGTCGTCGGTGGATGCCATGCCGCCCATGCTGCCTCATCTGCCCGCGATACGGAAAGGGCCTTCCATTATCGGCGGCCGCGCTGTTTGCGGCGCCGGGGTCGGCGGTACAGCCTGCGGTACGGCCCGGGGTACGGCCCCGGCCTCAGATGCCGCGCCGCCTGCGCGCCCTGCGGACCAGCGCGGCGGTGCCGACCAGGGCGACCGTGGCACCGGCCGCGCCCAGCGTGGTCGCGTCCTTGCGGCCCAGCCGCCGCCCGGCCACCGAATTACGGCCCGCGACCTCTTCGAGCAGCTCGGCGAGCACCTCCTCGTTGGTCCACTTCGGCCGCCAGCCCGCCTCGTGCAGCCGGCTGCCGCTGACCACCCACGGGTGCATCGTGTACGCGAGGTCGCCCGCGGGCGACGGCGTCAGGCCGAGCCGGTGCAGCCGGGAGGCGGCGCCGAAGGCGATGGCCGGCGGCAGCTCCATGCGCCGGATTCCGCTCAGCTCCTCGACCTCCTCCTGTTCGAGCCAGCCGTCGCAGCCGACCGCCATCTCCCCGTCGACCTTCTCCAGCACCGCGTACTCCAGCGCGGAGACCAGGTCCTCGACGTGGCAGAACTGCCAGCAGGGCCGGCTGCCCGCGACCACCAGCAGCCGCGGCGACTCGAAGTAGCGGGTCAGCGCGGTGTCGGTGCCGCCGACCAGCACGGCGGGCCGCAGTATCGTCACGTTCAGCCCGGGGTGGGCGCGCGGCGCCCTGCGGCCCAGCCGCTCGATCTCCAGCAGGTCGTCCACGAAACTGGCCTCCGAGGTGGCCCGCAGCGGCGCGTCCTCCGCGAGCGGCACGTCGTTGTCGGCCTGCGCCCCGTAGACCATCGCCGAGGTGCACAGCACCACCCGGTGCACGCCGGCCGCCGCGGCGGCGGTCAGCACGGTCTGGGTGCCGCGCACGTTGAAGGCGGACCGCGCCTTGGCGTCGGACTCCAGGTCCAGGTCGAGCGCCAGGTGCACCACGACGTCCGCGCCGCGCAGCTTCTCGGCGATCGCCGGGTCGCGGACGTCGAGCACCCGCCAGGTCGCCCCCGGCAGGTCCCCGCGCCGCTCGTCGATCGCCACGACCTTCTTGACCTGGTCGGAATCAACCAGCCGGGAGGCCAGCGCGAGGCCTACTCCCGAGGCGGCGCCGGTGATCGCGACCACCGGTCCCGCGGCGCTCCTGGCGGCGCTCCGCTCTGGGCGAACGTGTGCTTCTGGGGAACTCACCGGGTGTCTCCCACGGTTGTCTCAGTTGCGTACTCAGCTGTACCTGCTACGACGTACGCAGCCATCCTGCCGGACAGGTGTCTAGGCTTGGAGGTACAGCCCATCACACCCGGCCCACCACGACAGCCCACCACGACACAGATCCGAGGAATCCCGTGAGCGACACTCCATTCGGATTCGGCGTCCCTCCCGAGGAGCCGGAAGACGGCGACGAAGGCAAGCAGCGCAAGGGCGGCAGTGGGGGCGGTCAGCCGGCGAACCCCTTCGGTTTCGGCGGCGGCAACCCGTTCGGCGCCGGCGGCGGCGACAACCCGTTCGCCGCGATGTTCGGCTCGCTCGGCCCCAATGACCTGGGCGCCGCCTTCCAGCAGCTCGGCCAGATGCTCTCCTACGACGGCGGTCCCGTGAACTGGGACATGGCCAAGGACATCGCCCGGCAGACGGTCGCCCAGGGCACCCCGGACGGCGTCAAGGACACCTCCGTGGGCCGCGCCGACCGCGCCTGGATCGAGGAGGCCGTCCGGCTCGCCGACCTGTGGCTCGACGGCGTCACGTCGCTGCCCTCCGGCTCCGGCGCCGCGGTGGCCTGGAGCCGCGCGGAATGGGTCGAGGCGACCCTGCCGGTGTGGAAGGAACTCGTCGACCCGGTCGCCGAGCGGGTGGCAGGCGCCATGGGCGACGTGCTGCCCGAGGAGATGCAGGCCATGACCGGCCCGCTGCTCGGCATGATGCGCTCGATGGGCGGGGCGATGTTCGGCTCGCAGATCGGGCAGGCGCTGGGCACCCTGGCCGGCGAGGTCGTCGGCTCCACCGACGTCGGCCTGCCGCTCGGCCCCGCGGGCAAGGCTGCGCTGCTGCCGGCCAACGTGGCCGCGTTCGGCGCGGGCCTGGGGGTGCCGCAGGAGGAGGTGCGGCTGTACCTCGCCCTGCGGGAGGCCGCCCACCAGCGGCTCTTCGCTCATGTGCCGTGGCTGCGGGCGCATCTCTTCGGCGCCGTCGAGGGCTATGCGCGGGGCATCAAGGTGGACACCGCCCGGCTTGAGGAGGCGGTGGGCCAGCTCGACCCGACGCAGCCCGAGCAGCTGCAGGAGGCCCTGCAGCAGGGCATGTTCCAGCCCGAGGACACCCCGGAGCAGAAGGCCGCGCTGGCCCGCCTGGAGACCGCGCTCGCGCTGGTCGAGGGCTGGGTGGACGCGGTCGTGCACGCCGCCGCGGCCCCGCACCTGCCCTCCGCCGGCGCGCTGCGCGAGACGCTGCGCCGCCGCAGGGCGACCGGCGGCCCGGCGGAGCAGACCTTCGCGACCCTGATCGGGCTCGAACTGCGGCCCAGGCGGCTGCGGGACGCGGCCCGGCTGTGGGCGTCGCTGACCGACGCGCACGGCGTGGACGGGCGCGACGGCCTGTGGGCGCACCCCGACATGCTGCCGACCGCGGAGGACCTGGACGACCCCGACGGGTTCGTGCACCGCGACTCCCCGGACTTCGACTTCTCCGAGCTGGACCGGATGCTCGGCGAGGCCGCGCAGAAGTCCGGCCCGGGCTCGGCGGACGACTCGGCGGACGGCTCAGCCGAGCGCCCTGCGAGCGACGACGGCAAGGGCGGCAAGGCCGACGGCGAGGACGAGGGCGGCTCGGGCGACGGCGAGAGCGGCCGGTGAGCGAGCTGCACGAGGACGCGGTGCGCGTCCTGGACTCCTGGGACGCGCCCGACCCCGGCCAGGACGGGCTGCGCCAGGACTACCTGGCGTATCTGGCCGCGCACCCGGACGGGATGTGGAAGCCCTGCGCCTCCGGGCACATCACGGCCGGCGTGCTGGTGATCGACCCGCCGCGGGAGCGTGTGCTGCTGACGCTGCACGCCAAGCTGAATATGTGGCTCCAGATGGGCGGCCACTGCGAGGCGCAGGACTCCACGGTCGCCGAGGTCGCGCTGCGCGAGGGCGTCGAGGAGTCCGGTATCGGGGGCCTGCGGCTGCTGGTTCCGCAGCCGCTGCAGCTCGACCGGCACAAGACGCCCTGCGCCTGGCACCTGGACGTGCAGTACGCGGCGCTCGCGCCCGAGGGCGCGGCCCCGGTGATCAGCGACGAGTCCCTCGACCTGCGCTGGTTCGGCTACGACGAGGCCGAGGCGACGGCGGACGGCTCGGTGCGCTCGCTGCTGGCCAGGACGCGCGCACTGCTGTGACATGCCGCCGCCCGTGACCTGCTGTGCGCGGGTCACGGGCGGGCGAGGCGGTCAGTTCGACCAGATGTTGCCCTGGTTCTGCGCGTGCGAGCCCTGCGGGCCGAGGCCGTACTGGGCGCGCAGGCCGCCGCCGAGCGGCATGTTCTGCGGCGGCATCAGCTCGCTGGGCTGCACCAGGACGTATCCCTGGCCGACGAAGTTCAGCTCCCAGCCCTCTCCGGTGTTGCCGCGGCGGCGGAAGACCGAGCTGCTGCTGGTCTGCGCCTGCATCTGCACCCGCAGGCTGCTCGACCAGGCCACGACGGCGTCCGCGTCGCAGGACACGTACTTGTCGGGGGTGACCGGCATCAGCAGCGGCTTGCCCGAGGTCATCAGGGCGACCTTGCCGCTGCCCGAGATGTTGAGGTTGTACTGCCCGGTGCCGGACAGGCCGAACTGGCTGTCGACCGCGATGACGTCCCAGTGCAGCCCGGAGTCCAGCGCCAGGACGTAGGCGCTGTCCACGGTCAGGCCGTCGTGGTCGACGTCGAGGATGTGGATCTGCTGGGCGAGGTTGGCCAGGTAGACGGTGCCCTGCCCCGAGCAGCGCATCAGGTCGAGGCCTTCACCGGTGCGGTAGCGCGCCCCGCGCTGCTGGTGCGACTGGTACTCGCCGTCGAACTCGATCATGCCCTGGTAGGCGACCATCGAGCCCTTGCGGGCCAGGCAGTCGGGGCCGGAGTTGCCGTCGAGGCGGACCCGCAGCAGGTACGAGTTCTGCAGGCTGTAGTGGTCCTGGTTCTGGACCTCGGTGAACGCGAAAAGCGGACTCTGCATGATCTGTCGCTCCCCCTCAGCCCCGCGCCCGCAGGCGGTCGGTGCTGTCCTCGCTCGGCTGTACGACCACGAAGCCCTGCCCGGAGAAGGCGATCTGGAAGGCCTCCCCGCTGCCCCGCCCGATCAGCGAGGACGCCTTGAAGCTCCGCTTGGCCTTCATCTTCAGCCCCGACGACCAGGCGACCAGCGCGTCGGGGTCCACATACGTCTCGTCGGCGCCGCTGCCGCAGTCCACCACGATCGGGGTGCCGCGGGAGGTGACGGCGACCCATCCGCTGCCGGACACCCCGACGTTGAAAAGGCCCTGCCCGGCGAACTTCGCCAGTCCCTTGACCCGCTCGACGCCCCAGGTCAGATGGGCGTCGAAGGCCAGCAGGTTGGTGCCGTTGACCGACACCGACTCGTTGTTGAGGTTCAGGCACACCACGTCGGCGCCGTAGTCGGCGAGGTAGAGCAGGCCGTCGCCGCTGCACTTCATGACGGGTGTGCCCTCACCGGTCAGCCAGGCCGAGGCCATCTGCCGCACGGCGGGCGGGTTCGGCTCGTACTGCACGAAGCCCTCGTAGGCGACCATCGAGCCGGTGCGCGCGAAGAGGTCCTGGCCGGTCACCATGGCGACCTTGAGCATCGAGGAGCCGTGGTTCTCCATCCGGGCGGCCACCGGGGTGGGTGCGTAGCCCGCGATCATCTGCTGGTCCATGGCGGGTCACACCTCGTAGGGCTGGACGACGATGAAGTTGCCGGGAGCGCCGCGGAACTGGAGGTTCACGGTCTCACCGCTGTGGCCGGGGTAGGCGGTCCTGCGCAGCCGCACCTGGCTGGAGACGATCACCTGGGCGGCCGACGACCACGCCACGATCGCGTTGCTGTCGGCGTAGGTGGTCGGGGTGACGGGCAGGACGACCGGGGTGCCGTGGGTCTTCACGATCACGGTGCCGGTGCCCTGGAACTGCATGGTGAACAGCGCCCCGCCGGGGATGCCGTGGCCCTCGATCCTGCGCACCTCGTGCTGCAGGCTCTCGTCGAAGGCGAGCACGTTCTCCGCGGACACGCAGATGGCGTCGCCCTGCAGTTCGACGGGGTGCAGATAGGCCGCGTTCTCGGCGAAGAAGACCTGGCCGTTCCCGGTGCAGCGCATCAGCTGCATCTCCTGGCCAGTCATGTTGCCGACGATGCGGCCGGTGAAGCCCGCGCCCTTGTAGCCGAAGTCGACCTTGCCCTGGTAGAGCACCATGCTGCCCTGCCGGGCCAGCACCGGCTGGCCGCCGGCCTGGCTGAGGTCGGCGCGCATCATCTTCGGGTTCTGCTGCGTCCAGCGCTGCCCGGTGGGCAGCTCGCGGTACTTCTGCATGGCCACCGCCATGCCGACCGCCTGGGTGGCGGGCGGCGCATAGCCGCCGGGCTGCTGGCCGAAGGCGGGCTGCTGGCCGTATCCGGGCTGCGGCTGCTGGCCGAAGGGCGGCTGGGCGTATCCGGGCGGCCCTGGCGGGGCCGGCTGGCCGGGGATCTGGCCCGGCGTCGGCCCTGGCGGCGGGACCTGCCCGAAGGGCGGCGGGCCGGGCTGGCCGGGGGCGGGCGCCAGCGGCGCGGCCATGGTGGGCGCCTGGTGCATCGCGGGGCCGCCGGGCTGCTGGGCGCCGAAAGCGGGCGCGGGCGCAGGGGCGGGCGGCGGGGCACCGAAGGACGGCGCGGGGGCCGGGGCCGGCGGGGGCGCGCCGAAGGAGGGGGCGGGCGCGGGCGCCGGGGCCGGCGGGGGGCCGCCGGCGGGCGGGGCGAAGCCCGGTGCGGGCGCGGCAGCGACGGGGGGCGCGAAGCCGGGTGCGGCGGACTGCTGCGACGCCGGCTCCTCCTCGGCGACCTCGCCGCCGAAGTGCTGGAGCAGCGCGGCGAGTCCGCCGTCGAAGCCCTGGCCGACCGCGGCGAAGCGCCACACGTCCTTGAGGTAGATGTCGGCGAGCATCACGGCCCGCTCGGTGCTGAACTCGGTGCCGGTGAAGGCGTACCGCGCGACCTCCTCGCCGCCCGCGACGATCCGCAGGTAGCCGGGGGCGACCTGGGACATCTGCCCGGCGCCGTCGATGGTGGCGGTGAAGGACAGCCGCTGCACGGCGGCCGGGATGCGGTCCAGGGTGACCCGGAAGGACTCGGTGTCGCCTGCCTGCGCCCCGAGCAGCTGGATCGACTCCTCGGGGGACTTCGGCTGGTTGAAGAAGACGAAGTAGCGGTCGTCCGACAGCTCTTCCTTGGCGTCCAGGCCGAAGCAGCTGATGTCGAAGCTCAGGCCGGGGCCTGTGATCGACACCCCCACATAGAGATCCGTCCCTGCGGTCAGATCGCTGATCTTGGCCTTGTGGCCACGCTGGAATTCCCTGGCCATGGATCGACCGGCCCCCATCCCGTCCTCGCTGCTGGTGCGTTGCGCCAGGCTAACCGGTCGGGACGACAGCGGCTATTCCCCTCGGCCGTCCCGGCCCGCGGGCGCGTGCGGCAGCCGGTCGGCGGCGACGACGCCTTCGAGGAAGCCGCGCGCCCGCTCGGTGCGCGGGTAGCACTCCAGCAGTTTCCAGAAGGCCGGACCGTGGCCCGGCACCAGCAGATGCGCCAGTTCGTGCAGCAGCACGTAGTCGATGACGTACTCGGGCATGCCCTGCAGACGGTGCGAGAGGCGGATGCTGCCCTCGGAGGGGGTGCACGAACCCCAGCGGGAGTTCTGGTTGGTCACCCAGCGGACCGTGTCGGGCACCGCCCGGCCGCTCAGATACTGCTCGGAGAGGCGTTCCGCGCGGGCGGCCAGCTCGTCGTCGCCGGGCATCCTGCGGCTCTCCTGGGCCGCCAGCTTCTCCAGCATCACGGCGACCCAGCGCTGCTCCTCCGCGGCCGACATCCGGGCCGGGATGAGGACGACCGTGCGGTCGCCGTCGCGGTACGCGGACACCGTCTGCCGGCGCCGGGCGCTGCGGCGTACCTCCACCGCGCTCGTCCGGTGGCCGCGGGTGGGCTGACTGGCGAGATTTCGCGCTGGATCGGCGGACACGCTCTCGACCGTACCTGCTGGACGCGGGGGAAGTCCTGCCCCCAGGCCGGTTGGCATCGGAATCACCTCCCTTCTTACGCATATTGAACGACTATTCCCCACAACCTGTGGATAACCCGGTCGAGGATGCGACGGAATGGGGCATTCTGAAGAAGTCGCACACGGAGAGTGACGATCGGCGGCGGCGGACGCCGATCAGGAAGAGCTGCCGGACAGAAACGCACAAAACCGGACAGCCGAAGGATGCTGACCCGCTCTTGACCGGGGCGTCGGTGGGGAGGGGCACAATGGCGAAGGGACCGAGCCGAAATGAGGAGCGCATGTCTGATCTTCCGCGTAAGGCGGTGACCCGGACCGCGAAGCTGGCAGCGCTCCCCCTGGGGTTCGCCGGGAGGGCCACACTCGGCCTCGGGAAGCGGCTGGGGGGCAGGCCGGCCGAGGAGGTGGCGGTCGAGCTGCAGGAGCGCACCGCCGAGCAGCTGTTCAAGGTCCTCGGCGAGCTGAAGGGCGGGGCCATGAAGTTCGGCCAGGCCCTGTCGGTCTTCGAGTCCGCGCTGCCCGAGGACGTCGCGAGCCCCTACCGGGCCGCGCTGACCAAGCTGCAGGAGGCCGCCCCGCCGATGCCGGCCCGCACCGTGCACCGCGTGCTGGCCGAGCGGCTGGGCAAGGACTGGCGCTCCCTTTTCGCCGAGTTCGAGGACGTGCCGGCCGCGGCGGCCTCGATCGGGCAGGTGCACCGGGGGGTGTGGAGCGACGGGCGCAAGGTCGCGGTGAAGGTGCAGTATCCCGGCGCGGGGGACGCACTGCTGTCGGACCTGGCGCAGCTGGGCCGGGTCGCCCGGCTCTTCGGGCCGCTCATCCCGGGAATGGACGTCAAGCCGCTGCTGGCCGAGCTGCGCGCCCGGGTCGAGGAGGAGCTGGACTACGAGCTGGAGGCGCGGGCGCAGCATGTCCACGCCGTGGAGTTCGCCGGCGACCCCGACGTGGCGGTGCCCGACGTGGTCCACCAGGCCGACCAGGTGCTGGTCACCGAGTGGATGGACGGGGTGCCGCTGTCGGAGGTGATCTCCGGGGGCAGCCGGGAGATGCGCGACCGGGCGGGGCAGCTGCTGTCGCACTTCCTCTTCGCCGGCCCCGCCCGCACGGGCCTGCTGCACGCCGACCCGCACCCGGGCAACTTCCGGCTGCTGACCGACGACGGCCCCGCCTCGGGCTGGCGGCTGGGCGTGCTGGACTTCGGCACCGTCGACCGGCTGCCCGAGGGACTGCCGCTGCCCATCGGCACCGCGCTGCGGCTGGCCCTGGCAGGGGACGCGGAGCAGGTGCACGCCATGCTGCGCGAGGAGGGCTTCGTCAAGCCGACGATCACGCTCGACTCCGACGCGGTGCTCGACTACCTCAAGCCGATCATCGAGCCGGCCGGGCGCGAGGAGTTCTCCTTCGACCGGGCGTGGATGCGGGCGCAGGCGGCCAGGATCGCCGACCCGCGCTCCCCCGCCCACCAGTTGGGCAAGCAGCTGAACCTGCCGCCGTCGTATCTGCTGATCCACCGGGTGACACTGAGCACCGTCGGCGTGCTCTGCCAGCTGGGCGCGACGGTGCGGCTGCGGGCGGAGCTGAGCCAGTGGCTGCCCGGCTTCGACCCGGAGGGCGCGGCCGAGTCCGCCTGAGGCCCGCTACCACCAGGCGGAGTCCAGCCGGCTCTCGATGCTGCGCAGATGCTTGCGGGCGCAGTCGTCGCAGAAGTGGACACGGCGGCCGTTCTCGACGGAGCAGGTCCACGTCACGGGCAGACCGGGCCGGGTGGTGCCGCAGCGGGCACATGTCGTCGTGGTCGATGCGTTCTTCTGATCCACTGGGTGACGATACCTCCGCACCTGCCGTATTTGTCGGCATAACGCGGCGCGGGGCCGGCCCTTTCGGACCGGCCCCGCGGTAGTGGTGCGGTGGTGGTGGGCGCCGTGGCGGCGCCCGGTGCTGTTCAGGCGTGACGCCTACTGCATCACGGCCAGGGCGAGTGCCCGCCGGGCCCGCAGGGACGCGCGCTCCGCGCGCCGCTGCAGCCGCCGGGCGGCGATCAGCCGGGATGCCCTGCGTTCGTGCTCGGCCTCGTAGAGCCGCTGTTGCATATGGGCACGGGCCAGGGCTTCAGGCATGAGTTGCATTTCGTGGTTCCTGTTCTGATGCGACGCCATCGCGTCGGAAGTACGTGCGGTCTGTTCGGTGCGGGAGGGTGTCATCGGGGCCTGATTCATCGGGTCGTGGGTGAGGGGGCGGTCGATCGTCCCCGGCGTCGGAAGCTTCCTGGCGTTCATGCCGCAACCGCGTCCTTGCGCGGGCGGCCGCGCGGCCGCTTGCGGGGTACGACGACGCCCTGGATGAACAGCTCGCCACCCCAGACACCCCAGGGCTCGCGGCGGTCCTTGGCGCCGGCGAGGCAGGCCTCGCGGACCGGACAGGTCTGGCAGAGGGACTTGGCGTACTCGACGTCTGCCGGCGACTCGGCGAAGAAGACCTCCGGGTCGTAGGTGCGGCACGGGACGGGCACGCCGAGGCGCTCGATCTCGTCGTCAAGCTCGGTGAGGGGCAGCAAGGTGTTCTCCGGGGGCTGTGCGGGTGGGCGGCTCAGGTCTGGCGTGGGTCCGGACGGTTCGTGCTGGGCGGTATGCACGGTGGGTTCGTTCCTCGTCTGTCGGTCCGGCCGGTCGGCCGGTCGTCGGTGGTGTCTCCGTGGAGACGCTGTCTTCTGGGGAAAACAGAAGGGCCGCGGATCCCGGTCTGGGATTCCGCGGCCCTGAGGTGCCGACCTGATGCGCTATCAGGCTGGATCACTCCAGGGTTCGAGCCCGCGGAAGGCCCACTTGCCGTACTGCTGCGTCTTCTGCTGTCCGTTCGCGTAGCCATTGGCGCCTTCTGCGCCCTTGGCGGTGCCGTTGCCGGCGCCGTTGGCCGCCGCCGCGGAGGTAAAGGCATGCGCCTTCACCTTCGCCGCCGCCGCTACCGCGGGCGCCTCGGTCGGTCGCTCGCTGCGCACACGGGTCGGAAGGACCGGGAGCAGAGCGGCGGACATGAGACCGGTGGCGGGCAGCGAGATGCCGAGCGGGCAGGTGGCGACGACCGAGCGATCGGTCAGTTTCTGGGTAATCAGCTGGCTGGTCACTGGGCTCGCCTCCTCTCGGCGTCTCGTAAGGATGAAGGACCGTACTTGCCTAGTACATCACGACCGGGTGGGCTCTTGGAAGAGCCGTTCCCAACCGCGCTCGTGAAGGCTATGGGGACCTCCGCGGGATGCGCAAACTATTTATCAGCTTCTTCTGCAGAAGATTTCAGATCCTCCGCCGAGCCCTCCTCCGGGCCGTCCGCGAACCCCTCCTCGGCACCGTCCTCAGGGCCGTCGTCAGGGCCGTCGTCAGGGCCGTCCTCGGCACCGTCCTCGCCGCCCGGTTCCAGGCCGGCGCACAGCGCCAGCACGTCGGGGCCGAACCTGTCGAGCTTGCGGGCGCCGACGCCGGGGATGGAGGACAGCTCGGCCGCGCCCTCCGGCCTGACCTCGGCGATGGCCAGCAGCGTCTTGTCGGTGAAGACGCAGTAGGCGGGCTGCCCGAGCGCCTTGGCCTGGGCCGTGCGCCACACCCGCAGCCGGTCGTACAGCGCCTCGTCCAGGTCCGAGGGGCAGTCCTCGCAGCGCATCAGCTTGATCTCGCCGGCGTCGGACAGGGTGCGCCCGCAGACCCGGCACAGCACCGGGCCGCGCTTCCTGCGCCCGCCGGAGCCGCGCTCCACCCCGCCCGCGCCGCCACCCGCGCCGCGGGCGCCGCGCGGCGCGGAGCCGGGCCGCAGGCCGTCGAGGAAACGTGAGGGGCGCCGGCCGCCGCGCCCGCCGGGCGAGCGGGACAGCGCCCAGGACAGCCCCAGGTGCAGCCGTGCCCGGGTGACGCCGACATAGAGCAGCCGCCGCTCCTCCTCGATCTGCTCGTCGGTCTTGGCGAAGGTGATCGGCAAGGTGCCCTCGGTCAGGCCGACCACGAAGACGGCGTCCCACTCCAGGCCCTTGGCCGCGTGCAGCGAGGCCAGGGTGACGCCCTCGACCGTCGGCGCGTGCTGCGCGTTGGCCCGCTCGTCCAGCTCGGCGACGAAGTCGCCGAGGGTCGCGTCGGCCCGGGCGGCGGCGAAGTCCTCCGACAGCCGCACCAGGGCGGCAAGCGACTCCCAGCGGTCCCTGACCGCCCCGGAGCCGGCGGGCGGCTCGGAGGCCCAGCCGCGCGAGCTGAGCACCGCACGCACCTGCTCGGGCACCGTGGCGGTGTCCTCGGGGTCGGCGGACGCCCTGGCCGCCCCGCGCAGCAGCAGGCCCGCCTCGCGCACCTCGGGCCGCTCGAAGAACCGCTCGGCGCCGCGCAGCTGGTAGGGCACGCCCGCGTCGGCGAGCGCCTGCTCGTAGACCTCCGACTGGGCGTTGATGCGGTAGAGCACCGCGATCTCGCTGGGCCGCACCCCGGAGTCGATGAGCTGCCTGATCCGCCGGGCCGCGCCCTCGGCCTCGGCCGGCTCGTCGGCGTATTCGGCGTAGGCGGGCTCGGGGCCGGACTCGCGCTGCGAGACCAGTTCGAGCCGGTGCGCGGCCGCCTGGCCGCGGGCCTGGGCCAGCAGCCCGTTGGCCAGGCCGACCACCTGCGGGGTCGAGCGGTAGTCGCGGACCAGCTTGACCACGGTGGCCGACGGGTAGCGGGCGCGGAAGCCGAGCAGGAAGTCCGGTGTGGCGCCGGTGAAGGAGTAGATGGTCTGCGAGGCGTCGCCGACCACGCACAGGTCGTCCCGGCCGCCCAGCCACAGTTCGAGCAGCCGCTGCTGCAGCGGGCTGACGTCCTGGTACTCGTCGACCACGAAGTGCTGGTACTGCGAGCGGACGGTGTCGGCCACGTCGGGCCGGTCCTGCAGCACGCCGACCGTCAGCAGCAGCACGTCCTCGAAGTCGATGACCCCGCGGTCCCGCTTGAGCTGCTCGTAGGTGGTGTAGATGCGGGCGATCTCGGCCGGGTCGCGCGGCACGTCGCGCCCGGTCTTGGCGGCGACCGCCGGATAGTCCTCGGGGACGGTCTGGGTGACCTTGCACCACTCGATCTCGCCGGTGACGTCCCGCAGCTCGTTGCGGTCAAGACGGATGCGGGAGCGCGCGCCGGCCTCGGCGACCAGTTGGACCTTGCGCTCCAGCAGCCGGGGCATCTCGCCGCCGATCGCCCGCGGCCAGAAGTACTGCAGCTGGCGCAGCGCAGCCGAGTGGAAGGTGCGGGCCTGCACCCCGCCCGCGCCGAGCTGCCGCAGCCGCCCGCGCATCTCGCCTGCCGCCCGCGCGGTGAAGGTGACCGCGAGCACGCTGGCCGGCTGGAGCATGCCGGCCCGCACCCCGTAGGCGATCCGGTGGGTGATCGCCCGGGTCTTGCCGGTCCCGGCGCCGGCCAGCACGCACACCGGGCCGCGCAGCGCCGTGGCGACGGCTCGCTGCTCGGGGTCGAGTCCTTCGAGCACCGCGTCGGCGGAGTCGGGCACCGCGGGGAAGAGCGATTCGTGGGTTGTCGCAGTCACAACCGCCACTGTGCCAGGTCTCGCCGACAGGCCGGGAAAGTTATCCACAGGCTGCGGCGGAAGAGGGTGCGGTGGAATGCGCGGGAGCGCACGCGCGTTGAAGGGCTGACAGATTTCTCTCGCGACGAGGAGCGAACACCGATGCCGGGCACCGTGACGATGTACAGCACCAGCTGGTGCGGCTACTGCCGCCGACTCAAGGGGCAGCTCGACCGCGAGGGCATCGCCTACACCGAGATCAACATCGAGGAGCACCCGGAGTCGGCGGCGTTCGTGGAGAAGGCGAACGGCGGCAACCAGACCGTGCCGACGCTGCAGATCGTCCCCGCGTCCGGTGGCGCGGAGGTCGTGATGACCAACCCGAGCCTGGCGCAGGTCAAGCAGGCGCTCGGCGCCTGACGCTCCGGCGCGGAACGTACCGGCGGGGCAGCCCCGCGGCCGTCACGGACGCGGCAGCGGGGCGCCGTACCAGTTCTCGATCAGCCGGGCGGCGATCGAGATGCCGAACGGCGGCAGCACCTCGCCCGAGGCGAAGGCCGCCCGCAGGTCCTCGCGGGAGAACCAGCGGGCCTCGTGGATCTCCTCGCCGTCCACGGTGATCGTGGAGGAGACCGCGCGGGCGTTGAAGCCCAGCATCAGGCTGGAGGGGAAGGGCCACGGCTGGCTCGCCACGTAGCTGACGTCGTCGCCGACGGTGACCCCGACCTCCTCCGCGACCTCGCGGCGCACCGCCTGCTCGATGGACTCGCCGGGTTCGACGAAGCCGGCGAGCGTCGAGAAGCGGCCCTCGGGCCAGTGCAGCTGGCGGCCGAGCAGCGCGCGGTCCTGGTCGTCGGTGACCAGCATGATCACCGCGGGGTCGGTCCGCGGGTAGTGCTCGGTCAGGCAGGCGGGGCAGCGGCGGATGTGGCCCGCGGCGGCGATGACGGTGCGTTCGCCGCAGCGGGAGCAGAAGCGGTGCATGCGCTGCCAGTTCTCCAGCGCCACCGCGTGCACCATGAGCCCGGCTTCCAGGGGCGACAGCAGCCCGCCGACCTCGCGCAGGCCCGCGGCCCTTGCCGCGCCGTCCATGCGCCCGGGCAGTGCGTCCTTCTGCAGCGCGAAGTAGCGCACACCGTCGGGGGCGATGCCCAGGAAGTAGCGGTGCATCTCGGTCTCCGGCGCGTCGAACGCCGGGGTCATGACCAGTTCCGTGCGGCCGTCGGGGCCGTCCTCGACCAGCACCTGCCCGCCGGAGACCACGAACACCCGGGTCGTCGGGTGGCTCCAGGCCGCGGCGAGCCACGCCTCGTCCATGCGGTGGTGCGCGGCGCGGTCCACCCCCGAGTACGTGAGTGCCAGCGGTCGGTCCGTCGCGTCGAGTCCGGTCAAGGCTGCTTCCATCTCCCCGAAGTACGTGGTGTGGCATACCGCAGGCGCCCACCCTGTCGTCCACCCGGTGCCAACCGCCGGCAGGCAGGGAAATTCCCGGTGACGGTATGGATACGCCGCGTCGTCCGAGCTGGAGCGCGCCACATGCAGCCTAGCCCGGTGGCCGCTGCGGCCGGGGTACGGGTCCGCGCGGGGCCGGTACGTGCCGCAGCCACCGGTTCAGTCCCCCGGGGCCAGCAGTTCCTCCAGCTCCGCGCGGCCCGGCAGGTGCGCGGGGCGTACCACCTCGCCGGTGCGCACGAACAGGAAGGCGGCGCTCACCTGGTGCAGCGGTACGCCCTGCCGCTCCGCCCAGGCCACCCGGTAGATCGCCAGCTGCAGCGGGTCGGCGGCAGCGGCGGGGCTGCGGCCGGTCTTCCAGTCGACGATCTCGTACGTGTCCGCCGCCGCGTCCGGGTCGCCGTACGTGTCGGACGTCTCATCCGCGCGGCCGCGGTAGACCGCGTCGATCCGGCCCCTGACGACCCGGCCGCCCAGGGTGAGGTGCACGGGGACCTCGACGCGGTAGGGGGTGCGGTCGGCGTACGGGCTGCGCAGGAAGGCGTCCTTGAGCGCCGCGAGGTCGGCCTCGTCCGCGATGTCGTCGCCGCCCTCGATCCCGGGCAGGTCCTCGGGGCCGAACAGCGGGCGGGCGTCGAAGCGGGACTCGACCCAGGCGTGGAAGCGGGTGCCGCGGCGGGCTGCGGGGGCCGGCGGGCGGGGCATGGGGCGGGCCAGCTCGCGGGCGAGCCCGTCGGGGTCGGCGGCCAGCTGCATGAGCTGGCTCGCGGTGAGCGTCGCGGGCAGCGGCACGTCCCTCACGGTGGCCCGCGCCCTGCGCAGCTCGCCCGCGAGGGCGTCCAGGTCGCGGTCCCAGGACGCGACGAGCCTGGCTTCGGCCGGGTCGAGGCCGTCCTGCGCCCCGGGACCGCCGCCGGCGCCGTCCGCCCCGGGCTCCGCGGGCACGCCGGACTCGCCGCGCGCACCGGGAATCCCGGGTCCGCGCGCCTCCACCGCCTCCTCCTCGGTGTACGCCAGCACCGTGCGCGCCGCCCAGCGCCGCCTGCGCAGGCCCACCGGGTCGAGCGGCAGCGGCCAGGCGTGCTCCTGCACCGCTTCGAGCGCGGGGTTGGCCGCGCCCTCCTCCGGCGGGTCGGCCCACACCTCGATCTCGCCGTGGCCCGCCTCGCAGTGCTCGCGCAGGGCGTCGAGGAAGACCGAGGGGCCGAAGGGCGCCTTCTGCGTCGGACCCCACCAGTGCCCCGAGCCCAGCAGCAGCGAGCGCGGCCGGGTGAAGGTCACGTAGCCGAGCCGCAGCTCCTCGACGCGCTGGTGCTCCTTCATGGCGCCGCGGAAGCCGTCGAGCCCGGCCTTCGTCCACTCCGGCACGTCGGGCAGCGTCGCCGCGTCACCGCGCAGCCCGTGCGGCAGCACCTTGGCGTTGACCGGCCACAGTTCGCGCCCGCGCTCGCTGGGGAAGCCCTTGGCGACCAGCCCGGGGACGGCCACCACGTCCCACTCCAGGCCCTTGGACTTGTGCGCGGTGAGCACCTTGACGGTGTTCTCGCCACCCGGCAGCGAGCTGTCGAGGCCCTTCTCGTACTGCGCCGCGGTGTGCAGGAAGCCGAGGAAGGCCAGCAGTGTCGCCTCGCCGTCCAGGGCCGCGAAACCGGCCGCGACGTCCAGGAACGACGTCAGCGTCTCGCGCCTGCGGGCGGCCAGCGCGTGCGGGGAGGCGGACAGCTCGACGTCCAGCCCGGTGGTGGCCAGCACCCGGTGCAGCACGTCCATCAGCGGGTCGGCGAGCGCCCTGCGCAGGTCCCGTATCTCGGCCGCCAGCCGTGCAAAGCGCACCCGGGCCTCGGCGGAGAAGGGCAGCCCGTCGTCCGGGTCGGCGTCGAGGAAGGTCTCCAGGGCGTCGGCGAGCGAGATCACCTCGGCCGGGTCGACGCCCTCCACCGCCGCCGCCAGCGGGTCGCGCCCCTCGGCGGCGCCGGCCCCGTGGCGTACGAGCAGCCGGGCGCGGCGGCCCAGCAGGGCCAGGTCGCGCGGGCCGATCCGCCAGCGCGGTCCGGTCAGCAGCCGGACCAGGGCCGCGTTGGCGGTCGGGTCGTGCAGCACCTCGCAGACCGCGACCAGGTCGGCGACCTCCGGCAGGTGCAGCAGCCCGGACAGGCCCACCACCTCGACGGGGATGTCGCGGGCCACCAGCGCGGCATGAATCTCCGGGAAGTGCGCGGCGGTCCTGCACAGCACCGCGATGCCGCCGGGGGGTGTGCCGGTGCGCACCAGGTGCGCGACGGAGTCGGCGAGCCACGCCGTCTCCTCCTGCTGGGTCGGCAGCAGTGCGCAGCGCACCCGCCCGTCCAGCTCGGCCCCGGGGGCGGGGCGCAGCGCCTCGACGCCCTCGTGGCGGGCGCGCAGCTCTTCGGCCAGGGTGTTGGCCAGGTCGAGCAGCCGGCCGCCGGATCGGCGGTTCTCGCTGAGCGAGTAGCGGGCGGCGGGCCGGCCGTCGGGGTGCGCGAAATGCCGCGGGAAGTCGTCCAGGTTCGCCACCGACGCGCCGCGCCAGCCGTAGATGGCCTGGCAGGGGTCGCCGACCGCGGTCACCGCGTGCCCGCTGCGGCCCCCGAACAGCCCGGCGAGCAGCAGCCGCTGGGCGACCGAGGTGTCCTGGTACTCGTCGAGCAGCACCACCCGGTACTGCTCGCGCAACAGCGCACCGACCTCCGGTCTGGTCTGCGCCAGCCGCGCCGACAGCTCGATCTGGTCGCCGAAGTCCAGCAGGTCGCGGCGCCGCTTGCCGTCGCGGTAGGCCGCGGCCAGCTCTGCCAGGTCGCGGCGGGCGGCGACGGCCTGGCGCACCTCCCGCACCCATGCGTTGCCGCGCTTGGCCGGGTCGAGCGCGGACAGCTGCCCGGCGAGCCTGGTGTCGTACGCGCGCAGCTCCTCGGCGGGCACCAGGTGCTCGGCCAGCTCGCCCGCCAGCGCGAGCAGGTCGCCGACGAGGGTCGGCAGGCCCTTGGTGAGCGCCGGATACGGCCCGGGGGCGGCGCGCAGCACCTTCGCCGCGAGCTGGTAGCGGGTGGCGTCGGCGAGCAGCCGGGCGGTCGGCTCCAGGCCGATCCGCATGCCGTGGTCCTTGAGCAGCTGCCCGGCGAAGGCGTGGTAGGTCGAGATGTTCGGGTCGCCGGCCGCGCCCTCGCCCTGCTCCTGCGGCCCGTCCCCCGGCGGCCGGGCGCCCGGCTCGTACGGGTCGCGCTCGGTGATGCCGGCCTGCGCCAGCGCCTTGCGCACCCGCTCCGACAGCTCGCCCGCCGCCTTGTTGGTGAAGGTCAGGCCGAGCACCTGCTCGGGTGCGACCTGCCCGGTGCCGACCAGCCACACCACCCGGGCGGCCATCACCGTCGTCTTGCCCGACCCCGCACCGGCCACGATCACACCCGGGGCGAGCGGCGCGGTGATGCACGCCGTCTGCTCCGGGGTGAAGGGGATGCCCAGCAGCTCCTTGAGCTGCTCGGGCGATTCGATGCGGGTTGCCACCTCATGGAGGCTATCCGGAACCGCGGACATCGCAGGCCCCGGACGGCCTCCTGGTCACGCGGCGGGCCGCAGGTCAGACCGATATGCCGTTCGGGTCGATGCCGAGGTCGGCCATGTCCAGCGTCTGCGAGGCGGGCGGCGCCGCGATGTGCGGCTTCTTGCCGAAGTCGGTGAAGGTCGCGTAGCCCGGCGAGTCGCCGCCCAGGCCCTCCAGCTTGACGACGTACGGCGTCTTGCCGGTGGTCACGTACAGCGTGTCGGTCTCGTCGTCCAGCTTCTCGACCAGCGGGAGGACCTGCTGCCCGTCGAGGGTCGTCGGAGCGCCCTTGACGACCTCGGCGTCGCTGTCGTCCTCGCCGTCCGAGAGCATGTCCGTCATCAGGCCGTCGAAGGAGCAGAACTCGCCCAGGGACGGGCTGTCCAGCACCTTCTTGTTGAGCTTGACCCACCGGTCGCCGATCGTGGCGGCCACCTTGTCGCCCTTGGCGCCGCCCGCGATCCGCCAGTAGGCGGCATTGCCCTTGAGGTAGGCGTGGGTGGCGTCGGTCTTGATGAGCTGCATCGACGCGGTCCCGGTGCGCAGGGCGGCGGCGCACTTGCCGGTGTCCGTGAGCGAGGCCTTGATCTGCAGGACCCTGCCCTCCTCCATCGCGTTCACGCTCACCGTCATCGAGCCGGCCTTGCGCATGTTCGCCTCCGCGAGGGAGACGATGCCGTCGGCCGTCATGGACGAGAACGGGTCGTCCTTGCCCGGTGCCGCGGACGCCGCCGGGTCCGCCGACGTCGTCGCCGCCGGCACGACCAGCGGCGCCGACGAGTCGTCCGTGCTGTTGCAGCCGGTGAGTGCGGCGGTCGCCGCGGTGGCGGCGCACACGGCCGCCATGGTCCTGCTCCTGGCCGGCATCGGCCGTCCCCCCTCGGATTGCACACCTACGCGCGCGTTGGACGCGCGACCCCCGCCCCTGGTTGTACGGCAAACATAGCCCCGGGCGCTGACAATTACCCGGCCCGGGTATCCGGCAAGGCCCCGTCACTCCACGACGTGCCGGCCCTCGGGACGTGCCGTGCAGGACGCGCGGAAAGCGCAGTGCGTGCAGTGCTGGCCCGTCGCCGGGGTGAAGCGCTCGTCCAGCACCCGGCCTGCCGCGGTGGCCAGCAGCTCCTGCGCCCACTCCCCCGTCAGCGGCTCCTGCCGCTGCACCGCGGGCAGGGCCTCGCCGCCCTCGCGGCGGGTCGCGCCCAGCCGCAGCTGCACCAGCTCCGCACCGCCCGCCGGCGGGGTCCTCCCGCCGAACAGCGGGTCGACCGCGCCCTCGCGCACCGCCAGCTGGTAGACCGCGAGCTGCGGGTGGTGCGCGACCTGGTCCCCGGTCGGCTTGCTGCGGCCGGTCTTGAAGTCCACGACGTAAGCGGCGCCCTGGGCGTCGGTCTCGACCCGGTCCATGCTGCCGCGGATCCGGACACGGGCGTCGCCCGCGGCGAGGGTGACGTCGAAGTCCAGCTCGGTGGCGACCGCCGTACGGCCGCGCTCCATGACGTGCCAGCGCAGGAACCGCTCCAGGGCGGCGCGCGCGTTGTCCTTCTCCTGCCGGGACTTCCAGGGCGCGTCGAAGGCGAGCGCGTCCCACACGGAGTCCAGCCGGGCCATCAGGACGTCCAGGTCGGCCGGCGTCCTGCCGGAGGCGACCTCGTCGGCCAGGACGTGCACGACGTTGCCGAAGCCCTGGGCCGCGGTGGCCGGCGGTTCCGCCTTGACCTCCCGGCCCAGGAACCACTGCAGGGAGCAGGTGTTGGCCAGCTGGTCCAGCGCGCTGCCCGACAGTGCCACCGGTTCGTCGCGGTCCCGCAGCGGTACGGCCGACCGGGTCGGCTCGTACAGGCCCCACCAGCGGTCCGGGTGCGCGGCCGGCACCAGCGGGTGGCCGTCGTCGCTCAGCGCCGCCAGGCGGGCCAGCCGGCGGGCCGCCGCCTCGCGCAGCGCGGGCGAGGCCGCCGGGTCGACGGTCGTCGCCCGCAGTTCCGCGACCAGCGCGGACACCGCCAGGGGGCGGCGCGGGCGGTGCGTCACGTCCTGCGGCTCGACCCCCAGCTCCGCCAGGAAACGGGACGGCTGGTCGCCGTCGTCCGCCGCCGACCGCACCGCGGTGACCAGCAGGCGGTCGCTCGCCCGGGTAGCGGCGACGTAGAACAGCCGGCGCTCCTCCGCCAGCAGCGCGCCCTGGCTCAGCGGCGGGGCGATGCCGTCCCTGCCGATGCGGTCCGCCTCCAGCAGGGAGCCGCGGCGGCGCAGGTCCGGCCACACGCCCTCCTGTACGCCCGCCACGACGACCAGCCGCCACTCCAGGCCCTTGGAGCGGTGGGCGGTCATCAACTGGACGGCGTCCGGCCGTACGGTACGGCCGCCCAGCGTGTCCGCGGCGATGTCCTGGGCGGACAGCTCCTCCAGGAAGTTCAGGGCGCCCCGGCCGCCGGTGCGCTCCTCCGCGCGGGCCGCGGTCTCGAACAGCGCGCACACCGCGTCCAGGTCGCGGTCGGCGTTGCGGCCCGCCGCGCCGCCGCGCAGGGCCGCGCGCTCCAGGCGGGACGCCCACGGGGTGCCGTTCCACAGCGTCCACAGCGCGTCCTCCGCGGTGCCGCCCGCTGCCAGGGTGTCGCGGGCGGCCCGCAGCAGCGCGCCCACGCGGCGGGCGCCGCGCGCGTACGACGGGTCGTGCGCGGCCAGCCGCTCCGGCTCCGAGACGGCCTCGGCGATCAGCTCGTCCGAAGGGCGCGGCACGGCGGCGCCGGCCGCGCGCTCCTCCTCCCGCAGCGCCCTTCCCAGCCGCCGCAGATCGGCGGCGTCCATCCCGCCGAGCGGCGAACTCAACAACGTGACGGCATCCTCGACCCCGACCACGACCCGCCCCCCCTGCGCTGCCCCGGGGAACGTGCCCTCGCCTCGGGCAGCCCCCCCGGCCCCCGGCTCCCCGGCTCCCCGGGAGGACGCGGGCAAGGGATTCTCGGGCGTGCCGCCCGCCCCCGGCTCCCCCCCAGGGGCAAGACCCTCGGCCTGCGCGGCCGAACCCGCCTCCGGGTCACCGGGAAGCCCCCGCGAGGACGACTTCCCGGCTCCCCGGGATGACGCGGGGAAAAGATCTTCCGGTGAACCGGGGATCGGCAGGCTGGGGTGGGCGGGCAAAGCGGCCTCGGCCGTCCCGCCCGGCGGGAGGGTGGCGGCGGTCGGCGGGGTGGGGGAAGCGGCCTC
>NZ_JAFFIX010000035.1 GCF_016916835.1 Actinacidiphila bryophytorum | reverse complement strand
GCCCACCGCCGGGCGGTTACTTTCGCGTGCGAGCGGTGTCCGTACACGTGAGGATGGACGTGGCGCGGGTCTGAGGAGGGCCGACATGGCTGACACGGCTGAGGTGCTGGAGTTGGCGCGGGCGGGGGACGGGGAAGCGTTCCGGGAGCTGACCGAGCCGTACCGGCGGGAGCTGCAGGTGCACTGCTACCGCATCCTCGGGTCGTTGCAGGATGCGGAGGACCTGCTGCAGGAGACGCTGCTCGCCGCCTGGCGCGGGCTCGACGGCTTCGAGGGCCGGGCGTCGATGCGGACCTGGCTCTACCGGATCGCCACCAACCGCTGCCTGAACGCCCTGCGGGCCGGGGAGCGGCGCCGGCAGCGGGAGTCGGAGTCCGTGACGCATGCGGCGCCGTTGCCTGAGCCGACCCGCAGCCGCGCGGAGCCGGAGTGGCTGGAGCCGTATCCGGACTCGCTGCTGGCCGACCTGCCGGACCGGGCGCCCGGGCCTGAGGCGCGGTACGAGACCAGGGAGGCGGTGTCGCTGGCCTTCCTGTCGGGGTTGCAGCAGCTGCCGCCGCGGCAGCGGGCCGCCCTGGTGCTGCGGGACGTGCTGGGGTTCAGGGCCGCCGAGGTCGCCGGGATGCTGGACGCCACGGAGAACGCGGTGAACAACGCGCTGCAGCGGGCGCGCGCCAGGCTGGCGGCTGAGCTGCCCGAGGCCGACCGGGAGCAGGCGCCGCTGCCCGGGTCGGCGCGGGAGCGGCGGGTGGTCGAGGCCTTCACGCGGGCCTTCGAGGCGGGGGACGTCGAGGCGATCGTGGCGCTGCTCACCGACGACGTGTGGCTGACGATGCCGCCGCTGGAGATGGAGTACCAGGGGCACGAGGCGGTCGGGAACTTCCTGCGGACCGTCGTGCTCAGCGGTGGCCGCAGTTTCGTGCTGCTGCCCGTGCGGGCGAACGGGCAGCCGGCGTTCGGCTTCTACCGGCGTGACCGCGGCTCGGCGATCGTGCACGGGCACGGGCTGATGGTGCTGACGCTGTCGGGGGACCGCATCTCCGCCGTGACCCGGTTCATCGACAACGGCCTGCTGCGCGACTTCGGCCTGTCGCGGTCCCTGCGGGAGGCCTAGGGCCTGTCGTTTGGATCTCCGCGGCGTCGCCGCGCCCGGCACGCACATCTGCCGCGTTGTCGTCGGTCGACGACGCTCCGCGTCGCCTCCCTCCTCCGCCTTGCAGCTGCACGCACCGAACACCGCTCCTTCCCCCACGGAGATCCAAACGACAGGCCCTAGCGGGGGCGGGCGGGGACCGGTGCGGCCTGGCCCCGCCGGGTCTGCTCCACGAGGGTCGCCGTCGCGCGGTCGAGCAGGTCGCACAGGGCCGCGTGCTCGGCGGGGCTGAAGGTGTCGGAGAGCTGCCGTTCCAGGACGTTGACCTCCTGGTAGGCGGTGTCGAGGAGGGCGGTGCCCGCGGGGGTGAGGCGGGCGATCTGGACCTTGGCGTGCACCGGGGAGGGGGCGCGGCGGATGAGGTCCTTGCCCTGGAGGGTGGTCAGGACGGTGGCCATGCTCTGCTGGGTGACCCCGCAGGCGCGGGCGAGCTGGGCGCCGGACATGCCGTCCTCGCGGGAGAGGGCGAGCAGCACCGTGTACTGCGTCATCGTCAGGCCGTAGCGGCGCAGCACGGCTTCGTGGTGGCCCATCAGGGCCTGTTCCGCGCGGCGGATGCGGGTGCAGAGGTACTCCTCGACGGGCGGCTCGACAGGCAGTTCGGCGGGGGTCTCGCCAGGGGTGTCGGCCATGCGGGAGCACCTTTCACATCTCACTGAGTTGACTCAACTATCTGATACTGCTTGGATCGGCGGCAGCCGAGGAGTCTCAGTGTACTGAGTCGGAACAAGGAGCTGTGGGATGAAGGCTGTCGTGATGGACGGGGTCGGGCAGTACGGCGTCGCGGACCTGCCGGAGCCGGTGCCGGGGGCGGGCGAGGTCGCGATACGCGTGGCCTACGCCGGTGTGCAGTGGGGGGACGTCCTGGTGCGGGACGGGCACATCCCGCTCGCGCGGCCCTTCGTGCCCGGGTTCGAGGCCGCCGGGCGGATCGTCGCAGTCGGGGAGGGGGTCGCGCCCGGTCGGGTCGGGGAGGAGGTCGTCGCACTCGTCGAGGGCGGAGCCTGTGCGGAGGTCGTCGTCGCGCCGGACGTGCTGGCCGTCGGCGTCGGGGACGCGCCGCTGCGGGACGCCGCCGCGCTGGGCTGGGCGGGGCCGACCGCGTACGACCTGGTCGCGCAGGTGGGGCGGGTCCGGGAGGGGGACCGGGTGCTCGTGCACGCGGCGGCGGGCGGGGTCGGGTCGCTGGCCGCGCAGGTGGCCAGGGCGGCGGGGGCCGCGAGCGTGGTGGGGGTGGCCGGCAGCAGGGCGCGGGCCGCGTACGCGGAGGGGTTCGGCCACGACCGGGTCGTCACCCGGGACGCCTTCCCGCAGGCCCTGGGCGAGGACCGGTTCGACGTCGTCCTCGACCCCGTCGGCGGGGCGACAAGGACCGCGAACCTCGCGCTGCTGGCGCCGCACGGGCGGCTCGCCGTCTACGGCAGCCTCGGCGGGGCCGAGCCCGTCCAGGTCCCGGCCGACGAGCTGCTCATGCGGGGCGTCTCCGTGCTGACGTACAACAGCGCGCTGCTGGCCCGTACCCATCCCGCCCGGCTTGCCGCGAGCGTGCGGCACGTCCTCGGCCTGCTGGGCGCGCGCACCCTGCGGGTCGGGCTCGGGGCGGAACTGCCGCTGGACGCGGTGGCCGCCGCGGTCGCGGGGCTCGCGACGGGCACCGCGGCACCCGGCAAGACGCTGCTGCACGTGTCCTGAGCCCCGCCCGGGTCAGGACAGGCGGCGCACGCTGTCCCGCAGGACCGTGTGGGTGCCCAGGAGGTGGCGGGACTGGGTGGTGGGGCGGGGGGAGGACTCGGTGAGGGCGAGCCGGACGGCTTCCCGGCCGAGTTCGTAGGCAGGGATGTTGACCGTGGTCAGCGGCGGGTTGAGGTCCTGGGCGAGGCCGTCGTTGTTGTAGCCGACGACGGAGATGTCGTCGGGGGTGCGCAGCCCGTACTCGCGCATCGCGGCCATCGCCCCGGCCGCGGCCTGGTCGTCGCCGGCGAAGACCGCGGTGAAGGCGGGGCGGCCGTCGCAGTCGGCGAGGATCTGGCGCATGGCGGCGTAGCCGTGGGAGCGGCCGAGGCCGACGCCCGCGATGCGTTCCGCGGCGGGCGGCAGGCCGTGGTCGGCGAGCGCCCGGCGGTATCCGGCGATACGCGGCTCCACGGTGGTGTGGCCGGGCATGGTGCCGAGGTAGAGGATGTCGCGGTGGCCCGCGGACAGCAGGTGGCTGACGACGGCGTAGGCGCCGGCCTCGTTGTCGTACTCGACGACCAGGACGGGCATGTCGGCGCTTGGTGCGGGACGGCCGCACAGGACCAGCCGGGAGCCGGCGGCGGCGAGCCCGTGGGCGTACTCGGCCAGCCGGGCCTGGTAGCGCTCGTCCTCGACGGCGCCGCCGACCAGGACGACGAACTCCGAGCGCTGCTCGCGCATCATCTGGACCAGGGCCAGTTCGCGGGCCTCGTCGCCGCCGTGGCTGCAGACCATGCACAGCCGGCCGCGGGCGGCGGCCTCCTGCTCGACGCCCTGGGCGACGGTGGCGTAGAAGGCGCTGTCCACCGAGGAGACGATGACGGCGATGGTCTTGGGGCCGGTACCGGCCAGTGCCCTGGCGCGGCCGTCGATGACGTAGTCCAGGTCCTTGACGGCCCGCAGCACCTTGGCGCGGGCCGCGGCGGACGTGGGGTAGTTGCCGGCCAGCACCCGCGAGACGGTGGCGACCGAGACGCCCGCCCGGTCGGCGACGTCGCGGATCGTGACGCGGCGCGCGCCGCCGCCGGCCGCCGCCTGCCCGGCCGTATCCGGCACGGTCATGTCAGGCCCGACCGTCCCGGGCCCTGGTGAAGTCTCCGCCATCCCCGCCATCCGTGTCCCCGGCGCGCCGGTGTCCGATACGACCGCGCGCCGCCGACCAGCGTAATGGCCCTGGTGCGGCGGCGCGGGTCGGTACATGTCAGTGGTTGGAGGCGTAGTCCTTGGCATAGTCCTCGGCGATGCGGTCCAGGCCCATGGACTTCATCTTCTTGACGGTGCCGTCCCAGGCGCTGAGCGGTTTGCGGCCGGCGATGATGGAGCCGACCGTGTCGGTGCGCAGGGTGTCGATGGCCGCGCCGACCTTGCTGTTGTTCGCGGACTGCAGGCCCCAGGTGGGGTTGCGCACCAGCATCGGGGCGACCTTGAGCTGCCAGGCGTGGTTGCGCTTGACCACGTCGGGGCGGCCGGGCAGGTAGAGGACCTGCGGGGCGTCGCACAGGTACTTGACCGGCAGCTGCACCGGGTTCTCGACCAGGCCCAGGTCGGTGGGGATGGGCGAGCCGTTCTGGTCGCGGGTGAAGTGGGTGCCCTCGACGCCGAAGTGGTTCAGCTCGTACTCCTTGGTGCCGAAGGGCGCCGCCAGGTAGTCCAGGACCCGCAGGATCAGCTTGATGCGGTCGGGGGTGGTCTTCTTCAGCACCGTGTAGCCCCAGGCGCCCTTCGCGCGCTGCATGCCGGGCTTGGCCCCGTTGCTCGGGGTGTAGGGGACGGCCGCGTCCAGGACGAAGGCGTCCTTGATGCTGGGGACGGACGTGCTGAGCGCGCCGAAGCCGTCGACCATCGAGGCGACGGTGCCGTTGTAGAAGTACGTCTTGGTGTCGACGGTGGAGGTGCCGAGCACGTTGGGGTTGTAGACGCCCGCCTGGCGCAGCCTGGACATGAACTCCAGGGCCGCCCGGTACTCGTCGGTGGTGTACGCGCTGACGAAGGCGCTGCCGTCGAGCTTCCAGCCCTGCGGGGCGCCGAAGGCCATGGTGTGCATGGTCTCGCCGAACAGCAGCGGCGCCGACGAGCCGAGCCCGTACTTCTTGCCGTGGGTGGCGTTCTTGGCGACCTCCATGAAGTCGTCGGCGCTCCAGCCGTCCTTCATGCCGGCCGCGGTGAAGACGTCGTTGTTGATCCACAGGCAGTTGCCGGGTGCGGAGCGCTGCACGGGGATGCCGTAGAGGCGGCCGCCGATGTGGCCCATGTCCTGCCAGACGTACGTCGGCAGGTTCGCCAGGTTCGGGTACGCCTTGATCGCGTCGCCCGACAGGTACTCGGACAGGTCGGCGCATTTGGCGGCGACGAAGTCGGCCTCGCGGGGCAGGGTGTGGCCGCCGCCGAAGTTGATCAGGTCGGGCAGGTCGTTGCCGGCCATCATGGTGGCCATCTTGGTCATGTAGTCGGCGTCGGGGACGACGGTGAACTCGATGTTCACGCCCAGCGCCTCGTTGATCGCGGCCCAGAACCTGTTCTCCCCGGCCGGCTTGGGCGGGGTGCCGTAGGTGATCGACATGACCTTGATCGTCTCGCCCTTGCCCGGCTTGTCGTGGACCGCGCTGACCAGGTTCTGGGGGTAGGACAGGTAGCCCGGCTGTATGCCGTCCGCGGTGCCCGGCAGGTCGGGGGCGGGGCCGGCGAAGGGGACGTAGGCGGGCCAGGGGGCGAGTTTCTTGCCGGCGTTGCCCACGTCGTGCGCGGTCGGCGAGGTGGAGCAGGCGGCGAGTACGGACGGTGCTGCCATGGCGGCGCCACCTGCGGCGATCGAGCGCAGCAGCGTACGCCGCGAGAACGACGAGGTACTCACGGTGGGTCCTTTCTGAGGGGTGTCAGCTCTTGACGGCGCCGGTGAGCACGCCCTTGGTGAAGTACTTCTGGAGGAAGGGGTAGACGAGCAGGATCGGTACGGTGGCGACGACGAGCACGGCCATCTGGATCGTCTGCGGTGCGGCCACCGCGCTCGCGTCGCCGACGGAGGAGTCGGCCAGCTGCGAGCCGCCGACGACGTACGTGCGCAGCACCTGCTGCAGCGGCCAGTGGTCGGAGTCGAGGTAGATCGAGGCGTAGAACCAGGCGTTCCAGTACGAGACGGCGTAGAAGAGCCCGACGACGGCCAGTGCGGCCTTGGACAGCGGCAGCACGATGCGGCGCAGGATCAGCCACTCGCCCGCGCCGTCCAGCCGGGCCGCCTCGTACAGCTCCTCCGGCACCGACTGGAAGAAGCCGCGCAGCACCACCAGGTTGAAGACGTTGACCAGGACCGGGGCGACGAGCGAGCCGTAGCTGTCAAGCAGGTGCAGGCCCTTGACCAGCAGGAAGCCGGGGATCATGCCGGGCGGGAAGAGGAAGGTGAACAGGATCAGCAGCAGGATCGGCTTGCCGGCGAAGACGTCGCGCCGGCTGAGGGCGTAGGCCAGGCCGATCGTGCAGGCCAGGCTCGCTGCGGTGCCGACGGCGGTGACGCCGGCGCTGACCCACAGGGCGTGCGTGACGATGCCGCCGTCGAACAGCTCGTGGTAGGCGCGCAGGGTGGGGTGCTCCGGCCACAGCACCCAGCCGCCGCCCGCGACGACGTCGGCGTTGGACGCGAAGCTGGTCGAGACGATGATCAGGAACGGCACGGTGACCAGCAGCACGACCGCCGCCAGGGCGACCGCTTTCGCCGCCTGCGTCGCGGGCCTCGGCTGCTCCACCCACGCGGGGCGTACGGGCCTGCGTGGCGCGGTCCGCGGCCGGTCGCTGCGCGTTCGGCGCAGGCTCTGCGGGACGCTGCTCATCGGTAGACCCCCTGCTCGCCGAGGCGGTGTGCCACCTTGTTGGCGGTGAAGACGAGGACGGCGCCCACGACGCCCTTGAACAGGCCGGCCGCGGCGGCGTAGCCGTAGTCGCCGCCGACCAGGCCCTTGTAGTAGACGAAGGTGTCGATGACCTCGGCCGCGTCCGGGCCGACCGAGGCGCGCTGCAGCAGCATCTGCTCGAAGCCGACCGACAGGATGTCGCCGAGCCGCATGATCAGCAGCAGCACGATGATCGGCCGCACGGACGGCAGGGTGATGTGCCAGAACCGCCGCCACGGCCCCGCGCCGTCGATGGCCGCGGCCTCGTACTGCTGCTCGTCGACCTGGGTGAGCGCGGCCAGGAAGATGATCGTGCCCCAGCCGCAGTCCTTCCAGATCACCTCGGCGATGACCAGCGGCTTGAACGCCGTGGGATTGCCGATGATGTCCACGGTGTGCAGGTGGGCGTCGCCCAGCACGTTGTTGAGCAGCCCGGTCTCGCCCAGCACCTGCTGGAAGACCGCGACGACGATCACCCAGGACAGGAAGTGCGGCAGGTACGCCACCGACTGCACGAACCTGCGGACGCTGTCCCGGGTCAGGCTGTGCAGCAGCATCGCCAGCCCGATCGGCACGGGGAAGAAGAACACCAGCTGGAGCAGGGCGATCCACACGGTGTTCAGGACCGCGGACCAGAAGGCCGGGTCGCCGAACATCGCCCGGAAGTTGTCCAGGCCCACCCACTGGCTGGCCCACAGGCCGTCGAAGGGGACGTAGTCCTTGAACGCGATGACGTTGCCCGCCAGCGCCCCGTAGTGGAAGACCAGGAAGTACGCCACGCCGGGTGCCATGAGCGCCAGCAGCACCCAGTCCCTGCGCAGTCGTGCGAGGCGGCTTCCCCGCCCCCTCCGCCCGGCCCGTCCGTCTGCACCGGACGCACCCGCCGCCCCTGTGCGGCCGGTGGCGTCCCGTTCGGCAATCGCCATCGCGTCCTCCTCGACGCCTAAGGTGGGGGGAAACTAAACCGGTTACTACGACACGGTCAACCCCTCACGCAACAGATGACGTTGACCCGTGGGCGGTGCACGCATAATCTGAGGGGGTCAGGAAGTAACCGATTACACGTCGATGACACGCGAGGGGCAGACATGGCGGAGCGGCCGAAGCTGGTGCTGGCGATGCGGCAGGACATCCTGGACCTGGTCCTCCCGGCACCGCTGCGCGCCCGGCTGGCCACCGCGGCCGACGTCCACCCGCTGCTGGTCACCGACGCGGACACGCCTGCGGCGCGCGACGCACTGGCCGGCGCGGACATCCTGCTCACCGGGTGGGGTGCGCCCGAGATCGACGCCGGGCTGCTCGCCCGCGCACCCCGGCTCGGCGCGGTCATCCACGCGGCCGGCACCGTCAAGCACCACGTCCACCCCGTGGTGTGGGAGCGGGGCATCGCCGTGTCGTCGGCCGCCGACGCCAACGCGGGACCCGTCGTGGACTTCACCATGGCCACCGTCGTCCTCGCCGCCCGCCGCACCCTCGGCGTCGCCGCCGAATACCGCAGGGGCCGACTGCCCGGCTACCCCGAGCGGCGCGGCGCCGACGGCGCCGTCGTCGGCGTCATCGGCGCCTCACGCATCGGACGCGGCGTCATCGCCCGGCTGCTCGCCGCCGACTCCGACTTCCGGGTCCTGCTCGCCGACCCGTACGTCTCGGCCGCCGACGCCGCCGCCCTCGGGGTGCGGCTGGTCGACCTGGACGAGCTGTGCGCCGCCTCCGACATCGTCACCGTCCACGCCCCCGACCTGCCCGAGACCCGGCACCTGCTCGACACCCGGCGCATCGGGCTGATGCGGGACGGCGCCGCCGTCGTCAACACCGCCAGGGGCCGCCTCATCGACACCGAGGCGCTGGCGCCGGCCTGCGCGGAAGGGCGGCTCGACGCGTACCTCGACGTGACCGATCCCGAGCCGCTGCCGGTGGATCATGTGCTCCACCGGCTGCCCAACGTGCTGCTCACCCCGCACATCGCCGGCTGCCAGGGGTCCGAGGTCCAGCGGCTCGGGGCGTACGCCGTCGCGGAGGTCGAGCGGTACGTACGCGGTTCGGCGCTGTTGGGCGCCGTCCGCGCGGCTGATCTGGCTCGTATCGCCTGAGCCACGCGGTCGGCTTTCCGCCGGTGGGTGGTTGCGCGCGCAGTTCCCCGCGCCCCTTCAGCGTGCCCTCTGGGGCGGGCGGTGGCGGAGGAGGGGGGCGAGGGAGGCGGAGGAGAGGCGGGCGGTGAGGTCGGCGGGGGTGAGGGAGAGGGCGGCAGCGGTGCGGGCCAGGTGCCAGTCGTTGGCTGCGAGGTGGGTGAGCAGGTGGCCGCGGCGGATCTGGGACTCGGACAGGCGGAAGGTCTTCAGGTACGCGATACGCCCGTCCGGCGCGGTGATGGCCTCGCCGATGTGGGCCTCGGTGCGCGGCACGAAGGCGGGCAGGAAACGGGACAGGGTGAAGTCGCCCGCGCGGTAGGCGGTGCGGGCGGTGTACTGCGGGGCGAGCAGCCCCGCGGCCATGGTGCCGGTGTGGAAGTCCGCCCACTGCCTGCGCTGTTCGGCCAGCGCCTCGCGCAGGTCGGCCGTGGAGTGGATGCGCTCGGCGTCCAGGTGCGGGGCGAAGTCCTGGACGGGGGCGCTGAGCAGCGCGTAGTGGTGGACGAGTTCGCCGTAGAGGTCCTGGACGAGTGTGGCGTGCAGGGCGCGGTAGTCGTCGGGGTGCGGGACGGCGAAGGCCGCGGCGAGGGCGTCCGCGGTGTACAGCAGCACACCGCACTGGCCCGGGTGGATCTCGAACACCCGCAGCGCGTCGGCCAGTCCGCGGACCTCGGCGCCGCAGTACGCCTCCTCGACGCGCGGCGAGAGCCCGCGCCGCAGCGCCTGCTGCGACCACTCCTCCCAGGCGATGGACGGCCCGCCGAAGTGCAGCGACAGGTAGCCCTCGAGGGCGAGGTGCAGCGGCAGGAAGCGCAGCCGGTGCTTGGCGGTGCGGCGGACCATGCGGCGGTGGAAGCGTACCGGCACCGCGTCGACCGGGGGAGGCGTGCCGTGGGCGCCGTGCAGCAGGGTGCCGTAGGAGGCCGCGGGGCCGGCGCCCCAGTCGGCGACGAAACCGTGCGGGATGTACGAGACGTACGCGGTGTGCGGCGCGACGCGGACGACGCCGACCCCGTCCCCGTACAGCTCCTGGTGCAGCCGCAGGCCGGGCAGCGGTTCGTCGCGGACCAGCGGGACCAGCCGCACGCCGCCCCACACCTGCGCGGGCAGGGTGCGCAGGCCCGCCAGGTCCAGGCGCAGCGCGCTGGCGGTGCTCATCGGGCGGCTCCCGCGGGGGCGAGGAAGGCGGCGATCCGGGTGTCGAGGTGGGCGCGCAGCTCGGGCAGCCCGCTGCGGCCGGTCGCGAACCGGGCCAGGCCGACCAGCGAGGGCAGGTCCTCGGCGTCGCGGATGCCCGCGGTGGGCACCGCGGGGGACAGCCGGCGCACGTCGAAGCTGTCGGCGTCGTAGACCGGGTTGAGGTGCACGACGGCGACCCGGCCGTCGGGGTCGAGCCGTTCGCGCCATACGCGCAGGACCTCCGCGGCCATGCCGGGCGGTGCGTTGTCCCAGCCGTCGGAGACCACGACCAGGCGGTCGGGGCGGGTCTCCAGCGCGTCGACCAGGCGCTCGCCCAGCGGCGTGGCCCCGTACGGCTGGGCGAGCAGGGCGTCGCGGCGGCCCGACGTCCACAGCGCGGTATATGTGCCGGCGAGCGAGTCCAGCAGGAAATGCGTGGCAAGGGCCACGGCGAGCGGGCGGCGGCGCTTCTGGGCGGAGGCGTGGGTCGAGAAGCTGTCGTCCAGGACGGCCGTGACCCGGCCCCACGTGCCCGCCTCGGGGCCGGCGGCGCGGCGGGCCGCGGCACGCAGCGCGCCGGTCAGTTCGGCCCGCCGCGCGACCCGGGTGTCCGGCGGCAGCCCGAGGACGTAGCCGGCCAGCCGGGTCAGCGGCATGCCGGTCAGGTCGGCCAGGACGGCGGTCGCGCCGCGCTCGCGGGCCGACTCCTGGAGCCGCAGCCGCTCGCCCCGCGTCATCCGGGGGGCGATCCGGTCGAGGAAGGCGGTGCGGGCGATGCCGTGCCGGGCAGCGAAGCCCTCGGCGACGGTGAACGGCAGCTCGAAGACGGCCGCCTGCTCGTAGTGCGCCCGGCGCCAGGTCTCCAGCAGCGGCGCCGTGAAGCGCGCCCGGGCGCGCGGACGGAAGAGGAAGTCGCCCAATTCCGCGTCGGGTGCAGGGAGGTGGGCGTGGCGCATCGCGGTCTTCACCCCGGTCCGGTACTTGACCGCGTCGAAGGCCAGGTCGGGCCGTGCGGCCAGCCAGTCGCGGACGATCGCCCGGGTACGGCGGTTGTTGACCTTCGCCTTGCGCAGCTCGGCGACGAGGGCGTAGCCGCGCTGCGGGGGCAGCAGGGCGAACCTGCTGGCGATCAGCAGGCCCTCGGTACGGCGCTGCTGCTCGGTCGCCTCGCGGCTGGTGGCCAGCAGGTGGCGGATGATCAGCGCGGCATTGTGGTCGTTGATGTCGAGGGCGAGCACGGCGGCGTACAGGTCGCGGTAGTTGCCGAGCATGTACGCGTGCAGGAAGTCCAGCGACAGGCGCTGCTCGTCGGCGTCGGAGTGGAACTCCCGCTGCGAGGTGGCGGTGATCGCGGCGTTCGCGAAGAGCAGGACGTCCTCTGCGGCGATCAGGCCCTCGGTGGGCATCGGCGGGCTCCCCTGTCGCGCGGCCAGGTCGGGATGCCGACCGGGGAGTGCGGGCGCGAGCTGCGAATCCTTGCTTCAGAGGCATGTTCCGGAAGTCGCGACAAAGTCCCGCGGTCGGCTCCCGCACGGTAACAGGCCGCCGCCGGCCGGCTCCCGGCATTTTCCGGCCCCCGCGGCGCTCAGTGCAGGCGGATCGCGTCCGGGACGTCGGGGGTCGGCTCGGTCAGGGTGACGCGCAGGTCGGCGGCGGGCCACAGCGGGGAGGGCCAGCGGGCCAGCGCCTGTTCCGGGGAGCGCAGGACGGCCAGGGTGGGCAGGCCCGCGGCCGTGCCGGTGGCCAGCAGCGCCGGCAGGTCGGGGGCCGGGGCGAGGGCGGCGACGTCGTCCAGCACGAAGGTCAGTGGTGGGTCGAGCCGGCCGGCGGATGACCCTGCGGCCATGCGCCGGCCGTGCTCGACCACGCTGGAGACGAGTGCGGTGAGCAGCGGCATCGCACCCAGATGGGTCCGCGGGTCCTCGACCCGCTCGCCCACCACGTAAAGCGTTCCCCTTTCCGCGCCCCATGACTCCAGGTCGAGCCCCCCGGTACGCGCCGGATTGCACGCGTCGCGAATATGCACCGAGTTGAGCGGCGCCAGCGTCTGCCGGATCAGCGCCTGCGCCGCGTCACGGCGGTCGGGGTGGGCGTGCAGCACCGATTCGAGCTCGCCGCTCCAGCCGGAGGCGGCACCGGTGTCGGTGCGCAGGATGCGGACCGCGTCGGCGGCCGCGGCCCCGCCCGCCGCCCAGCGGTGCACCTGGCGGAAGGGCCGCCCGTCGACGGCGGCGGCGTGCAGCCAGCAGCGCAGCAAGGTGACCGCGGTGCTGTGCACGATGGCCTCGTCGGCCCGTGCGGTACGCAGCGGTGCCAGCAGTGCCGCGGCCCGTATCCCGGCGGTGGCGGGCACCTCGCAGCCGCCGTGCGGCGCCCACCGCAGGCGGCCCGGCACATCGAGCAAATGGGCGGGGTCGTAGACGTGGACGGGGCCGAGCTTGCTGCGGTTGCCGACCGTCTGGTGGTAGGTGTCCGGGTCGGCGGTGGTGACCAGGACCGGGCCTGCCGCGGCCAGCACCGCGGGCTGCACGATGCGCTTGGCCTGGTCGCCGCGCGGCCCGGAGAACAGCGCGTAGGTGCGGGTGACCTCGCCGCCGTCCAGGACGGCCGGCCGCGGCTCGGGTGCCGCGGGGCGCTCGCCGGCCGCACCGACGGGCGGCAGTTCCGCGGTGACCGGGTCGGCGGGCCGCGGCGGCACGGCCTGCGGCACCGTACGGAACCACGCGTCGAGCCCGTCGCCGTCGCCGTGGCCCTCGCTGCGGGACGTGTCGCCGTGGCCCTGCACCGCCGGGGCGCGGCCCCTGCGCCGGGGCGCGGGCACCACGGCGGCCGGCGGTGCGGGCGGCGCCACGGCCGGTTCTGGGGCGGGCTGCGGGCGCCGCACCCGGCGCGGGCGGCGGCCGCGCAGCCGCGCCACCACGTTCAGCACCCACACCCCGGCCGCGAACAGCACCATGAACTGCGAGATGAAGATCCCCCAGAACAGCCCCGCCCCCGGCAGCCCGCCGGGCTTCGCGTCGGGCCAGGCGGCGGGGATGTCGTGCGGCTGCCCGATCAGCGCGCGCATGGCCCGCGGGGTGCGGGTGAAGTGCACGTCGGAAGGCCAGGCGCCGTGCGAGAGGACCGCGGCGATGCCGGTGGCCGTCCACACCAGCAGGGTGACGCCCAGCAGGAAGGCGATGACGCCGACGATCAGCCCGTCGGGCAGACCACCGCTCTGCTCCCGTCTCTGCGCTGCCACGTCACGCCACCGCGTCGTCGGCCAACTGTTTGGCGAGCGCGACCTGCGCCGCGGCATGGGCCTCGGCGCGCGCCTCGGCCTCGGCTTCCGCCTCGGCCTCCGCTGCCATGTCGGCCGCGTGCTGCACCGAGGTCTCGGTCATCGCGCGGTCGGTGAAGACCAGCGGGCGCTCGGTCTCGGTGATCAGGTGCTTGACCACCTGCACATTGCCGTTGACGTCCCACACCGCGATACCGGGGGTCAGCGTCGGGATGATCTCCACCGCCCAGCGCGGCAGCCCCAGCACCCGCCCGGTCGCCCGGGCCTCGTCGGCCTTCTGGGCGTAGATGGTGCGGGTGGAGGCCATCTTGAGGATCGCCGCCGCCTCCTTGGCCGCCGCCCCGTCGACCACGTCGGACAGGTGGTGGACGACCGCGACGAAGGACAGGCCGAGCCGGCGGCCGAACTTCAGCAGCCGCTGGAAGAGCTGCGCCACGAAGGGCGAGTTGATGATGTGCCAGGCCTCCTCGACCAGGAAGATGCGCTTCTTGCGGTCGGGGCGGATCCAGGTGTGCTCCAGCCACACCCCGACGATCGCCATCAGGATGGGCATGGCGATGGAGTTGCGGTCGATGTGGGAGAGGTCGAAGACGATCAGCGGCGAGTCCAGGTCGATGCCCGCGCTGGTCGGCCCGTCGAACATGCCGCGCAGGTCGCCGTCGACCAGCCGGTCGAGCACCAGGGCCACGTCGAGGCCCCAGGCCCGTACGTCGTCCAGGTCGACGTTCATCGCCTCGGCGGACTCCTGCATGGGGTGCCGCAGCCGGTCCACGATGTCGGTCAGGATCGGCTGGCGGTCCGTCACCGTCTCGGCCACGTAGGCGTGCGCGACCTTCAGGGCGAAACCCGACCGCTCGTCCAGCGCGCGGCCCATCGCCACCTCGATGATGGTGCGCAGCAGCGCCAGCTGGCCGGTCACGGTGATCGCCGGGTCCAGCGGGTTGAGCTTGATGCCGCCGTCCAGGGCCGCCATCGGGTCCAGCCGGATCGGGGTCAGGCCCATGGCCTGCGCGATCAGGTTCCACTCGCCGACGCCGTCCTCGCCCTGCGCGTCGAGCACCACGACCTGCCGGTCGCGGAAGCGCAGCTGGCGCAGCACGTAGGTCTTCTCCAGCGCCGACTTGCCGTTGCCGGACTCGCCGAGCACCAGCCAGTGCGGGGCGGGCAGTTGCTGGCCGTAGAGCTGGAAGGGGTCGTAGATGTAGCCCTTGCCCGAGTAGACCTCGCGTCCGATGATCACCCCGGAGTCGCCGAGCCCGGGCGCGGCGGTCGGCAGGTAGACCGCCTGCGCCTGCCCCGTGGAGGTCCGCACCGGCAGCCGGGTCGACTCGACCCGGCCGAAAAGGAAGCTGGTGAACGCGTCCGTGAGCGCCGCAAGAGGGTCCAGCATGGGCATGGCGATGGCCTCCTCGTGACGACGACTAGCGGCGGATGCCGGTCGCGAACGGCAACGTATTGACGAATGCCCGGTGGTGCTCACGATCGCACCACTCAAGCTTCAAATACGACTTACCGGCGGAAGCGCGGATGGTGCGCTTGTCGCGCGCCAGCGCTTCCGGGGAGCGCGAGGACACCGTGATGTACCCCACCAGGTTCACCCCCGCCGCACCGCTGGCCAGGTCCTCGCCGCGCTGGTCGATCCGGCCGTGGTGGGCGATGTCGCGTGGGTCCACCACCCGGTTCATCTTCGCGGCGCGGCTGGCCTCGGCGTCGTCGTTGGTCTTCTCGGTGAGCATTCGCTCGATCGCGACGTCCGTCGGCTCCAGGTCCATCGTGACCGCGACGGTACGGATCACGTCCGGGGTGTGCACCAGCAGCGGGGCCAGGAAGTTCACCCCGACCGGAGTCATCGGCCACTCCTTGATCCAGGCCGTCGAATGGTGCCAGGGCGCCCGGGTCGCGGACTCGCGGGTCTTGGCCTGCAGGAACGTCGGCTCCGTCGCGTCCAGTTCGGCCGGCCACGCATTGCGCCGGGTCATCGCCTGGATGTGGTCGATCGGGTGGTCCGGGTCGTACATCGAGTGGACCAGCGACGCCAGCCGCGCCTGGCCCAGCGGCTGCCTGACCCGGATGTCGGCCTCGGCGAGCCGGGCGCAGATGTCGTTCAGCTCGCGGGCCATCACCGCGGCCAGCCCCGCGTCCTTGTCGACCTTGCTGCCGCGCACCGCGGTCGCCCGGGCCATCGCATTGCCCTCGGCGGCCAGTTCGCGGGTGAAGTGCATGCACGCCACCAGATACGCCCGGTGCTGCTCCGAGGACGTCGAGACCATCGACTGCAGCTGCTCGTAGGACTCCTTGAGCCACCGGTCCGCGTCCGGGTCGCCGCGCTGGGCGACGTCCTTGGCGTGCGCGTCGGGGTCGGCCGGCAGCGTACGGGCCAGCATCTGCAGCCGGGTCACGAAGCCGTCGCCGTTCGCCACGTGCTTGAGCAGCGTGCCGAAGCGTTCCACCAGGGCTTCCTGGTCCTCGCTGTCCCGCAGGCCCACACCCGGGCCCTCGATCTCGATGGCCGCGGTCACCGTACGCCGGTCCACGTGCAGCAGCACCGCGATCTCGTCCGGCCCGAAGGGCGCCGCGAGCCAGCTGATCCGCCCGATCCCCGGCGGCGGCCCCACCTCGATCTCCCGCCCGTCCAGCGCGGTGCCCGCCTCCTGCACCGCCGAGCGGTACGTGGGCGAGACCCGCAGCGTACGGCGGTAGGTGCGGTTGATCTCGAACCAGCGGTAGAACGTACGCCGCCGGTACGGCAGGAACACCGCCGCCAGCGCCAGCACCGGCCAGCCGACCAGGCCGACGATGCGCAGCAGCAGCACCGGCACCAGCAGGCCGTTGAGCATGCCGAGGCCCGCGCCGAGCACGATCAGCACGATCTCGCCGGTCTCGCGGTTCTTGCCCACGATCGCGTTGGGCCGCGCCTTGCCGATCAGATAGGTGCGGCGCGGCTGGGTGAAGGGCTGGGTCGTCACCCGCGATCACCTCCCTGATTGCCGTTGTTCGAACCCTGGTTCGCCCGGAAGGGCGAGCCGAAGCCGCCCCCGCCCTGGCCGCCCCCGCTGGGCCGCGGGGGCGGTGCGGCCGCGCCGCCGCCGCTCTGGCCGCCGCGGGAGCTGTGCGCGGCCATGCCGCCCGCCACCGCGTTCGACGGCTGCGGGGCGCCGCCCTGGGCCTGCTCCTGGGGGCCGCCGCGGGCGCTGTGCGTCTTGATGCCCTGCTTGACCAGTGCGGCAGGCGAGGAGATGACCGCGGCGGCCTGGCTCTGGCCGCTGGCCTTGCGGCTGTTGCGCAGGTTGACCACGTCGTCGCCGAAGCCCGGCACGAAGCGGTAGATCATGAAGCTCGCGAAGATGGCCAGCAGGATGATGGCCAGGCCCGAGACGACCGCGGAGAAGGCGTCGGGGCCGTCGTCGGAGGACGACAGCGCGCCGGCCAGGCCCAGCACGATCACGATCACCGGTTTGACCAGGATCACCGCGATCATGATGCCGGCCCAGCGCCTGACGTGGTGCCACATGTTCTTGTCGACCAGGCCGGCGTAGACCGCGGTGCCCAGCAGCGCGCCCACGTACAGCAGCGCGGCCCTGATCACCAGCTCCAGCCACAGCACGCCGGCGGCGAGCACCGAGACCATCGACACCACGATCAGCATGATCGGGCCGCCGCCGATGTCGGTGCCCTTGGTCAGGGCGCCGGAGAACGACCCGAAGAAGACCTCGGTGTCGGACTTGGTGCCCGACGACACCACGTCGGTGACCGCGTCGGTGGCCGACACCACGGTGTAGAGGATCAGCGGGGTGAAGGCCGACGCCAGCACCGTCAGCCACAGGAAGCCGACCGCCTCGGTCAGCGCCTCGGTCATCGGCGCCCCCCGCACCGCCCGCTTGGCGACCGCCAGCAGCCACAGGATCAGCGTCAGGATCGTGGACGCGGCGAACACCACCGCGTACTGCCGCAGGAACGCGGTGTTGGTGAAGTCCACCTGTGTCGTCTTCGTCACCGCGGCCGACAGCTTGTCGATCGTCCAAGCCGCGGCATTGGCACAGCCCTTGGCGAGCGAGGTGAGCGGATCGAGCGTGTCGGTGGGGTTGGTGCCCTTGGCCGGGGCGCCGGGGTCGCCCTTGGTGCAGTAGTCCTTGGCGGCGCCGATGAGGCCGTCGCAGGCGTTGCGGGCGGGCGGTGCGACCGAGGGGGCGGTGCCCGGCGGGGAGGGCGTCGCGGTGGCCGCGAGGGCCGCGCGAGAGGGCAGCGCGACCGCCGCGGCGGTCAGCACGGTCAGCGCGGCCGGCACCGGCCAGCGGCGGGGGGCGGCCCGCAGCGGGGCGCGGGGGCCGGGGCGGGGCGGGGCCTCGGCCCCTCGTGGGGCGCGGGTCCGGAGTCGGGGGCGGCTGCTACCTGGCATACGTGAACCCTCCGTAGTCCCGGACCGCGCCGGCGATTTCGTCGGCGGAGGCGGCCTGGTTGTCGGCGGCGACCGGGGCGGGGCCGTCCTTCTGACTGGAGGAGCGGATCTTCCAGTCGCCGTTCGACCAGACCAGCTGCTCGGTGATGGTGAACCAGGCGGTGCTGACCGGCTTGGTGGAGCCGGAGCCGGCCAGGCCGACCAGGTCGGTGCACCACACCTCGACGGTCTTGGCGTCGGCCGAGCCGGAGCCCGAGCCGGAACCGGCACCGGAGGTGACCTTGGTGCCGATCGGCACGGTGCGGGAGACGAAGGTGAAGCCGGCCGGTGCGGTCCCGTCGGCGGTGAGTCCGAGGTTCTTCAGGGCGGCGCCGGAGTACGCGCGGTCCAGGTCGGCCTGCAGCCCGGCGGCGACGGAGGTGTCGTAGATCGCGCCGACGATGCGGTGCCTGCGGTCGGCGACGAACATGTCGGCGGAGCCCAGCGCCACCGCGTAGTTGGCCGCCGCGGACTGGGCGCCCTGCTCGGTGTGCGCGAAGCCGGCCGGGATGCCCGCGCCGCTCTTGCCGTCGACGGGCTTGAGCCCGGTCGGCGCGGTGGGCGCGGCGCCGCTGCCCCGGGTGCCGGTCGAGCCGCCGGAGGTGCCGCCGCCGCTCGTGCTGCCGTTCGCAGATGACGGGTGGTCGCCGCGGTTGGCGAAGGCCAGCGCGGCGATCAGCAGGACGACGATGCCGACCACGGTGACCAGGGCACGCCGCGGCTGCGGGCGCCGGGTGCCGCCGCCGTGGGCGGTGTGGCCCTCGGGCATCCGGGTCCTGGTCGGGGGGCCGTCCTGGCCGAGGCTCATCGCGCGGCCGCCCCTTCGGGCGCCGCGGACGTACGGCCGGGCCGGGTCGGGCGGACGGCTCCGCTGCTTGGTCGAGTGGGCATCAGCACGCAGCCTCGGGTGGGAAGGTGGAGCCTGGGACGGGCTCCTGGGACTTGGCGGGGGAGCGGCCGGGCAGGGCGGGCGGCGGTGCGCCCGGCTACACGGCCATTCCGTAGACGATGGTGAACAGCGTGCCGAGCGATCCGATGATGAACACGCCGGTCAGCCCGGCGATGATCAGACCCTTGCCCTGTTCCGCGCTGAACGTGTCGCGCAGCGCGGTCGCGCCGATCCGCTGCTTCGCCGCACCCCAGATCGCCATGGCCAGGCACAGCAGGATCGCCACCGCCATGACCACCTCGATCATCACACGTGCTTCCTGGCCGAGGGACCCGAAAGGTCCCCAGTCCGGTGCGATGCCGCCGATGATGGTGTTGATATCGCCCTTGGGGGCTGCCACGAACATGTAACTCACCACCCCGCTCTGTCAGTTGGCTCCCCTGCCGGGGCGCAAGGGGCCAGCATCTATCTTGACCGACGTTTCCGCTGTTGCGCGCCGCTGAGCGACTTTCTCGGCGGATCGTCCGTGTGATCCGGTGCCGAGCCGTCAGACTGGTGCGCGGACCGGTGTTCGATGGGACATGGATGACTACTCTGTGTATCACGAGCATAACCGCTGGGCAACGATAGGAACGTGCGTTCCTGCAAGGTGGGAGCGGTGCGGCGGAACAGGGCGCGGAAGGGGAGGCGGCACTGATGGCGCGTAAGGTCTGGCTGGCCGTCATCTTCGGCGGTGGGCTGCTCTTCTCCTTCCTCGCGCTGCTGGTCGTCGGCACCTATTCGGCGGCGGCGAGCCTGGCGGGCGGCGGGTCGGGCGGTGCGGTGCGGCTGGCCAAGGGCGCGGTGCCGGACATCTACCAGCCGATCGTGCAGAAGTGGGGCAATCTGTGCCCGGCGCTGAACCCGGCGCTGCTGGCCGCGCAGCTCTACCAGGAGAGCGGCTGGGACCCGCGGGCGCAGAGCGGCGCGCAGGCGCAGGGCATCGCCCAGTTCATCCCCGGCACCTGGGCCACCCACGGGATCGACGGCAACGGCGACGGGAAGGCCGACGTCTGGGACCCCGAGGACGCCATACCGTCGGCGGCGCAGTACGACTGCGACCTGGCGTCGTACGTGAAGAACGTGCCGGGCGACAACACCGACAACATGCTGGCGGCGTACAACGCGGGCGCGTACGCGGTCATCCAGTACGGCGGGGTGCCGCCGTACGCGGAGACGCAGAACTACGTGAAGACCATCCGCACCCTGGAGAAGAGCTTCGCGGCGCCGGTCGGCGCGGTGCAGCCCTCGCAGCAGGCGGCGGGGGCGATCTACTTCGCGCAGACCCGGATCGGCACCCCTTATCTGTGGGGCGGCGAGGGGACGGCGGCGCAGGGCGGGCGGTTCGACTGCTCGGGGCTGACGCAGGCGTCGTACGCGTCGGTCGGCATCACCCTGCCGCGGGTGGCGAACGACCAGTGGAACGCCGGCCCCCATCCGCGCAGGAACGAGCTGCTGCCCGGTGACCTGGTCTTCTTCGCGCACAACCTGAACGACCCCCGCTCGATCCACCACGTGGGGATCTACGTCGGCGGCGGCTACATGATCGACGCCCCGCACACCGGCGCGGAGATCAGGTTCGACCGCATCGACACCCCGGACTACATCGGGGCGACCCGGGTCACCCAGGCGGGCGCGGCGGCGCTTCCGGTGGCCGCGGCCTGAACGCGGCGTCACCTTCTGGCCCACGCCCGGCGTCCGGGACGGGGCGCTGGTCACCCTTGGATAACAGCATGGTGATCTTCTGGCGAAGACCGGAACGCTACGTACCGTGTCGGCCGTTGTACGGGCGACAATGGATTGGTACGCAAGCGACGGGGGTTGCAGACGTGCCGAGCCACTGAGGCACGGTCAGTTGCTAGTGGTAAGGGGCACCACCGCCATGGCAGAGGTCGCCAGTGACAGCACGAACCCCGACATCACCCTGCTCCGCTCCATCAACGATCTGGCCAAGCAGGCACCCCGCGGCGTCGACCGGGCGGTCGAGCTGGTCGGCGAGTACGGACTGATCGTCCTGACCGCACTGCTGGCCGGCTGGTGCTGGTGGCGGGTGGCCAGGCGGTCGGCGGACGCGCCCGCCGCGGTCGCCGGCGTGCTGTGGTCCTGCATCGCCGCGGGCGTCGCCCTGCTGCTCAACATCCCGGTGCGCGCGCTGGTCGAGCGGCCCCGGCCGTACGTCGACCACGACGGCCTCGACGTCCTGGTGCGCGGGCACCACACGGCGTCCTTCGTCAGCGACCACGTCACGCTCGTCGCGGCGGTCGCGGTCGGGCTCTTCATGGTCAGCCGCACCGCGGGGGCCGTCGCGATAGGCCTGGCCCTGGCCGAGGGCTTCGCGCAGGTCTACGTCGGCGCCCACTACCCGACGGACGCCGTCGGCGGGTTCGCGCTCGGCGCCGCCACCGCGCTGCTGCTCGCCCCGCTGGCGCTGGCCCTGCTCACCATGCTGACCAGGTCGCTGGCCCGCGGCCGGGCGTCCTTCCTGGTCGTGGCGCGCCCCGCGCCCTACGGGCGGCCGCCGCGTGCCGGTTCGCCGCACCGCTGGCACAGCGCGGCCGACAAGGACCTGGCGGCGTAAGGCGTACAGCGCACAGCGCAGCGAGTCCGGTCCGGCACCTCACAGGAAACTCTGGGCACAGGGTCACCGGCCGTCAGGACCGGCCCCGTCAAGGCGGGTTCCGGCCGTTCGGGCGCGGCGGGATCTCGTACCGGACGGCGCGCGGGCGCTCACAGGGCCTGCGGGAAGTCGAACAGCCGCTGCGGGTCGAGGGTGTGCTTGAGGTCGGCGAGCTTGTCGGCGTTCTGCCCGTAGTAGGCGGTGCGCCAGTCGGCGAGGGTGGGGTCGGTGTAGTTCTGGTAGGCGCCGCCCGAGGCGTAGCGGCGCATCGCGCTGTGCGTGGTGTCCAGCCAGCCGGTCGTGGACAGGCCGTCGGACGCCAGGTATTGGGCAAGGAAGCGCGAGCCGCGGTGGCTGAAGGCGGTCGCCGTGGGGGAGACCCGGTTGACGGCCCCGCCGAGCGCGGTCAGCGCGATGCTTCCCGCGCCGCCACCGGACGCGCCGGCCAGCCGCTCGACCTGGGAGAGCAGGGCGCTGACGCCGGCGGCCGGCAGGTCGGTGTCGTAGAAGTCGGAGCGGGCGGTGTACGTGTCGCGCGACAGGTGCCCCGCGGGTGCCAGGTGGCACTGGGCGGCGGACAGCCCCGAGCAGCCCGCGTAGGAGAACATCGCCTCCAGGTAGGTGTGCGGGTGCAGGGAGACGGAGGAGGCGGGGGCGCCGACGGCGTCGGCGAGGCGGTCGGCGGCGGCGGACAGGTCGGAGCGCGAACCGGTGGACAGCATGGGAACTGCGACGGTCGGCGAGCCGCCGGGGGAGCAGGCTGTGTCCAGCGCCGACCAGAGGTGGTCGGGCTGGTCGGGACCCCAGCTCTGCCAGGCGGTGATCACGTCGGCGGCCCGGCTCCAGGGCCAGGTCAGGTAGCCGGTGACGACGTCGGGAACGGGGTGGGTGCGGAAGCGCAGTTCGGTGACGACGCCGAAGTTGCCGCAGCCGGCGCCGCGCAGCGCCCAGAAGATGTCGGGTTCGTGGTCGGCGGAGACCTCGTGGACGGTGCCGTCGGCGGTGATCAGCGTGGCGCCGATGAGGTTGTCGCAGGTCAGTCCCATGGAGCGGCTCATGACGCCGTGTCCGCCGCCGAGGGTGAGCCCGGACACGCCGACAGAGGGGCAGGAGCCGGCCGGGATGGTGCGGCCCAGTCTGCCGAGGGTCGAGTAGACGTCGATGAGTTTGGCACCCGCGCCGACGGTGGCGGTGGCGCCGTCGAGCCGGATCGAGTTGAGCCCGGCGACGTCGACGACGAGCCGGCCGTCGCCGCTGGACCAGCCCGCGTACGAGTGGCCGCCGCTGCGCACGACCGGGGTGGTCGCGGTGCGGTGGGCGAAGTCCAGGCAGCGGCGGATGTCCTCGGCGCCGGTGACGTGGGCGATGGCGGCCGGGCGCAGGTGGTCGAAGCGGGTGTTGTACAGCCGCCGGTCGGTGGCGTAGGAGGCGTCCTGCGGGCGGACCAGCCGGCCGTGCAGGGCGGAGCCGAGCGCGGACCAGTCCGGTGCGACGGGCGAGAAGCTGGGGCTCGGGGTGCCCTTGGAGGGCGAGGCGGTGGCCGTACGCGGCGGGGGCGCCTTGCCGTCGGCGTCGCCGCCCGAGGGGCCGCAGCCGGTCAGCCAGGCCGCGGCCAGGGCGGTGCCGCCTGCCGCGAGCGCGGTGCGCCGGCGTATCGGGGGGCCGGCCTGGGGACCGGGGGCGGACGACTCGTCCACGTGCTTCACCGCCGCATTCCTGTGAGGAACTGCATGGGAGGACCTGCGGGAGGACCCGCATGTGAGGGCTCTGCAAGTCCAAGACGTGGCGGCGGGGGCGCCGGTTGCGGTCCGCGGCGGGCGGGGTGCGGGTCCCGGTCAGCCCGCGGTGTGCTCCTGCGCGTCGCGTCGTGCCCGGTCACGGGCTCTGCGGGCGGGTCCCTTCCAGCCGCAGGTGCAGCGGGCGGAGGCGAAGGAGCCGCGTTCGACGACGGAAGTGCGGTGGACGGCGGCCGCCGGCTCCTGACGGCTGGAGAACTTCGGCACCTCTCCACGGTAAGGGGCGTGACGGGGCGCTTCCGACCGTCGTTACCGAGGTGAGGCCCAGGCGCGGACAGGGATGGATTGCAAGATGGTGGCGGCGATGTCCCTGTGGGCGAGCACGGGGGTACGGACGGCGGCCGCGGGGCGGCTGCGGCGCACGGTGACGGCGGCGGCAGCGGCGGGCTGCGCGGTGGCGCTGGTCGCGGGGTGCGTGGAGCACGGCGCCGCGGCGGACAGCGGGCCGGCGGCGGCGGAGGCCCGGCCGGGCGGTGCGAAGGACGCGGGCGACCCCGCGGCGGCGGTACGTGCCGCGGCCGACGCGCTGGTGCGGGCCGGCAGCTCGCTGGTGGAGACCTCGATGCGGATGGCCAGCGGCGGCACCTGGGTCACCGTCACCGGCAGCGGCAGCTTCGACTACGCCAGGCGGCAGGGCGAACTGACCCTGGTGCTGCCCAGGGACGCGGCGGGGGCCGAGGAGCACAAGCCGGTCACCGAGCTGCTGACGTCCGGCGCGCTGTACATGAAGGACCGCGGGGCGGGTGTGCCGGCGGGCAAGTGGGTACGGGTCGACATCGCCTCGCTGCCGGACGGCAACCTCGTCACGGGCGGCGCCACCGACCCGCTGGCCGCGGCCGAACTGCTGCGCGCCGCCGGGCAGGTGGTGCTGGTCGGCGCCGAGACCCTGCACGGCACGGCGGTACGCCACCTGCGCGGCGTCGCGGACATCGCGCGGGCGGCCCGCGTCGCGGGGCCGGGCGCGCAGGGGGCGCTCGCGGCGGCGGCCAGGGGCTTCGCGGTGACCCGGGTGCCCTTCGACGCGTGGCTCGACGCCGAGGGCCGGCTGCGCCGGGTCACGGAGCACTTCACCTACGGCGCCAAGGACGGCGGGGCCGCGATGGGCGGCGGGGTGGGTGTGGTGTCCACCACGGACTTCGACGGCTTCGGCGCCCATGTGTCCTTCGTCATGCCGCAGGGCGACGACATCTGGACCGGCAAGATCGTTTCTGCTTCCTAGGGCAGGCCCTGGGCACGGCCGGCCTGCGGCGGGGCGCGCAGGAGCGCGGTCAGGGCCTGCGGAGCGGCGCCGGTGCTCACCCGGGGGGTGCGGGAAATGGTCCTTCCGTGCCATGCGCCGGGGGCAAGGGGGTCCCTACGCTGGATGGCGGCCGTTGGACGGGACGCTTGGCGGAGGAGGTGGTGCGGATATGGTGCCGTCGCCCGGGGCGACAGTCCAGGACGATCCCGTGGCCCTCGCCGAGATCGAGCTGTGCGGGGAGCTGATCATCGCCGCGTCCACCGCCGACGAGGAGCGGCTGAGCTTCGCCCGCATCGACGAGGTGCTGGAGGTCGACCGCGGCCCCGCCCCCTGCGGGCGCCTGCCCCAGCGCCCTTCTCCGCACGGCACCGCGCGCGTTCCCTAGGTGCGCAGCAGCCGCGCTATCGCCGCCGTGGCTTCGGCGACCTTCTCGTCGATCTCGGGGCCGCCGCCGACCGCCGCCGCGGCCACGCAGTGCCGCAGGTGCTCCTCCAGCAGCTGCAGGGCGAAGGACTGCAGGCCCTTCGTGCTGGCCGAGACCTGGGTCAGGATGTCGATGCAGTAGACGTCCTGCTCGACCATCCGCTGCAGTCCGCGGATCTGGCCCTCGATCCTGCGCAGCCGTTTGAGGTGGGACTCCTTGTCGTGGCTATAGCCATGCGGCCCCTGCGGCGACACAATCTCGTCTGCTGCCGAACCCGCCGATGCCGGCGCTGAACCCGCCGCCGATTCTGTCACTGCCGTCTCCGCCGCCGCCGTGTCCGTCATCCCACCGTCCGCCCTCTCTGTCCCTTATACCCCTGGTGGGTATATCTTACCGAATCGGTATCGTGTGCGACGCATCCCCCGTGAGGGGGACTCTGTCCCATGGGCGACACTGGGTGACGCCGGTTAGCTGTGGCCGGATGTTGCGCCTAGCATCAACGAGACCGACTCCGATGTATCCCGAGGAACCCACGTGCGCTTTCGTCTGACCCCCAGGGAGACGAGCTTCTACGACATGTTCGCCGCGTCCGCGGACAACATCGTCACCGGTTCGAAGCTCCTCATGGAACTGCTCGGAGCCGATTCGGCTACCCGCACCGAGATCGCCGAGAGGATGCGGGCGGCCGAGCACGCGGGAGACGACGCGACCCACGCGATCTTCCACCAGCTGAACTCCTCCTTCATCACGCCCTTCGACCGCGAGGACATCTACTCCCTCGCCGGTTCGCTGGACGACATCATGGACTTCATGGAGGAGGCCGTCGACCTCGTCGTCCTCTACAACGTCGAGGAGCTCCCCAAGGGTGTCGAGCAGCAGATCGAGGTGCTGGCACGGGCCGCCGAGCTGACCGCCGAGGCGATGCCCAACCTGCGGACGATGTCCAACCTCACCGAGTACTGGATCGAGGTCAACCGGCTGGAGAACCAGGCCGACCAGATCCACCGCAAGCTGCTGGCCCAGCTCTTCAACGGCAAGTACGACGCCATCGAGGTGCTCAAGCTCAAGCAGATCGTGGACGTGCTGGAGGAGGCCGCGGACGCTTTCGAGCACGTGGCGAACACGGTGGAGACCATCGCGGTCAAGGAGTCCTGACCCACGTGGACACCTTTGTGCTGATCGTCACCATCTCGGTGGCGCTCTTCTTCACCTATACCAACGGTTTCCACGACTCCGCGAACGCCATCGCCACCTCCGTCTCCACCCGGGCGCTGACCCCCAAGGCGGCGCTGGCGATGGCGGCGGTGATGAACCTGGCCGGCGCCTTCCTCGGCAGCGGGGTGGCCAAGACGGTCAGCAAGGGCCTGATCGCGACGCCCGAGGGCCGCTCGGGCATGGGCATCCTCTTCGCGGCGCTGGCCGGCGCGATCGTCTGGAACCTGGTCACCTGGTACTTCGGCCTGCCGTCGAGTTCCAGCCACGCGCTGTTCGGCGGTCTGGTGGGCGCTGCACTGGCCGGCGGCACCACCGTGCACTGGTCGGGTGTGGTCGACAAGGTCATCATCCCGATGTTCGTCTCGCCCGCGGTCGGCCTGCTGCTGGGCTACCTGGTGATGCTGGCCATCCTGTGGTTCTTCCGCCGGGCCAACCCGCACAAGGCCAAGCGCGGCTTCCGTATCGCGCAGACCGTCTCGGCGGCCGGCATGGCGCTGGGCCACGGCCTGCAGGACGCGCAGAAGACGATGGGCGTCGTCGTCCTCGCACTGGTCATCAACGACCCGTCCAAGGGCTACGGCATCCCGATCTGGGTCAAGTTCGTGTGCGCGGCGATGATGTCGCTGGGCACGTACGCGGGCGGCTGGCGGATCATGCGCACCCTGGGGCGGCGGATCATCGACCTGGACCCGCCGCAGGGCTTCGCGGCCGAGACGACGTCCGCGTCGATCCTCTACGCGACCTCGTACATCTTCCAGGCGCCGGTCTCCACCACCCACGTCATCACGTCCTCGATCATGGGCGTCGGCGCGACCCGCAGGGTCAAGGCGGTCCGCTGGGGCGTGGCCAAGAACATCGTCGCGGGCTGGTTCATCACCATGCCGGCCGCGGCCCTGGTCGCCGCCGCCTGCTACTACATCGTCAAGCTGATCTTCGGCTGACAGGCCGCGGCCCCGCAGAGGGCCGGGCCCCGGAACGGATCAGGCCCCGCCCCCCTGGAAAGGGGAGCGGGGCCTGCGCCTTGCGGTGGCACCGCCATGCAGCACCGCACGGCGGTCCTGGTTATCCGAAGCGGCCGGAGATGTAGTCCTCGGTGGCCTGCACGGACGGGTTGGAGAAGATCCGCTCGGTGTCGTCGATCTCGATGAGCTTGCCGGGCTGGCCGACGGCCGACAGGTTGAAGAAGGCGGTACGGTCCGAGACGCGGGCCGCCTGCTGCATGTTGTGGGTCACGATGACGATGGTGAACCGGGTCTTCAGCTCGCCGATCAGGTCCTCGATGGCGAGGGTCGAGATCGGGTCGAGCGCCGAGCACGGCTCGTCCATCAGCAGCACCTGCGGCTCGACCGCGATGGCGCGGGCGATGCACAGCCGCTGCTGCTGGCCGCCGGACAGGCCGGAGCCGGGCTTGTTCAGCCGGTCCTTGACCTCGTTCCAGAGGTTGGCGCCCTTCAGGGAGCGCTCGACGATGCCGTCCAGCTCGCTCTTCTTGCGGATGCCGTTGAGCTTGAGGCCGGCCGCCACGTTGTCGTAGATCGACATGGTGGGGAAGGGGTTGGGGCGCTGGAAGACCATGCCGACGGTGCGGCGCACGGTCACCGGGTCGACGCCCGACCCGTACAGGTTCTCGTCGTCGAGCATCACCTTGCCCTCGACGCGGCCGCCGGGGGTGACCTCGTGCATCCGGTTCAGGGTGCGCAGGAAGGTGGACTTGCCGCAGCCGGACGGGCCGATGAAGGCCGTCACGGAGCCGGGCTCGATGGTCATCGAGATGTCGTCGATCGCCTTGAAGGCGCTGTAATACGCGGACAGGCCGCTGATGTCGATGCGTTTTGCCATGGGGATCACTTCTTTTCTGCGGGCGGTCTGCTGACTTGGGGGTGGGCCGCGTCAGCGACCGGCCTTGGGCGCCTTCCAGCGGGCGATGAACCTGGCGATGAGGTTCAGGACCATCACGAACGCGATGAGGACCAGGGCGGCCCCCCATGCGCGGTCGTAGCTGGGCTGGTTGCCGTTGTTGTACTGCTCGTAGATGTAGTACGGAAGGGACGACTGCGGGTCGTGGAAGGGGTCGGTGTTGATCGCCGCGCTGCCGAAGACCAGCAGGGCGATCGGGGCGCTCTCACCCGCGATACGTGCGATCGCCAGCATCACACCGGTGGTGATGCCGCCGACGGCGGTCGGCAGGACCACCTTGACGGTGGTGCGCCACTTCGGGACGCCCAGTGCCAGCGAGGCCTCGCGCAGTTCGTTCGGGACGAGCTTGAGCATCTCCTCGGTGGAGCGCACCACGACCGGCATCATCAGCAGGGCCAGCGCCAGCGAGCCGGCGAAGCCGGACGCCGGGGCCTTGCCGAGGGCCACGAACCAGATCGACAGGATGAACAGACCGGCCACGATCGACGGGATGCCGGTCATGACGTCCACGAAGAAGGTCACCCACTTGGCGAGCCGGCCCTTGCCGTACTCGACCAGGTAGATCGCCGTGAGCATGCCCAGCGGGGCGGCGATGACGGTGGCGATGCCGACCTGCTCCAGGGTGCCGATGATGGCGTGGTAGACGCCGCCGCCGGGCTGGATGGTCAGCACGTTGTTCATCGAGTGGGTCAGGAACGTGCCGTCGATGACGTCGGCGCCCTTGCTGATCGTCGTCTCGACCAGGGAGTACAGCGGGATGACGGCCAGGACGAAGCTCGACCAGACCAGGCTGGTGGCCACCCGGTCCTTGGCCTGCCTGCGGCCCTCGACCCGGGCGGTGATCGCGTAGGAGCCGGCCACGAAGAGCACCAGGGCGATCAGGCCCCACTGGATGTGGCTGCTCAGGCCCGCGCCCGCGCCGATGCCCGCGGCGACCGCTATGGCGCCCGCGGCGATCGCGAGCGGGCTCCAGCGCGGCAGGTGGCGGGAGGCGAGCCGCGGCGAGGCGGGGGTGCCGGACGCCGGCCTGGCGTCCATGACGGTGTCGCTCATGCGTTGGCCCCCGAGTATTCCTTCCGGCGCTGGATGATGATCCGTGCGGCGCCGTTGACCAGCAGGGTGATGAGGAAGAGCACCAGGCCGGAGGCGATCAGCGCGTCCCGGCCGAACTCGTCGGCCTCACCGAACTTGGCGACGATGTTCTGCGAGAAGGTGCCGCCCAGCGGGTCCAGGATGTGCCCGGACAGCTGCGGCGAGGCGGACAGCACGGTGGCGACCGCCATGGTCTCGCCGAGCGCGCGGCCCAGGCCCAGCATGGAGGCGCTGATGATGCCGGAGCGGGCGAAGGGCAGCACCGACAGGCGGATGACCTCCCAGCGGGTCGCGCCGAGCGCGAGCGCCGCCTCCTCGTGCATCTTCGGCACCTGGTTGATCACTTCGCGGCTGACGTTGGTGATGATCGGCAGGATCATGATCGCCAGCAGGATGCCCACGGTGAACAGCGAGCGGGCCGCCGAGTTCGGGTCTTCCTTGTGGAAGATGTATGTCCAGCCGAAGTAGTCGTTCAGCCAGAGGTTGACGCCCCGCAGGTGCGGCACCAGGAAGAGGGCGCCCCACAGGCCGTAGACGATGCTGGGCACCGCGGCGAGCAGGTCGATCACGTAGGCGATCGGACCGCCCAGGCGGCGCGGTGCGTAGTGGGTGATGAACAGCGCGATGCCGATCGCGATCGGCACGGCGATGGCCATCGCGATGATCGAGCTGACCACGGTGCCGTACGCCAGGACCGCGATGCCGAAGACCGGCGGGTTCAGGCTGGGCGTCCACTCGAAGGTGGTCAGGAAGTTGCCGTGGTCCTTGGAGATCGCGCTGACCGCGCGGACCGTGAGGAACAGCGCGATGGCGGCCATCACCACGAGCAGCAGGATGCCGGATCCGCGGGCGAGCCCGGCGAAGATCCGGTCGCCGGGGCGGGACACCGTCTTGGCGGCCCGGTGCGGCTCGGGCTTCGTGGGGGGTGGAGCAGTGGTTGTCATAGGTGTTTTCTCCGGTCTGGGTGGGGGAGCGCGCTCCCCCGGCGGCGGTGCACCGGATACGCGGCGGGTCCCGCAGCCGTCGGCCGCGGGACCCGCCGCGCTTCGATCAGGAGAGGGCGGAGATGGTGGAGCGGACCTTCGTGGCGATCTCGGTCGGCAGCGGCGCGTAGCCGGCGGCCGCGAGCTTGCCCTGGCCGGCGTCGCTGGCGATGTAGGTCAGGAAGGACTTGGTCAGCGCGAGGGTGTCGGCCTTGTTGCCCTTGTCGCAGGCGATCTCGTACGTCACCAGGACGATCGGGTAGGCGTTGTCCGCCTTGGTGGTGTACGCGGCACCCAGGTCCAGGGCCAGGTCGGAGCCGGTGCCGACGACCTTCGCCTGGGCGATGCCCGAGGAGGCGTTGTCGGTGGTGGCCTCGACCGGGGCGGCGGCACCGGTGTTGATCTTGACGGTCGGGATGCTGCTGGCGGTCGCGTAGGACAGCTCGAAGTAGCCGATCGAGCCCTCGGTCTGCTTCACCAGCGCGGCGACACCGGAGGACTTCGCAGCGGCCTGGCCGCCCTTGGCGGCCCACGCCTTGGCGTGCTCGTACGGCCAGTCGGCCGGGGCGGCGCCGTGGAAGTACTTGGTCAGGTTGTCCGTGGTGCCCGAGTCGTCCTGGCGGTGGACCGACTGGATCTTCGTGCTCGGCAGGGTGACACCCGGGTTCAGGGCGGTGATCGCCTTGTCGTTCCAGGTGGTGATCTTGCCGTTGAAGATCTTGGCCAGCGTCGAGGCGTTCAGCACCAGGTTGTTCACGCCGGGCAGGTTGTAGCCGACCGCGATCGGGCCGCCGACCATCGGGATGTTGACGCCCTGGCCACCGGTGCAGACGCTCTTGGACTTGGCGACCTCTTCGGGCTTCAGCGGCGAGTCGGAGCCGGCGAAGGCGTCCGTGCCGTTGTTGAAGTCGATGATGCCCTCACCGGAGGACGACGGCTTGTAGTTGATCGTCGCGCCGCTGCACGCCTGCTGGTAGTCCTTGACCCAGGTCTCGATCGCGTTCTGCTGCGCGGTCGAACCCGAGGACAGGAGCTTGCCGGTCGCGCAGGAGATGCCGCCCGCGTTGGTTCCGCTCGCCGCGCTGCTCGAACCGCTGGCCGAGTTGCTCGGTGTGCTGCTGCTGTCGCTGTTGTCGTCCGAACCGCAGGCCGACAGGACGAGCGCACCGGTAATCGCGACCGCGCCGACGGTCAGGGCCCGCAGCCCGCTCTTACGCTGAAGCTTCACCTTCGTGTGTTCCTTCCGAGAGCCCGCCGGTCGACGGCGAAGCATTCGTCCTCCGGCGGCTGGTGCTCACCGGTAAGGCCGAAATTAGGCAGATCAGGTGAAGCGACCGACGGGAGAGGGTGAACGCCGGGTGAACCTCACCCGTCAGCCCGGTGTGCCCCCCACCCGCGTGGGGCGTGCGTTCCCCCTGTGCCGGGGGTGCGCATCCGCCGGCCGCGGTGGCTCGGGCGGCTCCCCTCCGCAGGGGGTGCGCTTCCGCGGGCCGCGGGGGCTGTGCGGCTCCCCTTCGGTAAGGGGGCAACCCCAGGGGCGCGGGGAACTGCGCGCTCAGCCCACCACCGGCGGGTGGTCCGTCTCCGGACGGAAGAGCCCCTTTGGGTCGGTGACGGCCCGCGCCCCGGTGGGGGCTTGGCGCGCAGTTCCGCCCCCAGAGCTTCGCCTGGGGGTACCCCCAGCGCCGCCTGGGGGTGGTGGCGGTCCGTCGCCGCACGACGGCCGGTGGGGGCTGGTCGCGCAGTTCCCCGCGCCCCTATTGGCTCGGCCCAGCCGAAGAGGCACCCCGCCCGCCCCTAAGTGTTCGGCCCAGCCGAAGAGGCAACCTAGGCCAGTGCCAGCAGGAGGGCGTCGACGAGGGGGCGGTCGCGGTCGTGGGTGAGGCGGTGGCGGGCGGCGGCGGGAGGCAGCCAGACCATCGCGTCCACCTCCGTGTTGGCGACGAAGTCGCCCGCGTGGGCTCGGGCGGCCCAGTAGCGGACCTCCTTCGGGCGCCCGTCGACCAGGTAGTGCGTGGCGGGCAGCGCGGGGCCGAGGTCGCAGGCCAGGCCGGTCTCCTCGCGGGTCTCGCGCACCGCGGCGGCGGAGAAGTCCTCGCCGCGCTTGAGCTTGCCCTTGGGCAGGCTCCAGTCGTCGTAGCGGGGCCGGTGGATCAGGGCGATCTCGACGCCCGCCGGTGCGGTGCGCCACAGCACCACGCCGGCCGCCCTGACGGCGGCGCTGTCGGCGTTCACCGGCCGCGCGGCCCCGGGACCGCGGTCTGCCACAGGCGGGAGAAGGCGAAGCGGGCCGCCTCGACCTCGTGCCGCTGGTCGGCGTGCAGGACGCCCAGGGCGTAGGCGGTCGCCGGCGCTATGCGCGGGGTGCGGGCCGCCGCGGCGACCGCGGCGGCGGACTCGGCGGCCTCCCGGTGCCGCTCCAGCAGCGCTGCCGCGTCGGTGAGCCGCTGCCGGTCGGCGGTGTCGCCCTCGGGCCGGGTCACCTCGGCGGCGTAGCGGCTGAGCCGCAGCAGGATGCGGACCTGGTGCCAGGGCGCGTCCTGCAGGTCGGCGGTGAGGTCGGCGCCGAGCGAGGCCTGGACGGCGTCGGCGTTGTACGGGTGCGCCGCCCGGTGCAGCGGGAGCGCGGCGGCGGCGTCGGCGAGGCGCTTGTACGCCTGCCCGGCCAGCGGCGGCATGACGGCGGTCGCCGGGGCGGCGGCAGCCGGCGCGAGGGGCACCTCGGAGACCAGGACGGCGATGGCGTCGGCCAGCGCGTGGAAGCGGGAGGAGCCCATGGCCTGCAGCGACGCCGAGTGGGCGCGGGTCCTGGCCAGGGTCAGCTGGCGTTCGAGCAGCGCGCCCGCGCGGGCCGCGCCCAGCGCCAGCGGGCCGCCGGAGGGTGCGGGCGGCGGCGCACCGCCGACGGTGACGGCCTCCTGGTCGTCCACGGTGATCGACAGCCGGCGCAGCGCGTCGAGCAGCCGGGTCAGCCGGGCGGCGTACTGCGGTTCGCGGCCCAGGGTCGTGGACAGCCAGCCCAGCTCGGCCCGCAGCGGTTCCGCCCAGCCGGGGTCGGTGAGCGGGCCGTAGATGTGCAGCACCCCGCCGATCCTGCGGGCGCTGCCGCGCAGCAGGGCGTCGGCGTCGGCCTCGTTCTCGCCGCGCAGGCTCAGCCCGCGCAGGAAGGCGGCGGCGCGCTCGTGCAGGTAGCGGGTCAGCACCTCGCCCGCGGTGCCGCCGCCCGGCGGCGTGGCGTCGTACGGTTCGGCGTTCATGATGGTGCTGGTCCCCGTGTCCCCGTTGTCTGCCGGTGGGCTGCCGCCGGGCGCGGGCGGCTGCGGCGGCCTGGTCCTTGTCCTGGTCGCTGCGGCGGCCGGGGGCGGATGGGCTGCTGGGCCGCCCCCGTCCGGCGGAGTCTGGCTGTGCTGCGACGGCAGCCGGTCAGGTAGCTGCTGATGGGCCACGCCGGCGCCTCCGGGCGTCGATGAGCATCTCCTGGACATTGCGCAGCGGACGCCCCTCGGCGTCGGTGCTGTGCCGGGTCCAGTCGCCGTCAGCCGCCAGGTGCCAGGAGGACGTGCTGTCCGACATCCCGGTCTCCAGCAGGCGGTTGAGGGTGGCGCGGTGGGCCGGGTCGGCGACCCTGACCAGCGCCTCGATGCGGCGGTCGAGGTTGCGGTGCATCATGTCGGCGCTGCCGAACCACACTTCCGGCTCGCCGCCGTTGCCGAACGCGAACACCCGGGAGTGTTCGAGGAAGCGCCCCAGGACGCTGCGGACCTTGATGTTCTCCGACAGCCCGGCCACACCCGGCCGGACCGCGCAGATCCCGCGGACCCAGATGTCGACGGGGACGCCGGCCTGCGAGGCCCGGTAGAGCGCGTCGATCAGCGCCTCGTCCACGATCGAGTTGACCTTGATGCGGACGAAGGCGGGCTTGCCGGCCTTGTGGTGCTCGATCTCCGCCATGATCCGGGAGACCAGGCCGTCGCGCAGGCTGCGCGGGGCCACCAGCAGCCGGTTGTACGTGGCCCGCCGTGAGTAGCCGGACAGCCGGTTGAACAGGTGCGACAGGTCCGCCCCGACGTGCGGGTCGGCGGTCAGCAGGCCCAGGTCCTCGTAGAGCCTGGCCGTCTTGGGGTGGTAGTTGCCGGTGCCGACGTGGCTGTAGCGGCGCAGGGTGTCGCCCTCCTGCCGGACCACCAGCGACAGCTTGCAGTGCGTTTTCAGGCCGACCAGGCCGTAGACGACGTGGCAGCCGGCCTCTTCGAGCTTCCTGGCCCACTTGATGTTGGCCTGCTCGTCGAAGCGCGCCTTGATCTCGACCAGCACCAGGACCTGCTTGCCGGCTTCGGCCGCGTCGATCAGCGCGTCCACGATCGGCGAGTCGCCCGAGGTGCGGTAGAGGGTCTGCTTGATGGCCAGCACGTCGGGGTCGGCCGCCGCCTGGTCCAGGAAGGCCTGCACGGACGTCGAGAACGAGTCGTACGGGTGGTGCAGCAGGATGTCCCGCTCCCGCATCGCCGCGAAGATGTCCGGCGGCGAGGCGGACTCCACCTCGGCCAGGTCGCGGTGGGTGCCGGCGATGAAGCGCTGGAACTTCAGCTCGGGGCGGTCCAGGCCCGCGATCGCGAACAGCCCGGTCAGGTCGAGCGGCCCGGGCAGCGGGTAGACCTCGGTGTGCTTCATCTTCAGCTCGTGGACCAGCAGGTCGAGCACCCGGGGGGCGATCGACTCCTCCACCTCCAGGCGCACCGGAGGCCCGAAGCGGCGCCGCATCAGCTCCTTCTCCAGGGCCTGGAGCAGGTTCTCGGCGTCGTCCTCCTCGACCTCCAGGTCCTCGTTCCTTGTCACCCGGAACATGTGGTGGTCCAGGACGTCCATGCCGGGGAACAGCTCTTCGAGGTGCGCGGCGATCACGTCCTCCAGCGGGACGTAGCGCTGCGGCCCCGCCTCAAGGAAGCGGGACAGGATCGGCGGCACCTTCACCCGCGCGAAGTGCTCGTGCCCCGAGACGGGGTTGCGCACCACGACCGCCAGGTTCAGCGACAGGCCGGAGATGTACGGGAAGGGGTGCGCCGGGTCCACCGCCAGCGGGGTCAGCACCGGGAAGATCTGCTGCCGGAAGAGCGTCGCCAGCCGCGCCTGCTCCTTCTCGGTCAGCTCGCCCCAGCGGATGACGTGGATGCCCTCGTCGGCCAGCTGCGGGGCGACGTCGTTCTGGAAGCAGGCGGCATGCCTGGCCATCAGCTCCCTGGACCGGGTGAGTATCAGGTCCAGTACGTCCCGGGGCTGCAGCCCCGACGCGGACCGGGTCGCCACGCCCGTGGCCATGCGGCGCTTGAGGCCCGCGACCCTGACCATGAAGAACTCGTCCAGGTTGCTGGCGAATATCGCCAGGAAGTTAGCCCGTTCGAGTAGCGGGGTCGCCGGGTCCTCGGCCAGTTCCAGGACCCGCTCGTTGAAGGCCAGCCAGCTGCGCTCCCGGTCGAGGAAGCGGCCCTGCGGCAGCTCCTCGCCGAACTCCTCGCTCGCCGCGTCAAGACCCGGCGGCTCCGGCTCCAGATCGGGAACGACCCGCGGCCGGAAAGTGCCGAACACATCGGTGGTGCCCTCGCCCGTCCCCTGCTGGGGCTGGGCCGGGACGCTGGGGTGATTCGTCTGGGCCATGGTGCGCGAGCCCTCCTCCGGTTCCGGCACGTCGTACACGCGGCCGACACCCCCCGTCAGGCGGCCAGCAGCCGTCGCTCCATTGTCTCGTGCGGACGAGGGTTTCGGCAGGTCGGGCGGGGGTGGGCGGTGGGGGGCAGCGGGCTGCATCCCGCGATGCTCGCAAGGGTGGTTGAACCGCTGGTAACGAGAGTATTGCCGTCAGGCAAGCGCAGCGCCTCCGGCGGGGTTGCGCGGACCCTCCCGGGTGCCCCCGTCCTTCTTCCGCGGGATCCCCCGCACCCATGTTCCGCCCTCCGGGCGCGCCCCCGCCACCTGCGGCTGCGCCGCGCCCCAAGGTGATTGCCACCTGCGGTGGGCGGTCGTCTTTCGGTGCGTCGTGATGGGGCGCGCAGTTCCCCGCGCCCCTGAAAAAACGCTCACCCTCCTGCGCAGAGGGCGCCGCCTGAAAGCGCCGGCTCTGCGCACAGAGGGCAACAACCAGGGGCGCGGGGAACTGCGCGCCCAGCCCGAATGGGCGGGAAGAAGGCAACGCCACAGCAAGTGGCAATCACCTGGGGGCTCGGGGAACTGCGAGACCAGCCACGATGGCGGGGAAGGCGCGCGGGCCACCGCAAGAGGCAGGTCGGGGGGCGTATCCCGGGTCAGGACTCCGTCCTGTACATGAGGTCGAGCTCGTAGGTCGTGAAGCCGAGACGTTCGTATACGGCGAGCGCCGCGGCGTTGTCGGCGTCGACGTAGAGGAGGGCGCCCGGGAGGGCGCGGTCGGCGGCGAGGTGGCGGAGCCCGATCGCGGTGAGTGCGCGGCCGAGGCCGCTGCCCTGTTCCCCGGGGGCGACCCCGACGACGTACACCTCGCCGAGCCCGAGGTCGTCGTGGACCTTCGTCCAGTGGAAGCCGACGAGCCGCGGCCCGCGGAAGGCCAGGAAGAAGCCGGCCGGGTCGAACCACGGCTCGGCCTTGCGGTCGTCGAGGTCACGCTGCGTGAGGGAGCCCTGCTCGGGGTGGTGGGCGAAGGCGGCCGCGTTGACGGCCAGCCAGTCCGCGTCGTCCTGGCCGGGCCGGAAGGTCCGTACGGTGACCCCGGGGGGCAGCACGGGCTCGGGGAGTCCGGCGCCCCCGGGCGCGAGCGGCATCCGCAGCTGCCGCAGCTCGCGGAAGAGCTTGAGCCCGAGCTGTACGGACAGGTGGCGCGCGGCGGGGTGCCCGCCGTGCGCCCAGGCCCGCATGCGGTGCCCGCTGGCGGCGAGCAGCGCTTCGCCGAGTGCCCGCCCGTGCCCGTGCAGCCGGTGGTCGGGGTGCACGACGAACTCCGCCGCGGGCGCCTCGACGGGGTCGGTGTCCTCGATCTGGCCGTAGCCTGCGAGGTCGTCGCCGGACCGCAGCAGCAGGTGCCGTACGCCCTCCCGGCGCCCGGTGCGCACGTGCAGCCGGCCCTGTTCCGAGACCGCGGGTTGGCCGTCCGCCGCGGCGGCGGTGGCGATGAGGTCGAGCACCGCCTGCGCGGTGTCGCCGGGGAGGTCGGTGAGGGTGTCGATCCGCCGGTCGGTCATGCCGGAATCGTACGGGTCCCTTCCGCCGCGGGGCGGGCGGGCGCCGCACGCGTCACCGGGACGATGGCAGCCGAGGCGCACGCGGTGGCGGCGGCCAGCGCGAAACCGGGCCAGTAGGCGGTGGCGGAGATGACCGCGGCCATCAGCGGCGGTACGACCGCGGCGGTGAGGTTCTGCCCGGTGTTGTGGACGCCGAGGGCGCGGCCGGACCAGGCGGGTCCCGCGTGTTCCGCGGTGGAGGTGAAGGACAGCCCGTTGGTGCTGGAGGTGATGGCGATGGCCGCGACCAGGGCGGCGGCGGTCAGCGGCGAGGGGAAGGCGGTGGTCAGGGCGGCGCCCGCGACCACGGCGGCGGTGACCACGGCAAGCTGCCGCATGGGCCGCAGCCGGTCGCCGACCCGGTCCGACCAGCGGCCGACCAGGATGCGGGACAGCGCGCCGAGGCCTTGGGCGGCGGCGATGAGCTGCCCTGCGTGTACGGGGGACCAGCCGCGTACGTCGACCAGCAGCACCAGCGCGAAGGCGCCCGCGGTGAACTGCGGGACGACCAGCAGCGCGGCCGAGCCGTGGATGCGCCACAGCAGCCGCGAGCCGCGGTAGGGGTTGGGTGCGGGCTCGGCGTTCTTGGCGGCGGGCCTGGCCGGGTCGGCGGCGAAGAGCGCGATCAGTACGGCGATGGCCCCGCACAGCACGGCGAGGAAGCCGATGGCGCCGCGCAGCCCGTGGGAGCCGGCCAGCGGGGGCGTGGCCAGTGCGGCCAGGCCCATGCCCAGCGGGGTGGAGGTCTGCCGGATGCCCATGGCCAGGCCGCGCTCGCCCGCCGAGAACCAGCCCATGACCAGCCGCCCGCTCGCCGAGTAGACCGAAGCGCCCGCGGCGCCCGCCGTCACCAGCAGGGTGCCGAGCGGCACCATGCCGTGCACGCCCCAGGCGGCGCCGCCCAGCGCCCCTGCCGCGGCGCCGAGTCCCACGGCGATGACCACCCGCTCGCCCCACCGGTCGGCGGCGGCGCCCCACCCGTACAGCGCGAGCACCAGGCCGACCGTGGGGCAGGACACCAGCAGGCCGACCTGGGTCAGGCTGAGGTCCTGCCGGGTGCGCAGCTCGTCGGCGAGATACGGGATCCCGTAGACGAACGCACAGGCTGCGGTCTGTGCCGCGGTCCCCAGGGCGAGCATGATCCAGCGACGCACGGTCGACGCACCTCCGACGAGTGGATGGTGCAGCCAAGTATTCGCCGCCTACCGTCATCCGAGACGGCGATTTCACATGGTGAGACGCGGTCAGGGCTCGGGCGGCGCGTCCGGCGGTGCCGTCGGGGCACCCGGCAGGTACAGCGCGGCCTCGGTGCCGCCGCCCGGCGCGGGCGTCAGCCCGATCGTCCCGCCGGACTGCTGGACGGTGCGGGCCACGATCGACAGCCCGAGCCCGCTGCCGGGCAGCGACCGCGCGGACGGCGAGCGCCAGAAGCGCTCGAAGACATGCGGCAGCTCCTCGGCGGGGATGCCCGGTCCGTGGTCGCGCACGCTCAGCCGCCCGCCCTGCAGCCGCACGTCGATCCGCCCGCCGGGCGGGCTGAACTTCACCGCGTTGTCCAGCAGGTTCACGATCGCCCGCTCCAATGCCGCCGCCTCGCCGCGCACGAACCACGGCGCCACGTCGGCGGTGATCGTCAGGTCGGGGCCGCGCAGCCTGGCCCGCTGCAGGGCGGTGCCGGTGATCTCGTGCAGCGGCACGACCTTCAGCGTCGGCCCCGCGTCCGGCCTGGACAGCTCCTGCAGGTCGCCGATCAGCGCGGCCAGCTCGGTCATCTGCGCCTTCACCGAGGCCAGCAGCGCCCGCCGGTCCTCCGGCGGGATGGCCCGGCCGGTCGCCTCGCTGCGCTCCAGCAGCTCGATGTTGGTCCGCAGCGAGGTCAGCGGGGTGCGCAGCTCGTGCCCCGCGTCGGCGATCAGCTGCTGCTGCCGGTCCCTGGACGACGCCAGCGCGGACGTCATCGCGTTGAAGGACTTCCCGAGTCTGGCGATCTCGTCCTCGCCCTCGACCGGGATACGCACGTTCAGGTCCTCGGTGCGCGCGATGTGCTCGACCGTCCCGGTCAACTGGTCGACCGGCCGCAACCCCGTGCGGGCGATCCACAGACCCGCGCTGGTCGCGCCCAGCACGCCGAAGCCGGCGACGGCGAGCAGTACCCAGGCCAGGTGGGTGAGGGTCTTGTCGATCTCGGCGAGCGGCCGGGAGATCGTCACCGCGAGCCCGGTGGACTCGCCGTTCGGCCCGTTCAGCGGCTCGGTGTAGACCCTGACCGACTGCCCGCTGTCGGTGCGGGCGTTGTGGGTCACGGCGTCCGCCGTGCCGGAGGCCACCTCGATGTCGCGGGCCTGCACCTTGATCGGCAGCGTGCCCAGACCGACGCACCGGGTCCCGTCCGCCTTGACGATCTGGACGCCCACCGGGCTCGGCGGGACGTTGCCGTTCGTCTGCACCGACGACGTACAGGTGGCGATCGTCTGGGTGAGGTAGCGGTTGTCGACGTGGGTGCTGTGCAGCGTGGAGTCGAGCTGGGTGACCAGCTGGTCCCGGGTGATGAACCACGACGCCAGGGACACGGCCGCCACCGCGACCGCCACCGCCACGGCGGTCAGCAGCGTCAACCGCGAGCGCAGGGCGAGCTTGTTCACGCGTGCCCGCCGTCGGGGGCGCGCAGGACGTAGCCGACGCCGCGCACCGTGTGGACGATGCGCGGCATGCCGCCCGCTTCCGTCTTGCGCCGCAGGTACATCACGTACACGTCGAGGGAGTTGGAGGACGGCTCGAAGTCGAAGCCCCACACCGCCTTGAGGATCTGCTCGCGGGTGAGGACCTGGCGGGGGTGGGTGAGGAAGAGTTCGAGCAGGGTGTACTCGGTGCGGGTCAGCTCCACCGGGTGGCCGCCCCGGGTGACCTCGCGGGTGGTGACGTCCATCCGCAGGTCGGCGAAGGCCAGCGTGTTGTCGGCGGCGTCGCCCGCGGTGGCGGCAGCGGCGTAGGAGCTGCGGCGCAGCAGGGCGCGCAGCCGGGCCAGCAGCTCGTCCAGCTCGAAGGGCTTGACCAGGTAGTCGTCGGCGCCCGCGTCGAGCCCGGTGACGCGGTCGCCGACGGTGTCGCGGGCGGTGAGCATCAGGATGGGGGTGGTGACGCCGGTGGCGCGCAGCCGGCGGGCGGTGGTCAGCCCGTCCATGCGCGGCATCAGGACGTCGAGCACGATCGCGTCGGGGCGGTACGTGTCGGCGGTCTCCAGGGCGGCCATGCCGTCGGGGGCCAGCTCGGTGTCGTAGCCCTCGAAGGCCAGGCTCCGGCGCAGCGCCTCGCGTACGGCGGGCTCGTCGTCCACGATCAGGATGCGGGCGGGTGCCTCGCCGGACTCGCCGGCGCTGTGTCCGGGGCCGGTGCCTGGGTTCATGGTGGGGGGTACCTCGCTGCTCGGCATGGGCATGGGTGGTGGCGTGACCCTCTCAGCGTCGCATGGCGCAGGTCATTGGTTCGTGCCGCCGGCGCGCAGGTTCGCGAGGTCGGCCTTGACGGTGTTGACCGGGATGGCGAAGCCGAGGCCGACGCTGCCGGACGAGGAGGAGGACGAGCCGGAGGAGGAGTCGGAGTACATCGCGGAGTTGATGCCGACGATCTGCCCGGCCATGTTGATCAGGGCGCCGCCGGAGTTGCCGGGGTTGAGGGAGGCGTCGGTCTGGATCGCCTTGTACGTGGTGGTGGAGCTGCCGGTGTCGCCGTTGTACTGGTTGCCGCCGAAGGAGAACGGCCACTGGTCGCCGCGCCCGCTGCCGTTGCCGCCGAAGCCCTGGCCCTGGCTGTCGCCGTTCTCGACCGGCACGGTCACGTCGCGGTTGAGGGCGGAGACGATGCCGCTGGTCACGGTGTTGCTCAGGCCCTCGGGGGAGCCGATGGCGACGACCTGGTCGCCGATGGCCACGGAGGAGGAGTCGCCGAGGGTGGCGGCGGGCAGGCCGCTCGCGCCCTGGATCTTGATCAGGGCCAGGTCCTTGGCGGAGTCGGTGCCGACGACGCTGGCGGTGGCGGTCTTGCCGTTGGCGTAGGTGACGCTGATCTGGCTGGCGCCGGCGACGACGTGGTTGTTGGTGACGACCTGGCCGTCGGCGGTGATGATGACGCCGGAGCCGGTGGCCTTGCCCTGGCCGGAGGTTGCGTTGATCTCCACGACGCTGGGGTCGACGGCCTTCACGACGCCTGCGACGGTGCCGTCGAGCGCGGCGGCGTTGACCACGGCGCTGCCGCCGCCGGTGGCGGTGCTGCTGCCGCCCGAGTGGTCGGTGGCGTTGCCGATGACGGCGCCGACGCCGCCGCCGATCACGCCGGCCGCGACGGCGGCGGCGGCGAACAGCGCGATCGGCCTGCGCGGCCGGCGCCGGTGGGTACCCGGCTCGTACGGGGGCGGCGGCGGGGTCGCCGGGACCGGGCTCTGCCCCTGGGGGCCGAAGTAGAGCGGAGGCTGCGGGTCGTGCGGGTTCTGGGGTTCGCCGCCGTTGCGGCTGCTCTCGGTCATGTCAACGACTGTGCGTCCCGCACATGAGAGTCGCCTGAGCACACGCTGAGAACCCGGCCAATATGACCGATATAAGATCGGCCCTCCACCCACCGTCACGTGGCGACGGGCCGCCACCCCCCCCGCTTCCGACGGTGCCTCCCGCTGGCCGCGACGGCTGTACGGCACCCCTTGCGCAGGGGGTGAGCGTTTTCGGGGGCGCGGGGAACTGCGCGCTCAGCCCCCCACCGGCCGGTGGTCCCGAGCGAAGCGAGATGGGGGCACCCCCAGGCGGAGCTCTGGGGGAGGACCGGACAGCCCCTTTCGGTCGGTGACGACCCGCGCCCCGGTGGGGGCTTGGCGCGCAGTTCCCCGCGCCCCTATTGGCTCGGCCCCGCCGAATAGGCACCGCACAAGCCACCGCGGCCCGCGGAAGGGCGCCCCCCGGCGCAGACGTCAGGTGTGGCAGCCGCAGGAGTTGCGGACCACGAGGCGGGAAGGGAATTGGCGGAGGCGTTCGCGTTTGGCGCCCGGGACGCGGAGGGAGTCGTCGAGGACCGCGTCGACCGCCGCGCGGGCCATGCCCTGGCGGTCGGAGGCGACCGTGGTCAGCGGCGGGTCGGCGAGTGCCGCCTCCTTGACGTCGTCGAAGCCGGCGACGGCAAGCTGCTCGGGCACGTCGATGCGCAGTTCGCGGGCGGCCCGCAGGACGCCGATGGCCTGGTCGTCGGTGGCGCAGAAGATGGCAGGGGGCCGGTCGGGCCCGGCGAGCAGGTCGAGCGCGACCTCGTAGGCGTCGTAGCGGTTGTAGGGGGCCTGGAAGAGGCGGCCCTCGGTGGACCGACCGGCTTCCTCCATGGCCCGCCGCCAGCCGACGACGTGGTCGGTGACGGGGTCGCCGATCACCGGGGTGACCTCGGTGCCGCCGAGGCAGGCCACGTAGTCGTGGCCGTGCTCCAGCAGGTGGCGCACCGCGAGCTGCGCGCCGCCGATGTCGTCGGTGCGCACCGCGATGTCGTCGATGGCCTCGGGCCGTTCGTGCAGCAGCACCACCCGGGCGTCCCACGCGTCGATCTCGGTGGCGGCGTTGTCGCTGAGGCCCTGGCTGATGAGGATCAGCCCGGAGACCCGCATGCCGAGGAAGGCCCGCAGGTAGTGGACCTCGCGCTCGTCGAGGTAGTCGGAGTTGCCGACCAGCACCATTTTTCCGCGCTCGGACGCGGCCTGTTCGACCGCGTGCGCCATCTCCGCGAAGAAGGGCTGGCGCGCGTCGGGGACGATCAGGCCGATCAGGTCGGTTCTGCGGCTGGCCATCGCCTGGGCCACACGGTCCGGGCGGTAGCCGAGCTGCTTGATGGCCGCGAGCACCCGCTCGCGGGTGGCCGGGGCTACCGGCCGGGGTCCGTTGTTGATGACGTAGCTGACGACCGCGGTGGAGGTCCCCGCCAGCCTGGCCACGTCGTCGCGCGTCACCTTGGGCACGACGGGAAGTCTACGCGTGTCTACGAAGTCGTCACGCGGTTCGTCATACCGTCTGTTCAGCGGAGGAGCGGGCATCCTGCCGCCCGGATCCGCGGCCCTGCGCGGCCTCGCTGCGGGCGGCCTCCTCCGCGGCCCGCTCGACCTTCTCCGGAGTGACGAAGCGGTAGCCGACGTTGCGGACGGTGCCGATCAACGACTCGTGCTCGACGCCGAGTTTGGCCCGCAGCCGCCGCACGTGCACGTCCACCGTCCGCGTACCGCCGAAGTAGTCGTAGCCCCAGACCTCCTGGAGCAGCTGGGCGCGGGTGAAGACCCGGCCCGGGTGCTGCGCCAGGTACTTGAGCAGCTCGAACTCCTTGAAGGTGAGGTCGAGCACCCGGCCCTTGAGCTTGGCGCTGTAGGTGGCCTCGTCCACGGACAGGTCGCCGTTGCGGATCTCCATCGGGCTGTCGTCGCCGGTGATCTGCTGGCGGCCGGTCGCGAGGCGCAGCCGCGCCTCGACCTCGGCGGGCCCCGCGGTGTCGAGCAGCACGTCGTCGATCCCCCAGTCCGCGGTCACCGCGGCGAGGCCGCCCTCGGTGACGACCAGCATCAGCGGACAGCCGGGTCCCGTGGAGCGCAGCAGCTGGCACAGGCTGCGCACCTGCGGCAGGTCGCGGCGGCCGTCGATGAGGATGACATCGGCGCCGGGGGTGTCCACCAGGGCGGGACCTTCGGCGGGCGCGACGCGGACGCTGTGCAGCAGCAGCCCGAGCGCGGGCAGCACTTCGGTCGACGGCTGGAGTGCGTTGGTCAGCAGCAGCAGCTGGCTCATTTGTTACGACCCTTCCTCGGAGCTGCGAGGACGACACCGTGCGAAAAGCACGAAAGGACCCGGGGGCGGCATTGCCCAGGTCCTCTTGCACGGAACAATAGCCCACATGGACAGTCCTGCCGAGACCGACGACATGCGTTTCCGTGTTTCACCGCTCACTTCGGGTGGTCAGAGCGCGGTTCTGTTGACGTCTGACGGGACGAGGATCGAAGCCGAACACCTGGCGGCCAGGGGGGTGGGGCGGGATCTGGCCATCGTCGTCGCGCACGGTTTCTCCGGGGCGCTGGAGCGGCCCGCGGTGCGCCGGGCGGCCGGTGTGCTCAACCGCAGCGGGGGAGTGTTCACCTTCTCCTTCCGCGGGCACGGCCGCTCCGGCGGGCACTCCACGGTCGGCGACCGCGAGGTCCTCGACCTGGACGCGGCGGTCCGCTGGGCGCGCCGGCTGGGTTACGCACGGGTGGCGGCGGTCGGCTTCTCGATGGGCGCCTCCGTGGTGCTGCGGCACGCGGGCGCAGGCCCCGGCGCGGGCCTTGCGCCGGTGGACGCGGTGGTCTCGGTCAGCTCGCCGGCCCGGTGGTACTACCGCGGTACGGCGCCGATGCGGCGGCTGCACTGGGTGGTGACCAGGCCCACAGGGCGCCTGGTGTCCCGGTTCGGCCTGCACACCCGCATCAACTCCGCCGAGTGGGACCCGGTGCCGGCCTCGCCGGTCGAGTCGGTGCCGCACATCGCGCCGACCCCGCTGCTGATCGTGCACGGCGACCGCGACACGTACTTCCCGCTGGACCACCCGCGTTCGCTGGCCGAGGCGGCCGGCGAGGGCGGCGCCGAGCTGTGGATCGAGCCGGGTTTCGGGCACGCGGAGAACGCGGCGGACGAGAAACTGCTCGGCCGGATCGGCGACTGGCTGACCGCCCGTGTTGGAGTGCGGTGACGCCGACGGTCCATGATGGAGGCGCCCGGCGGCGGCGTACGGGCGGCACACCCGCGCGCCGCGCCCGCCGCCCGCACGGCACGCACCACCGGCAAGAGATGCACGACACGCACCACGAAGGACGAGGGGACGGAGCCGCGATGGCTGGAACCGAGACGGCCGCGCGCCCGGCGGCGGGCACGATCCGCTACTGGGCCGCAGCCAAGGCCGCCGCGGGCACCGCGGAGGAGCCCTACCGCGCCGCCACGCTCGCCGACGCGCTCGCCGCGGCCCGGCAGCGGCACGCCGGGCAGCCCGACTTCGCCCGCGTGCTGCTGCGCTGCTCCTTCCTGGTCGACGGGAGCCCGGTCGGCACCCGCGACCACGCCGAGGTCCCGCTGCCCGAGAGCGGCACCGTCGAGGTGCTGCCGCCCTTCGCCGGGGGCTCGGTATGAGCGACCACGGCGCGTACGAGTACGGCGACGGCTACGGCGCCGGCCGCGGCCACGACGAGCAGGGCTACGGCGGCGCCGCCGCCCCCTACGGCGCCGACGGCACCTACGTGCCCGAGCCGCTGCACGCGGCCCCGCCCGTCCAGCAGGGCCAGGACACCGGGTACGGCGCACCGCCGGCCGGGGACGACTGGTCGGGGCACGCGCCGGCCCAGGACGGCCAGGCCTACGGCGCCCCCGCCCCGGCTGCGGGTGACGGCTGGGGGGCGACCCCGCCGGCTGCGCACCCGTGGACGGCGCCGCAGGAGTACCCGCAGGCCGGCTGGGAGCCCGCGTCGCCGCAGCCCCCGTACCCGCCGGGTGCGGCGGCGTACGAGGCGCAGGGCGCCCCCTGGCAGCAGCAGCAGCAGCAGCAGCAGGCGCACGCCTACGCCGACCCGCACACCTACGCCGACCCGCAGGCCTACCCGGCCGAGCAGCGGGCCGCGGAGCACACCGCGGTCCTGCCGGTCGTCGGGGACGAGCCCGCGGCGCAGCCGGGCGGCCGGGCGGCGCGCAGGGCCGGCGCCAGGACCGCACCCGTGCGGCCCGACGGGCGTACGGGTTCGCCGATCATCGCGCCCGGCATCCAGCCCGCCGCGCTCACCGCGGCGCTCGGCCTACTGCTCGCGGGCGGCGCCGCACTGGGCAAGCCCGGCCTGACGGTCTTCCTGGTGCTGCTCCAGGCGGTCACCGCGGCCGGCTGGTTCCGGCTCAACGGCATGTGGCCGGCCCGGCAGGGCATCGTGCTGGCCTTCCTGGCCGGGGTGACCGCGGACGTCGCGATGCTGGCCGCCGACGGCGACCACGCGCCCGAGGTGCTGGTCGGGACCCTCGGGGTGTGGCTGCTGCTGGTCCTGGTGCTGCAGCTGCGCCACCACGGCAGCGCGGACGAGCGGCTGTCCTCGCTCACCGCGACCTCGGCGTCCACCCTGATCACCGTGCTGGCCTGCGGTTACCTGGCGGCCGCGGTCTCGGACGCGGGCAAGGACGCGGTGGTGGTCGGCGCCGTCGCGGTGGCCGCCGCGACCCTGGTGCGCGCCCTGCCGCTGCCCGGCGAACCGCTGTCGCTGGCGGCCGCGCTGCTGGCGGCCGCGGCCACCGGGGCCGCCACCCATGGCGACCTGGCCTCCGGTGACGGGATCCTGCTGGCGGTGTGCTGCGGGGCGTGCGCGCTGGTCGGGCTGCGGGTGGCCAGTTACGACTTCCCGTCCCGCTTCGTCCACTTCACCGCGGGTGTGGCGCTGCCGCTGACCGCCGCGGCCCCGGTCGTCTACGCGCTCGGCCGGGCGCTGACCTGAGGCTTCGGGGGAGATCCCCAGGCATCCACAGGCGGAGATCCACAGGTAACGGATCGGTTCCGCGGGGAACCGCGGACCCCCTGCCGCCCGTCAGGCGTTGCGGAAGCCGAGGGCGGGACGAGCGGAACGAGCCGGGGAGTACGGGCGCATGCGAGTGTGGCGGATAGTCCTGATCGTGGTGGTGGTCCTCGGCGGCCTGTTCGTCGCCGCCGACCGGATCGCGGTCTCGGTCGCGCAGAACAAGGCCGCCGAGCGCGCCCAGGCCACCCAGGGGCTCGACCACAAGCCGAAGGTGTCGATCCAGGGCTTCCCGTTCCTGACCCAGGCCGCCTTCGGCAAGCTGGACGACGTGAAGATCAAGGCGGAGGACATCGCGGCGCACGGCGACGGGCAGTCGCTGCGGATCGCGACCTTCAACGCCGACCTGCACGGCGTGAAGTTCTCCAACGGCTACCGCACCGCGATAGCCGACAGCGCCGACGGGATCGCCTTCATCACCTACGCGGACCTGTCCAAGGCCGCGCCCCCCGGGGTCACCGTGTCGGCGGCGGGCACCAGCGCGGACGGCAAGGCGATGGTGAAGCTGACCGGGACGATCCCCGGCATCGGCACCAAGATCAGTGTGCTCAGCCAGGTGACGGTACGCGGCGCCGACACGATAGGGCTGCACGCGCAGAGCCTGCCCAAGGAGCTGACCGCGCTCGGCCTGGAGGACACCGTCCGGCAGCAGATCGACTTCGAGCGGCAGCTCACGCACCTGCCGTCGGGGATCGCGCTGACCTCGGTGACGACCACGCCGGACGGCCTGTCGGTGGAGGCGGGCGGCAAGCACGTCACCCTCGCGAGCTGAGCCCCGGCACCGCCACCCATAGCCTGGTCCGCCATTCGGACAATCTTGTCTCGCCATATGACACGCCGGTGACACCTACGGGTTCATTTCCCTACGATCGGGACTCATGAAGCGACAGGCGGATCTCACGAAGCGGCGGGCAGTCGACCTGTGCCGCGTCGCCGCCATGCTCTGTCGCATGCCCTAGGGGCAGCAGCTCCCCCGCGCCGAAGCCGGCCGCAAGGCCCCGGCGCAGTCTGCCTGCCCCGTGCCGTGGAGCGCCGACGTGAGCCGCGCCACCGCACCGCATCGCACGCACCGCCCCCTGCGCGTCGCGCAACCGCACCATCCGTACTGCCCCGGAGGAGAACAGCATGAGCCGCAGTGACGTCCTGGTCGACGCCGACTGGGTCGAGGCCCACATCGACGACCCCAAGGTGGTCATCGTGGAGGTGGACGAGGACACCTCGGCGTACGACAAGAACCACATCAAGAACGCCGTCCGCATCGACTGGAAGAAGGACCTCCAGGACCCGGTCCGCCGCGACTTCGTGGACCAGGCCGGCTTCGAGGCGCTGCTGTCCGCCAAGGGCATCGCCAACGACGACACCGTCGTCCTCTACGGCGGCAACAACAACTGGTTCGCCTCCTACGCGTACTGGTACTTCAAGCTGTACGGCCACGACGCGGTCAAGCTGCTCGACGGCGGCCGCAAGAAGTGGGAGCTGGACTCCCGCGACCTGGTCGCCGCGGTGCCCGAGCGCGCCGCGACCGAGTACAAGGCCAAGGCCCAGAACACCGCGATCCGCGCCTTCCGCGACGACGTCGTCGCCGCGATCGGCACGCTGAACCTGGTCGACGTCCGCTCGCCCGACGAGTTCTCCGGCAAGCTGCTCGCGCCCGCCCACCTCCCGCAGGAGCAGTCGCAGCGCCCCGGCCACGTGCCGACCGCCCGCAACATCCCGTGGTCGAAGAACGCCAACGACGACGGCACCTTCAAGTCCGACTCCGAGCTGGTCCAGCTCTACCAGGACGAGAACGTCGACCTGGCCAAGGACACCATCGCGTACTGCCGTATCGGCGAGCGCTCCGCGCTCACCTGGTTCGTGCTGCACGAGCTGCTCGACCAGGACAACGTCAAGAACTACGACGGCTCGTGGACCGAGTACGGCTCGCTCGTCGGCGTGCCGATCGAGCTCGGCGCCAACTGAGACCACGAGAAGCGAGGTAGACCGATATGTGTGGAGCGAAGGCCGGCGGGCCCGACCTGGCAGGAGTTGACGTGGCGAACGAGACCATCATCCAGGGGTCTGTGACCCGCGACGGCGAGCCGGTCAGCGGCTACGTCCGACTGCTCGACGGCGGCGGCGAGTTCACCGCCGAGGTGCCCACCTCGGCGACCGGGCAGTTCCGCTTCTTCGCGGCGCCCGGCACCTGGACGCTGCGCGCGCTGGTCCCCGGCGCGACGGTGGACCGCACGGTCGTGGCCCAGCAGGGCGCGGCGGCCGAGGTCGCCATCGCCGTCTGACGTCCCCGGCGCCACCCGGTACGCCCGGAGGGCCGCGCCCCGCGCAAGGGGGTGCGGCCCTCCGCGCCGTCCCGGCCTGTTTCGGTATCCGCCTGGCGGACGTACCGTTGAGATGTGGACGTACGACGCCGTCACTGGTATTTCGCCATGATGGGCACCTGCGTGGTGCTGTTCGTCACGGCGTGGTCACTCGTGCGCCTGTGGTCCGTCCCCGCCGCCATCGGCATGTGCCTGGTGGCCATGGTCATCCCCCCGGTCGCGGCGATCGTCGCCAACCGGCGCGGACCCAACGAGCGCTGGTTCGACGAGCCGCGCGACGACGGGCCCGGCTCCGACGCGGGCACGGGGGACCCGGAGTCCGATGCGTGGTGGGACGAGCTGGAGGGCCGCAACCGCAAGGACCACCGCCGATGAGCGTGCCGCCCGGGGCCGCCCGTCAGTAGACGAGCGCCTGCACGCCGTCCGGCATGATCTCGCTGACGAAGAGCTGCGCACCCGCGATCCGCACCCCCTCGACGACGTCCTTCTCCGTGATGTCGCGCCGGGCGGCGCACTGCGTGCACAGGGTGACCGCACCGCCGGCCAGCACCGCGTCCAGCAGGTCCTGCAGCGGTGCCGCGTGCGGCAGTTCGAACTCCGCGGCCCGCCCCGGCAGCGCGAACCACGCCGATTCACCGGTCAGCCACAGCGACACCTCGACCCCGCTGGCCACCGCGACCGCGGCCACCGTGAACGCCTGCGAGCACCGCTCGGGCGCGTCCGCGCCCGCCGTCACCTTGATCACGAGCTTCTTCGCCATCCGCCCAGCTTAAAGCGGTGCGCGGGCACCGGACGGGCGGTGCATAATACGAGTCCGCGTGACGTCGATCGCACGCGTGTACGTCGTCGCCCGGGGGGGGGCTCCATGCAGGAAAACGGCGGCGAACCACGCCGTGACGCAGGTCAGGACGGGGAGGAGACTCCCGCCCTGTTCCTCGAACCCGAACTCGTCTCGTCCTCGGTGCCGCCGCCGCCCGAGCCCTACCGCCCGATGCGCCGCGGCCGGCTGACGCTGCTGGTGGCCGCCGCGGCCGTACTCGGCGTCCTGGCAGGGGCGGGCGCCGGCTACCAGGTGCAGCGCGACCGCAAGCCGACCCCGCTGCCGCCGCTGGGCGCGGCCGCCCCCGTACAGCCCACCGGCGCGGCCCCCGCGCAGCCCGCGCCGAAGCCCGCCGACGACCGCAACGCGGTCTACGCGGGCAACCTGATCGAGCTGCTGCTCCCGACGCCCAAGGGCGCCGAGCAGCGCGAGCGCGGCTGGCTGACGCAGGCCGCGGTCGCGGACAAGTTCTACGACCCCGCCTCCGCCTTCTCCGACCTCGGCGAGCACGGCTTCCAGCGGGCGGTCACCGCCCGCTGGTCGGTGGGCAAGACCTCGCGCGTCGAGACCGAGGTCAGCCTGACGCAGTACCGCGACGACACGACCCCGTACACCTCGGAGGTGCTGAGCGGCAGCGAGTACAGCGACGGCACCCACCAGAGCTACGGCACCCCCGTCCCCGGCACGACGGACGGCGAGGTGCGGCCCTCCGCGGAGCCGTACGACGAGGCGGGCGGCCTGAAGGTCTACGTCGGCGAGGGCTTCGCCCGCATGGGCAACATCTTCGTGGAGGTCTTCGTGAGCGGGCTCCACCCGGTGTCGCGGAACGCGGTCATGTCCGTGATCACGAAGCAGCTGGAGCGTCTGTGAGCCAGACACCCCCCGAGGCGGTCCCGGCGCCCGAGCCGGTGCCGGTTCCCGAGCCGGTGCCGACGCCGGAAGCGGCGGCCGAGAAGGCGCGGCAGCGCAGGGACCTGCTGATCGCCGGCGCCCTGGTGCTGGCCGCCGCGCTCGGCGGCGGCGGTTACCTGCTGCTCGGCGGCGGCTCAGGACACGCGGCCGAGGCGGCGCGTACCGCGGCGCCCACCCCCGCCGCGACCAGGGCCTACGGCGTGACCGCCGGCGGCAGCCACTACGGCGACCTCGGCGAGCTGCTGCTGCCCGTGCCGCGCACCATGGAGCCCGGCCCCGACGTCCAGAGCTACGGCAACGACACCGTCCTCGGCGCCGCCCAGGCCAAGGCGATGCTGGAGGGCGGCGACGGCAGCTCCCACCTCACCGCGAAGGAGCGCAAGCAGGCCGACGCGCTGCTCGACGCCATGCACATCAAGGGCGCGGCCCTGCGGACGTACCACAGCAAGGGCGGCGGCTGGGAGTACGTGGTCACCGTCGTGCAGGTCGGCAACAAGACGGCCGCGGCCCAGGGTCCCGAGACCTTCCGCAAGCTCAGCTCCCAGTCCGACGTCTTCGCCAAGGGGCCCGCGGTGCCCGGCCACCCGCACGCGGTGTGCGTGCTGCCGTCGGACAGCGCGCGCAAGGACGACGGGTCCGACTGGCTGGACGGCATGTACTGCCAGGCCACCGAGGGCGACCTGATGATCCAGTTCCAGGCCGCGGGCCCCGCCCCGCTGCCCAGGAGCGAGGCGGTCGACCTGGTGGACCAGCAGCTCGACCGCGTCCAGGCGCCGGGGGAGGGGGTCTGATGTCCGAACACGAGCCCGAACACGAGCCCGGGCCGGTGCCCGCGGCTCCGCCCCCCCCGCCCGCCCCCCCCCCCCCCCCCCCCGCCCCCCCCCCCCCCCCCCCCCCCCCCCCCCCCCCCCCCCCCCCCCCCCCCCCCCCCCCC
>NZ_JAFFIX010000034.1 GCF_016916835.1 Actinacidiphila bryophytorum | reverse complement strand
ACTGACGGTCGTCTCCGGCGGCGCGCAGCTGTGCCTCGACGCCTACAACAACCAGACCACCGCAGGCACCAAGGTCGAGACCTGGTCCTGCAACGGCGGCGCCAACCAGCAGTGGAGCGTCAACTCCAACGGCACGGTCACCAGTACGCAGTCGGGCCTGTGCCTGGACGTCACAGGGGCCTCGACGGCCAACGGCGCCCTGGTGGAGCTGTGGACCTGCAACGGCGGCAGCAACCAGCAGTGGACGCTGAGCTGAACCACGCCCCATGCCCCTGCCGGACCTCCGGCAGGGGCACACCTTTATCCGCAAGGAGTGGAAACATGCTGCATCCGAACGCCTCGCCAGGCGGCGGCGCACGCAGACGGGCACATCCGTCCCTCGTCGTGTCGTCCGTGCTGGCGCTCCTGGCCACCCTGCTCGCCGCGGCCGTCGGCATGTCGGCGCCCGCGTCGGCCGCGACGGCGCCCGTGGTGAGCGCGGCGTCAGGCCGGTGTCTCGACGTGAAGGGCAACGTCGACACGGTGGGCACAGCGCTGGACATCTGGGACTGCAACGGCCAGAGCGGCCAGGCCTTCGAGTTCACCTCCGCGGGCGAGCTGCGGACGCTGAACGGCACGCGCTGCGCCGACGCCAACGCCCAGGGGACGACCCCGGGGACCCAGGTGATCATCTGGTCCTGCAACGGGCAGGCCAACCAGCAGTGGCGGCAGAACTCCGACGGGTCGGTCACCGGTGTGCAGTCGGGCCTGTGCCTGGACGTCACAGGGGCCTCGACGGCCAACGGCGCCCTGGTGGAGCTGTGGACCTGCAACGGCCAGAGCAACCAGAAGTGGACCACCTCGACGACGACCACCCCGCCCCCGTCAGGCTCGGGGCCGTGCGACATCTACAACTCGGGCGGCACGCCGTGCGTCGCCGCGCACAGCACCGTACGGGCGCTCTACGGCTCCTACACCGGCAGCCTCTACCAGGTGCGGCGCTCGTCGGACAACTCGACCAGGAACATCGGCGTGCTGGCCGCCGGCGGTTACGCCGACGCCGCCGCGCAGGACTCGTTCTGCGCGAACACCTCCTGCGTGATCACGGTGGTCTACGACCAGTCCGGCCGCGGCAACGACCTGTGGTACCAGGGCTCGTCGCAGGTTCCCGGGTCGAGCCAGAGCAGTCCCGCGAAGGCGACGTCGGAAGCGCTGACCGCCGGGGGTAACAAGGCGTACTCGCTCTACATCAACCCGGGCAACAGCTACTGGCGCGACGGCCACCTGACCGGTGTCCCGACCGGCAGCGCGCCGGAGGGCGCGTACATGGTGACCAGCGGGACCCATGTCAACAACGGCTGCTGCTTCGACTACGGCAACAGCGAGACGACCAGGAAGGCGGACGCCGCCGGTGCCATGGACGCGATCAACTTCGGCACCGAGTGCTGGTTCGGCGGCTGCTCGGGCAGCGGCCCGTGGGTGCAGGCCGACCTCGAATGGGGCCTGTACCCCGGGGGAAGCCAGTCCTGGAACTCCAACCAGCGGGCGTTCACCAGCAAGTTCGTCACCGCGATGCTCAAGAACAACGGGACGTCGCGTTTCGCGTTGAAAGGCGCCAACGCCCAGTCCGGTTCGCTGACCACGCTGTGGGACGGCGGACTGCCCAGCGGGTACAGCCCCATGAAGAAGCAGGGGGCCATCGTGCTGGGCAGCGGCGGCGACTGCTGCAAGCCCGGCGGCGGAGCCAACCTCAGCGCGGGGACCTTCTACGAGGGCGCCGTCGTCGCCGGCTACCCCTCCGACGCCACCGACGCCGCGGTGCAGGCGAACATCACCGCCGCCGGCTACCGCTGAGCCGGCCGCCCGTGGTGCCGTCCCCCGTCCGGGACGGCACCACGGGCGGAAAGCCGCGCGGCACCCCGCTACTCCTGGATCTTCCCGCCGGTGACGCGGGACAGGGCCAGGGCGATGAGGATGATGCCGCCGTTGAGGGCGCCGATCCACTGGGCGGGGACACCGCCGAGGGTGAGGACGTTCTGGATGAGGTAGAGCAGCAGGATGCCGGTGAAGGCTCCGAAGACGCTGCCCTTCCCGCCGTTGAGGCTGATGCCGCCGATGACGGCCGCGGCGAAGACGGTGAAGATGTACCCGTTGCCCTGGGCGGAGGCCACCGACGCCAGCCGGCCGGAGAGCATGAGGCCGCTGAGGGCCGCGAGCCCGCCGGCGGTGACCATGACGATCCACAGGACCCGGTCGGTGCGGATGCCGGCCGCCTTCGCGGCGTCGACATTGCCGCCGATGGCGTACAGGGACCGGCCGAAGCTGGTGAAGCCCAGGACCACGATGCCGATCGCGAAGAGGATCAGGCAGACCCACACCGAGGCCGGCATTCCGAGCCATTCGGTGGTGCCGACGTAGAGCATGGAGCCGGGCAGGTGGAAGAAGGTCTGGCCGCCGGAGATGCCCGTGAGGATGCCGCGCAGCACGATGAGCATGCCCAGGGTGACGATGAAGCCGTTGAGTCCGAAGTTGATGATGAACAGGGCGTTGACCGCACCGATGGCCAGCCCGACGGCCAGCGTGACGGGGACGGCCCAGCCGCCGGGGAGCAGCCCGAGCCCGTGGCCCGCACCGGTGGGAACGGTCAGCCAGGCGGCCACGCCCGGGGCCAGCCCCATGGTGGACTCCAGCGACAGGTCCATCTTCTTGACGATCAGGACCATCGTCTCCGCCAGGACCAGGACGGCGATCTCCGACATCGTCTGGAGGACGTTGATGATGTTGTCGGTCTGCAGGAAGACGGAGTTGACCAGCTGCCCGACGACGGCGATCACGATGATGGGCGGGATCAGGGCGAGGTCCCGCAGCCGGGCGAAGGCGATCCGCCGCTCGGCCGAGACGGCGGGCCTGGGGGGTTCTGCGGAGTCCTTGTGCGTACCGGTGGCCACGGTGTCAGGCATCGAGGTCCACTCCTTCCATGGCGGCCACCAGTTCGTGGTCGTTCCATCCGCGGGGCATTTCGGCGACGACCCGGCCCTGCACCATGACCAGGACCCGGTCGCAGACGCGCAGGTCGTCCAGTTCGTCGGAGGCCAGCAGGACGGCGGTGCCGCCGGCCGCCGTCTGCTCCACCTTGTGCAGCAGGAACTCCTTGGACCGGACGTCGACGCCCGCCGTGGGGCTGATCAGGACCAGCAGCCTCGGGTCGTTGGCGAGGGCGCGGGCCATGACGACCTTCTGCTGGTTTCCGCCGGACAGCCCGGCCACCGGCAGGTCGGGGCCGGGCGTCTTGATGGCCAGGTCGTCGATCGCGGCCCGTGCCAGCTCCTCGCGCACCCGTCCGTTGATGAACCCGTACGGTCCCAGTCGGCGGGGGACGGTCAGGGTGCCGTTGTCGGCGATGGACATGTGCGGCACGTACCCCTGGTGGTGCCGGTCCTGGGGGACGAAGCCGACTCCGGCGGCCAGCGTGCCGGGGACGCTGCCCGGCCGGGGGCGGGCACCCCCGACGTCCACGGTCCCGCTGTCGGCGGCGCGCAGCCCCACGACGGTCTCCGCGACCTCGGTGCGGCCGCTGCCCGCGGCCCCGGCCAGGCCGACGATCTCGCCTGCCGCGACCTCGAAGGAGACGTCCTGGTAGCTGCCGGCGCTGGTGAGGGACCCGACGGCGAGGGTCCGGCCGGCGCCTGCGGGGGGCGGACGGCGGGGCGCGCGCCCGCCCGCCTCCGCCGCGTCGCCGGTCATGGCGGCCACCAGTTCGCCGCGCGGCAGGTCCGCCACGGGCGCGGTGAGGACATGGCGGGCGTCGCGGAAGACCGTCACGGTGTCGCAGATGTCGTAGACCTCCTGCAGGTGGTGGCTGATGAACAGGAAGGTCACGCCCTGCTGCTGGAGGTCCCCGATCCGGGTGAACAGCCGGCTGATGGCCGCGGCGTCCAGCTGTGCGGTCGGCTCGTCGAGGACGATGAAGCGGGCGCCGAAGGACAGCGCCCGGGCGATCTCCACGAACTGCCGCTGCTCGATGGTCAGTTCGCGGGCCGGCAGGCGTACGTCCACGTCCACCGACCACTTGTGGAGCAGGTCGCGGGACTTGCGCCTGACCTCGTTCCAGCGGACCAGTCCGAGCTGCCCGCGGTCCAGGCGGTGCAGGAACAGGTTCTCCGCCACGGTCAGTTCCGGGATGATCGTGGACTTCTGGTAGACGCAGGCGACCGACCTGCGCCAGGCGTCCCGGTCCGCCAGCCGCGGGGCGGGCCGGCCGCTGAAGGCGACCGCTCCCCGGTCGGGGGCCTGCAGGCCGGTCATGATGGAGACCAGGGTGGACTTCCCCGCGCCGTTGCGGCCGACGAGTGCGTGGGTCTGTCCCTGGTGGATGGTGATGTGGGCGTCGTCGAGCGCCACGGTGGAGTCGAACTGCTTGACGATTCCCGACGCTTCGGCGACGGGCGGTGCCGTACCCATGGCTGGTGTCGCCTTCCCGGTCAGCTGAGGTGGTTGCCCCACAGGGAGGTGTCGGAGTTCTTCACGCTGGCCACCCCGCCGTACGTGGCCCCGTCTGCCGTCACCAGCGGGGCGGACAGCTGGTCCTCCAGCACACCCGGGCGGACCTGGATGATGGTGCTGGCGTGGTCGGTCTTCCCCGGCTTGAAGGTCTTCCCGTCCAGGGCTGCCTGGAGGTAGTAGAGCGCGTACTTGGCGTACAGGTCGGCCGGCTGGGAGACGGTGGCGTCGATCTTGCCGGCGGCGATGTCGCTGAGTTCCTCCGGGATGCCGTCGTTGGACACGACGAAGACGTGCTTGGGGTCGCTCGGTCCGACCAGCAGTCCCTTCTGCTTGAGGACCTGCAGGGTGCCGGACAGCGCGAAGCTGGACTGCATGTAGACGCCCTTGATGCCCGGGTGGGCGGTCAGGTCCGTCTGCAGTTTCTGCGCTGCGGTCGCGCCGTCCCAGTTGGTGGCCTCCCCGTAGACCTTGATGCCGGGGAAGTCCTGCTTCATGCAGTCGTTGAACGCCTCCGTGCGGTCCCGGCCGTTGATCGAGGACAGGTCGCCCTCCAGCATGACGACCTCGCCCTTGCCGCCGAGCTTGGCGCCGAGGAACTGGCAGGCCTTCTGGCCGTACGCGCGGTTGTCGGCGCGGACCACCATGTAGACGCTGCCGCTGTCAGGGCGGGTGTCGACGGTGACGACGGGGATCTTCTTGCTCGCCAGCTGGTCGAGGGTGGGCGCGATCGCGGCGGTGTCCTGCGGCGCCATCGCCACGCCCTTGACGCCCTGGCTGATGAAGGTCTGGACGTTGGCGGTGAGTTTGGCCACGTCGTTCTGGGAGTTCGTCGTCTTCAGCGTCATCTTCAGCTGCTTGGCGAACTGCGGGGTGTACTTGATGTACGAGTTCCAGAAGTCGGTGTCGGAGCGGGGGTAGTCCACGCCGACGGCCGAGGAGCCGCCGGAGTCGGAGTTGCAGGCGGTGAGCACGGGTATCGCCACGGCGGCGAGCACGGCTGCCAGCGCGGTGGTCCTTCTCGTGGGTGGCTTCATTGCTCAGGTCTCCTCGGGTCCTTGCGCGGACGAAGCTGGGCTGGGGCGGTGCGGGGACGGACTCGGCGCGGGCCGCTCATGCCGCCTTCCGCTTCCACACGGCGCCTTCGGGGAAGCGGTGGGCGGCTGCCGACTGGGCGTGCAGCTCGGCGCTGAGCCCGGGTGCGGTCGGCGCCAGATAGCGGCCCCGGCGGATGCGCACCGGATCGGTGAAGTGCTCGTGGAGGTGGTCGACGTACTCGATGACGCGGTTGTCCATGGAGCCGGAGACGGCCACGTAGTCGAACATGGCCAGGTGCTGGACCATCTCGCACAGGCCCAGGCCGCCGGCGTGCGGGCACACCGGAACGCCGAACTTGGCGGCCAGCAGCAGGATCGCGACGTTCTCGGTCACCCCCGCGGTCCTGCTGGCGTCCATCTGCAGGACGTCCAGTGCGCCGGCCTGCAGCAGCTGCTTGAACATCACCTGGTTGTGGGTGTGCTCCCCGGTGGCCACCTTGATCGGCGCGACCGCCCTGCGGACCGCGGCGTGGCCGAGGATGTCGTCGGGGGAGGTGGGCTCCTCGATCCAGTACGGGTCGTAGGGCGCCAGCCGCCGCATCCAGTCGATCGCCTGCGGCACGCCCCAGGCCTGGTTGGCGTCGACCGCGATGCGGATGCCGGGGCCTACCGCCTCGCGGGCCAGCCGCATCCGCCGGACGTCGTCGTCGGGGTCGGCCCCCACCTTCAGCTTGATCTGGGTGAAGCCCTCGGCGACGGCGGCCTGCGACAGGCGGACCAGCTTCTCGTCGGAGTAGCCCAGCCAGCCCGGCGTGGTGGTGTAGGCGGGGAAGCCCTCGGACAGCAGCTGCTCGGCCCGTTGAGCACGGCCGGGCTCGGCCCGGCGCAGGATGTCCAGCGCCTCCTCGCGGGTCAGGGCGTCCTGCAGGTAGCGGAAGTCCACCAGGTCGACCAGCTGCTCGGGGGACAGCCCGGCCAGCAGCCGCCAGACCGGTTTGCCCTCCCGGCGGCCGTACAGGTCCCAGACGGCGTTGACGATCGCCGCGGCGGCCATGTGGATCGCCCCCTTCTCCGGCCCCAGCCAACGCAGTTGGCTGTCGCCGGTCAGGCGGCGGGAGAAGGCGCCGAGATCGCCCAGCACCTCCTCGACCGGCAGGCCGACCACGAGCCGGGCGAGGGACCGGACGGCCGCGACCTCCACCTCGTTGCCCCGGCCCACGGTGAAGGCCAGGCCGTAGCCGGCCGCCCCGCTGCTGGTCCGTACGGTCACATAGGCGCCCGAGTAGTCCGGCTCCGGGTTCATCGCGTCGGATCCGTCCAGGTCGAGCGAGGTGGGGAAGCGGACATCGGCCGTCTCCACGGCGATGATCAGCTCGGCCATGTGTCCTGGCCCTTCCGGAATCCATGGGCATGCGCCCAGGGGCACTGCTGCATCCATGACATGGGATGGATTTATACGGGTCGTGTCGACGGCCTGTCTAGAGGACGTCATCGAATCGCTGTTGATGTTGCAGGTGGAGCCGGTGGCAGCCGATGTGGGGCATGTCGCGCGATCGGGGAATATCCATCCCATGTCTGTCAGACATTGGATGACGCTGCTACTCTCATGCAGCGCCTGCAGGGGAGTGGGGACGAATCGATGTCACTGACGGACAAGGCCATCGCCCGGATCAGGGAACTCATCCAGTCAGGAGAGCTGCTCCCCGGGGCGAAACTGCCTCCGGAACAGCAACTGGCCTCCGACCTCGGGCTCTCCCGGAACCTGATGCGCGAGGCGGTCAAAGCCCTCGTCGTCGCACGGGTCCTGGAGATCCGGCGGGGGGACGGCACCTATGTGACCAGCCTGGAGCCCGCACTGCTGCTGGAGAGCCTCGGGTCCGCGGTGGAACTGCTGCGCGGCGACACGCTGCTGGAGCTGACCGAGGTCCGCAGGCTCTTCGAGCCGATCGCCACAGGGCTGGCCGCAGGCCGGGTCACCGAGGAGAACCTGACCGAGATCAGGTACCACCTGGACGCGATGACGCGCGCCAGCGACGACGTCGAACTGCTCAACGAGCACGACGCGGCCTTCCACCGCGCCGTGATCGCCTCCGCGGGCAACAGCACGCTGGCCACCCTGCTGGAGGGCATCTCCAGCCGCACGGTACGCGCCCGGGTCTGGCGCGGGCTGGTCGACGACAAGGCCGGCGACCGCACCATCGCCGAGCACCGGGCGATCTACAACGCCCTGGTCGCACGGGACCGCGCGCTGGCCGAAGCGGTGGCGCTGATCCACGTCAGTACGACCGAGCAGTGGCTGCGCGAGCACGTCGAGCAGGAAGGCCCGCCCGGCGGCGCGGGCAGCCGGCCGTGACCGCCCGGCGGGAAGGACCGCAGCGGTGAGGATACGGCTGGCCTACGGCGAGAGCGGGCTGGACATCGACGTCGACCCCGCGGTGACCACCGTCGTCGAACCGGTGCACCATGACGCCGCCCCCGACCAGGCCGCGGCACTGACCGCGGCGCTGCGGCACCCGGTCGCCGGGCCCCCGCTGCGCGAGCGGGTCCGCCCCGGGCAGACGGTGGCGATCTCGATGTGCGACGGCACCCGCCCGCAGCCGCGGCACCTGATGATCCCCGCCGTCCTGGCGGAACTGGAGGGTGTCGTACGCCTCGACGACGTGGTGATCCTGGTCGCCACCGGGACGCACCGCGGCAACACCGACGCGGAACTGCGGCGGATGCTCGGCGACGACGTGGTCGACCGGGTGCGCGTGGTCAACCACGACGCACGCGACCGCAGCCGGCTGACCTGGATGGGCACCCACGGCGACGGGGTGCCGGTGTGGCTCGCCAGGGAGTGGGCCGAGGCGGACGTGCGGATCACGACCGGGTTCGTCGAACCGCACTTCTTCGCGGGCTTCTCCGGCGGTCCCAAGCTCGTCGCGCCGGGACTTGCCGCACTGGAGACCGTACTCGTCCTGCACGACGCCGCCCGTATCGGCAGCCCCCGCGCCACCTGGGGCATCACCCGCGGCAACCCCGTCCACGACGACGTGCGCGCCATCGCGGAGGCCACCGGCGTCACCTTCGCCCTCGACGTGATCCTCAACCGGGACAAGGACGTCGTCGCCGCATTCGGCGGGGACCTGCTGCCCATGCACGCCGCCGCCACCGCCGCCGCCAGGCGCATGGCCATGCGCCCGGTGCCCGCGCCCTTCGACGTGGTCGTCACGACCAACTCCGGCTTCCCGCTGGACCAGAACCTCTACCAGGCGGTGAAGGGGATGTCGGCCGCCTACCAGGTCGTACGGCCGGGAGGGACGATCGTGTGCGCCGCCGAATGCCGCGACGGCTTCCCCGACCACGGCTCCTACCGCCAGGTCCTGGCCTCGGCGGCCTCGCCGCAGGAACTGCTCGCGGCCATCGGGGCACGCTCCGCGGGGGAGACCGTGCCCGACCAGTGGCAGGTGCAGATACAGGCCCGTATCCAGTCGGGAAGCGACGTCGTGATGGCGACCTCGTACCTGACCGACGACGAACTGGCGGGCGCGCACCTGCGGCAGACCCGGGACGTGTCGGAAACCGTGGCACAGGCGCTGGCCGCCGCGGGGCCCGGGGCGCGGCTGTGCGTGCTGCCCGAGGGCCCGCAGACGATCCCGTATCTCGCCTGACCGGTCGGCGACCGGATACCGCTCGAACCGACCGGACCGATACGACACCTGAGGGGGTCCGCGTGGACACCACGTATCTCGACCTCGGCTTCGCCCGGGTCGACGTCGACCGCGAGGCCCGGCAGGGCGTGCCCGAGGTCGTGTACGGCCCCGGCAAGACCACCGGGCAGATCGCCGGCATCGTCACCGCACTGCTGCGGCACAACCAGGGGCCCGTCCTGGTCACCCGCATCGGACCCGCCGAGGCGGCAGCCGTCGCACAGGAGGTGCCCGAGGGGCGCTACGACGCCGAGGCGCGGCTGCTGACGTGGCGTCCGGCGGACCCGCGCGGCTTCGCGCTGGGCGTCGTGGCCGCCGGTACCGCCGACCGGCCGGTGGCAGCGGAGGCCGCTGCCGTCGCCGCCGCGCTGGGGCTGGCCACCACCGCCTGGCACGACGTCGGCGTGGCCGCGCTGGACCGGGTGCTGGCCGTCAAGGACGAGTTGCGGCGGCAGGACGCCGTGATCGTCGTGGCGGGGATGGAGGGCGCCCTGGCCAGCGTGGTGGGCGGCCTGGTCGCCTGCCCGGTCGTCGCCGTGCCCACCTCGACCGGCTACGGGGCATCGCTGGAAGGCGTCACCGCCCTGCTGGCGATGCACGCCTCCTGCGCCGCGGGGGTCACCGTGGTCAACATCGACTCCGGTTTCGGGGCGGCGATGGCGGCGCACCGCCTCGCCAGGACGCGTGAGGACGTGTCGTGATCTGCTGGATCAACCCCTTCACCGGACTGGCGGGGGACATGCTGCTGGCCGCCCTCGTCGACGCGGGCGCGCCGCTGGACCGGATCAGGGAGGCCGTCGGCTCCACCGGCCTGACCGGATGGGACCTCACGGCAGAGCGGGTCACCACGCACGGCCTGGCCGCGGTACGGGTCCGCGTGGAGGTGACGGACACCGCCGCGCGGCGCCCGGCCGGCCTGCTCATGGACATGGTCTCCCGCGCCCGCCCGCGGCCCGTCGCGGCGCTCGCCACCGCCGCCCTGACCGCGATAGCGGCCGTGGAGGGCAGGCTGCACGGCGTCGACCCGCACGAGGTGCACCTCCACGAACTCGGCGGGCACGACACGGTCGTGGACATCGTCGGCATCGCGGCGGCGCTGCACCACCTTGGTGTCACGCAGGTGGTCTGCGGCCCGCTGCCGCTCGGCGTCGGGCGCACGCGTTCCGCGCACGGCATCATCCCGGTCCCCGCCCCCGCCACCCTGGAACTCCTCAGGGGAGCCGCCGTGACGGGCACGGACGTCCCCGGCGAGACCGTCACACCGACGGCTGCGGCCGTGCTGTCCGCGGTGGCCGCCAGGTACGAGCCGCTGCCGCCGGCCGTGCTGGGGCGTACCGGCTACGGGGCCGGCACCAGGACGCTGGACGACCGGCCCAACGTCTGCGCCGTCACCGTGGCCGCGGACGTGCGGGACGGCCGGGAGAGCGTCGCGCTGCTGGAGACCAACCTGGACGACGTCACCGGCGAGGTCCTGGCGCACGTGGTCCAGCGGGCGCTGGACGCGGGCGCGCTGGACGCCTGGGTGACGCCCGCGGTGATGAAGAAGGGCCGCCCGGCACACGTGCTGCACTGCCTGTGCCGCCCGGAACTGGCCGGCGCCGTGCAGGAGCTGATGGCGGCCGAGACCGGCACCCTGGGCATCCGCAGGAGCGACGTCTCCCGCACCGCCTTCCCGCGCCGCACCGAGGTGGTGGACGTGCGGGGAGCGGCCGTCCGGGTCAAGCACGGGCCTTACCGGGCCAAGGCGGAACACGACGATGCCGCGGCGGCGGCGGCCCGGCTCGGCCTTCCGCTGCGCGAGGTGGCGGAGTTGGCGGAGACGGCCGCGGCTGCCGCGGCCCGCGAGGAGGACGGGTCATGACCGACGTGGAATCGGATGCGCAGCGGCTGCTGGAGCAGTTCGACGGCAGGGGACGGGTCGCCGTCGCCTTCTCCGGGGGCGCGGACTCGGCGCTGGTGCTGGCCGCCGCGGTACGCGCGCTGGGGGCCGCCGACGTCCTGGCCGTCACCGCCGTCTCCGAGAGCCTGGCCTCGGGGGAGCTGGAGCGGGCGGCGGACGTGGCCGCGGGCCTGCGCGTCGCCCACCTCACGCCCAGGACGAGGGAGCTGGAGCGCGCCGGCTACCGCGCCAACGGCCCCGACCGCTGCTACTTCTGCAAGTCGGAGGTGCTGGACTCGATCGGCAGGATCGCGGCCGAGTCGGGTTTCCGCCAGGTGGCCACCGGCACCAACGCCGACGACGCGGCCGACCTCTTCCGTCCCGGGATCCGGGCGGGCAGCGAACGCGGCGTCCTGACCCCGCTGCTGGGCGCGGGCCTGACCAAGCAGCAGGTGCGCCGGCTCAGCCGCCACTGGTCCCTGCCCACCTGGGACAAGCCGGCCACTCCGTGCCTGGCCAGCCGGGTCGCCTACGGACTGCGGATCTCCGGCCCCCGGCTGGCCCGCGTCGACCGGGCGGAGGCGGCGGTGCGGACCGCACTGGGCGCCGCGGGCGTGGAGGCGGCGGACCTGCGGGTGCGGGACCTCGGCGGCGGCCGGGCACGCGTCGAGGTTCCGGCGGGTGTGCTGGGCGAGGCGGCCGCGCTTGCGGGCCTGCGCGACGTCCTGGCGTCCGCCGGGTTCGACGCGGACGCGGTCGAGGTGGCCGCCTTCCGCTCCGGCGCGCTGAACGACCCGCCCGCCGCTGCTCCCCGCTGACGGGGGGGAGCGGGGGACCGCCCGGCATGACGCGAGAGCCGTCCTCGACCCCCACCGGCCAAGGACGGCCCCCTATGCGGCGGCAGTCCACCCGGGGGAAAGGCCCCGGGCGCTCCAGGACTGCCGCCGCGAGATCTCGCGTCGAGCGCGTACCGACCGGATCACCGCACGGTGCACGGCATCCGGGTCCTGCTCAGCTGCGCAGGCTCCACTGCTGGTTGGAGCCACCGGTGCAGCTCCACAGCTGGATCTTGGTGCCGTTGCCGGTCGCCTGCCCCGCGGCGTCGAGGCACAGCCCCGACTGCACACCGGTCACGGTGCCGTTGGAGTTGATGTTCCACTGCTGGTTGGCCTGGCCGTTGCAGTCCCAGATCACCGCGGCGGTGCCGTTGGCGGTTCCCTGACCCGAGGCGTCCAGGCACTTGTTGCCGTAGACCATCAGCTGCTTGCCCGAGGTGTAGGTCCAGCGCTGGTTGCTGCCGCCGTTGCAGTCCCACAGCTCCGCCTGTGTGCCGTTGGCGGTCGTGGAGTTGCTGATGTCCAGGCACCGGCCGGACTGCTGGCCCACGACCTGCTGGTTGCCCGCAGGGCTGGTGGGCGGTTCGCTGGTGGGGGGTCCGCTGGTGGGCGGGGTGGAGGAGTCGAACTGCGTGAAGAACTTCCACACCTCGCCCGAGGTCCAGGTGTGCCAGCCGTCGCCTGTCGACCCGTCGATGGGGCCGGGGTCGTGTCCGGCTCCGTCGAAGGCCGCCCACACCACCGGATACCCCGCCTTGCACCCGGAGTAGGCGGTGATGATGTGCGTCAGGCTTCCGTAGGCCGGCTCCGGCGGGTTCTGCGGGGTGCAGCCGTTGTTCCTGACGAAGGTGTCGCGCAGCGAGCGCCCGGAGGCGATCGGCAGGACGTTGTCCCTGATGCCGTGCAGCCCCATGTACGCGACGGGCTGGGTGCCGCCGCTGCAGCCGCTGAGGTTGGCACCGGAGTACACCGCGACCGCGCGGAAGACCGTCGGCCGGGCGCAGGCGAGCGCGTACGTCATCGCCCCGCCGTAGCTGAACCCGGACGAGAACAGCTGGGTGCTGTCCACGCACAGGCCGGACTCGAGCTGCCGGACCATGTCGTCGACGAAGGTGACGTCCTGTCCGTTGGTGTTGGCCCAGCCGTTGTTGATGCCCTGGGGGGCGACGAAGATCGTGCCGTTGTTCGCACTGTCGGCCAGGCGCCTGAGCCCGTAGTAGGACCAGTTGTAGCCGTCGGTGCCGCCCGAGTCGACGTCGTTCATGGTGCCGCCCACCCAGTGGAAACCGAAGACCAGGCGGTAGGGGCGGTTGTTGTCGTAGTTGGCGGGGACCCGCAGGATGTAACTGCGGTTCTGGCCGCTGCTGGAGATCGTGTGCGTGCCGCTGGCCAGCGTCGGGGCCTTGCCGCACCCGGCCGTGGCCGCGGCGGCTGTGACCGTGGTGGGCGACGCACCCGTACCGAGGCTGTTGCTCAGCGCGGTGCCGGCCGCGGCCAGGACCAGGGCCAGCGCGGCCAGAACGGGTACGAGGAGGGATTTGCGTCTCATGGGCGCATCCTTTTGTGGGGGGAACAGACATCCTTCGCGTGAGCGCTAACATTCGCACTCGTCACGCGAGGTTTCTCACGATAGGGAGATGGGATGTCTTTGGCCTAACGGGGGCAGCCTGCATCACCCCCGCACGCCGTGTCAACCCTTATCACAAACAGCGCGGTGGTCACACGGGCAGCCCCGTGGCGGGGCGTCTGCCGGTGCGTGCACTCGGCAAGTGCCGTGCTTCCGGCCGGGGTTCGCACCCTTGACAGACCTGAGGAGTTGAGAGCACCGTCTGACCCCGAAACCTCTCGGCAATCCCACTTCATGGCGGGACTTTCCGACAGTTCCGAGTTGTGAGCGCTAACGCACCAGGCAGAACACCCCCCACGCATCACCGTCAGCGGGTCCTGCGGCCGGATCTCCGGCTCCGGCCGCAGGAGACCTCCCACCCTGCGAAAGGAATCCACCGTGTCAGCACTCGGCCAGTTGTTCCGGCGAACGCGAGCCTCGACGGTCGTGCTCCTGGGCCTACTCCTCGCCGCGGGCGGCATCGTGGGCACGGGCGCGTCACCGGCCCATGCCGCGACCTCCATCACGATCAACGGCGCCTCCGGCGGCCGGACGTTCGACGGCGTCGGCGCGATCAGCGGCGGCGGCGGCAACAGCAGACTCCTGATCGACTACCCCGACCCCCAGCGCGGCCAGATCCTGGACTACCTGTTCAAGCCCGGCTACGGCGCCTCCCTGCAGATCCTCAAGGCCGAGGTCGGCGGCGACACCAACTCCACCTCCGGTGCCGAGCCGAGCCACCAGCACACCCGGTCCGACCTGAACTGCAACCGCGGCTACGAGTGGTGGCTGATGGAGCAGGCCAAGGCGCGCAACCCGAACATCAAGCTCTACGGGCTGGCCTGGGGCGCCCCCGGCTGGATCGGCAACGGGAACTTCTGGTCCACCGACATGGTCAACTACCTGGTCTCGTGGCTGGGCTGCGCCAAGCAGCACGGGCTGACTATCGACTACCTCGGCGGCTGGAACGAGCGCGGCTACAACGTCTCGTGGTACGAGCAGCTGCGCAGCGCGCTCAACAGCAACGGCTACTCGGCGATCAAGATCGTCGGGGCCGACTCCGACTGGACGATCGCGAACGACGTCAACTCCAACCCGACGTTCGCCTCCTCGGTGGGCGTCATCGGCACGCACTACCCCTGCGGGTACCGGTCGGCCCAGACCAACTGCAGCGTGCCGTCGTCCGCCCTGTCGTCCGGCAAGCAGCTGTGGGCGAGCGAGAACGGGTCGGACGACTACAACGGCGGTGCCCAGGCGATGGCGCGCGGCATCAACCGCGGCTACATCGACGGGAAGATGACGGCCTACCTCAACTGGCCGGTCGTCGCCTCCGTCACGCCGAACCTGCCCTACCCGACCATGGGACTCGCCCTGGCCTCGCAGCCGTGGTCCGGCTCCTACTCGATCGGCAAGAACGCCTGGGTGATGGCGCAGACCAGCCAGTTCACCGCCCCCGGCTGGAAGTACCTCGACTCCTCCAGCGGCTACATCGGCGGCAACCGCGCCAACGGCAGCTACGTGTCGCTGAAGTCGACCAACAACTCCGACTACTCCACGGTCATCGAGACGATGGACGCCGGCAGCGCCCAGACGCTGAACTTCACCGTCAGCGGCGGGCTGTCCACCGGAGCGGTCCACGTGTGGTCGACCAACGTCAACTCCGGCAACCCGTCCGACTACTTCGTGCACTCCGCGGACATCACCCCGTCGGGCGGGAGCTTCAGCCTCACCGTGCAGCCCGGCCGCGTCTACACCGTGACCACCACGACCGGCCAGGGCAAGGGCACTGCCACCGGGCCGGCTCAGGGCTCGCTGGGGCTGCCCTACAGCGACTCCTTCGACGGCTACACGGCAGGCACCGAGGCGAAGTACCTGATGGACTGGCAGGGCGCCTTCGAGGAGACCGCCTGCGGCGGCGGCCGCAGCGGGATGTGCGTGCGCCAGATGAGCCCGCAGAAGCCGATCACCTGGGACGCGCTGTCCGATCCGCACGCCATGCTCGGTGACGTGGGCTGGAGCAACTACACCGTCTCCTCCGACGTGCTGCTCGAGCAGTCCGGGTACGCCGACCTGCTCGGCCGCGCCAACTCGCAGGACTACACCACCACCGGCGGCCTGAACGCCTACCACCTGCGGGTGACCGACGCGGGAGCCTGGTCGATCCTGAGTTCCAGCACCAACGGGAACGTCTCGACCCTGGCCCACGGCAACGTCTCGGCGCTGGGCACCAACCGGTGGCACACCCTGGGCCTGACCTTCGCCGGCTCGACCATCTCCGCGGTGATCGACGGTGCGGCGGTCGGCTCGGTCAACGACTACTCCTTCGCCGGCGGGCAGGTCGGCTACCAGACCGCCCAGACCGAGACGGCCGAGTTCGACAACCTGTCGATCACGCCCGGCAGCGGCGGCGGCAACGGCGGCACCACCTCCACCATCGTCGGCTCCGCCTCCGGCAGGTGCGTGGACGTGCCCAACCAGTCGCAGACGGCCGGCACCCAGGTGGAGCTGTGGGACTGCAACGGCGGCACCAACCAGCAGTGGACCAGCACCTCGTCGCACGAGCTGCGGGTCTACGGCGGCGACTGCCTCGACGCGTCCGGCGCGGCCACCAGCCCCGGCACCAAGGTGGACATCTGGACCTGCAACGGCGGCGCCAACCAGCAGTGGACGCTCAACGCTGACGGCACCATCACCGGCGTGCAGTCCGGGCTGTGCCTGGACGCCACGGGCAACGGCTCGGCCAACGGCACCCTGCTGGAGCTGTGGACGTGCACCGGGGGCGGCAACCAGAAGTGGACACGCGGCTGAGCGGGCGCCGGCAGCGACGGCTCCCCGACCAGCCAGACCACCTCGACACCCAACCTGAGAGGCTCACGCATGTCTTCCCCCTCTGCGCCGATCAGCCGGCGTAACCTGCTGGCGGCCGCCGGCGCGGCCACGGCCTTCGGACTGCTGCGGTTCGCCCCCGGCGCTGCCGCGACCGACGGCCCCGGCAGCTACAGCGCGAGCTGGTCCTCGGTGGACCAGCACCCCCCGGCCCCGGCCTGGTTCCAGGACGCCAAGTTCGGCATCTACTACCACTGGGGCGTCTTCAGCGTTCCCGCGTTCGGGAACGAGTGGTACCCGCGCAACATGTACATCGGCGGCTCGGCCGAGAACCAGCACCACATCGCCACCTACGGCGACCCCTCGTCGTGGCCGTACAACAACTTCATCGACGGCGCCCGCGACAAGGCGGGCAACTTCGTGCAGTTCGCCCCCAAGCTGGCCTCGCAGGGCGGCAGCTGGGACCCGGCGGCCTGGGCGCAGCTCTTCAAGGACGCCGGCGCCAGGTTCGCCGGCCCGGTGGCCGAGCACCACGACGGCTACTCCATGTGGAACAGCGCGTCCAACCCGTGGAACTCCGTGCGGCACGGCCCCAAGCTCGACCTCGTGGCGCAGCACGCCCAGGCGATCCGCGGGCAGGGTCTGAAGTTCATGGCCTCGCTGCACCACGCCTACCACTTCAACGGCTACTACGACCACGTGCCGTACCAGTCGGACGCGACGCTGCGCATCCTCTACGGCCAGCAGGGCACGTCCGCCGAGAACCAGCTCTGGTACAACAAGCTGATCGAGGTCATCGACGGCTACCAACCGGACCTGATCTGGCAGGACTTCGACCTCGGCCTCGTGCAGGAGTCCTACCGGCTGCAGTTCCTGGCGTACTACTACAACAAGGCCGTCTCCTGGAACAAGGACGTGGCCGCCACCTACAAGGACGGCCTGGACAACAAGGGCGAGGTCTTCGACTTCGAACGCGGCGGCCCTGCCGGCCTGATGACGCCCTACTGGCTCACCGACGACAGCATCTCCTCCTCCAGCTGGTGCTACACCAACGGCATCGGCTACTACACCACCCAGGCCCTGCTGCACGCGCTGATCGACCGGACGGCCAAGGGCGGCACCATGCTGCTGAACATCGCCCCCATGGCCGACGGCACCATCCCCTCGGGGCAGCAGACGATCCTGCGCGGCATGGGCGACTGGCTGGGCCGCTTCGGCGAAGCGGTCTACGGCACGCGCTCGTGGTCCAGCTACGGGGAGGGCCCGACGGCGATGGGCGGCGGCTCGTTCAGCGGCCCCAAGGCCGGCGTCGCCAAGGACGTCCGCTTCACCCGCAGCCAGGACAACAAGGTGCTCTACGCCACCGCCCTCGGCTGGCAGGGCGGCACCATGACCATCACCTCGCTCAACTCCAACCAGTTCAACATCAGCAGCCTGACCAGCGCCCAGCTGCTGAACAACACCGCGGGCAGCTACATCAACCTGCCCGCGCCGACCCAGGACGGCTCAGGACTGCACCTGGCCATGCCCTCCTCCACCGCGCCCTTCAGCGCGCTGGCCTACACCGTCAAGCTCACCTTCTCCGGCCAGATCCCCGCACTGGGCGGCGGCGGGACCGGGACCGGATACGTCAAGATCGCCAACGTGACCACAGGACTGGTGCTGGACAGCGGCGGCAACGTCGCCTCCGGCTCCAACCTCAAGCAGTGGAACTACGACGGGAGCACCAACCTCCAGTGGCAGCTGGTGGACCTCGGCAACGGCTACTACCGCATCGTCAACCGCACCAACGGCATGGTCGCCGACAGCTGGGGCAACACCGCCAACGGCGCCCCTGCCCGGCAGACGACGTGGAACGGCGGCAACAACCAGCAGTGGACCCTCACCAGCCTGGGCAACAACCGCTACCAGATCGTCAACCGCGGTACCGGCACCGCCCTTGACGGCGCCGGCAGCACCGCGGCCGGCTCCACGACGGTGATGTGGGCACCGAACTCCAACACCAACAACGAGTGGACGATCAGCGGCGTGTGACCGTCCCGCGTGCGACCCGGGGTGCGTGCCCGCTTCCAGGGGGGAGGCGGCACGCACCCCCGGGTGACTCCTGCCCGGCCTACTTGACGGCCCCGCCGGTGATGCCCGCCACGATCCTGCGCTGGGCGACCAGGAAGACGGCCACCATCGGCAGGCTCATGATGACGACGTAGGCGAAGACCAGGTGCCAGTTGTTGAGGTAGAGCTGGGCACTGGCCACCTTGAAGAGGTTCAGCGGGAGGGTGGCGCGCTCCCCGCTGCCCAGGACGAAGAAGGCGTAGAAGATGTCGCTCCACGCGTAGAGCATCACCATGATCGTCGCGGTGGCCAGGACCGGCCGCAGCAGCGGCAGGACGATGCGGACGAAGATGCGCAGCGGACCCGCGCCGTCCATGCGGGCGGCCTCCTCCAGCTCCAGCGGGATCGCCCGGATGAAGCCGGTGATGAAGAAGACCGACGTGGACAGGTACATCCCGGTGTAGACGGCGATCATGCCCGGCCTGGTGCCCGCCAGGCCCAGCTGCCGCAGCTCCATCACCACGGTGATGACCGACGGCGGCAGCAGCAGTCCGCTGATGCAGACCGCGTAGGCCGCCGTCACCAGCCAGGAGCTGCGGCGGGCGAAGACCCAGGCGGCCGCCGCGCCGAGGATCAGCACGAGCAGCACCGACGGCACCACCACGAGCAGGGAGTTGGCGAAGCCGCGCAGCATCTCGCCCTGGCTCATGGCGTCGCGGTAGTTGCCGGCCGGCTGCCAGTGGTGGGGCGCCGACAGGTTGGGCCTGACCGCCTCGGCCTGCGGCTTGGCGGAGGTGGTCAGGGTCAGCCACAGCGGTATCCCGATGGCGACGACCGCCAGCAGGACGACGATCAGCGGGCGGACGACGCGCCAGGCCGCCGAGGACGGAGCGCGGCCGCTCCTCAAGGCCACGGTGCTCACAGCGACAGCTCCCTTCGCCGCAGGCCGACGACCAGCGGGATCGCGGCGGCGACCACCACGAGGAAGAGGACCAGGCTCATCGCCGACGCCTGTGCGTACAGCCCCTCACCGAAGATGCGGAAGAGGTAGATGTTGAAGACCTCCGTCGAGGCGGCCGGCCCCCCGCCCGTGGTGGCCTGCACGATGTCGAAGGTGTTCATCGAGCCGACCAGGGCCGTGGTGACGTTGAAGGTGACGGCGGGCGCCAGCATGGGCCAGCGCACCGAGCGGAAGGTCTGCCAGGGGCCGGCACCGTCGATGCGGGCGGCCTCCAGCATGTCGCCGGGTATGCCCTTGAGCCCGGCGAGGTAGATCAGCATCGACAGGCCCATCCACTTCCAGCCGTGGATGACGGTGACCACCAGGAGCGTCCAGGTGGTCGAGCCCAGCCAGGGGATGTCGGTGCCCAGCAGGTGGTTGACGGCACCGTCCTGGTTCAGCAGGGCCTGGAAGACATAGCCGGTGGCGAGCGCCGAGATCAGCACCGGCAGGAAGAAGGCGGCACGGAAGAAGCGGTTGAAGCGGGTGTCCTCCTCCAGCAGCAGCGCCAGCACCAGGCCGAAGGCGTTCTGGAAGAGCGCGGCGAGGACCGCGTAGAGCACCGTGGTGCGCAGCGAGCGCAGCAGGGAGCCGTCGTCGAGGATGGAGCGGAAGTTGCCGAGTCCCGTGAAGGAGATGCGGGAGTGGTAGGCGGACCAGTCGGTGAACGGGTAGTAGAAGTTGAGCAGGTTCGGCACCAGGAAGAACGCCGTGAAGACGGCGATCGCCGGCAGGGCGAACCACCACGGGTGGTGGACGGCGGCGCGCGGCAGCCGGCCGGGCCGGGCCGCACGGGCCCGGCCCGGCCGGGCAGGTCGTGCGGCCGGGCCGCCGGGGTCGGTGCTTACGGTGGCGTGGGCCATGGGAGTCCCCCGGTCGAGTGCTAGAAGCCGGGAGCGCCCTGCGCCTTGGCGATCTGCGCGAACTGGTCCTCGATGGCCTGGGCCACCTGCTGGGGGTTCTTCTTGCCGAAGATCATGTCCGCCAGGTACAGATGCGTGTCGGGCGCGACGATGGCCTTGGCCTGGAAGACCCCGGTGGCCGTGGGCAGGGCGGCGATCTGCGCCTTCGACGACTGCGGCAGATCGGCGGGGCTGGGCACGGCGGGCTCGACCGAGGGGATCTTCATCGTCGTGATGTAGTCGGCGTAGTCCGGGCCGAGCCAGAAGGCGAGGAACTGGCGGGCGGCGTCCTGGCGCTTGGTGTCCCCGGTCTTGAAGGCCACGACCCCGTTGGTCTGGTCGGGCGAGTACATACCGGTGGCCGAGGAGTTCGAGATGGGGAACCAGCCGATGTGCTGGTCGAGTTCCGCGGTGCTGTGCTTGGCCTGCAGCTGCGACTGGAAGGACGTGACGTTGAGCGCCATGCCGACGTCGCCGTTCCACAGGGCGTCGGCCTGCCCGGTGAAGGTGCCCGTGCGGTAGTCCTTCTGGGCCAGGCCCGCGTCCAGCAGCTTGTCCTTGTACTTCGTGATCGCGGCGACGACCGTGGGGTCGGTCCACTTGACCTTGTTGTGGTTCAGGTCGGTCCACCACTGCGGCTTGAGGTCGGTGAGCTGGACCTGCATCTGCCACTGCATCGGCCACTTGTCACCGCCCGCCTCGTAGAAGGCCGCCGCGTCCGTGCGGTCGACGATCTTGTGGCCGAGCGCGAGCAGCTGGTCGTAGGACTTGGGGAAGTCCTGCTCGGTCAGTCCTGCCTTCTTGAAGACGTCCTTGTTGTAGTAGACGCCGAGCATCGCGGGGCTGGTCACGATCGCGGCGTACCGCTTGCCGTCGATGACGCCCAGGGAGCGCTCGGTGTCGCCCAGCTTGGACTCCCACGGCTCGCCGTCCAGCGTCAGCAGGTTCCGCTGCGGCTGGATGAAGGGCAGGGTGGATATGGACGGCTGCCAGAACATCAGGTCCGGCCGGTCGCCAGAGGCGAGCTTGGTCGGCACGTTCTGCTCGTACAGATCCGGGATGGCCTGCACGCTGACGCTCGCGCCGGTGGCCTTCTGGAAGGCGTCGATGACCTGCTTGGGTGCGTTGACGGTGTTCTGCGCGGTCCACATGGTCAGCTTCACGCCGTCCAGGCGGCCCGTCGGGTTCACCGAGGACGCGGGTGCGGCACTGCTGGGGCCGGAGTCGTCCGAGCCGGGGTCACTGCAGGCGCTCGCCAGGACGGCGGTGGTCACGGCCAGCGCCAGCAGGAACGCTCGTCTCCTCGGGTGATGCATGGCGACCTCTTCGTCGTTGTGGTGTGCGGATGGGTGGGCGGCGCGACGCGGACACCGCGTCAGGGGTGCCGCGGCGGGGCGGAGCTCTCCCGGACCACCAGCTCGGGCACGGCGGCCGAGTGGTACTGCACCGGGGTCGAGGTGGCCAGCAGGCCGTGCAGCAGGTCGAAGGCGGAGCGGCCGAGCCCGGAGAAGTCCAGCCGGACCGTGGTGAGCGAGGGGGTGACGAACGCGGAGTGCGGAGCGTCGTCGAAGCCGACCACGCTCACGTCGCCGGGGACGGACCGGCCGGCCTCGTGCAGGGCGCGCATCACGCCGATCGCCAGGTCGTCGTTGCCGCACAGCACCGCGGTGACGTCCGGGTCACGGGCCAGCCTGCTGCCCGCCGCGTAACCGCTCTGCGGCCCCCACCCCTCGTGGACGACCTCGGGTACGGCGGCGCCCGCGTCCTCCAGCGCCTGCTGCCAGCCCGCGGTACGCGCGCTCACCCGGTGGGTGCCGGACGGGATGGCCACGTAGTGCACGCTGCGGTGGCCCAGCGACAGCAGGTGGCCGGTCGCCTCGTACGCCGCCCGGCGGTCGTCGGTCCACACCCAGGGCCGGTCGTGCGGCGGTTCCTGCGAGGGTGTCTCCACCACGCCGACCACCGGGACGTCCGGGTCGGCCGCGGCGAGTGCCGCCACGCCCGCGGGGTCGTACGCGATCACGATCAGGCCGCCCACGGAGTCGCCGGCCCGCTGGACAGCCGCGCTGACGGTCTGCTCGTCCGCGGACTCCAGCACGCTGATGCCCACCGCGTAGGCCGCCTTGCGGGCCGCCTCCTCCACGCCCTGCAGCACCGACGCGTAGCCGTGGTGGGTGGTGTTCGCGGTGAGGACGGTGACGCTCCGGTTGCGTCCGCTGGCCAGCGCGAGCGCGGTCGCGCTGCGCCGGAAGCCCAGTTCCTCGATGGCCCGGTTGACCCGCTCGCGCGTGGCGGACTTGACGCTCGGGTGGTTGTTGATGACCCGGGAGACCGTCTGGTGGGAGACGCCCGCGGCGGTGGCGACATCCCGGATGCTGGGCTGACGCCTTGTGTGACCGGTCACATTCATGCCAGGATTGTTACCGGTCACAATGCGGCCGTCAAGATGCGTGAGAGAACGGATTCTCCCGGCTGCGCGGCCCCCCGCCGCCAGGCCGCGGGAAGGCCCAGGACAAGGAGAACAGGGTGACCGATGCGGCGACAGCGGCCGGACCGGCCGGTGACCGGGTCGACGAACCGCTCGTGTGGGGTCACGCGGCGCTGCGCCTGGAGGTGACCACCGGCCCCGACGGCGTACCCCGGCTGGCCCGGCTGGAGCGCCCCGGCGCGGCGGGCGGCGGCACCGACCCCGCCACCCGGCTGCCCCTGCTGGAGGTGACGGCACTCGGACACGGCACCGGCTGGTCAGGGCCGCGCTTCACCGGCACGGCACTGAACCAGCGGATGCGCGCAGGCGCCGTACGGTCCGGCGTCCGGGACGGCTGGCACTTCCTCGACATCGACGTCCACGACCCGGCCGGCGGACTGAGCGCCACCGTCGAACTCTCCTCGCCCGACGGGGTCGCGGTGCTGCGCTCCCGGGTGCGGCTGCGCAACGACGGCAATCGCCCCGCGGTCGTGCAGTCCGTCAGCAGCCTTCTGCTGGGCGGACTCCCGCCGGCCGGCGCGCTGGAGGTGCACCGGGCGCGCAACGACTGGCTGGCGGAGGGCCGGTGGTATGCCGAGCCGCTGCGCGCCACCGTGGCCGACATCGGGGTCGACAGCCACCAGCACGACAGCCGCGCCACCCTCGCACTCGTCGGCCGCGGCAGCTGGCCGACCGACGGCCACCTGGCGGCGGGCGCACTGACCGACCGCGCCGGCGGACGGGCCTGGGCGTGGCAGATCGAGTCGCCCGCCGGCTGGCGCTGGGACATCGGCGAGTACGCCCACGGCAGCCACCTGACGCTGAACGGGCCCGCCGACGCCGACCACCAGTGGCGCCAGGCCCTGGCCCCGGGCGAGGAGTTCACCACCGTGCCGGCCGCGGTGGCGCTCGGCTCCGGCTTCGAGGACGCGATCGCCGCCCTGACCGCGTACCGGCGGGCCGTGCGCCGGGCACACCCCGACCACACCGCGCTCCCGGTCGTCTTCAACGACTACATGAACACCCTGATGGGCGACCCGACCACCGCCAAGCTGCTGCCGCTGATCGACGCCGCCGCCGAGGCCGGCGCCGAGTACTTCTGCATCGACTCCGGCTGGTACGACGACGACCTGCACGGCTGGTGGGACAGCGTGGGGGAGTGGCTGCCCTCCTCCGCCCGCTTCCCCGGCGGCATCCAGGTCGTCCTCGGCCGCATCAGGGACCGGGGCATGGTGCCCGGCCTGTGGCTGGAGCCCGAAGTCGTCGGCGTCCGCAGCCCGGTCGCCGCCGCGCTCCCCGACGACGCCTTCTTCCAGCAGGACGGCGTCCGCATCACCGAGCAGGGCCGCCACCAGCTCGACCTGCGCCACCCCGCGGCCCGGGCGCACCTGGACGCCACCGTCGACCGCATCGTCGGCGCATGGGGCGTGGGCTACCTCAAGCTCGACTACAACATCGTCGTCGCCCCCGGCACCCAGGCCCCCGGCGACACCTCACCCGGCGCGGGGCTGCTCGGCCACGCGCGCGCCTACCTCGACTGGATCACCGGCGTCCTGGACCGCTACCCCGGCCTGGTCATCGAGAACTGCGCCTCAGGGGGCATGCGCATGGACGGCGCCAGCCTCGCCGTCACCCAGCTCCAGTCCACCAGCGACCAGCAGGACCCGCTGCGCTACCCGCCGATCACCGTCACGGCGCCCGCCGCGATGCCGCCCGAGCAGTGCGCCGTGTGGGCCTATCCGCAGCCGGAGTTCTCCGACGACGAGATCACCTTCGCGCTCGCCGGCGCCCTGCTCGGCCGGGTCCATCTCTCCGGCCGCCTCGACTGGATGACACCGCATCAGCTGGGCCTGGTCGCCGACGCGATGGCGGTGTACAAGCAACTGCGGGGCGACCTGCCGCGCGCCCTGCCCTTCTGGCCGCTCGGCCTGCCCGGCTGGAGCGACGACCGGCTGGCGCTGGGCATGCGGGTGCCGGACGGACCGACGTATCTGCTGGTGTGGCGCAGGCAGGGCGCAGGGCCGCGGCTCTCGGTGCCGGTACCCCATCTCGCGGGCGGGCACGGGCCGGCCGTGCGGATACTGCACCCGCGCAAGACGGCGGCCGAGGCGGTGTGGGAGGCGGGTGACGCGGCCGTCGGGCTGCTGCTGCCCGCGGCGCCGTCGGCGGTGCTGCTGCGGCTGGACCCGGTGGGCTGAACCCGATGGGCTGAAGCCCCCCGTACGACCAGGCCGTACCCGGGTTGCCTTTCACCGGGTACGGCCTGGTCCGCATGTGGGCTCACCGGGGGGTGAGCACCAGCTGGTAGGCGCCGCTCGGGTCCTCGTCGGGCACGGGGAAGGTGACGGTGCCGTCGGTGACGGGGTAGGCGGCGGACGACAGCGTCGTCGCGGAGGCCACGTTCGTCGTACGTCCGCTGCCGGGGACGTACCTGAGGGTGGCGGTCACCGAGGAGCCCATGGCGCCGAGCCCGCTGACCTTGACGGTGTTGCTGCCCGACTCGCCGCCGAAGACCAGGCTGAAGGTCTTCTGGCCCGAGTCGTAGGCCGCCACGCCGTCCTGGTTCTGGGTCGGGGTGACCTTGACGACGTTGCCGGTCTGGTCGCCGTACCACTTGTACATCCAGTACGAGGCGGTCGGCTGGTTGTTGTAGAGCAGCCCGTTGAGCGTGCCCGCCTCGTACCAGAAGGCCCGCTCGGCGTCCCGGACGCCGTCGCGCTCGAACTGGGCCACGTAGTGGTTGGTGCTGCTGGGCACGTCGATCTCGCTCGTGGTGGCGTACTCGTCGATGGAGATCGGCCGCGCCGAGATCCCCAGCTGCTGCTCCAGCGAGCGGTAGGCCTGGACGTCGTTGGTGACGTTCTTCCAACCGCCCAGCTCGTGCCAGCAGATGACGTCGGGCAGGGTGCCCGAGGCCTTGGCGGCGGTGAGGAAGTTCCGCATCCAGTCCAGGTTCAGGTACGAGATGCTGGGGCCGAGGATGGGCATGTCGGGCAGGGTCTTCCTGACCTGCTGGACGGTGCGCGTCCAGCCGTCGGTGAAGCTTCCCGCCGCGCTCGGCCAGGTCCAGTCCGGCTCGTTCCACGGTTCGAAGGCGTTGATGTTCGTCACGTCCGGCCGGGCCTTGACCGCGGCGGTCATGCTGTCGACGTCGGCGAGCCAGCCCGTCCAGCCCGGCCAGTTGTAGGGGAAGCCGTCGAGGTAGTCGGCCATGTTGACGGTCATCTTGGCGCCGGCCTGCATCGCGGTGGCCGAGACCTTCATGGCGTCACCGACGGGCACCGGGTAGCCGTTGGGCCGGTGCTGGGTGCCGGGCGGGGCCTGGCGTATCTGGTTCAGGTGCAGCGGCACCACGACGGACGCCGGGGGAGTCGTCTCGTCCTTGAGCCCGTCGAGGGTGCCGGAGCCGACGTGGGTGACCGGGCGCACCACGGAGGAGGCGTCGACCACCAGGGTGCTCCCGGTGCCGCTGCTCCCGCCGCTCGTCCAGCGCTGGTTGGACTGGCCGTTGCAGGTCCACAGCGTCACCCGGGTGCCGTTCGCGGTGCCCGCGTGGTCGACGTCCAGGCACAGCCCCGACTGCACGCCGGTGATCGTGCCGTTGGAGTTCACCTGCCACTTCTGGTTCTGCTGGCCGTTGCACGACCAGATGTCGACCGCGGTGCCGGGGGAAGTGCCGTTGTCGTACGCGTCCAGGCATCGCGTGCCGTTGAAGGTGCGCAGCTCGCCGGCCGAGGTGGCCTCGAACTGCTGGTTGGGCTGGCCGTTGCAGTCCCAGATCTCCAGCAGGCTGCCGAGCGTGTCCGTGTTGCCGGTGACGTCCAGGCAGCGGCCCGACCCGGCGCCGGTGAACTGGGACGTCGCGGCGGCGGCCGGAGAGGCGGACGCGAGCGAGACGGTCAGGGCCGCGGCGGTGCTGAACGCGGCGCCCAGAGCTGTCCAGGTACGTCGCCGCGCTCCCGCGCGGCCTGTCCTTGTCGGTGGCACAACTCCTCCTTCGAGGGGGCGTGGGGGGAAGCCGGATGTGTGTTACCGGTCACAACGGCATGAGTGTGACCGGTAACACGAGGAGGCGTCAAGGCACAGCGCGACAGCGGCCGCCCCGCGGACCGCCGGCCCGGCAGCCTCCCCAAGCGCCCGGGCAGGTGGAATCGTGTCCCTGACCTCCCCGAACAGAAGGACGTGCCATGACCGGGATACGCGGACGCCTCGCGCGCCGGCTGCAGGCCAGGCAGCTCCCCGGAGTCACGCCCGGCCCTTGCGAGTTGAGGGTGCGGCGCGGACTGCGGGTGCCCATGGACGACGGCGTCGAACTCCTCGCCGACCTCTACACGCCGGCCGGCCAGGTGGAACCGGGCCTGCCCACGATCGTCATCCGCTCCCCGTACGGCCGCAGCAACTCCGTCACCCACGCTGCCGCGCTCGCCCGCGAGGGCTTCACCGTCGTGGTCCAGAGCTGCCGGGGCACGTGGGGGTCGGGCGGGACCTTCACCCCCCAGGTCCACGAGCAGGCGGACGGCACGGCCACCCACCGGTGGGTGCGCGCGCAGCCGTGGTTCACCGGCTCGGTCGCGACATACGGGCAGAGCTACCTGGGGTACTGCCAGTGGGCGGTGGCCGGGCGGATGCAGCGCGAGGACCCCGGCCGTGCGCCCGACGCGCTCTGCCTGACCAACACCATGGCCGACTTCGGCGCGGTCACCTGGGACAACGGGGCCTTCGCGCTGGGCAACGCGCTCGGCTGGTCGCAGTGGATGGACCTGACGGCGCGGCGCGGCCCCGCGCAGCTGCTGCGCCGCATGCGGCGGCGGCCCGACCGCGACCTGGGCAGGGCCTTCGGCGTCCTGCCGCTGGGCGCAGGCGACACCGCGGCCGCGGGCCGGCCGATCGGCTGGTACCAGGACTGGCTCGCCAACGAGCAGCTCACCGCCGGCTACTGGACGCAGCAGTCGCACACCGCGTCGGTGCCCGACGTCACCGCGCCGGTCTGCATGAGCACCGGCTGGTACGACATCTTCCTGCCCTGGCAGCTGCGCACCTACGCCCAGCTCGTGCGGGCCGGCCGCCCGCCGCGGCTGACCGTCGGCCCGTGGGGCCACATCGGCGGCGGTGAGGCCACGTCGTTCACCGAGGCCGTCGACTTCCTGAAGGAGCAGTTCGCCGGGGCCGCGAGCCGCCGCGTCGCACCCGTGCGCGCCTTCCTCACCGGCGCCGGGCAGTGGCACGACCTGCCCGCATGGCCGCCGCCCGGCGCCGCCAGGCCCTGGCACCTGCACGCGTCCGGCCTGCTCGACCAGGCCGCACCGGACGGCGGCGTCACCCGCTACACCTACGACCCCGGCGACCCCACACCTGCCGTCGGCGGCCCCGGCCTCACCCCGGACTCCGCACCGGCCGACAACCGGGCACACGAACTCCGCTCCGACGTCGCGGTCTTCCGCAGCGCTCCGCTGGAGGCCGCCGTCGTCATCGCCGGCGAGCCGGTCGCCCGTGTCCGCTTCCGCTCCTCCGCGCCCAGCGCCGACGTGTTCGTGCGCATCTGCGACGTGCATCCCGACGGCCGCTCCCTGACCGTCTGCGACGGCATCCGCCGGATCGGGGGTGCCGGCACGGCCGCCACCGGCCCGCGGCCCGGCGCCGACGGGTTCGCCGAGGTGGAAGTGCCGCTGTGGCCGGCCTTCCACGAGTTCGCCGCCGGCCACCGCATCGGCGTCCAGATCGGCTCCGGCGCGCACCCGCGCTACGCACGCAACCCCGGCACCGGGGAGCCCGCCGTCAGCGCCACGGCGACCGTCCGCGCCGAGCAGGAGATCTCCCACGACACCGCCGGGGCCTCGCGGATCGACCTGCCGGTGTGGGCACCCGAGGCGCCCTAGGCCGTGTTGTGGAAGTCCCGCCTGCCCCGCGACGCCTGGCACGCACGCTCGCTGCGTTGTCGGAGTCGTCCGAGCAGGCCCACTACGAGGACGACCCTCCGCCTTGCGATCGCACGCACCGGACGCCGCGGGGCCCGCCCTGTGGGCGGACGGCGCTACTTCCAAAACACGGCCTAGAGAACGCAAGCGCATGCGTTATCTTTCCGTGACGTGAGTGTTATCAGGAGAAAATCCCTGCTGTCAGGCTACTCAAACGCTTGCGCAAGTCCATGTCCGGGTTTACGTTCTGGTCACTCGCGGATCACACCCGCGTGAACCGGAAAGAAGGGTCGGGCCGTGGCAGCCAGCATCAACGACGTCGCCCAGGCGGTCGGCGTCTCCGCCTCGACGGTCTCCCGCGCGCTGCGCGGCAAGGCCGGCGTCTCGGACGACGTGCGGTCCAGGATCGTCGAGGCGGCGGCCGACCTGGGCTACGTCGCCTCCCGGTCGGCGTCGAGCCTGGCCGGCGGGCGCACCTTCACCGTCGGGGTGATCGCCCCCTACGTCGGCCGGTGGTTCTTCGGGACCGTACTCGACGCGGCCGAGGACGTCCTCAGCGCCGCCGGCTACGACCTGCTGCTGTACAACCTCGGCCCCCGTGAGGCACGCAAGCGGTTCTTCGCCGAGCTCCCGGTCCGCAAGCGGGTGGACGCGCTGCTGTCCCTGCTCATCCCGGACGAGGCCGAGGGCCTCGCCCTGCGCTCCCTCGGTGTGCCGCTGGCCACCACGGTGGGCGCCCCCCGGCCCGGCTTCACCGTCGTCGGCATCGACGACCGGGCCGGCGCGCAGGCCGCGGTCCGGCACCTGGTGAACCTCGGGCACCGCAGGATCGGCATGATCGCGGGGGCCAGCGGCCCGCTGCACTGGACCGCCCCCGTCGAACGCCGCCGCGCCTACCTCGACGTCCTGGCCGAGGCCGGGATCGCCTGCGACCCGGCGCTGGAGGTGGACGGCGACTACACGGTCCAGGGCGGTCAGCGCGCGATGACCCAGCTGCTCGCCGTCCCCAATCCGCCGACGGCGGTCTTCGCCCAGTCCGACGAGATGGCGATGGGCGCGCTGCGGGCGCTGCGCCTGCACCGCCTGAAGGTGCCGGAGGACATCTCGGTCGTCGGCTTCGACGACCACGAGCTGTCCGAGGTCGTGGGCCTGACCACGATCGCCCAGCCGGTGGCCGAGCAGGGCGCCGAGGCGGCCCGGCTGCTGCTGAACCAGCTCGACGAGCCCGGGGCCGTACGGCCGGGCCACGTGACCATGCCCATCAGGCTCGTCCTGCGCGACACCACCGCCCCGCCGCGCAACGGGCGCTAGCGGCGCCCCTCCCGCATCGCGCCTCCACCACCTCCGTCCCCTTGGCCCCTCCTATGACGTTGACCACCACCGGCAGGAACCCCTGTACCCGGACATGCACCTTTTGTGACTCTTGCTCCCATGCGACGCGACCGGCCGTCCCGAACAGGGCCGCGGGGCCGCAGCCGCACAGAAAGGCCCCACCATGGGTACGTCCCGTTCGACCGCCGCCGTGACCGTGATCGGCGAGAGCGTGGCCGACGCGTTCACCGAGCGCACCGGGCCACTGGCCGAAGGCCTGACGCTGCACGTCCGGCCGGGCGGCGGCCCCGCCAACACCGCCGCCACCCTGGCCCGGCTGGGCACGCCCACCCGCTTCCTCGGCCGGCTGTCGCAGGACGTCTTCGGCACCATGCTGCGAGGCCGGCTCAGCGCCGCCGGCGTGGACCTGTCCGGCAGCGTCGACGCCCCCGAGCACAGCACCCTGGCCGTCGCGGACCTGGACGACGCCGGCGACGCGGGCTACACCTTCCTCGCCGCCGGCGCCGCCGACTGGCAGTGGTCGGACGAGGAGCTGGCCTCGGCCCTGCGACCGCAGACCGCCTGCGTGCACACCGGGTCCCTGGCTCTCGCGCTGTCCCCGGGCGGCGCCCGGATCGAGGACGCCCTCGCCGTGGTGCGCGGGCGGGCCACCGTCTGCATCGACCCCAACGTCCGCACCCGACTCGTCCCGCCGGCGCATCTGCGCGACCGGCTCGACCGCTGGTGCCGGCTCGCCGACATCCTCCGGCTGAGCCGGGACGACCTCGCAGAACTGCTGCCCGGGACCTCCCCCGAGCAGGCCTGCGACACCTGGCACGCCGCCGGTGTGCCGCTGGTGCTGGTCACCCTGGGCGGCGACGGGCTGCTCGCCTCGTTGCGCGGTGAGCGGCTCACCCTCCCCGCGCCGCCCACGCAGGTCGTCGACACTGTCGGCGCCGGCGACGCCTTCACCGCGGGGGTCCTGAACGCCCTGCACGAAGGCGGGCAGCTGGGCGGCCGCCTCGACACCCTGACCACCGACGACGTGGCGGCAGCCGGCCGCCACGGCCTGCAGATCGCCTCGGCCGCCTGCTCCGTACCCGGCGCCGACCCTCCGCTCGGGTGACGCCGGCCGGCCCGTACGGCATGGCGCCGCCGGCTCGCACGGCACCCTCCCGCCACCGGCCCCCCTCCCCCCGACCTCCAACTCCCCTGCACCTCAGCACACAAGGAGCCGTCGTGTTCACCACCCTCCCCGCCCTCCCCGGCGGTCGTCGCAGTCCCTCAGCCCGCTCCCGCAGATGGGTGCTGGCCGCCGCCGTGGCCGTGACCGCGGTGACCGCCGCGGCGTGCGGCGCCCCCGGCAGCGGTGCGCCTGCCGCCCAGACGTCCTCCGGCGCCACCGGCCAGACCGTCGCCACGACCGCTCCCAAGGGACCTGTGACCCTCAACTTCTACGTGGAGACGGGCTTCCCGCTGCCCGAGAAGCTGGCCGCGGAGTTCCAGAAGGAATACCCGAACGTCAAGATCAAGATCCGTGAGGACCAGTTCGCGGTCCTCACCCAGAACGCGCCGCGGGTCATGGCGGGCAACGACGCGCCGGACCTGATCCGGCTGCCGACCATCGTCGCCTCCGCCAAGGACGGTCTGCTGGCCGACCTCGACAGCTACGCCAAGGCCTACGGCTGGGACGGCTACCCGGCCGGGCTGCTGAACCAGATGCGCGTCAGCCAGGGAGTACGCGGCAGCGGCCCGCTGTACGCGATGGGCGTCGGCTACAACATCACCGGTGTCTTCTACAACAAGTCCCTTGCCGCCCGGATCGGCATGACCAGGCCGCCGCAGACGGTGGCCGAGATGGAGAGCGACCTCGCCAAGGCCAAGGCGGCAGGCATCCAGCCGATCGTCCAGTTCAACGACATCGGCGGGATCAACTTCCCCTTCCAGGCGCTGCTCAACCAGTACGAGGATCCGTCCAAGATCGCCGACTGGGTCTTCGACAAGCCCGGCGCGAACCTCGACACCCCCGCCGCGGTCAAGGCGGCCGACCAGATAGCCGCCTGGGGCAAGGCGGGCTACTTCACCAAGGACGCCAACGCCCTGACGTACACCGACATGATGTCCCGGTTCGGCAAGGGCCAGGGCCTGTTCATGTTCAACGGCGACTGGGAGTCGCAGAACCTCGACAAGGCCATGGGCACCAACGTGGGGTTCTTCCTCGCGCCGCCCGCCACGGCCGGCGCCCGCCCGGTCGCCATGAGCGCCCCCGGCACCTACGCCATCCCCGCCAAGTCCAAGAACATCGCGGCCACCGCCTTCTTCCTGAACTGGGTGCACACCAACCCCAAGGCCCGGCAGATCGTCGTCGACGTCACCGGCGCCTCACCCGGCGGGCCGTCCAGCCTGCCGATCCCGCCGGTCAAGTCCGGTTCCGTGGTGGCCCAGACACTGCAGGCGACCAGGGAACTGGGGCAGAAGGGGGTGGCCGTGGACTTCACCGCCAACGCCACGGCCGGCATCTACGCCAACACGATCAAGCCCGAACTCCAGAAGCTCATCACCGGCCGTGAGACCGGCGCGGGATTCGCCAAGGCACTCCAGGCGGACTACGCCAAGGAGCTCGCGCAGTGACACTGACGACCGACCGCCCGCAGGCGCCCGGCCGGCGGGGCTCCGCGCCCCGCCGGCCGGGCGCCGGGCGCCGGCGGCGGCGCGCCTGGGCGGGGCTGCTCTTCACCCTGCCGGCCCTCGTGCCCTACGCGCTGTTCGTCCTGCGCCCGCTGCTGACCTCCGTGCAGTACTCGCTCTACGACTGGAACGGCATCGGCGTCGCCCGCTTCGTCGGACTGGACAACTACCGCGCGGTACTCACCTCCTCCGACGAGCTGACCCCGCTGCTGCACGCCTTCGAACTCATCGGCTTCTTCACCGTCATCCCCGTGGCGCTGGGCCTGGTCACCGCCGCCCTGCTGCACGGTCTGCCCGACGGCCCGCTCGCCCGCACCGCGCGCGTCGTGCTGTTCGTCCCGCAGGTCATCCCGCTGGTCGCGGCGGCCCTGGCCTGGAGCTGGGTGTACTCCAGCGACGGCGCCTTCAACCAGCTGCTGCGCGCCGTCGGCCTCGGCGGCTGGTCACGGGCCTGGCTCGGCGACTTCACCTGGGCCTTCCCGGCCGTCGGCGTCATCGGCGCCTGGGTGCTGCTGGGCCTGTGCACGCTGCTGCTGATGACCGGTATCAACAAGATCGACCCGACGCTCTACGACGCGGCCAGGATCGACGGCACAGGACCGGTACAGGAGTTCTTCGCGGTCACCTTGCCGGGCCTGCGCCGGGAGATCGGGGTGTGCGTCACCGTCACCGTCATCGCGGCCCTGGCCAGCTTCGACATCGTCTACGTGACCACGCAGGGAGGCCCGGGCGACCAGACGATGGTGCCCGGCCTGCAGATCTTCCAACTCGCCTTCACCCAGCGGGACGTCGGCCTCGCCTCGGCCAACGCCATCGTGCTGATGGTGCTGGTGCTGCTCGTGGTCACCCCGCTCCAGCGGATCTCCAAGGGGGCGGAATGAACCCGCGCGGTACCCGGCTCCTGGCCGGGCGCTCACTGCTCGTGCTGTTCATGGCGGCGACGGCGGTCCCGTTCCTGTCGCTGTTCACCACGGCGCTGGCCCCGCAGGGCTCCACCCCCCACGGCATCAGCTGGCCCTCCCACCCGCACTGGCACAACTTCGTCGACGCGTTCAACGCCGCCGACCTGCTGCCGCTGCTCTACTCCAGCTGCCTGATCGTGCTCGGCGTCGTGCCGATCTGCCTCGCGCTGTGCGCCGCGGCCGGCTACGGCCTGGCGGTGCTGGGCTTCCCCGGCGCCCGGCTGGTCTTCGGCCTGCTGCTGCTGGGGCTGACCGTCCCGATCGAGTCGCTCATCACCCCGCTCTACTACCAGATGCAGTCCCTCGGCCTGCTGAACACGCGATGGGCGCTGATCCTGCCGCTCATCGGCCTGTTCATGCCGTTCGGAGTGTTCTGGATGCGCACCTTCTTCCAGTCGCTGCCCAAAGAGCTGCTGGAAGCCGCCTCCGTGGACGGTGCCGGGCCGTGGGCCGCCTTCCGGCGGGTCCACCTTCCGCTGGCCGCGCCCGCCGTGTCCTCGCTGGCGATCCTGCTCTTCCTGTGGACCTGGAACCAGTTCATCCTCTCGATCGCGATGATCGACGACCCGAGCAAGCGCACCGCGGCCGGCGCTCTCGGCGCCTTCCAGGGCCACTACGGCACCAATGTCGTCCTGCTGTCCGCAGGAGCACTGCTCATCATGCTGCCCACGATCGCCGTGTTCGTGGTCTTCCAGCGGCACTTCGTCAAGGCGCTGCTGCAGGGGGCGGTCAAGGGATGACCTCGACCTCCGCATTCCGCACCGGCCCTCGAAAGGACCCGCACGTGCCCGACCTCCGCTCCGTCGACGCCGCCTCACGTCCCGCGCTGACGGCGATGCTCCGCGACATGCCCGGAGGGATCAACGCCATCCCCGACCTCGAAGGGCGCCGCGCGACCGCGGACCGGCTGGACCGGGAGCGCCGGGCGCAGTCCTCGCCGCGCGTGGCGGTGGAGGACACCGAAGCGACCTCCTGCGGCGGCCACCGCATACCGGTGCGTGTCTACCGGCCGCAAGGCCGGGACGGCGGCTCGCCGCTGGTCTTCTTCGTCCATGGCGGCGGCATGGTGCTGGGCAGCCTCGACGGCGGCGACCCCGTCGCGGTACGGCTCGCCGAGGAACTGGGCGCCACCGTCGTGTCCGCCGGCTACCGGCTGGCTCCCGAACACCCCTACCCCGCGGCCGTCGACGACTGCGTGGACGCGCTGGCATGGGCCGTCGCGGAGGCCGACCGCCTGGGGGCCGACCCCGCGCGGCTGCTGGTGTTCGGCGGCAGCGCCGGCGGCGGACTCGCCCTGGCCACCGCGCTGCGGTGCCGCGACGGCGGCGGTCCCCGGGCGCTGCTGGTGATGGCCCCCTATCCGATGATCGACCACACCGGGGAGAGCCACAGTACGCGCACGCTGCCCGACCTCGGCGTGTGGGACCGGGCGCACAACGCGCAGGCCTGGGGCTGGTACCTGGGCGGCCGTCCGGCCGACGGCTACGCCGCTCCGGCCCATGCCCCCGACGTGTCGGGGCTCCCCCCGACCTTCCTCGACGTCGGCACCGAGGACATCTTCCTCGACGAGACCGTCGACTTCGCCCGCCGCCTTGCCCGCGCGGGCGTCCCGGCCGAACTGCACGTGTACCCCGGCGCCTACCACGGCAGTGAGGACCTCGCCCCCGACGCGCCCCTGTCCAGAACGGTCTGGGCCACCCGGCTCGCCGCCCTGCACCGTGCCCTCGGCGAGCGCGGGGAGGCCGCGTGACCGGCCAGGACCCGCGCGACGGCCGGGACCGTTCCGCCGCCGGGAGCGCAGAAGGACCGCAGCTGATCGCCTACACCGACCGGTTCGGCGGATCGCTGCAGGGCCTGCGCCGACTTCTGGAGGGACTGCTGCACGACGCCTTCGCCGGCGTCCATGTACTGCCGTTCTTCACCCCGTTCGACGGCGCCGACGCCGGCTTCGACCCGGTCGACCACACCCGGGTGGACCCCCGGCTGGGCGGGTGGTCCGACGTCGCCGCACTGGCCGCCGGCCACACGGTCATGGCCGACGTGATCGTCAACCACATGTCGGCGGACTCCGCGCAGTTCCGCGACGTCGTCGAGCGCGGCGACACCTCACCGTGGTCGCCGATGTTTCTCACCTTCGACGCGGTCTTCCCCGAGGGCGCCACCGAGGAGGACCTGACGCGGATCTACCGGCCCCGGCCGGGACTGCCCTTCACCGTGCGCACGCTCGGCGGACGGACCCGGCTGGTGTGGACCACCTTCACCCCGGAGCAGATCGACCTCGACGTCACCCACCCCCTGGCGTGGGAGTACCTCAGCGACGTGGTGACGTCACTCACCTCCGCGGGTGTGCGCATGCTGCGCCTGGACGCGGTCGGATACGCCGGCAAGCAGGCGGGCACCGACTGCTTCCTGACCGAGGACGCCTACGCGCTGACCGACCGGCTGACCGCCCTCGCCCGCGAGCGGGGCGCACGCGTACTCGTCGAGGTGCACGGACACCACACGCAGCAGATCGAGATCGCCCGCAGGGCCGACCTGGTCTACGACTTCGCCCTGCCCCCGCTGGTGCTGCACGCGCTGACCGCAGGCGACGCAGAACCGCTCGGGGCCTGGCTGCGCATCCGGCCGCAGAACACCGTGACCGTCCTGGACACCCACGACGGGATCGGCGTCGTGGACGTCGGCGCCTCCGCGCTCGCCCCGGGATCGGCCGGGCTGCTCTCCGACGAGCAGATCGACGCCCTCGTGGAGGCCGTTCACGCCAACAGCGGCGGCACCAGCCGCGCAGCCACCGGTGCGGCTGCCTCCAACCTGGACCTCTACCAGGTCAACTGCACCTACTACGACGCCCTGGGCCGCGACGACCGCGCCTACCTGCTGGCACGCCTCATCCAGCTCTTCGTCCCCGGCATCCCCCAGATCTACTACGTGGGCCTGCTGGCCGGTGCGAACGACATGGACCTCCTGGGACGCAGCGGTGTCGGACGCGACGTCAACCGCCACGCCTACGGCACCGGGGAGATCGAGGAGGCGATGGAGCGACCCGTGGTGCGCCTGCTGCTCGAAGCGCTGCGCGCCCGCAACGGCCACCCGGCGTTCGGCGGAGCCTTCCACTGGGAGACCGACGGACCGGCCCTGGTCCTGTCCTGGCAGTCGCCCGACGGAGCGACCGCGCGGCTGGACGCCGACGTCAAGCGGGCCGCGTTCACCGCGCACTTCTCCCTCTCACCCGGCGACGAAGGCCGCACGATCACCGATGCGCTGCTGAACCCGCAGCCGAGGCGGCTCGGCGACTGACGCCCGCGGGGGCGCGTGTCCGCGGGGACGCGGTCCGGCGCCGGGACGGAGAGCCGTCGCGGCGCCGGACCTGGTGTGTGCTCCCGGTCAGCGCAGGGCGATCGCCGTCCATGAGACCGGCGGCAGGGTGACGGTGAGGACGCCGTCGGCGAGCACCGCGGTGGTGTTGGCGGCCGGCACCACCCGGTTCTGGTCGTCCAGCGTGTTCTTCGCGTACACGTCGGGGTCGGCGAGCGTGAGCGCCTCGGCCACGCGCGACGAGCCCAGTCCCCGAACGTCGATCGTGACCTGTGCGGCCTCCGCGAGGTCGCGGTTGACCAGGAAGACCGCGGCGCGGTCCTCGTCGACGGTGGCGACCGCGTCCACGAGGGCCGCCTCGCCGTACCGGGCCGTCTCGTAGACGGGCGACTCGATGACGGGGCGTACCACCTCGCCGGACGCGAGCCGGCTGGTGATCGAGAACGGGTGGAAGGTCGTCTGCCGCCAGGCCGGCCCGCCGGGCTCCGTCCTGATCGGCGCGATCACGTTGACGAGCTGCGCGAGGGACGCCGAGGTGACCCGGTCGCTGCGCCGCAGCAGCGTCATCAGCAGGTTGCCGACCACGACTGCGTCGGCCACCGTGTAGGTGTCCTCCAGCTGCCGGGGGGCGTGCCGCCACTCGGTCTCGGCCTGCTGGGACTCCATGTGCTCCTTGAGGTACCAGACGTTCCACTCGTCGAAGGAGATGTTGATCTTCTTGGTGGAGCGCTTCTTGAAGCCCACGTGATCGGCGGTCGCCACGACGGTGTCGATGAAGAAGTCCATGTCGGTCGCCGAGGCGAGGAAGGAGCCGAGGTCGCCGTCGAGCTCCTGGTAGTACGCGTGGCAGGAGACGTAGTCGACATGGTCGTAGGTGTGCTCCAGGACCGTCCGCTCCCAGTCGCCGAACGTCGGCATGCCGGACCCGGAGGAGCCGCACACGACCAGTTCAAGGTCCTTGTCTGCCATCTTCATCGCGGCGGCGGTGCGGGCGGCGATCTTGCCGTAGTCGTCGGCGGTCATGAAGCCGGTCTGCCACGGCCCGTCCATCTCGTTGCCGAGGCACCACATGCGGATGTCGTGCGGCTCCGGGGTGCCGTTGGCGATGCGCAGGTCGGAAAGCGCCGTGCCCGACGGGTGGTTGGCGTACTCCAGCAGGTCGAGGGCGGGCAGGATGCCCCGGGTGGCGACGTTGACCGCCAGCATCAGCTCGGAGTCGGTGAGCTTGAGCCACCTGGCGAACTCGTCGAGGCCGACCTGGTTCGACTCCAGCGCGTGCCAGGCGAGGTCGCGGCGCACCGGGCGCTGCTCGCGCGGGCCGACGGAGTCCTCCCAGCGGAAGCCGGAGACGAAGTTTCCGCCCGGGTAGCGGACGGTCGAGCTGCCGAGTTCCCTGACGAGTGCGACGACGTCCATGCGGAAGCCGTCGTCGTTCGCGGTCGGGTGGCCCGGTTCGTAGAGCCCGGTGTAGACGCAGCGGCCGAGGTGTTCGACGAACGACCCGAAGGTGCGGCGTCGGACAGGGGCGACGAGCGCCTGCCTGTCGAGCGTGATGTGCGCGCGGGGCAATGGAGTGGTCCTTGTCTGGGTGGTGCGGGCCGAGCGAGGGCGCCGCTCAGCGGCCTGCCCCTGCCGGGGTACGGCACGGGCAGGCTCACAGGGGGTGCGTCGTGTGCGGCCGGCTTCAGCCCTTCACCGCGCCCGTGAGACCGCCGACGATCCGCTTCTCGAAGATGGAGAAGAAGACCAGTGCGGGCAGCATCGCGAGCGACGTGAAAGCCAGGACCTTCGCGGTGTCCGTGGAGTACTGCGAGGAGAAGGCCTGCACGCCGAGCGGCAGGGTGAAGTTGGCTTGCGAGTTGAGGATGTACAGGGGCAGGACGTAGTTGTTCCAGCTTCCGATGAAAGACAGGATCGAGACCGTCACGACACCCGGCAGCGACAGCGGGATCACCATCCGGACGAAGAACCCGAGCCGGCTGGTGCCGTCGATCGCGGCGGCCTCCTCGATCTCGTTCGGGATGGCCCGCAGGAACGGCACCAGGATGATCACGGTCGTCGGCAGACCGAAGGCGATCTGCGGGACGATCACGCCGAGCAGGTTGTCGATCAGCCCCAGGTCCTTGATCACGATGTAGAGCGGGGTGATCGCGATGACCATCGGGAACATCAGGCCGGCGGCGAACAGCGAGTACATCGCGCCCTTGAGCTTGAAGTCGTAGCGCGCGATCACGAAGCTCACCATCAGGCCGAGCACGACGATGCCGACGGTGCTGGCCAGCGCGACCAGGACGGAGTTGGCGAACTCGCCCCAGAACCTGTTGGACTTCAGGACGTTGATGTAGTTGGCGGTGATCCAGGGGTGCGGCAGCCCGGCAGGGCTCTTGGTGATCTGCGAGTTGGTGCGGAAGCCGCCCAGCACGATGTAGATCACCGGTGCGATGCAGACCCCGATGAACAGCAGCGCGACGAAGTAGGTGAAGGGGCTGCCCCACTTCTGCGGTGCGTCGCGGCTGTCCCGGCGGCTGCCGGGTCTCCTGCTCCCGGTGGTGGAGGAGAACCAGGATCTTGCGGTGGTCGCGCTCATCAGACGGTTCCTTCCGTGACGGCTCCCCGTAGGTCACGGCGCAGGACGAAGCGCTGGTAGATCAGCGCCACGACCAGCGAGATCAGGAACATCACGACCGCGATGGCGCTGCCGTAGCCGTAGTTGCCCGCGTTGCGGCCCTGGGCGAGCATGTAGATCGCCATGGTCGAGGTGCCCGCGGTGCCCGAGACGTACTGGCCCCAGATGATGTAGACGAGGTCGAACAGCTGCAGCGAGCCGATGATCGACAGGAACGCCCAGATGCGGATCGTCGGCCCCAGCAGCGGCAGCGTGATGCGGCGCTGGATCTGCCAGTAGGAGGCGCCGTCGATCTGCGCCGCCTCGAAGAGTTCCTCGGGGATCGACTGCAGGCCGGCGAGCATCAGGATCACCGCGAACCCGATGTACTTCCAGGAGATGATCGCCATCAGCGTCCAGATGGCCAGCTTCGGGTTCGAGAGCCAGTCGGCCTGCAGCGAGCCGAGGCCGATGTGCCGCAGCAGGTCGTTCATGGCGCCGTCGCCCTGGAGCATCAGGCTCCAGCCGGTGCCGACGATGACCTCGGAGATGATGTAGGGCACGAAGATCAGGATCCGGATGACCGAGCGGCCGCGGATCTTCTGGTTGAGCAGGAGTGCCAGCAGGATGGCCAGCGGGCCCTGGATGACAAGGGACAGGCCCATGATCATGAAGCTGTGCTTGAGGACCTGCTGGAAGGCGGGATCGGTGAGGATCAGCCGGTAGTTGTTCAGGCCGACCCAGTCGGACGGTGCTCCGTAGCCGTGCCAGCGGTAGAAGCCGTAGTACGCGGCGAGCGCGACCGGGAAGATCACGAACGCCAGGAACATGAGGATCGCCGGTCCTGACAGGAGGGCGATCTCGAGTCGCATCTTGGCACGACCGCGGCGGCGCGAGGCCGCTCGCGGCGCGGTCGGGGGCGTGGCAGCGCCCCCGACCCGTGACGTGCCCTGCGACTGGCGGCCGAAGGCCGTTTCAGTACCCAGGGTGTCGCTCATGGGCTACTTACTCAGCCCCTCTCGGCAGCCTTGTTCGTGTCCTTGACGATGTCGGCCGCCGTGCCCTTGCCGGCGAGCAGGTTCACCACCGCGGTGTTCATGGCGTTGCCGACGTTCTGCCCGTACTCGGTGTCAAGGAACTGCATGGAATAGGCGGCCTTGTTGAAGGCCTCCAGGGCGGAGATGTTGTACGAGTCGGTGACGACCGACTGGGCGGCCTTGTTCACCGGGATGGTGACGAAGCCCTTGGCGTAGCCCTCCTGCTGCTCCTTGGTCACCAGGAACTGCAGGAAGTTGAAGGCCTCCTTCGGCGCGTTCTTGGACAGCGAGTACCCCCCGCTGCCGCCCATGATGGCGCTCGGGTCGCCTTGGCCGCCGGCCACCGCGGGGAAGGGGAACCAGCCGAGGTCCGGCAGCGGCTTCTGGTTCGGGGTCAGGCTGCCGATCACTCCGGGGTCCCAGTTGCCCATCAGCTCCATGGCGGCCTTGTGGTTGGCGAGCAGGCCCGCGGAGGAGCCGGCGCCCTGCTGCGCGGAGGCGGTCAGGAACCCGTTCTGGAAGGGGTTGATCTTCAGGAACGAGGCCAGGTCCTCGCCGGCCTTGGTCCAGCACGGGTCGTCGAACTTCAGCGACTTGCCTGCCTTCGACATGGTGTCCTGGCTGCACTCGCGCAGGGCGAAGTTGTAGTACCAGTGCGCGGCGGGCCAGGCGTCCTTCGCGCCGACCGCGATCGGCGCGACCTTGATCGCCTTCAGCTTGGCGACGTCGGCCTGGAGCTCCTCCATCGTCGTCGGCGTGGCGGTGATGCCGGCCTGCTTGAACAGGTCCTTGCTGTAGTAGATGCCCTCGGGAGCGGTGTCGAGCGGCATCGCGTAGACCTTGCCGTCGATCGAGTCCGCGGCCAGGGCTGCCGCGCCGACGTTCGCCTTGTCGGTGTCGGTGAGGTTCAGCGACTGGAGCTGGCCGGCGTCGACCATGGCCTGCATCTTGCCGCCGCCGCGCTGCAGGAAGACGTCGGGCGCGGAACCGGAGTTGAGCGCGGTCTGCAGCTTGCCGTCAAGGTCCTCGTTCTGCACGTACTGGATCTTGATCGTGACGTTCGGGTGCAGCGCGTGGTAGGCCGCAGCGGCGCTCTTCCAGTACTCCGCGCCGGGTCCGGGCTGCGCGTTCTCCCAGACGGTCACCGTGACCTTCTCGCCCGAGGAACCGCCGCCGCTGTTGTCACTGCTGCTGCTGTCGTCGCTGCCGCCGGCACAGGCGGTGGCAGCAAGCGCGATGCCCAAGCCGATCCCCACAGCGGTCACGCTGCGTGTCTTCCTCGTCATCGTGGAATCTCCCTGATGTGTCGTCGCTGTCGCAATTGGTGGGATTGGTGTGCAACGCGATGGCCTGATGGGCGCCGGAGCTCTCGTGCACGTGCTGATCTGGTGGTCCGGGCCGCATGCTGATGTGGCGGGCCGGGGAAGTCCCCGAACGGAGGCGGGCGAAATGCGGCTGCTGCCTGCTGAGGGTGAGCGCAGGCGAACACCGCACCGTGAGCGGGGTGTTGCGGGGGTGGGAATGCGGCGTACGGCTACGTCGTCGCTGACGGGCACCCGTGAGGTGCGATGGGAGCCCGGCGGTCGGCGATCAGCGCACGGATTACGTGGTGAGCGTTAACATTCAAGATCCCCTCCCCGCTTCGTGTCGTTCCGGACTCTCCCCCCCGGGACCGAAAGTTTCGCGCGCCTTGCGATCGTTTCGGGCACCTTAGGTCGGCCATCGGCGCACGTCAATACATCTCACACAAAGAGGCCTCCGGCCCAGGTCGGTCCCGTGTCGCCCGTCCGCCTGCCGCGAGTCGGCCTCGCCGGGCCGGCTGTTCGAAAATTTTCGAGTATGGCGGGGGCTGTTGTTTCGGACGCCTCGCGGCGGCCCCACGGAGGGCGGCGGCGGGCAGCGACGGGCCGTGCGCACAACGTCGCTGACGGTGGGTCAGCGCGGGCCGGATGCCGCGCTGCGGCTGTGCTGTCCGTCCGCGAGCAGCAGGTAGCTGCTCGCGGTCCAGGTGTAGGCGCGGTCGCGCAGCCCCTCGCCGGTGAGGGCGTCGAAGTTCTCGGCGAACCCGGACGTCTCGCACAGCCGCAGGAAGCGGCGGCCGATCTCGTCGGCGAGTGCGGTGTGGCCGGCCCGGCGCAGCCCGTCCTCGACGAGCACGGTGGCCGGCGCCCAGATCGGGCCTCGCCAGTAGCCGTCGGACAGGTAGTGGGGCGAGCCGGTGTGCTCGGTGGCCAGGCCGTGCGGAGTCAGGTGCTCCGCGATACGCTCCGCGAGGCGGTCGGCGACCTCGCGGGGCAGCCGCTCGCCCAGGACGATCGGCATCAGGTCCAGGAGACTGCGGCTGGTGGACACCTCGCCGGAGTGCGGTGAACGGCTGCCGAAGCGCCCGTCGGACCACAGCTCTTCCAGCAGTGCGTCCTGGACCGCGTCCGCGGTGCCCAGGTGCCGCTCCGCGGCGTCGGACTCCCCGAGGTCCTTGGCCAGTTCGGCCAGTTCTGCCAGTTGGAGGACGAGGAAGGCCGCGAGGTCCGCGGTGATCAGCACCCGCCGGCCGTCGAAGGTGGTGGCGTTGTCCCAGCCGCTGTCGTTGCCGTGCTGGTAGTGCGGCAGCCGCAGACCGGGCGCGGTGCGGGCCCGGAGCCAGAAGTCGGTCCAGCGCCCCAGGCGCCGGTAGGTCTCCCGCAGCTCCGCGGACTCCGGTTGCCTGGGCAGGCGTTCGCGCAGCCGCCGCAGCGCCCAGCCGTGGATGGGCGGCTTGACGAAGTTGAAGAGGATCTCCGAGTGCGTCACCGAGTCGGGCAGCGCCCCGCTCTCGTCCTGGTGGTCGAAGGGTATCTGGAACTGGTCCCACGCCAGGTCCGGCAGACCCCGGGCCAGCGCGAGGGCGTTGAAGCAGTGGTCCCAGCTCCAGACCTTGTCCATCCAGTGCTTGGACATCAGCACCGCGGGACGCCGCAGTAGGCCGGCCGGGCGGGTGGTGGCCGACCACAGGACGTACGCGGCCAGTTCCGCGGCGGGCGCCTCGCCTGCCGGGAGCGGGGCCACGGCGTCGGCGAAGTCCCGGAAGGCCCCGGCGTGCGCGGCCGCCGCCGCGGCGAAGTCCCCCCGGGCGGCATAGGGCTGCCGCGCGCTGTCGATCTCCTCGACGACCGCTTCCCAGCCCCGCGGCCCCGACAGGACGAGGCGGCGGTCCGCACCGGCAAGCCCCTCCAGCCCCTCGGCGGTCGCGACCGCGCCGCCCAGCGGGGTGACGCGGTAGCGGCGGCCCGTCTCGTACGAGGTGAAGTGGTAGGAACCGTCGACGGGGTCGCGGTAGAAGTACGTGCCGGTGAAGGGGGTCAGCTCCTGGTCCGCCGGCGTGATCGCCAGGTCGAGCATGTCGCCGCGCAGCCGGACGGTGTCGGCGCTCTCGTAGACCAGGGCGATGCGCCCGGCGTCCCCCTCCCAGGCCAGCATCGCGGGGGTCGCCGTCCAGGCGGTCCGCGCGCGGGCACCGCTCGACGGGTCGAGCGGCACGAAGCGCAGGACCGCGTGCATGCCGTTCTGGTGGGAGACCAGGTGCAGGTCTTCTGCCTGGCTGTGCTGGGCGGTGACCGACGAGATGTTGAACCACGATCCCTGGCGGCTGAACGGAATCTCCCGGATCGCGAACGCGCGGCTGTCGGGGGTGGCGGTCATCGGCGGAATTCGATCCTCTGGGCTACTGGGAGACGGACGACTGCGCCGCCGACATGGCGTCCTTCGGCGACTTCGAACCGGTCAGTGCCGCCTGCACCGCGCGCCACATCTGCTCGGAGATCTTGGGGTACTTGGTGCCGAGGTCGTCGCTCGTGCGGCCCTTGGCCGCCTGCACCGCCTGTACCCACACCTTGAGTTCCGGGGTGGCGGCCGCCTGCTGGTCCTGGACCTGCCTGGTCGGGCCGACGTAGGACAGCGTCGTGTCGGTGGTCATGAGGTTCTTCGCGTCGGTCAGGCAGGAGACGATCTTGTCCGAGACGGCGTAGCGCCCGCTGTCCTTCTGCACGGGGACGGTGACGAACTCGCCACCGGTGGGGGCCGGTGCGGTGCCCGCGGTCGCGGCGGGGACGGGGATGGTGCCGTAGCCGAACCCGGCCTTCTTGGCGTTGGCCAGCTGCCAGGTGCCGTTCTCGGCGAAGGCGTACTGCCCGGTCGCGAACTCCTGCCAGCTGGTGGTCTGGGTGTTGTTGATCACGGAGTTGGGCGCGTAGCCCTTCGTGAGCCAGTCCTTCCACAGGCTGACCGCGGCGACCGCCTTGTCCGAGCCGAGGTCGGTGAGCTGGGCACCGGAACCCCAGAACCAGGGCAGGAACTGGAAGCTGCCCTCCTCGGTGCCGATGGCGGAGAAGGTGATGCCCTTCTTCCCCGCGGCCTTCACCTTGGCCAGCGCCGCATTCAGCGACGCCCAGTCCTTGACCGAGGCCGGGTCCACCCCCGCGGCCTTGAGGATGTCCTTGTTGTAGTACAGCGCCAGGGTGTTCGCCCCGATCGGTGTGCCGTAGGTCTTGCCGCCGCTCTGGCCGGCCGCCAGCAGGTTGGGCTCCGCCTGCGAGGTGTCGATCCCGTTCTCCTGCGTGGTGGTCAGGATGCCGGCTTCGGCGAGCGTGGAGACGACGGGGTTGTCCACGATCAGGACGTCGGGGGAGTTGCCCTGCTGCGCCGCGAGCAGCGTCTTGTTGGTCAGGTCCGTGGTGTCGAAGCTGGTCCGCTTCACCTTGACGCCGGCCTGGCTGCCGCAGCTGTCCAGCAGCTTCACCCAGTCCGATGTGCCGTCGAACTGCGGGTAGGGGTCCCAGATCGTGTAGGTGCCGCCGGCCGCCGTCGAGTCCGAGGATCCGTCCGAGGACGACGACCCGCAGGCGGTGGCCGTGGCCGCCACCAGGGCGGCTGCCAGCGACGCGACAACGAACCTCCGCCGGACGGGAGTGTTCATGGCGCATGTCCCCTTCGCTCGGTGTCCGTCCCGCCGAAGTAGCGAATCGGTTCGACCGAGAAGGTAGGACTCCGGCCCACGGCCGTCAAGGCTCCTGCCGCAACCGGACCGCGCGCTCCAAGGGCCGTCTGCCGACAGTGCAGGCCAGGCCGCTGCGACCGGCTGTCCGCCATGCCACGAACCGATTCGCGAAGAGTAGGATTCCCCCGGACCAAGGGCGTGAGGAGCCGGATGAACATCGGAGAGATTGCCCGGCGGGCGGGTGTGTCGCGCAGCACGGTCTCGTACGCCCTCAGCGGCAAGCGCCCCGTCGCGGCGGATACCCGTAAACGTATCCAGGACGTGATCGACGAGCTGGGCTACCGGCCGAACGCGACCGCGCGGGCGCTCAAGGAGGGGCGGACCAGGACGATCGGCCTGGTGATCCCGCCGGCCGGCAACCGGCTCACCCACATGCAGCTGGACTTCGTCGCCAGCGTCGTCGACGCGGCGGCCGGCGCCGACCTGGACGTGCTGCTGTCCCCGTCCGGGGGCGACCACGACCGGTCCTTCGAACGGCTCGTCTCCGAGAGCCGGGTCGACGGCGTGATCCTCATGGAGATCCGGCTCCAGGACGCCCGGGTGGACCGCCTCCTGCGGACCCGGCTGCCCTTCGTCGGGATCGGGCACACCGTGGACGACGCCGCCATGTGCTGGATCGACGTCGACTACGCGGGCCTGATCCGGCACACCGTGCGCCACCTGGCCGACCTCGGCCATCGCAAGGTCGCACTCATCAGCCGCTCGCCCGAACTCGTCGCCGCCGGCTACGGCCCCGCGCTCAGGGCGCGCCAGGGCTTCACCGCGGCCCTCGGCGAGCGGGGGATCGATGGCGTCGAAGTCGCCTGCGGGGACGACGCGCGCTCCGGCCAGGAGTGCATCGAGAACCTGCTGCGGGAGCACCGGGACCTCACCGCGGTCACCACGGTCAACGAGGCCGCCCTGCCCGGCATCCAGCGGGCGCTGGCCGACGCCGGCCTGCGGGTGCCGCAGGACTTCTCGGTGACCGGGGTCGCCGGCCGGCTGTGGACCGAGGACTTCCGCCCGCCCCTGACCGCGGCCGACGTTCCCGCCCACGACATGGGCGAGCAGGCCGTCGCCCTGCTCATCGAACGCATCGCGGCCCCGCAGACCCCGCCCCGCCACATCCTGCTCGCGCCGCCCGTCTCGCTGCGCTCCAGCACCGGCGCCGCCCCCGCCCGCCGCTGACCGCGGCCGGGCTCTTCGGGAGCGCGTTGAACCGGTTCGAAAGTCGGCAGCTCCACGGGGTTCCGGCCCAAGTGCCGTGCCGGATACCAGGCTTGAGGCACTTCATTGACCGCGTTGACCCCCGGTCGTACTATCCCGTCGAACCGATTCCGCCAATCGGTTCGACAACGACCACCTCGCGCCCCGACCACCCCGCCGCGCGCCCCCCACCGCCACGCAGTGGCGACAGCCGTAGGAGGAAGTCGATGAGAACGAGAGCAAAACCGGGCCGCCTGGCCATGGCCGCAGCCGCCGCGCTGGGCCTCGCCGCCCTGCTGGTGATGCCGGGCACAGGCCACGCCGCCGACACCAAGTCGCTGAGTGTGGACCTGAGTTCCAGCCGCGGACCCTCGACCGGGGTCGGCGAGGGCTTCCTCTACGGGATCACCCAGGACGGCACCCAGCCCGCCGACCAGTACCTGCAGCCGCTGGGGATCAACGCCTTCCGCGGCGGCGGCTGGTTCTCCGGCGGCTGGATCAAGGACAACTACAGCTACGGGTCCGCCACCAAGGCCGACATCGCCTCGATCACCCAGCAGGCCAGGCGGCTGACGCAGCCGCCCTACCACGCCCAGTACCAGGTCATCCTGAGCGACCTGTGGGGCAACAACGGTGGGCAGCCCTCGAACGAGGTGTACCCCTGCGACAACGGCAACTGCTCGAACTGGGTCAGCTTCATCGACTCCTCGGTCGCCGCGCTGCAGGCGACGGGGCTGCCCTTCGCCTACGACATCTACAACGAGCCGGACATCTCGGTGTTCTGGACCCGCGGGATGAACAGCACGCAGTACTTCCAGATGTGGGACAGCGCCTACCGGGAGATCCGCCGTGTCGCCCCGAACGCGACGATCGTCGGCCCGTCCCTCGCCTTCACCCCGCAGAGCAACCCGGGGGAGTGGAACACCTGGCTGGCCCACGTCAAGTCGGCCGGGACGGTCCCCGACATGATCACCAACCATGACGAGGGAGACGTCGACGACCCCGTCACCGTCTCGCAGTCGCTCAACAACGCGCTGTCGGCGAACGGCGTCTCGGCCCGCCCGCTGTCGGCGAACGAGTACCAGCCCGCCGACCGGCAGACGGCCGGCGTGACCGCCTGGTACCTCGCACGGTTCGCGCAGTCCGGATACACCAACGCCATGCGCGGCAACTGGTCGTGCTGCATGACCCCGAACCTGACCGGGGTCCTCACCCAGAGCAACGGCACCTGGCAGCCCAACGGGAACTGGTGGGCGCTGCGCACCTACGCCGACATGACCGGGACGCTCGTCAACACCTCGGGCATGGTCGGCTCGACCGCGATCTCCGCGTCGAAGGACAGCACGGCCAAGCGCGCGGTGGCCGTGATCGGCGACAGCAACGGCTACACCGGCGCCGCCTCGGTGACCTTCAACGGCCTGGCCTCCGCGTCCTGGCTGGCGAACAACGGCAGCGTCAACGTGACCGTCGAGCGCATCCCCGACCAGTACCCGCTCAGCGCGCCGCAGGTGGTCTACAACCAGAACCTGAGCGCCTCGTCGGGGTCGGTCACGGTTCCCGTCACCTTCCAGGCCTCGCACGACGCCTTCGCCGTCTACGTGACGCCGGCCGGGTCGACCGGCGGCAGCACCAGCGGCGAGCTGCACGCCGTGGGCGCGGGCAAGTGCCTGGACGTGCCGAACTCCACTACGACCGCGGGCACCCAGCTGCAGATCTGGGACTGCTCGGGCGGCGCCAACCAGGTCTTCACCCGCACCTCCGGCAACCAGCTGACCGTCTACTCCGGCAGCAGCCAGATGTGCCTGGACGCTAACGGAAACGGCACCACGGCCGGCACCAAGGTCATCATCTGGTCCTGCAACGGCCAGACGAACCAGCAGTGGAACGTCAACTCCAACGGGACCGTCACCAGCGCCCTGTCGGGGCTCTGCCTCGACGTGACCGGTGCGAGCACCGCCAACGGGGCGCTGGCCGAGCTGTGGACCTGCAACGGCGGCAGCAACCAGCAGTGGACCCTGGGATAGGCCTCCGTGCCCTGACGCGGGGCCGGCCGGACCCCTCCGGCCGGCCCCGCACCAGGTCAGGGGGCGGTACCGTCGCCGCCGCGGGCAGGGGACTCGTATAGAGTCGCTCGCCCGCGGCGGCTCCTGCGATCCGCCGCGCCGGACATCCCATCCCGTACCTTGAAGGGACCACGTCCTGTGCGGACCTATGACAACCCCGTGATCGGCGGCTTCCACCCCGACCCCAGCGTGTGCCGCGTCGGCGACGACTACTACCTGGTGTGCTCCAGCTTCGAGTACGTGCCCGGCCTGCCGCTCTTCCACAGCAGGGACCTCGTGCACTGGCAGCAGATCGGCAACGTGCTCGACCGCCCCGGGCAGCTGCCGCTGCCGCTGCCCGGCACCATGGCCTCGCGCGGCCTGTACGCCCCGACGATCCGCCACCACGACGGCCGCTTCTGGGTCATCAACACCAACGTCAGCGGCGGCGGCCACTTCATCGTGACCGCCGAGCGGCCCGAGGGTCCCTGGTCGGACCCGGTGTGGCTCGACCTGCCCGGCATCGACCCCGACCTGGCGTGGGAGGAGGACGGCACCTGCTGGGTGGCCTTCACCGTGCCCGGCATCCACATGGCCAGGGTCGACCCGGTCAAGGGCGAGGTGCTCGAAGGACCCTTCCCCGTCTGGTCGGGCACCGGGCTGCTGTACCCCGAGGCCCCGCACCTCTACCGCATCGGCGAGTGGTGGTACCTGCTGATCGCCGAGGGCGGCACCGAGCGCGGCCACGCCGTGTCCATCGCGCGGGCACGCTCGCCGCGCGGCCCGTGGGAGGGCGCCCCTGCCAACCCCGTGCTGACCCACAGCGCCACCGACCGGCCCATCCAGAGCACAGGCCACGCCGACCTGGTCACGGCGCCCGACGGAAGCTGGTGGATGGTGCTGCTCGGCACCAGGCCCCGCGGCTACACGCCCAAGTTCCAGGTGCTCGGCCGCGAGACCTTCCTGACCCCGGTGGAATGGGACGACGACGGCTGGCCCGTCGTGGGACCCGTACTCGAACGCCACCCCGCGCCCGCCGGCGCCTGGCACCCCTTCCCCGCGCGTCCCGTCCGCGACGACTTCGACGCGGACGCCCTCTCGCCGCACTGGATCTCGCCCTACGCCCGCCCCGACGGCTGCTGGTCGCTCGCCGAGCGCCCCGGCTGGCTCAGCCTCACCGCGACCGGCCCCACGCTGGACCGCCCCGGCCACACCTTCGTCGGCCACCGCCAGCAGCACCACGACTGCCGTGTCGCCACGCTGCTGGACCCGGGCAGCGGACGGGGCGGTGTGAGCGTGCGCATGGACGAGGCCCACCACTACGACCTGGAAGCCGGCGGGGGAGAGGTCAGCGTCGTCGCCCGTATCGGGCCGCTGCGCCAGGTGGTGGCGCGTCGCGAGGTGCCGCCCGGCCCGGTCACCCTGACCGTCACGGTCCGCACGAGCGACATCGTCTCCCCGTCACCGGAGTTCGCCGGAGTCGAGCCCACCGGCCCGGACACCGTCGCCTTCTGGATCGGCGATCCGGACGCCCGGGGCGCGGAGCCGCTCGCCGAACTGGAGGGGCGCTACCTGTCCACCGAGGTCGCCACCGGCTTCACCGGACGGGTGATCGGCATGTACGCCACCGCCGGCACCGTCGCCTTCGACTGGTTCGACTACGAGGCGGCCCCCTCGGTGTGACGGCCCGGGCGACGCCGCCGGAGGCACACGGGAAGGTATTCCTGTGCGCTCCCTTGACCAGCCGCTGGATCGCTCCTACGTTGGCCGCCGAGCAAAGCGTTGCTCATGGAGCGCGACCCGTGCCACGCCGGTCGACGCGGAGCCGTTGGACGGGCGGCTCCGTCCCCAGTCGTGCTCGCAGCGGTCGCGGTGCTGTCCCCCCACCTCACCGGAAGGGTGTCCTTCATGCGTGGATTCGCGCATTTCCGCACCACTCGGCGGCTGACAGGCGCGGTCGGCCTCGGTGCCGCCGTGCTGGCCGTCGGCTCCACCGTGGTCGCCGGCCCGCCTGCCCAGGCGGCGGCGTCCCCGTCCACCACACTGGTTGTTAGCGCTAACCAAGTGCTGCGACCGGTGACCCATGTCGCCACCGGCAGCCTCTACGGCCTGGCGAACGCCAGCACCCCGGCCGACAGCCTGGTCCAGGCGATCAAGCCGAACACCTTCGTCCAGAAGCCGCAGGGCGGCCACCAGCAGGGCACCGGCGACATCCTGACGGTGGCCCCCAAGGCGGCCCGGGCCGGCGCCAAGGTCGTCAACCGGCTCTCGGACTACTACGCGGGCTGGCCCTACCAGTTCACCTGGAACAACTGGCTGTCCGTGGTCGACGACCAGATCGCCCAGACCAAGGCGTCCGGCATCACCAACCTGGCCGCGTACGCACCATGGAACGAGTCGGACAACACCTGGCTGTCCTCCAACGGGACCTTCGAGGACTTCTGGACCAGGACCTACCGCGAGATCCGGTCCAAGGACTCCACGACGCCGATCCAGGGTCCGAGCTTCTCGGACAACATCAGCGACATGGACAACTTCCTGAAGAACGCGGTGGCCACCAACACCGTGCCGGACATCATCGCCTGGCACGAGCTGTCGCGTTCGTCGAAGATCGCCGGTGACGTCGCCACGGTCACCGCGCTGGAGAACAAGTACGGGATCAGCCCGCGCCCGATCGCCATCGAGGAGTACGCGGCTCCCTCCGAGGTCGGCGTCCCCGGCGCGCTGGTCGGCTATATCGCCAAGTTCGAGCGGCTGGGCGTCCACGACGCCGAACTCGCCTTCTGGAACCAGTCCGGCGCGCTCGGCGACCTGCTCACCGGCCAGGGCGGCAGCCCCAACGGGGCCTACTGGCTCTACAAGTGGTACGCGGACATGAACGGCTCCATGCTCGTCACCACGCCTCCCGCCCAGACCGGCATCGACGGCGCGGCCTCGCGCAACAGCGCGGGCAACGAGGTCGACGTGGTCTTCGGCGGCAGCTCGGGCGACTCGGCCGTCACCGTGAACGGACTCGGTTCGCTGTCCGCCCTCGGGTCGAGCGTCCACGTCAAGGTGGAGTACACGCCCTCACCCGGGCGTACGGTCGCGGTGTCGGGGCCGACCACCGTCTCGGAGTCCAACTACACGGTGAGCAACGGCAGCATCACCGTCCCGGTCTCGGCGAACAGCGCCTACGCCTACCACGTGGTCATCACCCCGGCGAGCGGGGGCTCCACGCTGGACGGCACCTACCAGATCGCCAACAAGAACAGCGGTCTGGCCCTCGACACCCAGAACGAGGCCACCGGGCAGGGCACGCTGGTCGACCAGGCCACGGCCAACAGCTCGGCGACGCAGAAGTGGCAGCTGGTGTCCGCGGGCTCCGGCCTGTACAAGATCCGCAACCAGGCGAGCGGGCTGGTGCTCGGCATCACGAACATGAGCACCAGCAACGGCGGTACGGCCCTGATCTGGGGTGACAGCGGCACCGCCGACCACCTGTGGCGGCTGACCCCGGACGGCAGCGGCTACTACAAGATCGCCAACAGCAACAGCGGACTCCTGCTGGGCGTGCAGAACATGAGCACCGGAAGCGGCGCCCAGGTCCTGCAGTGGGAGGACAACGGCACCGCCGACCACCTGTGGCGGCTCAACCCGCGCTGACCCGCACCGGGCCGAGCGCCGAGGGCGGGCGCGGACCGGACGGACCCGGGAACGGGGGTACCGCCCCGCCTTCGAACAACCCTTTGCGCACCTGCGGCTCGCGGCCGTGCGGCGACGGACCGGGTACGCCCGGGTCCGCCGCCGCGGCCGGGAGAGCCCTGGCCGGACACGGGTGTCGGACGACCCGGTGTCCTCCCCGCTCCGCCGTGCCACCGACCGTCCCGGTGGCACGGCGGGCACACTCGCGCCGGCGCCCCGCCCGTCCGCGATGCGGGACGCGGCCGTGACCAACGGGCTGAGCTGGGCCGACCCGGTCTGCGAGTTCGTGGCGCAGGGGCTTGACTCCGATATCTGTGAACGCTAACAATATCGTCCAAACACGATCGGAGACACATGTCGCAGACCGCCCCGGGCACCGGACCGCGCCGGGCACCCACGATGGCCGACGTGGCACAGCGTGCCGGGGTCTCGCACCAGACGGTGTCGAGGGTGCTGAGCAACCACCCCAACGTGCGCGACACGACACGGGCCGACGTGGTGCGGGCGATCGAGGAGCTGGGCTACCGGCGGAACTCCTCGGCGCGCGCTCTGGTGACCCGACGCACCCTGACGCTGGGCGTGGTGGCGTGCAACCCGACGCTGTTCGGCCCCGCGAGCATGCTGTTCGGGCTGGAGGAGGCGGCGCGCGACGAGGGGTTCATGGTCTCCGCCGTCACGTTGCGCCGCTACAGCGCCAAGGCGCTCTCCGAGGCGATCGACCACCTCAGCGACTGGGGGGTGGAGGGCATCGTCGTGATCGTCCCGCACCGGGCCGCGGTCGCCGCACTCGCCGACCTGCGGCTGCCCTTCCCCGTGGTGACCGTCGAGGGCGGGCACTCGCTGCCGATCCCCGGGGTGTCGGTCGACCAGGACCTCGGCGCCCGCCTGGTGACCGGCCATCTGCTGGGCGGTGGGCACAGGACCGTCTGGCATGTCGCGGGGCCGTCCGACTGGCTGGAGGCCGAAGCCCGGGTCCGCGGCTGGCGCGCCACGCTGGAGGAAGCCGACGTCGAGGTCCCGCCGCCACTCGTCGGCGACTGGACCCCGCTTTCCGGCTACCGGGCCGGCCAGGAACTGGCGGGGCGGGTCGCCGCCAGCGGGGCACGACGCCGCTCGCCCGAGGTCACCGCGGTCTTCGTGGCCAACGACCAGATGGCGCTCGGCGTGCTCCGGGCCTTCCGTGAGGCGGGCTTGTCGGTGCCGGGGCAGGTCGCGATCGCCGGGTTCGACGACATCCCCGAGGCCGAGTTCTTCGCGCCGCCGCTGACCAGCGTCCGGCAGGACTTCGCCGCGGTCGGGCAGGCCAGCATCCGCCTGCTCCTCAGCCGGATCGAGTCGAGCGGGATGCCGGACGACGAGCGCGTGGTCATCGAACCCCGGCTGATCATCCGCAACAGCAGCACACCTTCATGACACACCCGCCCGCAGGCGGGAATTCCCGGCTGCCGCCGGGACCTCCCGCATATCTGGAGACCATCATGACAACCGATCCACCCGCCGTCACCGTCGGCGTCGACTTCGGGACCCTGTCGGGGCGTGCGCTGGTCGTCGCCGTCGAGGACGGGGCGGAGCTGGGCAGTGCCGTGCACGACTACACCCACGGTGTGGTGGACGGCAGGCTGCCGGGCGGCGGGCAGGTGCTGCCTCCG
>NZ_JAFFIX010000033.1 GCF_016916835.1 Actinacidiphila bryophytorum | reverse complement strand
CGGTCCCGCCGTTCTCGGTCCCGCCGTTCTCGGTCCCGCCGTTCTCGGTCCCGCCGTTCTCGGTGCCACCGTTCTCGGTCCCGCCGTTGCCGATCGCACCGCTCAGCGGGTCGGTCGGGTCGTCCAGGGATCGGATCGCGGGCGACGGGGACGACGGGGACGAGCTGTTCGGCGTGATCGCCTGGGCCGCGCCCACTGCCGTGAGGGAGGCGCCGCCGGCTATGACGGCCGCCGCGGCTATGCGGGCGACACGCAGCCGCGTGTTGCGCTTGCTCATGAGTCAATTACCCCCAGTAGATGTCTGCTTCGTGCCGCGCGCGCGAGGCGAGGGTGTGTCACTGGAGGGAATCTTCAACGCTCGCCCCCGTGCGCTGACGCCTCAAACATGCGCATGCCGCGCATCACCCTCGCGGCTTTCCCGGGGGCCGTCAAGGCCATTAAGCACACAATGTCCGCATTACCCCTGTGTGCCCGGCACTTCTGCACAGCACTGTGACATGAGGAACGTCACGGCAGGTCAGGCGGCGGTCTTCTCGCGGGACTTGCGCCAGCGGATGCCCGCCTCGATGAAGCCGTCGATGTCGCCGTCGAGGACGCCCTGCGGGTTGCCGACCTCGTGGTCGGTGCGCAGGTCCTTGACCATCTGGTAGGGGTGCAGGACGTACGAACGCATCTGGTTGCCCCAGGAGTTGCCGCCGTCGCTCTTGCCGAGGGAGTCCATCAGGGCCTGCTCCTCCTGGCGGCGGCGTTCGAGCAGCTTGGCCTGGAGGACGTTCATGGCGCTGGCCTTGTTCTGGATCTGGGAGCGCTCGTTCTGGCAGGAGACGACGATGCCGGTGGGGATGTGGGTGATGCGGACGGCGGAGTCGGTGGTGTTGACGCCCTGGCCGCCGGGTCCCGAGGCGCGGTAGACGTCGACGCGCAGTTCGGACTCGTCGATCTCGACGTGGTCGCTCTGCTCGACGACGGGGAGGACCTCGACGCCGGCGAAGGAGGTCTGGCGGCGGCCCTGGTTGTCGAAGGGGGAGATCCGCACCATGCGGTGGGTGCCCTGTTCGACGGAGAGGGTGCCGTACGCGTAGGGGGCCTTGACCACGAAGGTGGTCGACTTGATGCCGGCCTCTTCCGCGTAGGAGGTCTCGTAGACCTCGGTGGAGTAGCCGTGGCGCTCGGCCCAGCGCAGGTACATGCGCTGGAGCTGCTCGGCGAAGTCGGCCGCGTCGACGCCGCCGGCCTCGGCGCGGATGTTGACCAGGGCCTCGCGGGCGTCGTACTCGCCCGACAGCAGGGTCCTGACCTCCATCTCGTCCAGGGCCTTGCGGACGTCCTCCAGCTCGGCCTCGGCCTCGGCGCGGGTGTCGGCGTCGTCCTCGGCCTCGGCGAGCTCGAAGAGCACCCCGAGGTCGTCGATACGGCCGCGCAGCGTCTCGGTCTTCCTCAGCTCCGCCTGCAGGTGGGAGAGCCGGCTGGTGATCTTCTGCGCGTTGTCGGGGTCGTCCCACAGGGACGGGGCTGCGGCCTGCTCCTCAAGTGCGGCGATGTCGTTCCGCATCCGGTCGAGGTCGAGGACGGCCTCGATCGACCCCATGGTCGAGGACAGGGATTTCAGTTCTTCGGATACATCGACGATTGCCACGGGTCCAGCCTACCGGCTGGCCGAAAGTTACCGTCCCGGCTGCGGCGGCGGTGGCGACTTCCCGCCTCCCCCGGGCGCAAGGGCGCGGGACGGCCCGGGGCGGCCCGGGTCATACCGAGGCGGTGGCCCGGCTGAGGGTGCCGGACGGGGTGCGGGTGAATATCTCCAGCGTGTGCGGTGTGGCCGCGGCGGCGCCCAGGGCGGTGGGTGTGCCCGGGAGCGGGGCGGTGGACCAGTCGGCGTCGGGGGCGACGGCGGCCTGGGCGCCGGGCGCGAAGGCGTAGAGCCGGCCTCCGGCGGCGACGGCGTCGGGCCGGGCGGTGGCGTCGAGGCCCTGGACGACGGTGGAGGGGCGCCAGGCGCCGCCGGAGTAGGGGAGCTGGAGCACGGCGCCGTCGGCCTTGCGGACGACGAAGGCGTCGAGGGTGCCGCGGGCGCGGGAGACCAGGGCGGGGGCGGCGGTGATGCGGCCCGCGGTGGGGACGACGGCCCAGGCGTTCCAGCGGCTGCCGACCAGGGAGGCGGTCACCAGGTCGCCGCCGACCCGGCCGACCAGGTCGATCCTGCCGGGTTCGGAGGAGGCGGCGGCGGGGGCGGCGTCGAAGTGGGTGCGCTCGTCGACCTGGGACCAGGAGTTCCAGTGGGCGCCGGTCATGGTCCTGCGGTAGAGCAGGCCGTCGGTGCCGAGGGCGAACAGGTCGATGCGGCCGGGCCTTGCGGAGACCGCGGCGGGGTCGTCGGCGACGTTTATGCCGCTGAGCTTGTGCCAGGGGCCGTAGCCGGAGCCGTCGCGGACCACGTACCAGATGTTCTTGTCCTGGCCGCGGGCGAAGACGTACGTGGCGCCGCCCGCGACGAGGGCGCGCGGGCCGCCGACCAGGGGGACGCCGGCGGCGGGCACGCCCTGGAAGGCGGACCACTGCGGCAGCGCGATGGCCTGCCCGGTGCGGCTCTGCGGTGCGTCGGCGGCCGCGGTGGGGGCGGTGGGCGTGGTGGCGTGGCGGGTGCTCGCGGCGGGGTCCGTGGTGGGCGGGGTGTCGTCGCGCGAGGTGCCGGTGCCGGCGGAGCCGGAGCCGCCGGCCGAGGCGATGCTCCAGCCGCCGATCCCGGCGACGGCGAGGGCGGCGGCTGCCGCGGCGGCGAAGCGGATACGGCGCTGCCGCACGGCGTCGGAGACGGCGCGGTGCCGGGGGCTGGCGGGGCGCCCGGGGGCGGAGGCGCGGCCTTTGCCCGTGCCGCGGGAGGAGGCGCCGAAGCCGGCCAGTTCCTCGGCGGTGGGCAGTTTGATGCTGGTGTGGGTGTCCCGGCTGGAGTCGGGGGCGGCGCCACGCACCAGCGGTACGGCCCCGCGCCTGCGGTCGCCGCCGGGGGGTGCGGGCGGGGCGGGCGGCACGGCGGCGGGCGGCGGTTCGGCGGCGCTGTCGGCGTAACCGCCCTGCTCACCGGTCTCGCCGGGTGCGGCGATGTCCAGCGCGGGCAGTCCGGCGAGCTGCGGCAGCAGGTCGCGCAGCCGGGCGGCCAGCTCGCCTGCGGTGAGCCGGGAGGCGGGGGCCTTGGCCAGGCATGCGGTGAGGATGCGGTCGAGGTCGGCGGGCAGTCCTGGCAGCGGTTCCACGGCCTCGGTCACATGCCGGCGCAGGACCGCGCCGGGGTGGCCGCCGCCGAAGGGGGTGAAGCCGCCGAGCAGCTCGTACAGGACGGTGGCCAGCGCGTAGATGTCGACGGAGGCGCGCGGCGGGAGGCCTTCGATGATCTCGGGGGCCAGGTAGTCGGGGGTGCCGATGATGCGGGTGGCGCGGGTGCGGCGGGGTGAGTCGACCAGGCGGGCGATGCCGAAGTCGGTGAGCAGGGCGGGCGGTGCGCCGCCGGGTCCCGCGGGGGCGGCGGAGTCGAGCAGCACGTTCTCGGGCTTGACGTCGCGGTGGACGACGCCGGCGGCGTGGGCGGCGGCGAGCCCGTCGGCGACGTCGGCGGCGATGGCGACGGCGGCCTCGGGGGCGAGCCGCCGTTCGCGTTCGAGCCGGGAGCGCAGGTCGGTGCCGCGGACCAGGTCCATGACCAGGGCGAGGTCGGTGCCGTCGACGACCAGGTCGCGGATGCCGACGATGTGCGGGTCGTCGAGGGAGAGCAGCGCGGTGCGCTCCTGGACGAAGCGGCCGACCAGGTCCTGGTCGGAGGCCAGGTCCTCGCGCAGCAGCTTGATGGCGACCGGTCCCTCGGGGCCGTCACCGAGCCACACCGTGCCCGCGGATCCCCGCCCGAGCACCTGGTGGGCGGTGTAGCGGCTGCCGATCTTCCTGGCCAAGGCTTGCTCCGACTCCTCCGGCGGTCCGTCGCGTGGGCGACCAAGCGTTGCCGACAAAGCTACGCGGAAGCGGAGCCGTTCGGGGTACGCGGGACCGGTGAGTAGGCGTTCTGCACGAGAAATCACCCTTCGGAAGTCGACAAATCCCCAAGGTGGGCGCCGACATGGGTGTACGAGTGCGTGCGCGGCGGCGGTCAGCCGTTCCCGTTCAGCCCGTTGAGTCCGCCGAGTCCGTTCTGCCCCGTGATGCCGTTCAGGTCGGGGGTGTTGAGCGGGTTGGGGGTGTTGTCGCCCTGGCCGCCGCCGGAGTCGCCGGTGATCGAGGAGAGCTTGTCCCACGCCGAGTGCGCCCAACTCGACGTCGCGTCCCACAGGTTGCGGGTGCTGTCGACCCAGTGGGGCAGCGGGGTGGTGTACCAGACGATGACGAACAGCACGACCATCACCAGGATCACCGTCAGGCAGCCCTTGAGGCAGCCCAGGCCCGGGATCTTGACCGGGTTGGCGCTGCGCCGCCGCGGCTCGTGCTGCCGGGGCGGCTCGGGGGCGGCCGGCGGGCGCTGCTGCGGCTCGTAGCGCTGCGGCTGCGGCTGCTGGTAGCGGGGCTGTTGCTGCGCGGGCTGCTGCGGCGGCTGCTGGTAGCGCGGCTGCTGCGGGGGTCCCGACTGCTGCTGGGGATAGCCGTAGCCCTGGCCGCCGCCCTGCTGGCGCTGCTGCTGCGGGTACTGCTGCTGCGGGTAGCCGTAGCCCGGCCGGCCCTGGCCCTCGGGCTGGGCGGGCTGGCCCGGCTGGCGGCGCGGGCGGCGGAAGAGCGGGTCCATCTCGGGCGGCAGGTAGCGCGCCTCGGTCTGGTCGTTGCGCTGCCGGGCGGCGCTGAGCTGGGACTCCCACGGGTGCGGACCCTGCTGCCCGCTCTGCTGGCCGCCCGGCTGCCCGCCGGGCACGGGCGGCAGGACGCGGGTGCCGTCGGCGGCGGGCCGGTTCGCGCCCTCCGAGGGCAGCACACTGGTCGCCGCGTTCGGGTCGTAGGAGCCGCCGCTCTGCCCGTGCGGCAGCACCTGCGTGGGGTCGGCGTCGCCGCTGCCGCCGCCCGCGCCCTGAGCGGCGCCCTGGCCGGTGCCCGGCACCAGGGTCGGGGTCTCGTCGGGGGCGAGCAGCGCGCCCACCCCGAGCGCGGCCTCGGCCGCCGCGGGAGTGGCGTGCACGCCGACGCCCGCCGCGACCACCCGCAGCGCGCGGGCCAGGCTGTCGGCGCTGGGCCGCTGCGCGGGCTCCTTGCGCAGGCAGCGCTCGATGACCGTCCACAGCGGTTCTGGGACGGTGCTGGGGCGGCGCGGCTGCTGGTTCAGGTGCGCCTGCAGCACCTCGATGGCGTTCTCGCCCTGGAAGGGCACCCGGCCGGTGACCAGCTCGTACAGCAGGATGCCGGCGCCGTAGATGTCGACCGCGGAGGTCTGCGGGCGGCCCTGTGCGGACTCCGGTGCCACGTAGGCGGGTGTGCCGACGAACTCGTGGGTACGGGTCACGCCCGGCGAGTCCGCGAGGCGCGCGATGCCGAAGTCGGTGAGCATCGGGTGCATCCGCTCGTCGCCGTCCTCACCCGTGAGGGTGGCGAGCAGCACGTTGGCGGGCTTCAGGTCGCGGTGAACGACGCCGTCGGCGTGGCTGGCGGCGAGCGCGTCGGCGACGGCCGCGGTCAGCAGGGCGGCGGCGACCGGCGTGAAAGGGCCGTTCTCGCGCAGGTAGCGGTGCAGGTCGGGGCCGTCGACAAGGTCCATGACCAGGGCCAGCAGGTCGCCCTCGACGACCAGGTCGCGGACCCGCACGATGTGCGGGTGGCGCAGCCGCAGCAGCACCGAGCGCTCCCGCAGGAAGCGCATCACCACGTCCGGGTCGCCGGCCAGCTCCTCCTTGAGCACCTTGACGGCGACCGTGCTGCCCGCCTCGTCGCGCACCTGGGCACGCCAGACGGTGCCGGTGGCGCCGCGTCCGAGCGGCTCCTCCAGGAGGTATTTGCTGCCTACCGGCCGCACTCTTGCGCTCCCTGCTCCGTAGTGACCGGGCTGCCGTCCGGTGCCCGATTCCGGCCAAGCGTAGTGCCGCGCGGCGGGCCGTGGCCGGGCGGCGGCGCCGGGATTCCCGGGTAGGACGCCGGGAAGGGGCATGTGGTTGCGCGGTCGCAAGCGGAACAGCTTCCGCCGGTTTGCGCCGCGGAGCGGACGCCGTACGGTCGGGGCATCGCGGGAACAGGGCAGGGAACGGGCAGGGAAGGGGCAGGGAAGGGGCACGGAAGCGGTCGCGGAACCGCAGGAATCGGTCACTTCCGGCCCCGCCGCATCGGACCCGCGGGCCGCGGGAAGGCGCTGAGCGGCGCGGTACGCGCCCTGGCAAGATCACCGGGGGTGGTACCGGCGTCATGATGTCGGTGGCGGGTGGGAGGATGCACCCGTACGGTCCGGTGGGGGCAGCGGGGGCGGCCCCGCCGTCCGTGCCTGCGCGCCGCCGGATCTCGGTCCAGACCGGTGCGCGGGCGGAGGTCGTGGCGGCTGTCCGCAGCCGTCGCAGGTGTCAGTGTCAACGCGCTCGTGCGCGTCGGGGAGGGCCTTCCCGCCGCGCGCCCGGGAAGAAGGGACCGCGGACGAGATGCAGATCCGGCTGACCGTCCTCGGGCCGCGCAGCGGCCGGGCAGCACGCGGCAGCGACGTGCTCGTGACCGCGCCCGCGGGCACCGTGCTGGGCTCGGTGGCCGGCGCCCTCGCCTCGGCCGCGGGATCGGGGCAGCCGGGCCGCTCCGCCGGGTCCTCCGTCGCGCTCTACGTCGGCCGGGACCGCGTGCCGCCCACCGCGGTGCTGGGGGTGCCGCCGCTGGTCGACGGCGCCGTCCTGGCGCTGAACGCACCCGCGGGGCCGCACGACCACGGGCAGTACGGCAGCTTCGGCGAGTACGGCAGCCCCGCCGCGGACGTGGCGCGGCTGCTGGTCGTCGGCGGCCCCGACGCGGGCGGCGTCCACCTGCTGCCCGGCGGCCGGGCCACGATCGGGCGGTCGGCCGACGCCGACGTGCCGCTGGACGACCCGGACGTCTCCCGGCTGCACTGCGAGGTCGCCTTCGGCCCCGACGGCGGCCTCACCGTCGCCGACCTGGGCTCCACGAACGGTACGGCGCTGAGCGGGCGGGCGGTCGGCCCGCAGCCGGTGCCGCTGCCCCCGGGGGCGTTGCTCCACCTGGGTGAGTCGACGCTGCGCCTGGAGCCGGCCGGCTCCCCCGCGGCGCCCACCCTCCTTGCCGTGCCCGACGCCGACGGGCACCTGCGGGTGTCCCTGCGCGACGCCCCCTCGCCCGCCCGCCCGCAGCACACCCCCGCGACGATCCCCGCGCCCCGGGACGGCGCGGCGGCCGACGCCGGCGCCTCGGCCGGCGGCAGTCCGCGGAGGGAGCACGGAGAGCACCTGACAGCTGACGGCAGCGCCGCCGGCGCAGGCGGCCGCCCCGACGCACCCGGGGCGGGCGGCGGGCCTGAGGCGCGCGGCAGGGCCGGCGGCGCGGACGAGCCGGGACACCCGGCGGCGGGGCATGACGCGGCCACCGGGCACCCCGACTCCGGTCGCCGGGCTGCTTCGGCCGACGGCTCCGGTGCCGGCGCGCAGTTGGCCGAGGGGGCGACCGGCACGCCGGTCGTGCCCGGGCATCCGGACGACGGCACCGGCAGGCGCAGCCCGCGCAAAGGCGCCCTGGCCGACACCCTCGGCGGTGGCGGTGCGGCCGTGCCCCCGGCCGAAGGGGCACCCATACCGCCCGACGGCGGCACCGGCAGGCGCGGCCCCCGCAAGGGAGCCGTGGCCGACACCCTCGGCGGTGGCGCCGGCGGCCGACGGGACACCGGGCAGGCCAGGCGGCCCGGCACGGGCGGCGGCGGGCGCAGCGGCGTCGTCGGCTCGATAGGAGCCTGGGCCAGGCGGCGGCTCGGCGGCCCGGGCCGCGGCGACGGCGACGGCGACGACGCGTACGTCGGCGGCGAGGCCGACGCGCTGCGCGAGCGCTGGCCCGACCCGGCGGCCGTGCTGCTCACCGCGCTCGGCCCCGGCAGGCGACTGTGGGAGCGCGCCCCCGAGCACCCCGACGCGCTGACCGTGCGGCTCGGCACCGCCGACCTGCCCTCGGAGTCCGGCACCCGGCGGCTGGCAGGGGTGCCCTTCACCGTCGACCTGCGCGACCCGCGCACCGCCGCACTGACCCTGGCCGGGCCGCGGCCCCGGCTGGCCGGCCTCGCCCGCGCCGTGCTCGCCCAGCTGTGCGCCCTGCACTCCCCCACCGCCCTCGAAGTGGTGCTGCTCAGCGCCGACCGCACCAGGCCCGCGGACCAGCGGGCCGAGGAGTGGTCATGGCTGAACTGGCTGCCGCACGTACGCCCCTCCCGCGGTCAGGACTGCCGGCTGCTGCTGGCCTTCGACCACGACCAGGCCCAGGCCCGCACCGCGGAACTGCTGCGCAGGATCGAGGAAGGCCCCGCGGCCGGCGGGCACCAGGGGCCGTACGCCCTGCTGGTGGTCGACGGCGACCCCGGGTCTGCCGCGCTGCGCGGCACCGTCGCGCGGATAGCCGCGGCCGGCCCCGCCGTCGGCGTCCACGTACTGTGCCTGACCGAGCCGGGCGAGCACCCCGCCGTCGACACCGGGGTGGTCGCCCGGCTGTCCGGTGACGTCACCACGACACTGCGGGTCGAGCCGGCGGGGCAGTCCGCCGCGGCGGGCCGTGCGGAGGAGGGCGGCGCCGACGAGGTCGTGCTGGACGCGGTGTCCGCCGCCTGGGCCGAGCACTTCGCCCGGGCGCTGGCGCCGCTGCGCGAGGCCGACGCGGACGCACCCGGTGCCGGCTCCCGGCACGCCCTGCCCGCGTCCGTACGGCTGCTGGACGAACTGGACCTGGCGCTCGCCACCCCGGCGAAGATCGCCGCCCGCTGGGCCGCCGCACCTCCCGCGTCGCCCTGCGCGGTGGCCGTGCTCGGGTCCGGCGCGGGCGCGGGAACGGGCGGCCGGGTCGCCGTCGACCTGGTCGCCGAAGGGCCGCACATGGTCGTCGGCGGCGCGCAGGGCGCCGGCAAGACCGAGCTGCTGCGGTCCGTCGCGGCGGCGCTGGCCGCCGGCGAGCGGCCCGAGCGCCTCGCGCTGATCCTGCTCGACGGCGCAGGGCAGGAGCGCGGCGAGGGCCTCGCCGGCTGCGCCGACCTGCCGCACGTCAGCACCCACCTGGTCGCCTCCGACCCCGTCCGCATGCGGGAGTTCGCGCAGGCGCTGACCGCGGAACTCAAACGGCGCGAACAGGTCCTCGGCGGGAAGGCGTTCGCCACGTGGCACGCGGAGCGGCTCGTCACCGCGAGCGTGCCGCACCAGGGCGGGCGGCCCGCCGGTACGGAAGTGCCCGAGGCGCCGGAGGCGCCCGCACTGCCCCGGCTCGTCGTCCTCGTCGACGACTTCGACGCGCTCGTCGCGCCGGCCCTCGGCGCCCCCGGGCGGCCCGCGGCCGGCAGCGTCGTCCGGGCGGTCGAGGCGGTCGCCCGCGACGGCGAACGGCTCGGCGTCCACCTCGTCACCGCCACCGGGCGGCCCGAGCGGACCGCGGGCACCGACGCGGACGAGCGGGCGCCGCTGCGGGTGGCGCTGCGGATGCCCGACACCGAGTCCGCGGCGCTGCTCGTGCACGTCGAGGACCCGGCCGGCCTCGACGAGGCCGTGCCCGGCCGCGGCTACCTGCGGCGCCCCGGTGGGGCGGTGACGGCCTTCCAGGCCGGGCGGGTCAGCGGGCGGATTCCGCGGACGGCGACGCTTCGGCCCACCGTGGTGGGCCTCGAATGGGAGCGGATGGGGGATCCGCCGGCCCGGCGGCAGGTCCGTGAACTCGGGAACGGGCCGACGGATCTCGCGCTTCTGGCCAGCGCGCTTGAGCGTGCCAATGAGGTCAGTTCGCTCTGACCCGCCCTCTACCCCTGCGGGGCGCCGGGTGATTGCCACTTGCGGTGCGCTTTCACCTGTCGGTGCACGTGGGCTGGGCGCGCAGTTCCCCGCACCCCTTCGGTGGGCGCCACCTGCGGCGAGCGGTCGCCTTCCCCACCGTCCGGGCTGGGCGCGCAGTTCCCCGCACCCCTGGGGGGTTGCCCGCCTCTCCCGCCGTCGTGGTTGCGCGCGCAGTTCCGCCCCCGAGGTTCGCCTGGGGTACCCCAGCGCCCCCTGAGGGGTGCCCTCTGCGCGCAGGGTGAGCGTTTTTCAGGGGCGCGGGGAACTGCGCGCCCGGCCCGGACGGACGGGGAGAAGCAACGCCACAGCAAGTGGCAACCACCGAAGGGGCGCGGGGGATTGCGTGCGCAACCCGCCACGTACCCCGACAGGCAAGCGAACCGCAGGTTTGGGGCAAGATCACGACGGGGTCACATTGCGGAGGGCTGCGTGCGCTTGGGGTTGCCGGGGGGGAGGGGAGCGGCGTAGGACAGGACGCCACGGGATGGAGGGGATGCGAGATGCTGAGGTTAACTGCGAGGACGCGGACTACGCGCATAGCGCTCGCCGTCGTATCGGCGTCAGCCCTGGCGCTGACCGCCGCAGCGTGCGGCGGGGGCGGCAGTGACGACGGGGACAAGAAGAGCAGCGCGCCGACGACTGCGTCGTCGGCGTCCGGCGGCGGTGACGCCCTGCAACTGCCCGACCTGCACGGCCAGAAGCTGGAAGTGGCCGCGGTGTGGACGGGGCCTGAGCAGAAGAACTTCCAGAAGGTGCTGGACGAGTTCGACAAGCGCACCGGTGCGAAGACCACGTTCGTGCCGACGGGCGACAGCCAGTCGACCTTCCTCGGCACGAAGATCCAGGGCGGCGCCCCGCCGGACGTGGCGTTCCTGGCGCAGAACGGGGTTCTGCACCAGTTCGCCGACAAGGGCTGGCTCAAGCCGCTGGGTCCCGAAGCCCAGGCCCAGTTGAGCAAGAACTTCTCCACGGGCTGGCAGCAGTTGGGCGCGTGGAAGGGCAAGCAGTACGGCGTCTACGCCAAGGTCTCGAACAAGTCGATGATCTGGTACAACACCGCGGCGTTCAGCAACGCGGGGGCGACGGAGCCGAAGACGTGGGCGGACTTCCTGAAGACCGCCGAGACCGTCTTCGAGTCGGGTACGCCGCCGGTGTCGGTGGGCGGCGCGGACGGCTGGACGCTGACGGACTGGTTCGAGAACATCTACCTGTCGCAGGCCGGGCCGGCCAAGTACGACCAGCTGGCCGCGCACAAGATCAAGTGGACCGACCCCTCGGTGAAGGACGCGCTGACCACGCTGGGCCAGCTGTTCGGCAACAAGGACCTCCTCGCGGGCGGCCCGAAGGGCGCGCTGGGCACCGACTTCCCGAAGTCGGTGGTGCAGACCTTCACCGGCAACCCGCCTGCCGCGGCGATGGTCTACGAGGCGGACTTCGTCTCGGCGTTCATCTCGGCCAACACCAAGGCGAAGGTCGGCACGGACGCCAAGGAGTTCCCCTTCCCCGCGGTCGGCACCGGCAAGGCGCCGGTGGTCAGCGGCGGTGACGTGGGCGTGGCGCTCAAGGACGGGCCGGGCGCGCAGGCGCTGCTGACCTTCATCGCGTCGACGGACGCGGCCAAGATCTGGGCGCAGGGCGGCGGTTACCTGTCGCCGAACAAGTCGCTGGACCTGGCGGCGTACCCGGACGACGTGCAGCGCAACATCGCCAAGTCGCTGATCGCCGCGGGTGACGACTTCCGGTTCGACATGTCGGACCAGGCGCCGGCCGCCTTCGGCGGTACGAAGGGCGAGGGCGAGTGGAAGGACCTCCAGGACTTCCTCGTCAAGCCCTCCGACGTGGCGGGTGCGCAGGCGAAGCTGGAGGCGGACGCCGCCAAGGCGTACGGGAGCTGAGGCACGTGGCCCCGGCACAGGTGGCTGGTGCCACCGCGGGGGCGGGGGGCGGCGGTTCGTCCGCCGCCGCCGCGCCCCCGCCGGGTCCCGGCAAGGGATCCGGTCCCCGTCGCAGTGTGATGGGCACCCGGCCGTGGGTGGCCGCGGTGTTCCTGCTGCCCGCGCTGGTGCTGCTGGGCGCGCTGGTGGCGTATCCGATCGTCTACACCATCAAGCGCAGCCTGTACGACGCGGACGGCAGCGCCTTCATCGGGCTGAAGAACTTCGGGACGGTCTTCAGCGACCACGGCATCCTCACCGCGGTCCGCAACAACGTGGTCTGGGTGGTGGTCGCGCCGACCGTGGCGACCGCGCTGGGCCTGGTGTTCGCGGTGCTCACCGAGAAGGTGCGCTGGGGCACGGTGTTCAAGCTGATCGTCTTCATGCCGATGGCGATCTCGATGCTGGCCGCCGGGATCATCTTCCGGCTGGTCTACGAGCAGGACCCCTCGCAGGGTGTGGCGAACGCGGTGGTGGTGGCGGTGCACGACACCTTCACCGACAACGCCGCCTACCCGGGGGCCAGGCCGCGGCCCAACAGCGATCTGGCGCCGAGCGCGGGCGGCTCCTTCACCTCGAAGTCCGCGGCGGCCGCGGGCACTCCCGCCGACCTGCCGCTGGTGGGCATCCCGCAGAACAAGGTGCCGGCGGGCGCGCAGGACGCCAGGCCGGCGTCCCCGCAGCCGGGGGTGGTGACCGGCACGGTGTGGCTGGACTTCCGGCCGGGCGGCACCGGCAAGCCCGGGGTGATCGACCCGGGCGAGAAGGCGCTGTCGGGTGTGAAGGTGCAGGCGGTCAAGGACGGCAAGGTCGTCGCGTCGGCGAAGTCCGGCAAGGACGGCACGTACAAGCTGCCCGCGGCGGCGGTCGGCGCCCAGCTGCGGCTGCCCGCCTCGAACTTCTCCGGCAAGTACGAGGGCATCAACTGGCTCGGCCCGAGCCTGGTGACGCCGTCGATCATCGCGTCGTACATCTGGATGTGGGCCGGTTTCGCGATGGTGCTGATCGCGGCGGGCCTGGCCGGGGTGCCGCGGGAGCTGATGGAGCAGGCCCGGGTGGACGGGGCCAACGAGTGGCAGGTCTTCCGCCGGATCACCGTGCCGCTGCTCGCGCCGGTGCTGGTGGTGGTCACCGTCACGCTGATGATCAACGTGCTGAAGATCTTCGACCTGGTCTACATCATCGCGCCGAGCAGCTCCCAGCAGAACGCCAACGTGCTGGCGCTGCAGCTGTACCTGTCGTCGTTCGGCGGCGGTGACGACCAGGGCGTCGGCAGTGCGATCGGTGTGATCCTGCTGCTGCTGGTGCTGCCGGTCATGATCTTCAACATCCGGCGGCTGCGCAGGGAGGGACGGCGATGAGCGCGGACGCGACCGCGGGGCCTGCGGTGCCGCAGCAGAGCGCGGACCGGCCGGCGGCGGTACGGCCCAGGGAGAGCCTGGGCTCGCGGCTGGCGGCGCTGGCCGGCGGCGGACTGGTGCGGGTCGTGCTGCTGGTGGTGGGCCTGTTCTGGCTGCTGCCGACGGTGGGCCTGCTGCTGTCCAGCCTGCGGACCCCGGTGGACATCTCGTCGAGCGGCTGGTGGAAGGTCTTCACCTCGCCCTCGCAGCTGACGGTCACCAACTACCGCACCCTGCTGGACAACCACGCCATCACCGACTCGCTGGTGAACACCGCGCTGATCACCATCCCCGCGACGCTGCTGGTGGTGGTGATCGGGGCGCTGGCCGGCTACGCCTTCGCCTGGATGGACTTCCCCGGCCGCGACTGGTGGTTCATCGCCGTGGTGGCGATGCTGGTCGTGCCGGTGCAGGTGGCGCTCATCCCGGTGGCGAAGCTCTTCGGCGACATCGGGATCTTCGGTGACATCTCCGGGGTGGTGCTCTTCCACACCGCCTTCGGGCTGCCCTTCGCGATCTTCCTGCTGCGGAACTTCTTCGCGGAGATCCCGCGCGAGCTGCTGGAGGCCGCCCGGCTGGACGGCGCGGGCGAGCTGCGGCTGTTCACCCGGGTGGTGATGCCGCTGGGCGGGCCGGCGATCGCGTCGCTGGGCATCTTCCAGTTCCTGTGGGTGTGGAACGACATGCTGGTCGCGCTGATCTTCGCCGACAGCAACTCGCAGCCCGTCACGGTGGCCCTGCAGCAGCAGGTCAGGCAGTTCGGCAACAACATCGACATCCTGGCGCCCGGCGCCTTCGTGTCGATGGTGATCCCGCTGGCGGTCTTCTTCGCCTTCCAGCGGCAGTTCGTGTCCGGGGTGATGGCGGGCGCCGTGAAGTAGGTGCGGGGCCGCGCCACGCGGGGGTGACGCAGCGGACAATTCCGGCCGCGGGGGGCGTTTACACTGACGCCCCCCGCAACCGGGAGCCGCTCCGTCCGGCGGCTCCCACCCTTCGAACGGATCCCCATGACGCTCACCTCCACCGCATCGGATCCGGCCGGCGAGGAGCTTCCCGAGCCGACCTCGCTCGACGAGGTCAAGGGCTGGTTCTTCCCCGCCGACCAGGTGCTCTTCGACTGGTTCCTGACCCGCCAGAACGACCTGACAGAGCCGGGCGACCTGCTGGAGATCGGCGCCTACATGGGCAAGAGCGCGATCTTCATGGGCAGCTACCTGCGCGAGGGCGACACCTTCACGGTCTGCGACCTGTTCGATTCCCCGGCGCAGGACGACGCGAACTCCGCGGAGATGCGGTACTCCTACCCGACGCTCACCCGTCGCTCGTTCGAGTCGAATTACCTGTCCTTCCACGACGAGCTGCCCGAGGTGGTCCAGGGCCTGTCGTCCCTGGTTCGGGACCGGGTGCAGGCCGCCAGCTGCCGCTTCGCCCACATCGACGGCTCGCACCTGTACGAGCACGTACGCGGCGACATCGAGGACACCCGCTCGCTGCTGCACCCGCACGGCATCGTCGCCCTCGACGACTACCGCTCCGAGCACTGCCCGGGGGTGGCCGCCGCGGTCTGGGAGGCGGTCGCCACCGGCGGCCTCAACCCGGTGTGCGTGACCGGCACCAAGCTGTACGGCACATGGGGCGACCCGGCGCCGGTGCGCGAGCAGCTGCTGGAGTTCCTGGCCGGCCGCGACGACCTGTGGCACGGCGTCGAGGACGTGGCGGGCGACCGCCTGGTGCGGGTCAAGGGCACCAAGACGGTGCCGCCGGCCCACCCGCAGTCCCGGCACCGCCGCGAGGAGCCGCCGCCGGCCGCCGCCGTGCAGCCCGCACCCGCCCCCCGGACGGAGCAGCCGGCGCCCGCGGTCCGCCGGCGCTCACCGATGCGCCGGCTGGCGCTCAACGTGCTGCCGCCGTTCGTGTCCAAAGGCTTCGTAAGGCTTCGTGCCGCGCTCCGCCACCAGGCGTAACCAGCGGGGCGGCCGCGCGTTCGCAGGATATATAGCGTCACACACCGCATTTACCGCGGATGTGGTCGTAGTGTCCTGTGTCCCCGGCCGAACCTGGATGTGCTGCTGTGCCCCGCTTCAGCGTCATCGTGCCCGTCTACCACGTGCAGGCGTACCTGCACGCCTGCCTGGACTCCGTGCTCGGCCAGTCCTTCGGCGACTTCGAGCTGATCGTGGTGGACGACTGCTCGCCCGACGGCAGCGGCGAGATCGCCGACGCCTACGCGGCCCGCGACCGCCGGGTGAGCGTCCTGCACCTCGCGGAGAACGTGGGCCTGGGCATGGCCCGCAACGCGGGGCTGGCCCGGGCCACCGGCGACTACGTGCTCTTCCTCGACAGCGACGACACCTACGCCCCCGGCGCACTGGCGTCCGTCGCGGCCAGGATCGACGCGACGGGCCAGCCCGACCTGCTGATCTTCGACTACGACCGCACGTACTGGAACGGCGAGGCCGAGCGCAACCAGTTCAGCGCGCTGCTCGCACAGACCGGCCCCGAGGTCTTCTCCCTCGACGAACACCCCGGGCTGCTGCGGCTGATCATGGTCGCCTGGAACAAGGCCTACCGGCGGGACTTCCTGGCCAAGGTCGGGGTCGCCTTCCCGGCCGGCTACTACGAGGACACCCCGTGGACGTACCCGCTGCTGATGGCCGCGGAGACGATCGCCCTGCTCGACCAGGTGTGCGTGCACTACCGGCAGCGCCGCAAGCGGGGCATCCTGCACACCACCAGCCGCCGGCACTTCGAGATCTTCCGGCAGTACGACCTGCTGTTCGCCTTCCTCGACAGCCGACCCGACCTGGAACGCTGGCGCACCGTCCTCTTCCGCCGGATGCTCGACCACCTCACCACCGTCTTCAACCTGCCCGACCGGCTGCCCCGCTCCTCCCGCCCCGAGTACTTCAGACGCTGCCGGGCTCAGTACCGCAAGCTGCGCCCCGACGGCTTCGGCTTCGCGCTGGGCCGGCGCAGCGGGGTGCGCTACCTGCTCGTCGCGCTCGGCGCCCGGCGCACCTTCCAGGCACTCGGCGGCCTGCACCGGCTGCGGCTGCGTACCGCACGGCGGGCCAGGGCGGCCGGCGGACGGCTGCGGGACGCCGCCCTGCACGCCTACTACCTGCTCCAGCGGCGCCGGCCGCTCGACCCCGACCTCGCGGTCTTCTCCGCCTACTGGGACCGCGGTTACGCCTGCAACCCCGCCGCCATCGAGGGCACCCTGCGCGAACTCGCCCCGCACATGCGGACCGCATGGGTCACCACCGAGGAGTACGCGCACACCCTGCCGTCCGGCGTCACCCGGCTGCAGCCCGGGTCCGCCGGCTACTGGAAGGCCATGGCCCGCGCCTCCTACCTGGTCAGCAACGTCAACTTCCACCACCGCTACGCCAAGCGGCCCGGCCAGACCAACGTGCAGACCCACCACGGCACCCCGCTCAAGCACATGGGCGTCGACCTGATGCAACACCCCGCCGCCGCACACGGCATGGACTTCGAACGGATGCTGCGGCACGTCGACCGCTGGGACTACAGCGTCTCCGCCAGCCGGCACTCCAGCCTGGTCTGGGAGCGCGCCTACCCCTCCGCCTTCACCTGCCTCGAATACGGCCAGCCGCGCACCGACGTCTTCCACCGGGCCACCCCCGAGGACGTGCTGGCGCTACGGGACGGCCTCGGCGTCCCGCGCACCGCGACGGCACTGCTGTACGCGCCCACCCACCGCGACTACCAGAGCGGGTACCTGCCCGCGCTCGACCTGCCGCGGCTCGCGGAGGAGCTGGGTCCCGGTGTGGTGCTGCTGCTGCGCACGCACTACCTCTACCCGCCGGGGGCGGGACCGGTGCACCCGCGCATCATCGACGTCTCCGCGCACCCCAGCGTCGAGGAGCTGTGCCTCGCCTCCGACGGGCTGGTCACCGACTACTCGTCACTGATGTTCGACTACGCCGGGCTCGACCGGCCCGTCGTGCTGCACGTCGCCGACTGGGACACCTACCGGGCCACCCGGGGCGTGTACTTCGACGTGACCGCGCACCCGCCGGGCCTGGTGGCCCGCACCCAGGAGGAGCTGACCGACATCCTGGCGACGGGGTCCTGGTCCGGGCCGCGCGCCGCCCAGCTCCGCGCGGCCTTCCGGGCGCGCTTCTGCCCCTACGACGACGGGCACGCGGCGGAACGGGTGGTCCGCCGCGTGTTCCTCCGGGAGGACGGGGGGTTGCCCTCCGTCGTCCCCCTCCCCGACCGCCACCCAGCAGCTCCGCCGCACCATCTCCCGCCCCGCCCGGCCGCGCGTCCTCTTCCCTGAGGGGGGTGCCACTTGCTGTGAGCCTGCACCTTTCGGTGCGTGGGTAGCTGGTCGCGCAGTTCCCCGCGCCCCTGATAGGTGCCCTCTTCTCGCAGGGTGAGCGTTTTTGAGGGGCGCGGGGAACTGCGCGCCCCGCCCGGACGGGCGGGAAGAAAGCAACGCCACGGCAAGTGGCAGTCACCTCAGGGTGCCGGGACCGCCGGGGTCGGGGCGGGGGTGGTGAGGGTGGCCGGGGACGGCGCCGGATGGCGGTCGGGGAGGGGGCGGTAGGGGAGGAGGCCCTCCTCCCCCAGGAAGACGCGACGGACCACCCGTTCCGCCGCGAGCCCGTCGTCGTAGGAACAGAACCGCGTACGGAAGGCGGCCCGCAACGCGGCGGCGGCCGGTGAGTTCCACTCGCCGTCGCGGAAGACCTCGGCCAGGGACGTCTCGTCGACGGCGACAGCCCCGGGCGTCTCGCCGGGCCGGCCGGAGAGCAGGTCGAAGTAGACGCCCCGGGCCGCCCGGTAGGCCGCCCAGTCGGCGGCGTGGACGACGATCGGCCGGTCGAGGTTGGCGTAGTCGAACATCAGCGACGAGAAGTCGGTGACCAGCGCGTCGGAGGCGAGGCACAGGTCCTCCACGCAGGGGTGGGCGGACACGTCCACGATCGTGCCTGCCTGATGCAGCTCTTCGAGCTGCGGGCTCTGCCCGTAGAAGTAGTGCGCCCGCACGAGCAGCGTGTACCCGGGTCCGAGTTCGCGGGCGAGCCGCTCCAGGTCCAGCGGGAGGACGAAATCGCGCTGGTAGTCGCGGTGGGTGGGGGCGTAGAGGATCGCCGTGGTGCCGAGGGCGAGCCCGAGGGCCTGGCGGGCGCGGCGGACGTCGTCCGGGCCCGAGGTGTAGAAGACGTCGTTGCGCGGGTAGCCGCTGGGCAGGGTGCGGTAGCCGCTGGGGTAGACCCGGTCGAAGACCTCGGCTGAGTGCTGGTTGGGGACGAGCGAGTAGTCCCACTGGTCGGCGTGGTCCAGGAGCCGCCCGAAGCTCATGCCCTTGCCGACGGCGGGCCTGGCCCGCAGGTCCATGCCCATGTGCTTGAGCGGTGTGCCGTGGTGGGTCTGCACATACGTCTGCTCGGGGCGCTTGGTGACGTTCCCGGTGAAGTTCGCGTTGTTGACGAGGTAGCCGGCCCTGGCCAGGACGTCCCAGTAGCGCCGGGAGTTGACGACGACGTGGTCGGTGCCGGGCGGCAGCGCGTCCCGGTCGCGCTTGTTGACGACCCACACGCCGTGCAGGTGCGGTGCGATCTCGGCGGCCTTGCGGTAGATCGCGGCCGGGTTGCAGGAGACCCCGCGGTTCCAGTAGGCCGCGTAGAGCACCAGGTTGCGGTCGACGGGGCGGCGCAGCCGGAGCCGGTAGTAGCGCTGGTAGAGGGAGCGGGCCAGGCCGTTCTTGCGTGCCCTGGCCTTCTTGACGACCTGCATGGCCAGCGCCCGTCCGCCCAGGGCCGCGCGGTAGCGGCCGTAGGAGCCGGTGCCGGCGGCCCTGACCCAGCGGGCCTCCTTGGGTTCCGGTGCGGTCCAGCCGGCGGGGCGGTGGTCGGTGAGCAGCCGGCCGGCCCTGCGGACGAAGTCGGGTGCCGCGTCGGGGGTGAGCCGGTCCTCGCCGACGGCCATCAGCAGCGCGGCCATCTGCCCGTACAGCGCGGCCCGCCCGGCCTCCCCCGGCAGGGCCGGGTCGGCGAACAGCTCCTCGTAGCGGTCGAGTACGGCCAGGTGGTGGGCGCCGCGGGTGGTGGTGAGGCTGCCGGAGCGGCGTTTGCGCCAGCGCACGCACACCCGGTCGAGGCAGGCGATGCGGGCGGCGGCGGTGAGCAGCCGGGTGGCGACGGCGACATCGGCGTAGGGGGCGTCGCCGAAGGCGAAGCCGTGGGAGGTCCAGTGGTCCCTGCGGACCGCCCGGTTCCAGGCGGCCGGGTAGCAGGCCAGGCAGTCGGGCAGGTCGGCGGCGGTGAAGACGCGGGTTCCCGCGGCGGCCAGGAAGTCGCCGTCGCCGCTTTCCTGGACGTTCTCCCACACGGTGAAGCGCTCGTGGTCGAAGAGCAGCACGTCGGGGTCGCCGGTACGGCCGAGCCTGGCGTCGAGGGCCGCGAGGGTGCCCGGTGCCATGAGGTCGTCGGCGTCGAGGAAGAGCAGGTAGTCGCCGGTGGCGCGGGCGGCGCCCGCGTCCCTGGCCTTCCCCGTGCCGCCGGCGAGGTCCAGGTGCACGGGCACGACGCGCGGGTCGGCGGCGGCGAGGTCGTCGATGATCGCGCCGCACGCGTCGGGCGAGGCGTCGTCGACGGCGATGACCTCGACATCGCCCCCGGACCGGTCGAGTCCTGCTTGGCCGAGTACGGACTCCAGGCAGGGGCGCAGAAAGCCCTGCGCCCGGTGGGCGGGAACGACGACGCTGAAACGGGGCATGACCATCCTGGACAGATCGGTGGTTACCGGCACGGGATAACGTCCGAGGGTAATTGGCCGCGCACGCTGTGTCGATCTGCACTGCCGTGTCGCTCGTTCGGCCTACCTTCGGTGACCGCTGCGGGCGCGGCGAGTTGAACACACGGCATGGTCTGCCACCGCCGTCCCGAAAGGAGCGTTGTCCCCCCATGACGCCCCGACTGACCGTCGTCGTCCCCGTCTACAACGTCGAGCAGTACCTGGAGGAGTGCCTGCGGTCCATCGCCGCGCAGACACTGGCAGAACTCGACGTGGTGATGGTGGACGACGGTTCGACGGACGCCAGTGCGGACATCGCGCGCGCGTTCGCCGCCGGCGACCCGCGCTTCCGGCTGGTCTCCCAGGACAACGGCGGCCTCGGCCACGCCCGCAACACCGGTGCGCGCAACGCCGACCCCGCAACGTCCTACCTGACCTTCGCCGACAGCGACGACGTGCTGCCGCCGCGCGCGTACGAGCAGCTCACCGGGCTGCTCGACCGGTCCGGCTCGGACTTCGCCACCGGGAACGTCTACCGGCTGACGACCGCCGGCCGCAGCCAGGCCTGGCAGCACCGCGGCATGACCAGGACCGTCAGCCGCACCCACATCACCCGCGACCTCGGCCTGCTGTCCGACCGGGTGGCCTGGAACAAGGTCTTCCGCCGCACCTTCTGGGACAAGCACGAACTCGCCTTCCCCGAAGGGGTGCTGTACGAGGACACGCCGCTGACGATCCCGGCGCACTTCCTCGCCGACGCCGTCGACGTGCTGCACGAGCACGTGTACTACTGGCGGATCAGGGAGGGCTCGATCACCCGGCGGCGCACCGACGTCAAGGGCGTGACCGACCGGATCGCCGCCGTCGACGGGGTCTCCCGCTTCCTCGCCGACCCGGCCAACACCCGCTGGAGCAGCCACAAGCGGGACTACGACCGGTCCGTCCTCACCGACGACCTGCTGTACTTCATCGAGGCCCTGCCGATGGCAGGACCCGAATACCACCGGGTCTTCATGGACCGGGCCGGCGACTACCTCAGCCGCGTCGACCCCACCCTCTACCCGGGCCTGCCCGTGGAGCTGCGGCTGCGCTGGGAGCTGATCCGGGAGGGCAGGCTCGACGACCTCCTCGACGTGCTCCGCCACGAACGCCAGGGCGGCCGTACGGTCTTCGACCTCGCAGGGCCGCCGCTGCGCAAACGCGCCGTCGTCGTACGCCCCGACGGCTCGCCGGTGCCGCTGTCCCGGGCCGCCACCACGACCGGCGCCAGCGACCTGCCGGTCGTCGCCCGGCTGCGCGACCTGGAGTGGCGCGACGGCAAGCTCGTGCTCAAGGGCTACGCCTACATCCGCAACGTCGACGCCCGCACCCGCCGCTCCTCCCTCAAGACCGCGGTCGCCACCTGCGGGCGGCGCAGGCTGCTGCTGCCGGTGCGCACCGTGCGGGCCGCCGACGTCACCGACGAGCAGACCCAGGAGCGGCACTGCTACGACTGGTCGGGCTTCGAGATCACCGTCGACCCGGCGCGGCTGCGCACCGGCGGCGGCTGGAAGCCGGCGCAGTGGCGGGTCGGCATCGTGGTGGCCGGCGCCGCCGCGGTCCGCCCGGCCGCGCTGCGCGCCGCGGAGGCGGGCGCCGGCTCCTCGCCCGTGCCCTTCCCGCTGGACGACGACACCCGCCTGGTGCCCTGGTACAAGGACGGCCGCCTGCACCTGTCGGTCGAGCCGGTCACCCGGCGGCTGACCGGCCACCACGCCGCAGGCGACGGGCTGTTGCGGCTCGGTCTCGCGGTCCGCGACCGCACCCTGCCGGTCGGCCTGCGCCTCACCCAGCAGACGACCGGCGCCGTCGTGGACCACCCGCTGACCCCCGCGAACGCCTCCGGCGGTTCGGGTGACACGGGCGGCTCGCGCCCCGACTCCGGGTCGGGCGCGGGATCGGGCGCCCGATCGGGTGCCGATCCGGGCTCCGGTCCCGGCTCCGGCTCCGGCGCAGGTCCGGCTTCCGGCTCGGGCGCAGGTCAGGCTTCCGGCGGCTGGACCGCGCTGACCGCCGACGTGGCGCTCGACGCGCTCGGCGGGGCGCGGCCCGCGATGACCGGGCTGCCCAAGGAGGTCGCCCCGGAGACCACGGCGACCTGGACCGCCGAGGCCGTCTTCCCCGACGGCGGTTGCGCCCGCCTCAGCCTCGACCGCGCCATCCCCCCGGGCCGCTATGCGCTGCCGCCCGACGGGCGGACCGGCGAGCCGCGCCCGCGCGAACTGTCCGTCGAGGGCACCGCCGCCGGCAACCTCGTGCTGCGCGACCGCACCCCGCAGGCCGTCGCCGAGGCCGTGTCCTTCACCCCCGACGGCACCCTGCTCGTCTCCGGTGAACTCCCCGCCGACGCCGCCGGCGGCGGCGAAGGCGTACGGCTGATGCTGCGGCACGGCACGTACGGGGCCGAGACCGGAGCCGATGTGGTCGTGGAAGGCGGCAGCGGGCGGTTCTCCGCCGCCGTGGACGCCGGCGCGCTGCCGCACGCAGGGCGCTGGTACCTGCACCTGCGGGCCGGCGGCACCGACTCCCCCGTCCGGGTCGCGCCGCAGGCGATGGCCGGACTGCCGCTGGAGGCCGGGACCGGCGACGGGTCGCGCCCGCTGCGGCTGGACCGCCGCTTCCACGACCACCTCTTCGTCGCCGCCGGCTCCGCCGTCCCCGCCGCGGACCGCGGCCCGTACCGGCAGCGCATGCTCCGCGAGCGCCGCTACCCCGTGCTCGCCCGCCGCCCGCTCACCGGCACCGTCCTCTACAGCAGCTTCGACGGCCGCCGCTGCGACGACTCGCCGCGTGCCGTGCACGAGGAGCTGGTGCGGCGCGGCGCCGCCCTCGACCACCTGTGGGTGGTCGCCGACCGCACCGTCCCGGTGCCGGCCGCCGCCCGCTCCGTGGTGCTCGGCAGCCACGCCTGGTACGAGGCGCTGGCCCGCAGCCGGCACATCGTCACCAACACCCACCTGCCCGCCTTCTTCCGCCGCCGCGACGGCCAGCACGTGGTGCAGACCTGGCACGGCACCCCCGTCAAGAACTTCGGCCAGGACCTGGCGGGCACCCTGTGCGCCGACCTCACCCACATGTGGCCGCAGCCGCGGCTCGGCGGCCAGTGGACCGTCCTGCTCTCGCCGAACGCGCAGAGCACCCCCGTGCTGCGGCGCGCCCTGGCCTTCGACGGCGAGGTCGCCGAGACCGGGCTGCCGCGCACCGACCTGCTCAGCGGCGAGGACCGCGACAAGGTCGCCGAGGACGTACGCGCCCGGCTCGGCCTGCCAGGCGGCCGCACCGTCGTGCTGTACGCGCCGACCGTGCGCGACGACGAGGCGTACGACGCCGCCCACCAGCGGCTCCACCTGGCCGCGGACCTGGCCGCCCTTGAGGCGGAACTCGGCGGCACCCATGTGCTGCTGGTGCGCGCGCACCCGCTGGTCGCCGACACGGTGCCGGCCGGCGGCTTCGTACGCGACGTGTCCGCGTACCCGGACCTGGCCGAACTGCTGCTCGCCGCCGACGTCCTGGTCACCGACTACTCCTCGCTGCTCGCCGACTTCGCGGTGACCGGCCGCCCGATCCTGCTGCACACCCCCGACCTCGCCCACATGCGGGACACCCTGCGCGGCTTCGCCTTCGACTTCGAGGCGCAGGCACCGGGGCCGCTGCTGTCCACCACCGGGGAACTCGCCGCCGCGCTGCGCGACCCGGCGGCGGCGGTACGGGCGCACACGGCGGCATATGACGCCTTCAGGGCCGCCTTCTGCCATCTGGACGACGGCCGCGCCGCCTCCCGCGTGGCGGACCTGATTCTGCGCGGACCGCGCATCTGATGAAACGGGGCCGCCCCCAGCAGGACGTACCCGCAGGACCCCCAGGACCACCAGGAGGCCGCCACCGTGCACCTGTCCGTGATCACCTCGCTCACCGGACTGGCCCTGCTGGGCTGCATTCTGGAGCTGCTGCGCCGGCACCAGCTGCGCGAGAAGTACGCGGCGCTGTGGCTCGCGGTGGGGTCCGCGGTGGTGCCGCTCGGACTCTTCCCGCAGATGCTGGACTCGCTGGCGCGGGGCCTGGGCATCGTCTCCGGCGCCAGCCTGGTGCTCTTCGCCGGGATCGTGCTGCTGCTGCTCGTGTGCCTCCACCTGAGCTGGGAGTCCAGCCGCCTGGAGGAGGAGACCAGGACGCTCGCCGAGGAGATCGCCCTGATCCGGGCGGCCCTGGAGGAGCAGAACCGTCCCGCCGCGGTGGCGGCCCGCCGCACGGAGGGCGGCGCCGGATGACGCCCGGCTCCGGCACGGACGCCGCTGCCGGTTCGGGCGCCGCTGCCGGTACCGGCGCCCGGCGGGTCCTGGTGATCGTGCCCGCGTGGAACGAGGCCGAGGGGCTGGCCGCGGTCCTGGCCGAGCTGCGGGCCGCGGTGCCCGCCGCCGACGTGCTCGTCGTCGACGACGGCTCCACCGACCGCACCGCCCAGACCGCCCGCGCGGCCGGCGCGCTGGTCGCCCGGCTCCCCTACAACCTCGGCGTCGGCGGCGCCATGCGCACCGGCTACCGCTACGCCCTCGACCAGGGCTACGACGCCGCCGTGCAGGTCGACGCCGACGGCCAGCACGACCCCGGCTACGTGCCCGCGCTGCTGGCCGCGCTGGAGACCGCCGACCTGGTGGTCGGCGCACGCTTCGCGGGCGTCGGCGACTACCGGGTACGCGGCCCGCGCCGCTGGTCGATGCGGCTGCTCTCGCTGGTGCTGTCCGGGATGGCCGGCACCCGGCTGACCGACTCCACGTCCGGATTTCGCGCCTGCAACCGCGACATGATCGCCTTCTTCGCCCGCTGGTACCCGGCCGAGTACCTGGGCGACACCGTCGAGAGCATGGTCGGGGCGCTGCGCCGCGGCTACCAGGTGCGGCAGGTCGCCGTCGCCATGCGCCCGCGCACCACCGGGGTGCCCAGCCAGTCGTCCGCCCGGGCGCTGGTCTACCTCGCCAGGACCGCGCTGGTGCTGCTGCTCGCCCTGACCCGCAGGGTCCCCGCCCCGCAGCGCGCCGAGTCCGCCACCCGGGTGCCCGAACCCGCCGAGCCCGCGGGAGCCGCCAGGTGAGCGCGCACGCCTTCGACGTGATGGTCCCCTACTACGGCGACGTGCCCCTGTTGCAGGCCGCGGTCCGCAGCGTGCAGGCGCAGGACGGCGACGACTGGCACCTGACGGTGGTGGACGACGGGACCGAGCCCGGGGTGCCCGAGTGGTTCGCCGCGCTGGGCGACCCCCGGGTGAGCTACCTGCGCAACCCGCACAACCTCGGCGTGACCGGGAACTTCAACCGCTGCGTCCGCCTCGCGCAGGCGCCGCACGTGGTGCTCATGGGCTGCGACGACCTCATGCTGCCCGGCTACCTGCGGACCGTGCGGCGCGCCCTGCGGCGCAGCCCCGAGGCGGCCATGGTGCAGCCCGGGGTGCAGGTCGTCGACGCCGCGGGGCGGCCCAGCTCGTCGCTGGTCGACGCCGCCAAGCGGTGGGTGTACGCGCCCGCGGGCATCCGCACGGTGCCCGCGCTGCTCGGCGGCGAGGACCTGGCGGTCAGCCTGCTGCGCGGCAACTGGCTCTACTTCCCCTCCGTGTGCTGGCGCACCGAGGCGCTGCGGCGGCACCCCTTCCGTGCCGACCTCGGCGTCATCCAGGACCTCGCCGTCGTGGTCGAGCTGCTGCTCGACGGGGGGCAGCTGGCCACCGACCCCGAGGTCTGCTTCCGCTACCGGCGGCACGCGGTCAGCGCGTCCGCCGCGCAGGCCGTCACCGGGGCGCGCTTCGACGAGGCCCGCCGCTTCTTCCGCGGCACCGCGGCACGCCTGGCGGCCCACGGCTGGCCGCGGGCCGCCCGTGCCGCCCACCACCACTGGTCGTCCCGCCTGCACGCCCTGACCCTGCTGCCCAGCGCCGCGCCCGCCCCGCGCCCCATGGCCGCGCTGCTCCACCACGCCGTGTCCCGCGCGCCGGAGGCCGGCGGGTGAGGATCGGCGGGGTGGTACCCCGGGGTACGGGCCTGGTCGGGGCCGGCATGGCGGTCAACGCGGCCGGGGCGTACGGGCACCTCGCGCTCGCCGGGCGCGGCCTGGACACCACCGGCATGGCCGGGCTCTCCGTGGTCTGGGCGGTGGCCTTCTCCGTCGGCATCGGCCTGTTCTTCCCGCTGGAGCAGGAGCTGACCCGCACCGTCGCCGCCCGCGTCGCCGCCGGCACCCCCACGGGTCCGCTGGCGCGGCGCGGCACGGCGGTGGCCGCGGGCCTGCTCGCGGCCGTCCTGCTTCTCCTGGCCGCGGCCCACCGCCCCCTGACCCGCCTCGCCCTCGACGGCAACTCCGCCCTCCTGTGGCCCCTGGCCGGCGCCCTGACCGCCCTCGCGGCCACCCACACCCTGCGCGGTCTGCTCGCCGGCCACGCCCGTTTCACCGCCTACGCCACCCAACTCACCCTCGACGGCCTCCTCCGCCTCACCTCGGCCACAGCCCTCCTCCTGACCCACACCCACTCCCCCACCGCCTTCACCCTCCTCCTGACCACCTCCCCCCTCCTGGCCTGCCTCCCCACCCTCCCGGCAGCCTTCCCCTCCCTCACCCGCCCCCACCCACCGCAACCCACACCTGGCCCAGCCCTGCCCCGTACCACCCCGCAGGACGCGGGGGGCCGGGTGCCCGGGGAGATCGGATGGGGGATGGTGGGGCTTGTCGGGGGGGCCGTGTTGGCGCAGGGGATGGCCAATGCTCCGGTGCTCGGGGTGAAGGGGCTCGCTCCGGGGGACGCGGCGCTGGTCACCGCGCTGCTGTGCGCTCTGACACTCGTGCGGGTGCCGCAGTTCGCGGTGGGCGCGCTGCAAGCGGGGTTGCTGCGGGAGCTGACCGTGCGGCAGCAGCGCGGGGACCGGGCGGGCGTGGCCCGCGGGGTGCGGCGCAGCGCCGGGGGGATGGCGGCGCTCGGCGCACTGTGCACGGTGCCGGCCGCGCTGGCCGGCCCGTGGGTGACGCAGCGGCTGCTGGCGGCACCTCCCGTCCTCGGGCATCTGGACTTCGCCGCGCTGGGCCTCGGCACCACCGGCTACCTGGTGGCGTATCTGCTCGGCAACGGCACCCTCGCCACCGGCGGCCACCGCCGGCAGGCACTGGCCTGGGGCGCGGGCGCGGCCGTGACCGCCGCCGCGCTCGCCCTGCCGGGCTCGCCCGCCCACCGCGTCGAGGCGGCGTACGCGCTGGGTTCGTGGACCGCCGCCGCCCTGCTCGCCGCCCGCCTGATCCGTACGCTCAGAGTCGACACACCTGTGAAAGGCGCCCCGATGTCCGACACCGCCTCCCCCGACTACACCGCCCGTCTGCTGGCCCGGCGGCTGCTCCCCACGCAGGCTCCCTACCGCTGGAACCTGCGCCGGCTGCGCCTGGGCAGGGTGCTGGACGTGGGCTGCGGTGTGGGCCGCAACCTGCGGCACTGCGCGCCCGGCAGCGTCGGCGTGGACCACAACGCGCACTCGGTCGCGGCGGCCCGCGCCCGCGGCCTGACGGCGTACACCCCGGAGGAGTTCGCGGCGACGGACAGTGCGCCGGGCTCCTTCGACAGCCTGCTGTGCGCGCACGTCCTGGAGCACCTGGACGCGGCGAAGGCGGCCGCGCTGCTGGCGACGTACCTCCCCTACGTGCGGCCCGGCGGCCGGGCGGTGCTGATCACCCCGCAGGAGGCGGGCTTCGCCAGCGACGCCACCCATGTGCGGTTCGTGGGCTTCGCCGAGCTTGAGGAGGAGGCGCGGGCGGCGGGCCTGCAGGTCCGCAGGGCGTACTCCTTCCCGCTGCCCCGCGCAGCGGGACGGCTCTTCAGGCACAACGAGTTCGTGCTGGTCGGGGCCGCGCCGGAGACCACCGCGGCCCCCGCCGCCACCGCCGGGCGGCAGGCGTGAAGGCCCTGGTCCTGGCCGGCGGCCACGGCACCCGGCTGCGCCCGATCACCCACACCTCCGCCAAGCAGCTGGTCCCGGTCGCGAACAAGCCGGTGCTCTTCTACGGCCTTGAGGCGATCGCCGAGTGCGGCATCGAGGACGTGGGGATCGTCGTCGGCGACACCGCCGACGAGATCATGGCGGCGGTCGGCGACGGTTCCGCGCACGGCCTGCGCGCCACGTACATCCGCCAGGAGCAGCCGCTGGGCCTGGCGCACGCGGTGCTGATCGCCAGGGACTTCCTGGGCGACGACGACTTCGTGATGTACCTGGGCGACAACTTCATCGTCGGCGGCATCGGCGACCAGGTCGCCGCCTTCCGTGCGCACCGCCCGGCGGCCCAGCTGCTGCTGACCCGGGTCCCGAACCCCTCGGAGTTCGGCGTGGCGGAACTGGACGGCAGCGGCCGGGTGGTGGGCCTGCAGGAGAAGCCCGCGGTGCCGCGCGGCGACCTGGTGCTGGTCGGCGTGTACCTCTTCTCCGCGGCCGTGCACGACGCGGTGCGCGCGATCAAGCCGTCGGGGCGCGGCGAGCTGGAGATCACCGACGCGATCCAGTGGCTGATCGACCAGCGCAGGGACGTGCGGTCCACGGTGATCGACGGCTACTGGAAGGACACCGGCAACGTCGCGGACATGCTGGAGGTGAACCGCTCGGTGCTGGAGACGGTCGAGCGCGGTGTGCACGGCGAGGTCGACGCGGCCAGCGAGCTGGTGGGCCGGGTCAGTGTCGGCGCGGGCGCGCGGATCACCGGGTCGCGCATCGTCGGCCCGGCGATGATCGGCCCGGGCACGGTCGTGGAGGGCTGCTACGTCGGCCCGTTCACCTCGATCGGCGCGGACTGCGTGCTGCGCGACAGCGAGATCGAGTTCTCCATCGTGCTGCCGGGCTCGTCCATCCTCGGGGTGCGCCGCATCGAGGCGTCGCTGATCGGCCGCAAGGTCGAGGTCACGCCGGGACCGCGGACCCCCGCCGCCCACCGGCTCGTACTCGGCGACCACAGCAAGGTGCAGATCTCGTCATGACCACTCGCATTCTGGTGACCGGCGGCGCCGGTTTCATCGGCTCGCACTATGTGCAGGCCCTGCTGTCCGCGACGGCCGGGGACACCGCGGAGGCGGTCGAGGTGACCGTGCTGGACGCGCTCACCTACGCCGGCCGCCCGGAGAACCTGGAGCCGGTGCGCAGCGACCCGCGGCTGGCCTTCGTGCACGGCGACGTCCGGGACGCCGCCCTGGTGGACCGGCTGCTGGCGGACCACGACCAGGTCGTGCACCTGGCCGCGGAGACCCACGTGGACCGCTCCATCGCGGGCGCGGCCGACTTCGTCACCACCAACGTCGTCGGCACCCACACCCTGCTGGACGCCGCGGTACGCCACCGCGTCGCGGTCTTCGTGCTGGTCTCGACCGACGAGGTGTACGGGTCGATCGGGTCCGGCTCCTGGCCGGAGACCGACCCGCTGCGCCCCAACTCCCCCTACGCGGCCTCGAAGGCGTCCGCGGACCTGCTGGCGCTGGCCCAGCACCGCACCCACGGCCTGGACGTGCGGATCACCCGCTGCTCCAACAACTACGGGCCGCGGCAGTTCCCCGAGAAGCTCATCCCGCTGTTCGTGACCCGGCTGATGGAGGGCCGCCCGGTTCCGCTGTACGGCGACGGCCGCCACGTACGCGACTGGCTGCACGTCAGCGACCACGTCCAGGGCATCGAACTGGTCAGGCGGGGCGGCAGGGCGGGCGAGGTCTACAACATCGGCGGCGGCACCGAACTGTCCAACCGCGAGCTGACCGGGCTGCTGCTCGACGCGTGCGGCGCCGGCTGGGACCTGGTGCGCGAGGTGCCCGACCGCAAGGGCCACGACCTGCGCTACTCGGTGGACTGCGGCAAGATCCGCGCCGAGCTGGGCTACGCCCCGCGGGTCGACTTCGCGGCGGGCCTGGCCGCCACCGTGGACTGGTACCGGCGGCACCGCGACTGGTGGGAGCCGCTGCTGTCCGCGTCGGCCGGGGTGGTGGGGCAGCGATGACGTGGCTGGTGACCGGGGCCGGCGGGATGCTGGCCCGCGACCTGCTGCTGCGCCTGGCCGAGCGCGGCGAGGCGGCCGTGGGGGTGGACCGGGCGGCGATGGACGTGACCGACGAGGACGCGGTCCGCGCCGTCCTCGACGACCACCGCCCGTCCGTGGTGGTCAACTGCGCGGCCTGGACGGCCGTGGACGCGGCGGAGAGCGCCGAGGGCGAAGCGCTGCGGGTCAACGGCGAGGGGCCGCGGCATCTGGCGGTGCTGGCCGCCAAGCACGGCGCCCGGCTGCTGCACCTGTCCACCGACTACGTCTTCGCCGGCGACGCGGCAGCCCCGTACCGCGAGAGCGACCGCCCGGCGCCGCGGACCGCCTACGGCCGCACCAAGCTGGCGGGCGAGCAGGCGGTGCTCGACCTGATGCCGGGCGACGGTTACGTGGTGCGCACCGCGTGGCTGTACGGGGCGGGCGGGCCGAACTTCGTCCGTACGATGATCCGCCTGGAGCGGGAACGCGACACCGTGGACGTCGTCGGCGACCAGTACGGACAGCCGACCTGGACCGCCGACCTCGCGGAGAAACTGGTCGCGCTCGGCACGGGCGGCGCCCCCGCCGGGATCTACCACGGCACCAGTGCGGGCGCGGCCAGCTGGTACGACCTGGCCCGCGAGGTCTTTTGGCTGCTCGGCGCCGACCCTGACCGGGTGCGCCGGGTGGGGACCTCCGCGGTGCCGCGGCCCGCGCCCCGGCCCGCCTACAGCGTGCTGGGCCACGGCGGTTGGGCCGCGGCGGGCGCCGAGCCGATCCGCGACTGGCGTCAGGCGCTGGCCGCGGCCTTCCCGGCGCTGCGCAACTCCTCGTAGTAGGCGGTGCATTCGGCGTACCGCGGCAGCAGCCCCGCCCGTTCGGCCTCGGCCAGCGTCGGGGCAGCCGCGTCCTTCGCGGACAGCAGCGGCGGGCAGTCCGCGGGCCAGCCGATGCCCAGCGCCGGGTCCAGCGGGTGCACCCCGTGCTCGCGGCCCGGCGCGTACCCGCGCGAGCACAGGTAGACGACGGTGGCGTCGTCGGTCAGCGCCAGGAAGGCGTGCCCGAGGCCCTCGGCCAGGTAGACCGCCCGGTGTGCGCTGTCGTCCAGCAGCACCGCCTCGTGCCGCCCGTAGGCGGGCGAGCCGGTCCGCACGTCCACCACGACGTCGAGCACCGCCCCGCGCACGCAGGTGACGTACTTGGCCTGCCCTGGCGGCACGTCGGCGAAGTGCACCCCGCGCAGGGTGCCGCGCCGCGACACCGAGCAGTTGGCCTGCGCCAGGTCCAGCGGGTGGTCGGTGGCCTCGGCGAAGTCGGCGCCCCTGAACCACTCGTGGAAGCGGCCGCGTTCGTCGGGGAAGACGGCGGGCTCGTGGACCCAGGCCCCGGGGATGCCGGTCTCGCGCATGGGATGCCTGCCTTCTCGTCGCGGGGGGGCTCGTACGGGACGGGGTGTTCGCCCTGGCCGTGTGGGACGGAGTGTTCTTCAGGACCAACGCGGCCCGCCGGGTGCCGGTCACCGCGCGGATCGGCGCGGTCCGCCGAACGGGTGGTGTGCGGGGGCCGCCGGTGGGGCGGTGCGAAACCTTTGCGGGCGGGCCGCGTTGGAAACCTGGTGACCGCCATCAGCCGCTTCGCCGGAGCCCGTTCCCTTCCGCCGGTGACGGCGCTGCGCCGCGCCGCCGCCCGGGTGCCCGTCAGGGCGCGGCTGCCGGTCGCGGTGGGCCTGCTCTGCGAGGCCGTACTGCTGCTGTGGTGGCTGGCGTTCTACCCCGGCCTGATGAGCTTCGACTCGATCACCTACGTCTGGCAGGTGACCACCGGCCACTGGCGCAGCGACCACGCCGTCGCCTACGACGTCCTGGTGTGGCTGTCGCTGCAGATCACCGGCGGGCTCGCGGCCCTGACCCTCCTGCAGACCGTCGCACTGGCCGCGTGCCTGGGGTACGTGTGCCACGGGCTGCGCGCCCTCGGCGTACGCGGCCGGTGGGCGGCGGCCGCCCCGCTGGCCGTCGTCCTGATCCCCTCCACCGGCACCTTCGTCGTCTTCGTGTGGAAGGACAGCGCCTACGCCATCGCCGCCGTCCTGGCCTTCGGCGCCTGCGCCCACCTCGCCGCCCGGCAGCGTCCCGTCCTGCACTGGTGGCTGCTGGCCGCCGGCATGCTCGGCCTGTCGGTCTTCCGCAACAACACCTACCCGGCCGTGGTCACCGCGGGCATCGTGCTGGTCGTCGCGATGCCGCGGCAGTGGCGCAGGACCGCCGCCGCGACCCTGGTGCCGACCGCGCTCGCGCTCGGCCTCAACTTCGGCGTCTACCCGGCGATCGGCATCCAGGAGCCGCGCACCAGCTCCTACTACGCCTTCAACTACGCCGACATCGCCGTCGCCTACCACCGCGCCCCGCACGACTTCCGCCGCTCCGACCTCGCCGTCATGTCGCAGGTCGCCCCGCTGTCCCACTGGTCGGCCGGCGGCGCCAACTGCGCCTGGGTCGACCCGCTGATGGCCGCGCCCTTCGACCGCCCGGCCGCGGAACGGCTCAACGGCAGGCTGCTGGACGTCTGGGGCCACGTGCTGGCCAAACGCCCCGACCTGATGCTGTCGGCCCACCTGTGCCGGGGCCGTATCGCCTGGGCGCTGCCCAGTACCGACACCGACATCTTCGTCCAGCCGCCCGTCATCCCCGCCGACCGCTTCGGCTACTCCCGGCCCGGCGGGCTGATGGAGCACAGCCGCTTCCTGCCCGCGCTGCGCACCGACCCGCCGTCGGCGACGCTGCACCGGGCGGGCGTGTGGGCGTACACCGCGGCCCGCACCCGCGAGCTGACCTGGTTCCTGTGGACCGGGTCGCTGTGGTGCTGGGCCACCTACCTCATCGTGCTCCGGCTGGTGCGGCGCCGCCCGCTGCGGGCCGCGCTCGCGCTCGCCGCGACCACGGCGGGGCTGCAGGTCGCGGTGCTGGTCGCCACGCCCGCCGGGCTGTTCCGCTACATGGCGGCGCCCGTCCTGCTCGGCTTCCTGACGGTGCCGCTGCTGACCGCGGCCCACCCCGCCGACCGGCCCCCGGGCGCGGGCGCCGCGGGCCGGCCCGCGCGCAAGGCCGAGCGGTCACAACCGCCCCGCTCGGGGGCCACCGCATGACCGGCGTCGGGACCCGTACGAGGGCGGGCGCGACCGGCGTCGCACTGCGCTCCGGGACCCGCGCGCTCGCGGCCTGGCGGCCGACGCCGTACACCGTCGCCGGCACCGCCTTCTGGCTGCTGCTCGCCGTCGTCGCCTGGCACACCCCCATCGCCTCGGACTTCGGACAGCACGCCTCCGCGGTGCAGCGCGTCAGGGACCACCCCTGGCACCCGGCGAACCCGCTGCTGAAGGAACCGGGCACCGACAGCCCGTACTACTCCCCCTACATCGTCGCGCTCGGCCTGGCCGCCCGGGCCACCGGCGCCGCCGGGTGGCAGATGGTCCGCTGGTGCGGCCCGCTGAACCTGGCGGTCCTCGTCGCCGGCGTCGGCGCCTACGCCAGGACGCTGAGCACCCGGCGGGCAGCACCGGTCTACGCGCTGCTGGCCTTCACCCTGCTGTGGGGCGTCGAGGGCAAGGAGTGGAGCGGCTTCTGCGGGGTCTGGTCGCTGACCCGGGGCGCCTCCTACCCCAGCTGCTTCGCCGTCGGCCTGACCTTCCTGCTGTGGGCCTGGACCGACCGCCTCGCCCGGCGCGGCGGCACCGCCTGGCAGTACGCGGGGCTCGGCGCGGCGGCCGGGGTGCTGCTGCTCGTCCACCCGATCACCGCGCTGGCTGCGGCCGTCGGCATCGCGGCGACCGTCGCGGCCCGGCAGCACGGCTGGTCCCGGCGGGTCGCCGGGCGGTGGGCGCTGGCCGCCGCCGCGGCGGTGGCGGTCGCGGCGGCCTGGCCGTACTTCGACGTCTTCTCGCTGGCCGGCGACACCACCGTGGACCAGGTCCACCGCAGGCTCTACACCCACCCCTGGCAGTGGTACGGCCTCGCCCTCGCCGGAGTGCCCGCACTGGCCTGGCGGGCCGCCAGAACGCGGCTGCGGGACCCGCTGGTGCTGATGTTCGCCGCGGACGGCGCCATCGCCGTGTACGGGTGGTTCAGCGGCCACTACACCTACGGGCGGGTCTTCGCGCTGCTGCTGGTGCCGCTGCAGTTCGGCCTCGCGGTCGAACTGGCCGCCGCACCGCCCTGGACCCGGCTGCGCGCCGCCCTCGTCCCGCCGGCCGCGGTGGCCCTGTGCTTCGCGCTGGCCGCGCAGATCGGCTCCGTGGTGCCGCAGAGCTGGCTGCCCGTGGCCACCCGGCACCCGGCCCGCTGGCCGGACTACCGCTGGGTCGCCGACCGCGTTCCGGTCGGCGACGTCGTCCTGACCGACGAGTCCATCCCGATGCACGTGCTCCCCGCGTACGGCCTCTACCTGGTCGCCCCGACCTGGCCCGACCCCTCCACCCCGGCCGCCGACCGCGACCGCCGCTGGTCCGACACGACCGCGTACTTCGCCCCCTCCACCCCCCCGGCCCGCCGCGCGGCCATCGCCCACACCTACGGCGCCACCTGGCTCCTCCTCCCCCCGACCCGCCTCCCCCCGGCCCCCGCCACCCTGACGGCCACCTCCCCCCAAACCGGCGAACACCTCTACCACCTCACCCCGCCAAAAGAGGCCAAGCCATAGGGCGCTGGGGTGAGCGTTTCTCAGGGGCGCGAGGAACTGCGCGACAAGCCACGACGCACCGAAAGGTGCGAGCCCACCGCAAGTGGCAATCACCCAGGGGCGCGAGGAACTGCACGCGCAACCACGACGCAGCCGCAGGCAAGCAACGCACCGCAAGGGGCAGGACCTGAAGGGGCGCGAGGAACTGCGCGCCAAGCCACGGACGTCGGGAAAGACGCACCGCCACAGCAAGTGGCACCCCCTCAGGGGCGCGAGGAACGGCGCGCGCACTCCCCACCAAGAGAAGTCGCGTACGCGACAGCAAGTGGCACCCCCAGACGCACCCTCAGAAAGTACGATCGGCTCCGACAACCCGGGGGGTGCCCAAATCGCAGGCCAGCCAAGAACCAGCCCGCTCAGCCCGCTCCAGCCGCAGGACCCGCGCGAGGTGGCCGGCTACCGGCTCCGCGCCCGGATCGGCGAGGGCGGCATGGGCAGCGTCTACCTCAGCCACACCCGCGGCGGCCAGCCGCTCGCGGTGAAAGTCATCCGACGCGAGTACGCCGAGGACGACGAATTCCGCCGCCGCTTCCAGCAGGAGGTGCAGGCGGCCCGCCGCGTGCAGGGCTACTACGTCGTGCCCGTGCTGGACCACGACACCACCGGCACCCAGCCGTGGCTGGCGACCGCGTACGTCCCGGGCCTGCCCCTGGACGAGGCGCTGGCCCGCTACGGAGCCCTGCCGCTGCCGAGCGTGCTGCAGCTGATGGGCTGCGCCGCCGAGGCACTGCGGGCGGTGCACGCGGCCGGGGTGATCCACCGCGACCTCAAGCCGAGCAACATCCTGCTCGGCGCCGCAGGCCCCTCGGTCATCGACTTCGGCATCGCCAGGGCCGCCGACTCGACCGCCCTGACCCGCAGCGGCGGTCTGATCGGCACCCCGCAGTTCATGTCGCCCGAGCACGCCAACGGCCTGGTCCTCACCCCCGCCACCGACGTCTTCTCGCTCGGCCTGATCGCGGCCGTCGCCGCCACCGGGCGGCACCCGTACGGCGAGGCGGGTGCGATCACGCTGGCCGCGCAGATCGCGAACACCGCGATCCGCCCGCCGGACCTGAGCCCGTACCCGGAACCGCTGCGGGCGCTGCTGGAACGCTGCCTCACCGCCGACCCGGACGCCCGTCCGCTGCCGCAGGAGCTGGCCGAGTCGTGCGCCGCCGCGGCGGGCCGCGGGCTGCGGGACGTCGCGGGCTGGCTGCCGGAGCCGGTGGCCGCCGAGATCGTACGGCGTGAGGAGGCGGCGAAGCTGCCGCCCGAGCCGGAGGGTGCCCCTGCCGCACCGGCCGCCCCGGCGGCACCGCCGCGTCCTGCGGCCCCGCCGCCGGTGCAGGGCGCGGGCGGCGCACCGGTGACGGTGCCCGAGGTGGCGCCGACCGGCGCTTTCGGGGCGGCGGCCCCACCGCCGCCGAGCGCCCAGCCCGGCACGCAGGGCACCTCGCCCCTGACGTCCGCCTACCCCGCGGGTCCGCCGACGTCCTGGCAGCCGCCGGGCGGCGCGCAGCACCCCGCTCCGGCGCCGCCCCAAGCCGCGCCCCGCGGCGGCCGGATGCGCAAGGTGCTGGCGGCCGCCGGCGGTGTCCTCGTCCTGGTCGTCGCGGTGACGGTGACGTACGCCGTCGCCCACAACGGCGGCAAGGACGGCGACGACGCCAAGTCCGGCTCCCCCGGCACCCCTTCGGCCTCGTCCCCGCCGTCCTCCGCGTCCCAGCAGCCTTCGGACAGCGCTCCCCCGGACAGCGGCACGCCGACCTCCGGCGCCCCGCAGGACGCCGGCTCCGGCACCTACCAGGTGGTGTTCCAGAACCACCCGCTCACCGTCCGGCCGCCGAACAGCCTGGACTCCGGCCCCGACGTGGACCTGGACCAGCCGAAGGTCGATCCGCAGCACAGTCTGGAGGGCGGCTCGGTCGAGTTCAGCTACGGCGACGACTACCTGACCTTCGACACCCCGGCGGGCAAGTCCCCCACCGACGAGCCCGCCGACTGCAAGGCCGCAGCCGAGTCCGCCCCGCTGCCCACCCAGGTCGGCGCCAAGGACCTGGTCGGTCCGGACGCCCTGCTCAAGGTCGGCGACCGGCTCTGCACGGTGACCTCCTCCGGCAACCTCGCCATGTGGACGATCACCCAGACCACGCCGACCCAGAACTACTACAAGACCCCCGTCTACACCGGCTCGCTGACCCTCTGGAAGATCCCGGCCGGCACCTCCTGACCCCGGTCCTGCGGCACCGCACCGCTGTGCGGTGCCGCAGGACCCAAGGCCCGCGGGCTCAGCGGCTCAGCGGTGGGTGCGCAGCAGCGTCCTGAACGTCCGCATCGCCACCGACAGGCTCGCCAGGTCGAACTCCTCCGCCCCCTGGATCTCCTCCAGCGTCGTGCGCGCCCGGCCGATCAGCCCGGCGTTCTGCTCCTCCCACGCGTTGTAGCGCTGCTCGGGTGTGGCCAGGTCGTCGCCGGCCGCCAGCACGTCGGCGGTCAGTGCCGCGTGGGCCGCGAAGAGGTCCTCGCGGATCGCGGCCCTGGCCATCGACTGCCAGCGGTCTTCCCTCGGCAGCAGGATGATCCGGTCGAGCAGCTGGGTGATCTGCAGCCGGTCGGCGAGGTCGAAGTAGATCTCGGCGACGTCGAGCGGCTCCTTGCCGCTGCGGTGCGCGACCTCCACGATGTCCAGCGCCGGGAAGGCCGAGGAGAATCCGGCGACCCTGATGGCCAGGTCCTCCGGCACCCCGCCCGCGGTCAGTTCGTCGTGCAGGCTCTCGTACCATTCCAGGTCCGCGCCCCGCAGCAGCTTGGGCAGCTGCGCCCAGACCGCGGCGACGCCCGCCGAGAAGTCCTCGATGGTCTCGGCGATCTGCAGCGGCTGCAGGCGGTTGTTGAGCAGCCAGCGGGTGGCGCGCTCGACCAGCCGCCGCGAGTGCAGCCGGATCCTGGTCTGCACGGCGGCGTCCACCGTGTTGTCCAGCGACTCGACCTCGTCCCAGATCGGGCCGAGCTCGAAGATCGCCCGGGCCGCGGTGTGCGCCCTGACGATCTCCTCGGTGGTCGCGCCGATCTCCTCCCTGAAACGGTGCAGGAAAGTCGTGCCGCCGGTGTTGATCGTGTCGTTGACCAGCACGGTCGTGACGATCTCGCGGTGCAGCGCGTGGGCGTGGATCTGCGGGGCGAACCGTTCGCGCAGCGGCACGGGGAAGTACGCGTGCAGCAGACCGCGCAGGTACAGGTCGTCGGGCAGCCCGGTGTGGATCAGCTCCTCGGCGGTGGTGATCTTGGCGTAGGCGAGGATCACCGCCATCTCGGGCTGGCTCAGGCCCTGTCCGGCGTTGAGCCGTTCGCGGATCTGCCGGTCGGTGGGCAGGAACTCCAGCCCCCGGTCCAGGTGCCCGTCGCGCACCAGCCGCCGGATGAAGCGCTGGTGGGCGTGCAGCAGGCTGTGGGACTGGGCCATGCTGTTGCCGAGCGCGACATTCTGCGCGTAGTTGTTGCGCAGCACCAGATTTCCGACCTCGTGGGTCATCTCGGCCAGCAGCGTGTTGCGCTGCTTGACCGTCAGGTCGCCCTCGGCCACGACGCTGTTGAGCAGGATCTTGATGTTGACCTCGTGGTCGGAGGCGTCCACCCCTGCGCTGTTGTCGATGGCGTCGGTGTTGATGCGGCCGCCCTCGCCCTCAGGTCCGCCGGACCGGGCGAACTCGATCCGGCCCAGCTGGGTGAAGCCCAGGTTGCCGCCCTCGCCCACCACCTTGACCCGCAGCTGCGAGCCGTCGATGCGGATCGGGTCGTTGGCCTTGTCGCCGACGTCGAGGTTCGACTCGGTCGAGGCCTTGACGTAAGTGCCGATGCCGCCGTTCCACAGCAGGTCCACCGGGGCCTGCAGGATCGCCTTCATCAGCTCGGCCGGGGTGATCTTGGCCGCGCCGGGTGCGATGCCGAGGGCCGCCCGCACCTGTGCGTTGACCGGGATCGACTTGGCGGTCCTGGGGTAGATGCCGCCGCCGGAGGAGATCAGCGAGCTGTCGTAGTCGGCCCAGCTGCTGCGCGGCAGCTCGAACAGCCGCCGCCGCTCGGCGTAGGAGGTCGCCGCGTCCGGCTTGGGGTCGAGGAAGATGTGCCGGTGGTCGAAGGCCGCCACCAGCCGGATGTGCTCGGACAGCAGCATCCCGTTGCCGAAGACGTCACCGGACATGTCGCCGATGCCGACGACGGTGAAGTCCTCTTCCTGGGTGTTGTGGCCCATCTCGCGGAAGTGCCGCTTCACCGACTCCCAGGCGCCGGAGGAGGTGATGGCCATCTTCTTGTGGTCGTAGCCGACCGAGCCGCCGGAGGCGAAGGCGTCGCCGAGCCAGAAGCCGTAGGAGACGGCGACCTCGTTGGCGATGTCGGAGAAGGACGCGGTGCCCTTGTCGGCGGCGACCACCAGGTAGGTGTCGTCCTCGTCGTGCCTGACCACGTCGCGCGGCGGTACGACCTCGCCGGCCACCAGGTTGTCGGTGATGTCGAGCAGCCCGGAGATGAAGGTCTTGTAGCAGTCGATGCCCTCGGCCAGCCACGCGTCGCGGTCGGCGGCCGGGTCGGGCAGCCGCTTGCCGACGAAGCCGCCCTTCGCGCCGACCGGCACGATCACCGTGTTCTTCACCATCTGCGCCTTGACCAGGCCGAGCACCTCGGTGCGGAAGTCCTCGCGCCGGTCGGACCAGCGCAGCCCGCCGCGGGCGACCTTGCCGAAGCGCAGGTGCACGCCCTCGACCCGCGGTGAGTACACCCAGATCTCGTAGGCCGGGCGGGGCGCGGGCAGTTCGGGGATGGCCTGCGGGTCGAACTTCATCGACAGGTAGCGGTGCGGCTGCCCGTCCTCGGCGCGCTGGAAGTAGTTGGTGCGCAGCGTCGCCTTGATCAGGCTGAGGAAGGACCGCAGGATGCGGTCCTCGTCCAGGCTCGCGACCTGGTCGAGCGCGCCGTCCAGCTCCTCCAGGATGCCGTCGGTCAGCTCGCTGCCGGCCCGCTGGTGGTCGGGCGAGAGCCGGGCCTGGAAGAGGTTGACCAGCAGCCGGGTGGTGTGGACGTTGGTCCTGAGGGTGTCCTCCATGTAGTCCTGGCTGAAGGTGGACCCGGCCTGCCGCAGGTACTTGGCGTACGCGCGCAGCACCATCGCCTGCCGCCAGTCGAGACCGGCCCGCAGCACCAGGGAGTTGAACCCGTCGTTCTCCGCCCGGTCGGTCCAGGTGGCCGAGAAGGCCTCCTGGAAGCGCTCGCGCGCGTCGTCGCCGAGGTCGCCGAGCGCCGGGTCGAGCCGCAGCCCGAAGTCGTAGACCCAGACCCGGGACTGGTCGGCCCTGTGCAGCTCGTAGGGCCGCTCGTCCACCACCTCGACGCCGAGCCGCTGCAGCACCGGCAGCACCGCGGACAGCGAGACCGGCGCCCCGGTGCGGTAGATCTTGAACCGCCGCTCCTCGGGCGCCGCCCCGACCGGCTCGTACAGGCTGAGGGTGAAGTCGTCGGCGCCCAGCTCCTCGAAGTGCTGGAGGTCGGCGACCGCCACCCGCGGCGGGAAGTCGGCGCGGTAGCCGTCGGGGAAGGCCTGCCCGTAGCGGCGGACCAGTTCGGCGGCACGCTCCTCGCCGCACTCCGCGGTCAGCGCCTCGCCGAAGCCGTCGGACCACGAGCGGGTGGCGTCCGACAGCCGCGCCTCGATCCGCTCGACGTCGGCGTCGTCCAGCTCCCGCAGCGAGCCGCCGGGGTCGATGCGGATCACGAAGTGCAGCCTGGACAGCACCGACTCGGTGTTCCACGCGGTGAAGTCCGCGCTGTGGCCGCCCAGTTCCTCCTGCAGGATGTTGGTCAGCCGCAGCCGCACCGCGGTGGTGTAGCGGTCCCTGGGCAGATACACCAGGGCGGAGAAGTAGCGCCCGTACTCGTCCTGCCGCAGGAACAGCCGGAGTTTGCGCCGCTCCTGCAGGTACAGCACGCTGGTGGCAATGGACCGCAGCTCGTCGACCGGGGTCTGGAACAGCTCGTCGCGCGGGTAGGTCTCCAGGATCTGCAGGAGGTCGCGGCCGTCGTGGCTGTCGGCGGAGAAGCCGGCGCCCTCCAGCACCTCCTCGACCTTGCGGCGCACCACCGGCACCCGGCGTACCGACTCGGTGTAGGCGGCCGAGGAGAACAGCCCGAGGAAGCGCCGCTCGCCGATCACGTTGCCGTCGGCGTCGAACTTCTTCACCCCCACGTAGTCCAGATACGACGGCCGGTGGACGGTGGACCGGCTGTTGGCCTTGGTCAGGATGAGCAGTTTGTGCTCCCTGGCCTTGGCGCGGGCGTCGGCGGGCAGCCGGCTGAAGGACGGGGAGTTGGGGTGCCCCGGGTGGGTGCTGTCGGCGTGCGGGTGCTGCGGGTCGGAGCGCAGGATGCCCAGCCCGGTGCCGGGCACCGCGACCAGCACGTCCTCCGCGCTGCCGTCCTCCGCGGTCTGGCTGGTCAGCTCGTACTCGCGGTAGCCGAGGTAGGTGAAGTGGTCGCCGTCGAGCCAGCGCAGCAGCTCCAGGGCCTCGCTGGTCTCCTGCTCGGGCAGCGGCGGCGGGGCCGCGGCCAGCTCGTCGGCGATGGACTGCGCCGCCTGCCGCATCTTCGTCCAGTCCTCGACGGACTCCCGCACGTCGGACAGCACCCGGCGCAGCTCTGCGGTGATCTCCTTCAGATCGGCCCGGTCGGTCTCCCGGTCGATCTCCACGTGGATCCAGGACTCCACCAGCATGTCGTGCGGCAGTACGCCGTCCGCGTCCTCGGGGGCGGTCGCCATGACCTCCTGCAGCTTGCCCGTGACGTCCCGGCGGACGGTGAACTGCGGGTGGACCACCACGTGGATCGCCCGGTTGGCCTGCGTCAGGGCGTTGGTCACCGAGTCCACGAGGAAGGGCATGTCGTCGGTGACCACCTCGACGACGGTGTGGCTGCACTGCCAGCCGTTCTCCTCCACGCTCGGCGTGTGCACCCGCACGTTCGCGGTGCCCTGCGGGCGTACCTCGGCGAGCCGGTAGTGGGACAGCGCGGCACCGAAGATGTCGTCCGGATCACGGTCGACCAGGTCTTCCGGCGCGCTGTGCAGGTAGTACCGCTGGAGGAACGCGGTCATCGCCGCTGCGTCGAGGCCCTGCCCCGGCAGTTTCCCCTTCTGGCTGTTCTCACCGACCCGCGCTGCCTGTTCCAGCCGCTCGGCCTTGGTTTCGTCCAGCTTGGTCTGCATGTCCTCTGACTCCTGTCGCGCGCCATTGCGTGACGTCGGTGGATGGCACGACGTACCGCGACGCGGGGTTTCCGCTGCGGGACGACGCTATGCCGGAATAGGGGTTCGCCGTGCCCGTCGGCACGAACCTGCCCCGGGAGAACGGATCAACGTTGATCACGACGTCCAGGCTATCGCTCCGTTCGGGGTGGCTGTCAGGAGACGTCTTCGTACAAATGCACCAGACACCTTTGGCCCGAATGGACAGGAACCGCCCGGGAGCGCCCGCGGCGAGCGGCGGCGATCCGTCAGGAGGCTATTCGCTCGGCCTGCTCGACCGCCTCGGCCAGACTGTCCACCACCGGCACCCCTGCGGACTCCAGGGCCACCCTGCTGTGGGAGCCGCCGGTGTAGAGCACGGCGTGCGCACCCACGTGCGCGGCGGCGGCCGCGTCGTCGAGTGCGTCGCCGATCACCACGACCTCGCGCGGGTCGAGGCAGCCGAGGGACTCCAGGTGGCGGACCATCTGGGCGGCCTTGCCCGCGGTCGAGTTCCCGGTGCGGCCGTCGACCCGTACGAAGTGCTCGGTGATGCCGTGGGCGGCCACGATCGGCACCAGCTGCTCGTGCGGGGCCAGTGAGCACAGCGACTGGGTCAGCCCCGCGGCCCGGCGGGCGGCCAGCAGGTCGGCGGCGCCTTCGGCCAGCCGGCAGTCGTCGGCGAGCGCCCAGTAGTGGCGGTGGAACGTGGCGTCCATGACCTCCCACTCATCGTCCGAGGGCAGCCGGCCGATCAGCCGCTCGTAGAACCGGGGCACAGGCACGCAGTACAGCTCGCGGTAGCGGTCGAGGGTGATCGGGGGCAGGCCGAGTTCGGCGAAGGAGGCGTTCGTCGCCTCGATCACTGCGTCGATGTCGTGGAAAAGGGTGCCGTTCCAGTCCCACACGAGATGCGTGCTCATGGAAAGAACCGTACTCGGGTGGGGCGTCAAGGCGTTCTGCGGCCTGTGGATAACTCGGGGTCCGGTATGACCGTACGCCGATCGGCCGAGCATGTGATCAGCCGATCAGATTGGGGATCTCCTGGGTCGCGTACCACAGCAGCTCGTGGTCCTCGGCGCCGTCCACCGTGAACTGCGCGTCGTCGTCGCCCGCGTCCGCCGCGCCCAGCGCGCCGGCCGCGGCGGCGACGTCGCTCTCGGCGTCGTCGGAGTCCAGGTGGACCGCCGCGGCGTCGGACAGCGGCACCCGCTTGGACAGCCGCACCTCGCCGAGCGCGGAGGGGTCGAGCGAGCGGTCGGGGTCGAAGCGGACGTCGGCGTCGGCCACGTCCACGGCGATGACGGTCCGCCGGCGTGCCACCTCCGGGTGAACCGCGAGCAGCCGCAGCGACGCCTGGGCGGCCCGGTTCAGCGCCGCGTACTCCAGTTCCTCTATGTCGTCCGACAGGTACCACTCGCGCAGGCTCGGCGTGACCGCGAAGGCGTCGAGCGGCAGGGGACCCACCTCGCCCGCCTTGTACGCCTCGGCCAGCCCCGCCAGGGTCGTCGGAATATAGACGCGCATGGCGTGAAGCATACGTGCGCAACCATCCTGATAGGTGAATTCCGCGGCGCCTTCGAACAGCGCCGCCCAGGTTTGCCTGCCGGCCGCGGCCGCCCCTAGAAACTGACTACCAGCCAGTAACGATCTTGGGGAGCCCCTCGTGCAGCCACCGCAGCCACCCCCCGCCGCCCCCTCGGGACCCACCCCCGACCCCCGCCGCGGGCGTCTTCCCGGGCGCGTACCGCCGCCCGCGCCCGCGCCGCCGCGCAGGTCCGGCCGCGCTGGTGCGGCGCCGCCGGGACGCCGTGACCTGCTCCGTCCCCCGGGCCGCCCGCAGCCGGGCCGGCCGCCGGCCGGTGCCGTCCTGCCGATGTCGGCGCACGACTGGTTCGCCGGCCGGCTGCTCGACGTGCTGACCGGGCGGCAGCCACTGACGATGCTGGCGGGCAAGATCAGGGACGAGGCGTACCAGCAGCTGTGGGAGCTGCACGCGCAGCGGGCCGACTGGCGCCCCCGCGGCAACCGCGGGCGTACCCCTTTCGTGTACCGCTGCCACGCCTACCGCACCTACCGCGGGGCGCTCGAAGTGTGCGCCGTGGTGTGCCTGGACCGGGACGTCTTCCGTGCGCTGGCCTTCCGCCTGGAGTCCGGCGGCGCCCGGGCCACCTCCGGCTACGGCCCCGAGCGCTGGCACTGCACCGCGGTGGCCGCCAGGTGAGGGCGCGGTACGACGCGGCCGGGGGCCGGACCCGTTCGGGTCCGGCCCCCGGCCGGTGCTCCTGCCGCCCTGCGACGGGCGGCGGCGCTGCTGCTTCCTGTGCTGCTTACTTCTTGCGGCGGCGTCCGCCCTTGGCGGCCTTGCGGCGCTCGGCGCGCGTCTGGCCGACCTCCTCGTCCTCGACGGCCGAGTCCACCGGGGCGCCGGCGAAGTCGCCCTCGACGACACCGCCCTCGCCGTCGACCGACGGCGCGGAGAAGTGCAGCCGGTCGGCCCGCTTGGGCGCGTCCAGACCCTTGGCGCGGATCTCGGGGCGGTCCTTGACCAGCGACGGCACCGCGTCCTGGACGTCGGCGTCGGCCATCACCGGCACCTCCTCGACCTGCTGCTCGACCTGGACCTCCAGGTTGAACAGGTAGCCGACGGACTCCTCCTTGATGCCGTCCATCATGGCCGTGAACATGTCGAAGCCCTCGCGCTGGTACTCCACCAGCGGGTCGCGCTGCGCCATGGCGCGCAGCCCGATGCCCTCCTGGAGGTAGTCCATCTCGTAGAGGTGCTCACGCCACTTGCGGTCCAGCACCGACAGCACCACGCGCCGCTCCAGCTCGCGCATGATGTCCTCGGTGAGCTGCTTCTCGCGCTCCGCGTACTGCTCGTGGATGTCGTCCTTGACGGTCTCCGCGATGAACTCGGCGGTGATGCCCGCGCGGTCGCCGGCCTCGTCCTCCAGCTCCTCGATGGTCGCCTTGGCCGGGTAGAGCTGCTTGAACGCGCCCCACAGCCGGTCCAGGTCCCAGTCCTCGGCGAAGCCCTCGCGGGTCTCGGCGTCGATGTACGCGTCGATGGTGTCGTCCATGAAGTGCTGCACCTGCTCGTGCAGGTCCTCGCCCTCCAGGACGCGGCGACGCTCGCCGTAGATGACCTCGCGCTGCCGGTTGAGCACCTCGTCGTACTTCAGGACGTTCTTGCGGATCTCGAAGTTCTGCTGCTCGACCTGCGACTGTGCCGAAGCGATGGCGCGGGTGACCATCTTGTTCTCGATCGGCACGTCGTCGGGCACGTTGGCCATCGACATCACGCGCTCGACCATCTGCGCCTTGAACAGCCGCATCAGGTCGTCGCCCAGCGACAGGTAGAAGCGGGACTCGCCCGGGTCGCCCTGCCGGCCGCTGCGGCCGCGCAGCTGGTTGTCGATGCGGCGCGACTCGTGCCGCTCGGTGCCCAGCACGTACAGGCCGCCGAGGTCGACGACCTCCTCGTGCTCGGCCTTGACCGCCTCCTCGGCGCGCTCCAGCGCCGCGGGAAGGGCCGCGGCCCACTCCTCGACGTGCTCCAGCGGGTCCAGGCCGCGCTGGCGCAGCTCCGCCTCCGCGAGGTCGTCGGGATTGCCGCCGAGCTTGATGTCGGTGCCGCGACCCGCCATGTTCGTCGCGACGGTGACCGCGCCCTTGCGCCCGGCCTGCGCGACGATCGACGCCTCACGGTCGTGCTGCTTGGCGTTGAGCACCTCGTGCGGCACACCGCGCTTGGACAGCTGCGCCGACAGGTACTCGGACTTCTCCACCGACACGGTGCCGACCAGCACCGGCTGGCCCTTCTCGTGCTTCTCGACGATGTCCTCGACCACCGCCGCGAACTTCGCCTCTTCCGTGCGGTAGATCAGGTCCGGCTTGTCCATACGGGCCAGCGGCCTGTTCGTCGGGATCGGGACGACGCCGAGCTTGTAGATCTGGTGGAATTCCGCGGCCTCGGTCATGGCCGTACCGGTCATGCCGGAGAGCTTGTCGTACAGGCGGAAGAAGTTCTGCAGGGTGATCGTGGCGAGCGTCTGGTTCTCGTCCTTGATGTCCACCCCTTCCTTCGCCTCGATCGCCTGGTGCATGCCCTCGTTGTAGCGGCGGCCGGCGAGGATACGGCCGGTGTGCTCGTCGACGATCATGACTTCGCCGTCCAGGACGACGTAGTCCTTGTCGTTCTTGTACAGCTCCTTGGCCTTGATGGCGTTGTTCAGATAACCGACGAGCGGGGTGTTCACCGACTCGTAGAGGTTGTCGATGCCCAGCCAGTCCTCGACCTTGGTGACGCCCGACTCGTGGATCGCGACCGTGCGCTTCTTCTCGTCCACGTCGTAGTCGCCGGTCTCCTCCTTGCCGAGGCTGCCCGCCTCGCCGCGGTTGAGCCGGCGCACCAGCCGTGCGAAGTCGCTGTACCACTTGGTGGCCTGGTCCGCGGGACCGGAGATGATCAGCGGCGTACGGGCCTCGTCCACCAGGATCGAGTCGACCTCGTCGACGATCGCGAAGTTGTGGCCGCGCTGTACCAGTTCGTCCTTCGACCAGGCCATGTTGTCGCGCAGGTAGTCGAAGCCGAACTCGTTGTTGGTGCCGTACGTGATGTCGCACGCGTACTGCACACGGCGCTCGGCGGGCGACATGTTGGCCAGGATGCAGCCGACTTCGAGGCCGAGGAATTTGTGCACCCGGCCCATCCACTCCGAGTCGCGCTCGGCGAGGTAGTCGTTGACCGTGATCAGGTGCACGCCCTTGCCGGACAGTGCGTTCAGATACGCCGGCAGCGTGCCGACCAGCGTCTTGCCCTCGCCGGTGCGCATCTCGGCCACATAGCCCAGGTGCAGCGCGGCGCCGCCCATCAGCTGGACGTCGTAGTGCCGCTGCCCCAGGACGCGCCTGGCCGCCTCGCGGACCGTCGCGAAGGCCTCGGGCAGCAGGTCGTCGAGGGTCTCACCGTTCTCGTACCGCTCTTTGTACTCGTCGGTGAGCGCCCGCAGCTCGGCATCGGAAAGGCTCTCGAAGTCCTCTTCGATGGAATTGACCTGGTCCGCGATGCGGTGCAGCTTGCGCAGGATCTTGCCTTCGCCTGCACGCATGAGCTTGTTGATGACGGACACGTAGGCTGGCTCCTTGCCGGTCGGGCCTGGCGCGGTTGCCGCGCGGGGCACAGCGGGGTTTTCTGTCTGCCTCGGCCCTGCTGCAACGGCCATCGTAAGCGAGGAGACCTGTGGGCCGGGAGGCCCGGCGGCGGCAAAACGGTTTTCCGCAGCCTCAGCGGCTCCGCAATACTCGGCCCCTGGGGCTTTCGCCCCCGCTGTTCCCCCTCTGTTCCCCGTGCGGAAGGTGCGCCGAGCCGATGGAACCCGTCACCCTGACCACCGCGCGGCTGCTCCTGCGCCCGCTGCAGCCCTCCGACATCGACGCGGTCCTCGCCGCCTGCCAGGACCCCGAGATCCCGCGCTGGACCAGCGTGCCCTCTCCGTACACACGCGAGCACGCGGCGGACTTCGTCGAGCGGATCTCACCCGAGGGCTGGCGCGACGACACCCTCTACAACTTCGGCGTCTTCACCCGGGAGAGCGGCGCCCTGGTCAGCTCCATGGGCCTGGTCAGGCTTGCGCAGCTGTCCCCGCCGGAACGGCAGGCGGAACTGGGCTACTGGACGGTCAAGGAGCAGCGCGGCCGCGGCTACACCGCGGAGGCCGGCCGGGCGGTGTGCGACTGGGCCTTCTCCGCCCTCGGCGTGGAGCGCATGGAGTGGTACGCGGAGGCGGGCAACGTCGGCTCGCGGGCCGTGGCCCTCAGCATCGGCTTCGTGATGGAGGGCACCATGCGCGCGAAGATCGTGCAGAACGGGACCAGGCGCGACACCTGGCGCGCGGCCCTGCTCCCCTCGGACTGGGGGCGCGCGTCGGCGACGGCGTATCTGCCCTACGAGCGGCCTGCCGAGCCGCACGGGGCGGAGCGGCCGGAGCAGCCCGGGCAGCCGTCGGCCTGATCGCGGCGGGCGGCCGCGATCAGGCCGGCCGCGATCGTACCCGGCACGGTCTTCGCAGGTCAGGGCCAATTGTCAGTGGGGCGTCCTACGCTTGCGGCCATGACCGCGCTGCCGCCGCCCCAGCTCTCCCTGTCCGCCGACCAGGCCCGCAGGATCGCCCTGCGCGCCCAGGGGTTCATCGGCGCCCCCGACCGCAGGGCCGGCACCCGCGGTGTGCTGCGCTCGCTGGGCGCGGTGCAACTGGACACCATCTCGGTGCTGGCCCGCTCGCACGAGCTGATCCCCTACGCCCGGCTGGGCGCGGTGGGCAGGGAAGCGGTCGAGCAGTCGTACTGGTCGGGGGACCACGCCTTCGAGTACTGGTCGCACGCCGCCTGCATCCTGCCCATCGAGGAGTGGCCGCACTTCGCCTTCCGCCGCCGGGCCAGGCGGGCGCGCGGCCACCGCTGGCACGTGCTGGCCGACGCCGAGCGGTCCTGCGCCACCGTCCTCGACCGGCTGCGCGCCGACGGCCCGCTGACGTCCACCGAGCTGGGCGGCGCGAAGAACGGCGGCCCGTGGTGGGACTGGTCGGAGACGAAGATCGCCGTCGAGTGGCTGCTGGACACCGGTGAGGTGGTCTGCACCCGGCGGCGCGGCTGGAAGCGGGTCTACGACCTGGCCGAGCGCGCCGTCCCCGACACCCTGCTGCACGACGACATCGACGACGCCGAGTGCGTGCGCCGTCTGGTCGCCCAGGCCGGCGCCGCCATGGGGGTCGCCACCCGCGCCGACCTGGCGGACTACCACCGGCTCAAGGGCGAGCAGGTCGCCGCGGTCATCGCCGACACGGGCCTGGTCCCGGTCGAGGTCGAGGGCTGGGGCAAGCCGGCCTGGGCCGACCCGCAGGCCCTGGCGAGCGAGCCGCGCGGCCGGCACCGTACGACGCTGCTGTCGCCCTTCGACTCGCTGATCTGGGACCGGCCGCGCACCGAACGGATCTTCGGCTTCACCCACCGCCTGGAGGCCTACACCCCCAAGCCCAAGCGCATCCACGGCTACTTCGCGATGCCGCTGCTGGCCGGCGGCCGGCTCGTGGGCCGGGTCGACCCCGCCCGCGAGGGCAGGACGCTGGTCGCCCGGCAGGTGACGCTGGACGGGCCGAAGGCCGTGCAGCCCGCCGCCGACGCCATCGCGGAGGCGGCCGGCTGGGTCGGGTGCGTGGAGGCCCGGGTGGAGCTGGTCCTGCCCGAGACGCTGCGCGAACCGCTGGTGACGGCGGTCAAGCGCAGCCACGACCGCCGCTAGGATCCCGCTTCCCGGGCCTCCACGCAGCCGACCCAGCCGGCCGCCTCAGCGGATCTCCAGGATCTTCTCCCGCATCGCGTAGACCACGGCCTCCATCCTGGAGTGCAGCTGCAGCTTCTCCAGGATGTTGCGCACATGGTTCTTCACCGTGTTCTCGCTGATGAAGAGCTGCTTGGCTATGTCCCGGTTGTTCAGCCCGGTGGCCACCAGCTTGAGCACTTCGAGCTCCCGGTCGGTGAGCTTGGGCGCGGGCAGCAGCCGCCGCTCGTCGGTGCGCTGGATCATCGACTTGAACTCGGTCAGCAGCTTCGACGCCATCGACGGGCTGATCTGCGACTGCCCGTCCGCGACCGCGCGGATCGCGGTGGCCACCTCGTCGGTGGAGATCTCCTTGAGCAGATACCCGGTCGCCCCGGCCTTGATCGCCTCGTAGAGGTCGGCTTCCTCGTCGCTTATGGTCAGCATGATGATCTTGGCGCTGGGGGCCACCTCCTTGATGGAGGTGCAGGCCTCGATCCCGCCGCGGCGCGGCATCCGCACATCCATCAGCACGATGTCGGGCAGCAGGTCGGCCGCCTTGTCCACCGCCTCGGCGCCGTCCCCGGCCTCTCCGACGACCTGGATGTCCTCCTCCTGGGCGAGCACGATCTCCAGGCCGCGCCGGAACAGCGCGTGGTCGTCCACCACCAGCACCCGGATGGGCTCGGCCGGCGTCGGCCCGGCCTGGTCGTCCGGTCCTTCGTCGGGGCCGGGTCCGCTCCCGTCGACAGCCCGGTGCGCGAAGTCGGGCATCAGATCCTCCCCCTCAGACCAGAGTTCACCACTTCCGGTCCAGCATTTCACGTCCCGGCGTGCTGGTGCCCCAGGCCTTGCCCGGGGCACCAGGAGCGCCGGCCCTGCCGTCCGGCGGTCCCGTCGTTCAGCGGTGCAGCGCCCCGCCGGCGCCTGCCGGGGCCTGCGTGCCCGCCTCGTCGGCGTTCAGGTGGATCACGCCGTAGTCGTAGCCGTGCCGCCGGTAGACCACGCTGGGCTGCTTGGTGTCGACGTCCACGAAGAGGTAGAAGTCGTGCCCGACCAGCTCCATCTCGTACAGCGCCTGGTCGAGCGCCATCGGTGCCGCCGCGTGGGTCTTCTCCCTGACCACCAGCGGTCCTTCGCCGCGCACTTCCAGCGGGCCGATCCGCTTGGTCGGCACTCCGTCGCCCGACGGGTCGCCGTCCCCGACCGGCTCACCCTCGGCGTTGATGTAGGCCGCGTCCGGCACCGCGGAGGCGACGTCGGCGGCCGGGATCCGTCCGTTCCCCCGGCGGGTGTGGCGCTTGCTCGCGGCCTTGCGGAGCCGCGCCTCCAGCTTGGTCACCGCCACGTCCAGCGCGGCATACGGGTCGGCGGCCGCTGCTTCCGCCCTGACCACAGGGCCACGGGTGTTGAGCGTGATCTCCACCCGGTCGGAACGCTCCGCCTGCCGCGGGTTGAGCTCCTTGGACACCTCGACGTCGAGGCTGATCACCTTGCCGTCGAGCTTCTGGATCTTGTCCAGCTTCTCGGCCACGTGCTTCCGGAACCGCTCGGGCACCTCGGTCTTGCGGCCCTTGACGACGATGTCCACGCAGAACTCCGTTCCCGGATCGCACCGGCTGACCGGCGGCGATCCCTTTTGCTGAGGCCGGCCCGGGTGCCAGACCCGTCCGGCGCTGCGTTGGCTGCCGCTCCGCCTCCCGGGCCTCGCCGGGAACCGCGAAGCTGCGGCTTTCACCTCCTCCTGCCCCACTGGGAAGATCAACACCCCACGGTGTTTCCTTCCCTCTCCCCCGAACATAGTCCCGGAGTGCGGAAGTCGGCATCCCCAGCGCCGCGCTCACTCCGTTCGGGTGAATCCCCTCCGTTGTCACCTGCGCAGACGGGCATCGGAGTGGACCTCCGGGCCATCCGGCCCAGCAACCACCGCCGCTCCCGCCACCCGCCCGCCCGCCACCGTGACGACCGAGGCCGCCACGCTCAGTGACGTCCCGGTCGTCATCAGGTCGTCGACCAGGACCACCGGTGCCGCCGCCAGCAGTGCGGTGGCACCGCCCACCGCCTCCAGGGCGCCCGACAGGTTCGCCAGCCGCCCGGCCGCGTCGAGCCCTGCCTGGTCGGCGACCAGGCGGCGCCTGCGCAACGCCGTCACCGCCCTGGCCGGTGTGCCCTGCCGGCGCAGTACAGCTGCCGCCGCGCGGGCCATCCGTGCGGTCGCGTCATGGCCCCGCCGGGCCACTGCCCGCCGTGCGGAGGGCACTGGTACCAGCAGCACCGTCCCGGCGACGCCAAGCGCCCCTACAGCCGCCGCAAGGGCGTCTCCCAGCGGCCGGGCCAGGCCCAGCGCCCCCCTTTCCTTGTGTGCCAGCAGCACGGCCCGCACCTCGTCGCCGTACCGTCCCGCCGCGTAGACCGGTGGCAGCCCCGCCGGCTCCGGTGACGGACGCACCCGCCGCACCGAGGACGCCCCGCCCAGCAGTCCCCGGCACCGCTCGCACAGATCCGTACGCGGACGCCCGCAGCCCGCGCAGTCCACCGGCAGCACCAGTCCGGCGATCTCCCGCCACCAGCCCCGCATGCATCCACTGTGACCGCTGCCGCCCACCGGCTACCAGTCACTCGTTCGAGGGCTGTGGACAACTCCGATCAGGCACCTGACAAGGCCGTCCGTCCTCCCCGCCGGCCGCGCGGCCGGCGGGGAGGACGGTCAGCCCGGGTAGACCGGGCTGCCGCCCTTGGGGTTGGCCCTCTTCCAGTTCGAGTCGTCGGGCAGCCAGTAGACGCTGCCGTTGTAGGAGGCCAGCAGCGGCCTGCTCGGATCCTCGGACGCCGCGACCGACACCGCCTCGCCGATGCTCTCCAGCGCGGGCGCCGCGGAACCGTCGGTGCTCACGTACTGGATCTGCTGCCCACCGCCGCCGATGTCGGTGCCGAGCACCACCAGCCGGCTGGCCCCCGCCCAGGACACCGAGCTGACCGTCTCCCCTGTCGGCGTCAGATCACGCAGGTCCGTCACGCTGAACTGCGGCTTGTCCGCCGTGCCGCCCCGCCGGATCAGGCCGAGCTGCAGCGTCTTGACCCCGTCGTGGTCGACGACCAGCACCATCCGCACCCCGTCGGACGCGACACGCAGCGACTCGACCCGCCCGTCCAGCATCGGCACGTCCACCTGGGTGGGCGTACCGACGCCGTTGTGCAGCACGTAGAGCCGGGAGACCGCCGGGTTGCGGTCGGCCACCCACAGGTCGTCCAAGCCGTCCCAGCTCGGCGCGCTCAGCCCGTTCTTCGGGTCCTGCGCGGTGCTGGCCAGCTGCGACACCTGCCAGGTGGCGCCGTCCACCAGCGGGCCGACGACCAGGTGCCGCCCGTCGGTCTTGACGCCCGCGGCCACCTGCTCGTCCCGCCGCACCGCGACCGACGCCAGGTCCGCCTTGTCGGAGCCGAACGGCCCCCGTACCGGGTTGGCGGAGGTGCCCTCACCCACCAGCTCGTACAGCTGGTGCTGCTCGGCCCCGATGAAGTACCGCCCCGCCCCGGTGCCGACGAGGTTCGTCGGAGCCAGCGCCTGGCTGCTGGGCAGCGAGCAGATGGTGGCGCCGTCGTCGCGCTGCACCTCGGCCGACGCCAGCTTCGCCGACGCCTGGCCCTGGACGGTCGCGAAGAGCTGCGCCGCCAGCCGCATGCACTGCTCGTGGCCCAGCCGGTCGGCCGCGCTGCTCAGCCGCACCCTCAGGTGCTGCGAGTCGTCGACCGTGACGCCCGGTCCCGTGCCCTTGCTGGAGAGCTGGGCGCGGGGCGGCACCGCGGTGTCGACCACGGGCGCGAGCCAGTTCGTCGGGCCGTCGAGCAGCGCGGACACGATCGAGGTCAGCGAGTCGGTCTGCTGCTGGCGCAGATACACCGGGTCGGCGACCAGGGTCTGCTGCGAGGCGCCGGACCGCCGTGCGTCCGGGCCCAGGTCGGCGAAGTAGTACATGTTCACCGAGTGGTATATCCGGCGGAAGTCGGACGCCGACAGGATCAGGCCGTCGTCCAGCCGGTCGATACGCCATTCAGTGCCCTGCTTGACCAGGTGGACGGAGGTGTGGAAGGTGCCGTCGGCGGGCTGGTAGGCGTGCTTGGCGTCCACCTTCGCCGCCGTCATCCCCGACACCGCGACCACGGTGCTCGTCCCCCCCTTGGGGCCGGGACCGGTGTCGGCGTCGGTGCCGCCGTCGCTCTGCGGACCGCTGGCCAGCACGGTGATCTTGGCCAGTGGATCCCACTGGTTCTTGAAGGTCGGGGTCAGGTACTTCTTGGCGGTGGCGAAGTCCGGTTCGCCGCTGGTGGTCGCCTCGAAGAAGCCGCTGACGATCTCGGCGGGGGTCTCGCCCGCGTGCGGCGGGATGCCGAAGACCCGCACCTGCGCGTCCGCGTCCGCCTGCTGGCCGTTGTCGACCTTGCGGACCTCGCCGCTGCTCGGCATGGACGCGCACCCGGCCAGCAGCAGCGCCGCCCCCAGCGGCAGCGCGCCGCCCCTGAGCGAGCGCAGCGCCCGGCCCCCCAACACACGCATCAGACGTCGTCCTCCCGAGCTGATTCCCTGCGCTCCACCACGCGTGCCCCGTTGCCCGGCAGCGCCGCCGGATCGGCCTTCGCCGGACGGGCAGGGGCGACGCTGGGCATCGGCGGTATCAGCGGCGGCCGCAGCCGCCCGGTGTCCATGGGGTGCCCGCCGCCCGCGGCGACGGCCTCGGCGGTGCCGCCCGCCCGCGGCACGGGCACGGTCGGCGTCGCCGGCGCGGCCGGGCGCCCGGTGAGCAGCGCGCGGTTGCGACGCGAGTCGTCGGGCTCCAGCGCGATCGGCGATCCGCGCAGGCTGTCGCCGGCGGTGCGCGGCAGCGTCATACGGAACTGCGACCCGCCGCCCGGCTCGCCCCACGCCTGGAGCCAGCCGCCGTGCAGCCGCGCGTCCTCCACCGCGATGGACAGCCCGAGGCCGGTGCCGCCCGTGGTGCGCGCCCTGGCCGGATCGGCCCGCCAGAACCTGTTGAACACCCGGGTCGCCTCGCCCGGTTTGAGCCCGACACCGTAGTCCCTGACCGCGACCGCGACCGCACCGTCGGCCGTCGCCAGCCGCACGACCACGTCACGGCCCTCGCCGTGCTCGATCGCGTTGACCACGAGGTTGCGCAGCACCCGCTCGACCCGGCGCGGGTCGGCCTCGGCGATGACCGGCTGCGCGTCGCCGCGGACCACCACCCGGCTGCCCTTGCGCTCGGCCAGCGGCTCGGCGGCGTCGACCACCTGCCGTACGACGTCGCGCAGGTCTATCGGCTCCGCCGACAGCTCCGCCGCGCCCGCGTCGAACCTGCTGATCTCCAGCAGGTCGGACAGCAGCGACTCGAAGCGGTCCAGCTGGTTCTGCAGCAGCTCGGCGGAACGCGCCGTCACCGGATCGAAGTCGGCACGCCCGTCGTGGATGACGTCCGCCGCCATCCGCACCGTCGTCAGCGGGGTCCGCAGCTCGTGCGACACGTCCGACACGAAGCGGCGCTGCATCCTCGACAGGTCCTCCAGCTGCTGGATCTTGACCTGCAGATTCTGCGCCATCTTGTTGAACGACTCGCCGAGCCTGGCGATGTCGTCCTCGCCGGTGACCTGCATCCGCTCCTGCAGCCGGCCCGCGGCGAGCCGCTCGGCGATGCCCGCGGCCATCCGCACGGGCGTGACCACCTGCCGGGTCACCAGCCAGGCGATGGCTCCCAGCAGCACCACCACGAAGATGCCGGCGGTCGCCAGGGTGCCCTTGACCAGGCCGAGGGTCTTCTCCTCCTGATCGAAGGGGAAGAGGTAGTACAGCTGGTACGCGTTGCCGTTGGGGTCCGTCAGCCGCTTGCCGACCGCGAGGGCGGGCCGCGGCGGCGTCCCGTCGTCCATCCGGAGCATCGTGTACTGCTTGAGCGCCCCGGTGTGCGTCTCGACGGCATCGCTCAGCGACTTGGGGATGGTCGTCCCGGGGTCCACGTGGTTCGTGCCGCGCGGACCGCGGGCGTTGGTGCTGCCCTCACCGGGACCCGCGCCCGCGTCGGCGCCGGGGCTGAGCGTGGCTATCCAGTACACGCCCTTGCCGCCGCTCTGGAACTGGGCGGCCAGGTTGTTGAGCCAGTTGCCCGTGTCGACCGGCGGCGTCGCCCCTGAGCCCGTGGCGTCCTGCGCCTGGCTGCCCTGGGCCGCCAGGTTCTGCGCGATGGAGAAACCGCCGGTGGCCTGGTTCTCCGCGGCCTTCTCCTTCGCGTCGAGCAGGCCGTTGCGCACCTGCCCGATGACGACGAAGCCGAGCAGCAGCACCACGCCCACCGACATCAGCAGGGTGAAGGCCACCACCCGCAGCTGGAGATTGCGCCGCCACAGCCGGACTCCCGGCTGCAGCGGACGCCGTGCCCAGCGCACGCACGAGCGGATCACCGGCAGCAGACCGCGCATCGGGTCCGCAAGCCGGCTCTCCAGCCGCTCACGCTCGTACGACGCACACATCTCAGCCCGGTCCCGCCTTGTAACCGACACCGCGGACGGTCACGACGATCTCCGGGCGCTCGGGGTCCTGCTCGACCTTGGAACGCAGCCGCTGCACATGCACGTTCACCAACCGGGTGTCCGCGGCATGCCGGTAGCCCCACACCTGCTCGAGCAGTACCTCACGGGTGAACACCTGCCACGGCTTGCGGGCGAGCGCGACCAGCAGGTCGAACTCCAGCGGCGTGAGGGCGATCGGCTGGCCGTCGCGCTTGACCGAGTGGCCGGCGACGTCGATCACCAGGTCACCTATGGTCAGCTGCTCCGGCGTGGGCTCCTCGGCCCGCCGCAGCCGTGCCCGCACCCGCGCCACGAGCTCCTTGGGCTTGAACGGCTTGATCACGTAGTCGTCCGCGCCGGACTCCAGGCCCACGACCACGTCCACGGTGTCGCTCTTCGCCGTGAGCATCACGATCGGCACACCCGACTCGGCCCGGATCTGCCGGCAGACGTCGATGCCGTCCCGTCCGGGCAGCATCAGGTCGAGCAGCACCAGATCGGGCTTGGCCTCACGGAAAGCGGCAAGCGCCTTGTCGCCGTCGGCGCAGAACGACGGCTCGAAACCTTCTCCGCGCAGCACGATGCCGAGCATCTCTGACAGCGCAGTGTCGTCGTCGACGACCAGGACACGTCCCTTCATACCGACCATCATCCCATTTGCATATCGATACTGGTGACCTTTCGTGATCAAGGTCACGCTATGCGACTATTGTCCCTGGTTGTACGCGGTTGCGCTGCCCCCCAGTTGCAGCCTGTGGATAACTTGTGACGGCAAGCCCGGCAACGCTCCACGGAGCGTCACCGAACGTCGTTCTGTGCGCACACCGCCGCAAGGCTCTCGGCAGTCACGGGCGACACCACACCGTTCTCCGTGACGATCGCGGTGATCAGTTCCGGCGGTGTGACGTCGAATGCCGGATTATAGGCCTGCGTGCCCAGAGGTGACGGCGCCAGATCCGTCACCTCGCTCCCCGGCCGCTGCTCCACCTCGATCGCCGCACCGGTGGGAGTCGCCTGATCGACCGTCGTCGTCGGCGCCACCACCACGAAAGGCACCTGGTGGTAGCGGGCGAGCACCGCCAGCGGATAGCTGCCCACCTTGTTCGCCGTCGACCCGTCGGCCGCGATCCGGTCCGCCCCGATCAGCACCGCGTCCACCTCGCCCGCGGTGAAGAGGGACCCCGCGGCATTGTCGGCGAGCAGCGTGTACGGCATACCTGCCCGCGCCGCCTCCCACGCGGTCAACCGCGCGCCCTGCAGCAGCGGACGGGTCTCGTCAACCCACAGCCGCCGCAGCTCACCCGCACGGTGCGCAGCCAGGACCACGCCCAGCGCCGTCCCCTCGCCGCCCGACACCAGAGCGCCGGTGTTGCAGTGCGTCAGGATCCGGTAGCCGCCGCCAGGCGCCAGCTCCGCCAGCAGCCGCGCCCCGTGCTCCGCCATCGCCGTACTCGCCGCCGCGTCCTCGGCGTGCAGGCGGCGGGCCTCGGCGAGCGCGGCCGCCGCCCCCTGCCCCGGACCGGCGGCGCGGAAGGCCGCCAGCGCCCGCCGCACCCCGTACCCGAGGTTCACCGCCGTCGGCCGCGCATGCGCCAGCACCGCGGCCGCGTCGTCCACGTCGTAGCCGCGAGCCGCCGCCAGCGCGATCCCGTACGCCCCCGCGAGACCGAGCAGCGGTGCCCCGCGGACCGCCAGTGTGCGTATCGCCTGGACGAGCGCGGGCACGTCGGTGCAGACCAGCTCCACCTCCTCCTGGGGCAGCCGTGTCTGGTCGAGCAGCACGAGGACAGGACCGTCCGGCGGGTCCTCCCAGCGCAGCGCAGGAGCCGTTCCATGACCCGATTTCGCGAGGTGATCACCCATCCGACCAGTCTGCCCTGCCAGGCCCGACGTGCGGCAGCCCGTGACACGATGGCGATGAGTACCGACAGGACATACGAAAGGGCAGCCTCCGATGACCAACACTCCGGGCTGGGCCTCGCCCGGATCCTCCGGCTCCCAGGAGCCGGACGGCGGCGACAGCCCCGAAGACACGCCCCCCGCAGCCCCTGCGGCAGCGGACGACCCAGCTGACGGCACGACCGGCGGTGCGCCCGGCGACACCGCCGACAACACCGCCGACAACACGCAGGATGCGCCGGTGAGCGGCGTCTGGTCGCAGCAGCAGCCCCCGGCCGCGCCGTGGCAGCACACGCCGTCCGGCCTCGACCCGCGCGCCGCCGCCAAGCCTTCGGAGCCCGCGGCCTCGCCCGCCGCCCCGCCGCAGGAGCAGGCCCCGCCCGCAGCGCCGACACCGCAGGGCACGGGACGGCCGGCGGGCGTAGGGCAGCAGTGGGCTCCGCCGACGCCCCCCGCCGCACCGCAGAACGGCGGCCCGCGCTGGGGTCCCGCGGTGGCTCACCACGGCGGCCCTCAGCCGCCCTACGCCACCAAGCCGCCCGCCCCGCAGCCAGGAGTGATCCCACTGCGTCCCCTGGACGTGGGAGAGATCCTCCAGGGCGCCGTCTCCACCCTGCGCCGGCACTGGCGGGCCGCGATGCTGCTGGCCTTCGTGGTGGGCCTGCTGACCGAGAGTGTCAACGCGGTGATCAGCGGCTTCCTCATCGACGACACCCGGATCGACGACCTGAACCGCAACTCCGACCCGAGCGTCCACGACATCCTGCACGCGTTCAGCGGTGCAGTCGCGGGATCGCTGCTGCTCATCCTCACGAGCATGGTCGGCGTGATCCTCACCGCCGGTCTGCTGACCGTCGTCATCAGCCGCGCCGTCCTCGGCCGGCCGACCACCGTACGGTCCGTGTGGCAGGACGTCCGCCCGCGGCTGGGCCAACTCGTCGGCCTGGCCCTGCTGGTGCCGCTCGCCCTCTGCGCGATCCTGGCGGTGCCCGCGGTCCCCGGTCTGCTGATCGCCCTGGCAGGCGGACAGTCCGCGGGCGCGTCGATCGCTTCGCTCGGCCTCATCTGCGGAGTCGTCTTCTCGATCTGGCAGTGGAACCTGTGGAGCCTCACCGCCCCGGCCCTCATGCTGGAGAAGCAGGGCGTCAAGGCGGCGCTGAAGCGCTCGGTGAAGCTCGTCAACGGGTCGTGGTGGCGAGTCCTGGGAGTGCAGCTGCTGATGCTGCTCATCGCGGCCGTGGCGTCGGTCGTCATCCAGCTCCCCTTCGCCATGATCGCCGACGCGGTCAGCGGTGACGACGCGAGCGGCCTGTTCTCCGCGAGCGCCGACAGCAGCTGGACCACGATCATCATCGTGGCCGTCGGGGGCGTCATCAGCTCGACCCTGACCCTGCCTATCAGCGCGGGCGCCGTCTCCCTGCTGTACGTCGACCAGCGCATCCGCCGTGAAGCCCTCGACATCGACCTCGGCCGCGCGGCAAAGGTCCCCGGATACGACGCTCCGACCACGGTGGGCGCCGACCGCTGAGCGGGCCGGCAGGCTTGCGGGCTTGCCGGCCGGCTGG
>NZ_JAFFIX010000032.1 GCF_016916835.1 Actinacidiphila bryophytorum | reverse complement strand
TCCTCGCCTTTTTGGGTCGGCCTTCCTCCTCGTGCCTTGCGCGGACGGCCTCGTTCCTCGGCCCGCCACTCCAGGCACTCGCTCGTCAGTCCTCGTCGTGGCGGTTCTTCGTCCACGCACTGCTCAACCCCTGTGCGAGGTTCACGCCGACGATGCCCGCCCAGGTGATGAACAGGCCCGCCGTGCCGGCCTGCACCGCGCCGATGGCGGACAGGGGGATCGCCAGCACCATGGTGAAGCCGGCGAAGCCGTAGCGGGCGAAACGGGCGCTGGGCTGCGGCGGGCCGATCGGGCGGCGGTCGGCGCGGGCGAACGACGTCTGCTGCTGTGCGAGTTCGCGGCGCACCCGCTGTTCGACACGGCTGTCGACACGGTCTGTCACCTTCTCGATGAACGAGTCGACGAGTTCAGACTCGTACTCCTCCCCGAGGTCCTTGCGGGCCTGCAAGGTGGCGGAGAGTTCCTTCTTGAGTTCCGGGTCGCGGGCGTCCATAGGCACACCGTAGAGAGCCGGGACCGTGGGCGACACTGGGGTTAGCCCCCGTTTTCCCCGGGGGTCAGCCGTTCCGGAGGAGGACCCCGCCATGGCCGACGCGCCGCTGCTGACCGCTCTGCACGCAGGGGCCGACCGGGTGGACGCGGTGACCGTCGACGGGCGGACCTGCAGTTACGAGGAGCTGCTCGGCGCTGCCGGTGCCGTCGCCCGGAGGGTGGCGGGGGCACCGGCCTTCGCAGTCAGGGCGACGGCGTCGCTGGAGACGGTGGCCGCGGTGGTCGGCGGGCTGCTGGCCGGCGTGCCCGTGGTGCCGCTCGCGCCGGACGCGGGAGCCGCGGAGAGCGAGCACATCCTGCGGGACTCCGGTGCGCAGCTGGTGCCGGTGGACTTCGCCGAGCGCGCGGACTTCCCGGCGGGTGCGCACAGTGCGGAAGCCGCGCATATTGCCGGGGCTGCGCCTATTGCCGAGCCCGGGCACAGTGCCGAGCCGGCAGCGGCCGGGACGCCGTACGGGGACGCCGCGCTGGTCCTCTACACGTCGGGCACCACCGGGCCGCCCAAGGGCGTCCTGATCTCGCGTGCGGCCGTTGCCGCCGACCTCGACGCCCTCGCGCAGGCGTGGCAGTGGACCGCGGACGACACCCTCGTGCACGGGCTTCCGCTGTTCCATGTGCACGGCCTGGTGCTGGGCGTGCTCGGCGCGCTGCGCACCGGCAGTCGCCTGGTGCACACCGGCAGGCCCACCCCGCAGGCGTACGCGGCCGCGGGCGGCAGCCTCTACTTCGGGGTGCCCACGGTCTGGCACCGGGTGGCGCGCGACGAGGTCGCGGCAAGGGCGCTGGCCGGCGCCAGGCTGCTGGTGTCGGGCAGCGCGCCGCTGCCCGCGCCGGTCTTCCGCGACCTGCGTGCGCTGACCGGGCACCGGCCGGTCGAGCGCTACGGCATGACGGAGACGCTGATCACGGTGAGCGCGCGGGCGGCGGGCGAGCGCAGGCCGGGCGCGGTCGGCAGCGCGCTGCCGGGCATCGCCACCCGTATCGCCGATCCGGTCGACGGCGTCGGCGAACTCCAGGTGCAGGGACCCACCCTCTTCGACGGCTATCTGGGGCGGCCGGAGGCGACGGCGGCCTCGTACACCGCGGACGGCTGGTTCCGTACCGGCGACATCGCGTCGGTCGACCCCGACGGCACCCACCGGATCGTCGGCCGGGCCTCGACCGACCTGATCAAGTCGGGCGGATACCGCATCGGCGCGGGGGAGGTGGAGAACGCGCTGCTGGGCCATCCGGCCGTACGCGAGGCCGCCGTCGTCGGAGCTCCGCACCCGGACCTGGGGCAGGAGATCGTCGCCTATGTGGTGGCCGACGGGGTGAGCGCCGCGGAGCTGACGGACTTCGTGGCCGCGCAGCTGTCCGTCCACAAGCGGCCGCGTACCGTCCGATTCCTCGCTGAGCTGCCGCGCAACGCGATGGGCAAGCCGCAAAAGCGGTTGCTGCCTCCCGTCTGACCGGGATAGGGGTAGGGGCACGGGGCCTGTGCGCTCCGGCCGGCAGGCAAGCCGGGGTCGTACGACCCAGAGGTTGCTGCTAGCCGGGCGGCAAGTAAGCTCATGCCCCAGACAACGATGCCCGCACCAACCGGGCGGCCGCCCCAGGCCGCCCGGGTCGCCGATACCCCGGTCCCGCTCCGAAGGGTGGCGGTGATACGTCCTGCCATGGAGGCAGCACCGCATGTTCCACCGCATCGGACGCACAGTCGTCCGCCATCCCGTATGGACCATCGTCGCGTGGCTGATCGCGGCGGTCGCAATCATCGCGACGGCGCCGAGCCTGCCGTCCAACAGCGACGAGAGCAGCTTCCTGCCCAGCAGCTACGAGTCCATCAAGGCCATGGACCTGCAGGAGAAGGCCTTCCCCTCGGCCTTCACCCCGTCCGCGATCGTCCTCTACCAGCGCGCCGACCAGGGCAAGCTGACGGCGACCGACAAGGCCGACATCGCCAGGATCACCAAGGAACTCGGTCAGAAGAAGATCGACGAGGTCCAGAAGGTGACCGACGGGTCCCCGTCGAAGGACGGCAGGTTCCAGACGGCGCTCGTCCAGATGGACAAGAAGTCGCAGGGCCAGCCCAAGCAGGCCGACGCCGCCAAGGCGCTGCGCGACGACTCCACCGCACTGGCCAAGGGCACCGCGCTGAAGGTGCAGGTCGGCGGCCAGGCCGCGCAGAACCTCGACCAGCAGGACGCGGGCAAGACCTCTGACGCCGTCGCGCTCTTCGGCTCGCTGCTGATCATCATCGTCACGCTGTCGATCATCTTCAGATCCCCGCTGATCGCCGTGATGCCGCTGATCCTGCTGCTCGGCGTGGTCTTCACCGTCTCCAACGCCCTGATCGCCGACGCCACGAAGGTCTTCGGACTGCAGGCCAACAGCTCGATCTCGGCCCTGCTGATCGTGGTGGTGCTCGGTGTCGGCACCGACTACTTCCTCTTCCTGATGTTCCGCTACCGGGAACGGCTGCGAGCGGGCGACGAGCCCAAGGAAGCGATGATCAACAGCGTCACCCGGGTCGGCGAGGCCATCGCCTCCGCGGCCGGCGCGGTCATCATCGCCTTCTGCGCGCTCGCACTGTCGACCCTGGGCTTCCTCACCCAGCTCGGCCCCGCCCTGGCCATCCTGGTCGCGGTCACCCTGGTGGCGGGTCTGACGCTCTTCCCGGCGATCTGCTCGCTGATCCCGCCGCGCGCACTGTTCTGGCCCGGCAAGAAGTGGAACAAGGAGCCCGGCGGCACGCGCTTCGCCGCCATCGGCTCCCTGGTCGGCCGAAAGTCGGGCATGGTCGCGATCGTCTCCGGCCTGGTCATGGTGCTGCTCGCGCTGGGCACCCTCGGCTACAAGGCCTCCTACGACCTGGCCTCCGGCTCGATCCCGAAGACCAAGGAGTCGATGGTCGTCCAGGACACCCTGGCCAAGGCCTACTCCGCCGGCGCGGCCGAGCCGACCAACGTCTACCTCACCAGCACCGACGGCAAGCCGCTGACGGCGGACTTCACCGCGTACGCCGACAAGCTGCACGGGGCCGACGGCGTCGCCGACGTCACCTTCGACCAGAAGACCGACCTGAACAAGGCGGGCACCACCGCCAACTTCACGGTCACGCTCAAGTACGAGGCCGCCAGCGACCAGGCCATCAAGGCGGTCGGCGGCGTGCGGACGGTCGCGCACGACAACGCGCCGCCGGGGAGCGTGGCCTACGTCGGCGGCTCGTCCTCGGTCTTCAAGGACATCAACGCGGCCGTCAACCACGACTACCGCACCGTCTTCCCGGTGGCCGCGGTGCTGATCATGATCATCCTGGGCCTCCTGCTGCGCAGCGTCGTGGCGCCCTGGTACCTGATCGCCTCGGTCGGCCTCGGCTTCGGCGCGACGCTCGGCACCACGGTGCTGATCTTCGGCCGCGGCGACGGGCTGATCTTCCTGCTGCCGATCATCATGTACCTGTTCGTCGTCGCCATCGGCACGGACTACAACATCCTGATGATCGCGCGGCTGAGGGAAGAGGCCCAGGAGGGCCGCAGCCCGCGGGAGGCGGCGGCCGAGGCACTCAAGCACGCGGGTCCGACGATCGGTGCGGCCGGTCTGATCCTGGCGGCGACCTTCGGCACCCTGATGCTGTCGGGCAACTCCTTCCTGACCCAGATGGGCTTCGCGGTCGCCTTCGGCATCGTGATGGCGGCCTTCGTGATGGCGATGTTCTTCACGCCGAGCCTCACCGCGCTGATCGGTCACGCAGCGTGGTGGCCCGGGCATGCCGACCGGGCCGCCGAGCCCGCGGCCGCCGGGGCGGGTGTCCCCGGCGGCGTCGGCGAGCTGGGCGGAACCGTTGGCCCGAGCGGCTCCGGCGGTGCGCGCGGGCCGGAGCTGGACAAGACCCGGCAGCGCTGAGCTGGGGTTTCTTCGGCGGTAGCCGAGTTATCCACAGGGCCGGACAGGTGTCGATCACCTGTCCGGCCCTTTCGGTTACTCTGAGACAGCAGTGAGTGACCGGCTCCCGGTTGGGCGGCCGGTCGACGGGGGCAACGGGGAAAGTGGGGGCGGCAGATGAGCGACGTGGCGGGTCTCGCCATGGGCGGGGCGGACGCGGGCGGGCAGGCCCGGGCAGGCGGGGCGCGGGTGCGGCGGCCGCCGCCGGGGCGCGAGTGGCGGCGGCGGACGCTGGCGGTGCCGGGGCTGGTGCTGCTGGGCGTGCTGCTGCTGGTCGGCGCCGCGCTGCTGCAGGACCGGCGGGGCAAGCGGGCGGATGAGCTGTGCCATCAACTGGCGGTGCCGTGGACGTTGTTCGCGCTCGTCTACGCGGCCCTGGTGTGCGGGGTGGCGGCGCTGGTGGTGTGCGGGCTGCTGTTCAGGGCGTCGCGGCGGGCGGGGCTGCGGGGAGTGGACTCCTGGCAGGGCAGTCTCGCGCTGGTCATATCCGTGCCCGGCGTGCTCGCGGTGCTGTTCGAGGCGACGGCGGTCTATGCGGTGCACTCCCAGGCGGGGGCCGGATATTGGCAGTGCGCGAGCGCCGGGGCGCTGCCCGGGATACGGGGCCTGGCGGCGGCGCTGCCGCTGTGACGCCGACGGGCGCGGTCACGGCTCTTGCCGAACTGCATACGGTCATGCAGAGTCTTGGGCGAGTGAATAAGTGCCGGTGGACGGGGTCAGTGATGGACGGCGATGAGTAGCGCGGCCGGGGGCGAGCACGGGACCGCGGGGGCGGGCAGGCTGCTGAAGCTCTTCGAGGCGCACCGCCTGACGCCGACCCAGCGCAGGATCGCGCACTGCCTGGTGCGCAGGGCCGCAGACGCGCCCTTCCTGTCCAGCGTGGAGGTGGCCGAACTCGCGGGCGTCAGCCAGCCGTCCGTGACCCGCTTCGCGGTGGCGCTCGGCTTCGACGGCTACCCGGCCCTTCGCAAGCACCTGCGCGAGGTGGCCCCGGTGTCTGCGGCACCTGATGCGGCGGGCTGCAACGAGTACCAGCAGGCGGTGTACGCCGAGATCGAGAACTTGCGGCACCTCGCGGCGCAGCTCACCGACCCGGGTCCTGTCGCCAGGGCCGGTGCGGTGCTCGCCGGCTCGGTTCCGCTGCCGGTGCTCGGACTGCGGGCGGCAGGGGCGCAGGCCCGCGGCTTCGCCTATTTCGCGGCCAAGGTGCACCTCGACGTGCGGCTGCTGGACGAGGGCGGCACGATGCTCGCCGACCGGATCGACGCGGCGGCACGGGCGGGGGCGAGCGCACTGCTGTGCTTCGCGCTGCCCCGGCACCCGCGGGAGGTGATCGACGCGCTGGTCCTCGCGCGGGAGGCGGGGCTGACCGTGGTCACCGTGGCCGACAGCGCCTTCGCGCCGGTCGCCGCGCACAGCGACCTGCTGCTGCAGGCCGCGGTCGGGACCGGGCTGGCCTTCGACACCGCGTGCGCGCCGATGCTGCTCGGGCGGGCGCTGCTGGAGTCGATGTGCGACGAGCTGCCCGACGCGCAGGCGCGGCTGGAGGAGTTCGACGCGCAGGCCGCGGCGCGCGGGGTCTTCGTGGAGTGAGGCGGGGGCGCCTGCCCGGGGATGAAGGGCCGTGGACGAGCGGCCGGTGGACGAACGGCAGAGGGATGAACGGCAGGGGGATGAACGGATGTCGGCCGAATCCATACGTCTTAACGAAAATCTGAGAATTCCGAAGTAGCCTCCCGAGCACTTGTCAGGCGATGCCGCGGCCGTGGACGCGGCGGAGGAGGAGGCGCGACGTGGTGCGCGGGGCCTACACATTGGCGCGGGTGGCGGTGACGGTGCGGACGGCGGGGACCTGGCTGTGGTGGCTGGGCGTCGTCGCCGCGGTGCCAGGGACGGCGGTGACCTTCAGCCCGACCGGACGGCGGATCGGCGTCATGGCCGGTGCGGCGCTCTTCATCATCGCGGCGGCGGCCGCCTTCCTGATACGCGGCGGGCGGCACACCGTGCGGGCCGAGGCGGCGACCAAGGCGGCGAAGTCGGTCTACCTTCAGGACCGCAAGGTGACCGCTCGCGCCTGGGCGCGCCGGCGGCGCTGGTGGCTGGCGGCGGCCTTCGTCGTCGCGGCGGCCTCCTCGCTGGCGCTGCCCTGCGCGGGGGGCATGCTCCTCGGCGGTGTCGGCGCGGGGCTGTTCGCCAGGTCGCTGCGGCTGGCCCGGATAGAGCGCGGCAAGGACGCGCTGCTCTGGGTCCGCCCGGACGGCGATCCGGCCGCCTACCAGCTCACCGGCATAGCCGCCGGTGACGCGGCGCCCGGCGGTGCCCGCCGCAGGCGCTGAAGCCTGGGCGCAGGCCTGTCCGGCGCCGCTACCGGGCTGCCTGGCTGCCTGCTTACGGGGTGAGCGGGGGGAGGCCCGCGCCGCTCTCGGCGAGCAGGTCGGCCGGGGACTGGGCCGCGCGGACCAAGGCGAAGGCCGGTGTGGCGCCCGGGGCTGCGGTGTAGGCCCAGACGGCGGGGCGGGGCAGCGAGTTGTAGGCGAAGTGCGTCGAGAAGTAGTAGGCGCCGGTGTCCAGCAGCGCGACATGGTCCCCGGCGTCCAGCAGCGGCAGGGCGCGGCCCTGGGCGACCAGGTCGCCGGCGAAGCAGCAGGGGCCAGCCACGTCCTGGACGACCGGGGCGCCGGTCTTGGGGCGGCCGACGGCGTCGAGGGCCAGGACCCGCAGCGGCCAGGCTTCCGGGGCGAAGACGGTGCGGGTGGCGACCTGTGCACCGGCGTGGGTGACGGCGATGGCCCGCCCGCCGGCGGACTTGGCGTACTCGACCCGGGCGAGGACCGTGCCGTGCTTGGCGAGAAGTGCGCGGCCGAACTCGGTGACGATGCCGTAGCGCCCGTCGAAGAGGCCGGGGACCTCGGCGCGCAGCAGGTCGGCGTAGTCGCCGAAGGACGGGGTGATGTCGTCCGAGGCGAAGTTGACGGGCAGGCCGCCGCCGATGTCCAGGACGGTGACCTGGCGGCGGCCGGCGGCGGCGTTGATGCGTTCCGCCAGGTCGTAGGCGGCCCGGACGCCCGCGGCCATCAGCGGCAGCGGCACGCCCTGGGAGCCGGTGTGGGTGTGCAGGCGGTTCAGCCAGGGCCGCTCGGCGTAGGTGCGCAGCACCCATTCCTCGGCGCCCGGGTCGCGCAGTGCCACGCCGAACTTCGAGGTGGCGGTCGCGGTGCTCATCGCGTCGATGCTGCCGCCGCCGACCTGCGGGTTGACCCGCAGTCCGATCGGCGAGGCGGAGGGGGCCGCGGCCAGCAGGGCGTCGATCCTGGCGATCTCCTGCGGGTTGTCGGCGTTGACGGCGATGCCCAGGGACAGTGCCTCGCGCAGTTCTGCGGTGGTCTTGGCGGGGGAGTCGAGCACGGTCCTTTCCGGCGGGATGCCGGCGGCGCGGGCCAGGGCGAGTTCGCCGGGGCTGGCCACCTCGGCGCCGAGCCCGTACTGCCCGAGCAGTGCGAGCACGGGCACCAGGGAGGCGGCTTTCACGGCGAAGGTGTGCTCGACCGCCACCCCGGGGGTGGCGAAGGCCGCGTGCAGCGAGGTCGCCGCCTGCCGGACGCCGGCGACATCCAGCAGCCCGACGACCGGTTCCGCCTCGTTGACCAGGCCGGTCTCCACCGCTGAGCGCAGCGCGTCCTGCCGGCGTACCGCCGCCTCGTCCGTCATGGACGCCATCCCACCATCCCGCCGGGCCGCGCCGCCACCGCACCCCCCTCGCAGCACGCGGGCGGGAGGCGGCGCGGGCCTTGTTGACTAGAGCTATTCACCTGGCCAGGATGTGAATATCCAATGCCACGACGAGGAGGCCGCACCGATGACGGGACCGAGGCCGGTACGCGCGCCGCGCGGTACGGAACTGAGCGCCCTGGGCTGGCAGCAGGAAGCCGCCCTGCGCATGCTGCAGAACAACCTCGACCCCGAGGTGGCCGAGCACCCCGACAAGCTGGTCGTCTACGGCGGCACCGGCAAGGCGGCCCGCGACTGGAACTCCTTCGACGCGATGGTGCGCACCCTGCGCGGCCTCAAGCAGGACGAGACGATGCTGGTCCAGTCCGGCCGCCCGGTCGGCGTGATGCAGACCCACGAGTGGGCGCCCCGCGTGCTGATCGCCAACTCCAACCTGGTCGGCGACTGGGCCACCTGGGAGGAGTTCCGCCGCCTGGAAGCCCTCGGCCTGACCATGTACGGCCAGATGACCGCGGGTTCGTGGATCTACATCGGCACCCAGGGCATCCTGCAGGGCACCTACGAGACCTTCGCCGCGGTCGCCGCCAAGCGGTTCGGCGGCTCGCTCGCCGGCACCATCACCCTCACCGCGGGCCTGGGCGGCATGGGTGGCGCCCAGCCGCTCGCCGTCACCATGAACGGCGGTGTGGCCCTGTGCATCGACGTCGACCCGCGCGCCATCGAGCGCCGGATCGAGCACCGCTACCTCGATGTGCGCGCCGACTCCCTCGACCACGCGCTGCAGCTGGCGACCGAGGCCCGCGACGCCCGCCGTCCGCTGTCGATCGGCATCCTCGGCAATGCCGCCGAGCTGGTGCCGCAGCTGCTGGCAATGCAGGCGCCGATCGACATCGTCACCGACCAGACGTCGGCCCACGACCCGCTGGCGTACCTCCCGATCGGCGTCGAGCACGCAGAAATGGCCGACTACGCCGCTGCCAAGCCCGCCGAGTTCACCCAGCGCGCCCGCGAGTCGATGGCGCGGCACGTCGAGGCGATGGTCGGCTTCCAGGACGCGGGCGCCGAGGTCTTCGACTACGGCAACTCCATCCGCGGCGAGGCCCAGCTGGCCGGCTACGAGCGGGCCTTCGCCTTCCCCGGCTTCGTCCCCGCCTACATCCGCCCGCTGTTCTGCGAGGGCAAGGGACCCTTCCGCTGGGCCGCGCTGTCCGGCGACCCCGCCGACATCCACCGCACCGACAAGGCCATCCTCGACCTCTTCCCGGAGAACGAGTCGCTGGCCCGCTGGATCAGGCTGGCCGGCGAGCGGGTCCACTTCCAGGGCCTGCCCGCCCGCATCTGCTGGCTCGGCTACGGCGAGCGCGACAAGGCCGGCGAGCGCTTCAACGAGATGGTCGCCGACGGCACCCTCAAGGCCCCGATCGTGATCGGCCGCGACCACCTCGACTGCGGCTCCGTCGCCTCCCCCTACCGGGAGACCGAGGCGATGCTCGACGGCTCCGACGCCATCGCCGACTGGCCGCTGCTCAACGCCATGGTCAACGTCGCCTCCGGCGCGTCCTGGGTGTCGATCCACCACGGCGGCGGCGTCGGCATCGGCCGCAGCATCCACGCCGGGCAGGTCACCGTCGCCGACGGCACCCCGCTGGCGGCGGAGAAGATCCGCCGGGTCCTCACCAACGACCCGGGCATGGGTGTGATCCGCCATGTCGACGCCGGGTACGACAAGGCCGCCGAGATCGCCGCGGACCGCGATGTGCGGGTCCCGATGCGGGAGTCCTCGTGACCTCCGTGGGCGCCGCCTTCCCTGCCATGTGGCGGGAGCTGGCCCCGATCGGCCGGCACACCGGCTCCGGCGGCTACCGGCGCTACGCGTGGACGCCGGCGGACGCCGACTGCCGCGCCTGGTTCCGCTCCCAGGCCGAGGACCGGGGCCTGGCCTACGAGACGGACCGCAACGGCAACCAGTGGGCCTGGCTGGGAGATCCGGCCGCGGGCGACGCCGTCGTCACCGGCTCCCACCTGGACTCCGTCCCCGACGGCGGCGCCTTCGACGGGCCGCTCGGCGTCGTGTCGTCCTTCGCCGCCCTGGACGAGCTGCGCGCCCGCGGCGCCCGGCCGCGCCGGCCGCTGGCCGTCGTCAACTTCGTCGACGAGGAGGGCGCCCGCTTCGGCCTGGCCTGCGTCGGGTCCCGGCTCACCGCGGGGCAGCTCAGCCCGCAGGACGCCAGGGCACTGGTCGACGCCGACGGCGTCAGCCTCGCCCAGGCCATGGAGAAGGCCGGGCAGGACCCGGACGCGATCGGCGCGGACCCCGAACGGCTGGCCCGCGTCGGCGCCTTCGTCGAGCTGCACGTCGAGCAGGGCCGCGCGCTGGACCTGCTGGACCGGCCGGTCGGCGTGGCCTCGGCGATCTGGCCGCACGGCCGCTGGCGCTTCGACTTCCGCGGCGAGGCCAACCACGCCGGCACCACCCGCATCGAGGACCGCCGCGACCCGATGCTCACCTACGCCACCACCGTCCTGGCCGCCAGGAAGAAGGCCCGGCTGGCCGGCGCGCTCGCCACCTTCGGCAAGGTCGCGGTCGAGCCGAACGGCGTCAACGCCATCGCCTCGCAGGTGCGCGGCTGGCTGGACTCGCGGGCCGCGGACGAGGACACCCTCGCCGAGGTCGTCGCCGCGATCGAGCAGGCTGCCAGGGAGCGCGGCGCCCGCGACGGCGTCGAGGTGAGCGTCGTACGCGAGTCGTTCACCCCGGTGGTCGAGTTCGCCCACGAGCTGCGTGACACCCTTGCCGCCCTGCTCGGAGCGGGTGCGCCGGTCCCCGTGCTGCCGACCGGCGCGGGACACGACGCCGGAATCCTCTCCGCGGCCGTCCCGACCGCCATGCTGTTCGTACGCAACCCCTCCGGCGTCTCGCACTCCCCGGCAGAAAGCGCGGCCGAGGACGACTGTCTCGCCGGAGTGTCCGCGCTCGCCGACGTATTGGAAGGTCTCGCGTGCAGGTGACGTACTGGCTGGAACACGCTTGGCTCGGCACACACCCGGAACCGGGTGTCGCCCTGACCGTGGTCGACGACCGGATCGCCGACGTCCGCACCGGAGTCGAACGCCCCCCCGCCGGCGCGACCGTGCTGCGCGGCCTGACCCTGCCGGGCCTGGCCAACGCGCACAGCCACGCCTTCCACCGGGCGCTGCGCGGCACCGCGCAGATCGGCGCGGGCGCGGGGGCGGGGGCCGGAACACGCACCGGGCGGGCCGGCAGCGGCCTGTCCGCCCCGACGTCCTTCTGGAGCTGGCGGGACGTCATGTACGACGTCGCGCAGGCGCTCGACCCGGACAGCTACTTCACCCTCGCGCGCGCCGTCTACGCCGAGATGGCGCTCGCCGGCATCACCTGCGTCGGCGAATTCCACTACCTGCACCACCAGGGCGACGGCACGCCCTACGACAACCCCAACGCCATGGGCGAGGCGCTGATCGCCGCCGCGGGCGAGGCGGGCATCCGCATCACCCTGCTCGACACCGCCTACCTGCACGGCGGCTTCACCCGTACCGGCTACCGCCCGCTGGAGGGGCCGCAGTTGCGCTTCGGCGACGGCACCGCCGACCGCTGGTACGACCGCTGGTCGCAGCTCAAGGGCGAGGGCCACGCGAAGGTCGGCGCCGCCGTGCACTCGGTGCGGGCCTTCTCCGACCGCGACGGCTACCGGGTCTTCGCCGAGCGCACCGCCGAGGTGCCCACCCATGCGCACCTGTCGGAGCAGACCGCGGAGAACGACGCCTGCCAGGCGCTGCACGGCCGCACCCCGACCCGGCTGCTGGCCGACTCCGGCTTCTGGCGGCGCAACACCACCGCCGTGCACGCCACCCACCTCACCGCCGGCGACATCGCGCTGCTGGGCGCCGGCGGCAGCACGGTGTGCATGTGCCCCACGACGGAACGGGACCTGGCCGACGGCATCGGCCCGGCACCGCAACTGCGCCGCGCCGGCAGCCCGATGAGCCTGGGCAGCGACAGCCACGCGGTCATCGACCTCTTCGAGGAGGCGCGGGCGGTCGAGCTGAACGAGCGGCTCAAGGCCAGGACCCGCGGCCACTGGACCGCGGCCCAGCTGCTGCGCGCCGCCACCGCGGACGGCCACGCGAGCCTGGGCTGGCCCGACGCCGGCCGGATCGAGGCGGGCGCGCTCGCCGACCTCACCACGGTCGCGCTGGACTCGGTGCGCACCGCCGGGCCGCCGGCCCGGCTGGCGGGCGAGACCGCGGTGTTCGCGGCGACCGCCGCCGACGTGCGCCACACCGTGGTGGCCGGCCGGCAGATCGTGCGCGACGGGCAGCACCAGCTCGTCCAGGACGTGCCGGCCGCACTGGCGGACGCGATCGGCGCCCTGCGCGACCGATGACGACGCAGAACACGACGCCGAGCGCGACTCCCCGGACGAGGCCGACCGACAAGGCGACGGGCAGCACGCTCGTCACCAACATCGGCAGCCTGGTCACCAACGACCCTGTACTGGCCGGGAGCAGCGGAAGCAGCAAGAGCAGCAAGAGCGGCGGGAGCAGCGGCCCGCTCGGCCTGATCCCCGGCCCCGCGGCCGTCGTCATCGACGGCGACCGCGTCGCCTGGGTCGGCGCCGCCCGGGACGCGCCCGCCGCCGACGCGCGCCTGGACGCCGGCGGCCGGGCGATGCTGCCCGGCTTCGTCGACTCGCACTCCCACCTGCTCTTCGCCGGTGACCGCAGCGCCGAGTTCGCCGCCAGGATGTCCGGCCGCCCCTACACCGCCGGCGGCATCCGCACCACGGTCGCCGCCACCCGCGCGGCCGGCGGCGCCGAACTCGACGCGACGCTCACCCGCTTCCTGGCCGAGGGCCTGCGGCAGGGCACCACCACCCAGGAGACCAAGTCCGGCTACGGCCTCACCGTCCACGACGAGGCCCGCGCCCTGGAGATCGCCGCCCGGCACACCGCGGAGGTCACCTACCTCGGCGCGCATGTCGTGGCGCCCGAGTTCGCCGACGACCCGGCCGGGTACGTCGCACTGGTCACCGGCGCGATGCTGGACGCCTGCGCCCCGCACGCCCGCTGGGTCGACGTCTTCTGCGAGCGCGGCGCCTTCGACGGCGACCAGGCCCGTGCCGTGCTGACCGCGGGAATGGCCCGGGGCCTTGCCGCCCGGGTGCACGCCAACCAGCTCGGCCACGGCCCGGGCGTGCAGCTCGCCGTCGAGCTGGGCGCGGCCTCGGCCGACCACTGCACGTACCTGACCGACGCCGATGTCGACGCGCTCGCGAGCGCCGCGGACACCACCGTGGCGACGCTGCTGCCGGGCGCCGAGTTCTCCACCCGCGCCCGCTACCCCGACGCCCGCAGGCTGCTCGACGCGGGCGCGAGCGTGGCACTGTCCACCGACTGCAACCCGGGCTCGTCCTTCACCACGTCCATGCCGTTCTGCGTCGCCGTCGCCGTCCGCGACATGCGCATGACCCCCGACGAGGCGGTGCACGCCGCCACCTACGGGGGTGCGCGCGCCCTGCGGCGCAACGACGTCGGCGTCGTCGCCCCGGGCGCCCGCGCCGACCTGCTGCTGCTCGACGCGCCCAGCCACGTGCACCTGGCCTACCGGCCCGGCGTGCCGCTCACGGCCGCGGTGTGGAAGGACGGGGTGCTGCGCGAGATGCGCCCCGGCCTACTCCTCGACCAGCAGCCCGCGGCGCAGCCGTGACAGCGTCCGGGTCAGCAGCCGCGACACGTGCATCTGCGAGATGCCCAGCTCGTCGCCGATCTCGGCCTGCGTGAGGTTGCCGACGAAGCGCAGCGACAGGATCGCCCGGTCGCGCTGCGGAAGCCCGGCGATCAGCGGCTTGAGCGACTCGACGTACTCGACGCCTTCCAGGTCGTGGTCCTCGTAGCCGATCCGGTCGGCGAGCGCGCCCTCCGGGTCGTCCTCCGCGGGCTGGGCGTCCAGCGAGCTGGCCGTGTAGGCGTTGCTGGCCGCCATGCCCTCGATGACCTCGTCCTCCGGCAGGCCCAGCCGGTCCGCCAGCTCGCGCACGGTCGGCTGCCGGTCCAGCTGCTGCGCCAGCTCGTCGCCGGCCTTCGCCAGGTCCAGCCGCAGCTCCTGCAGCCGGCGCGGCACCCGTACCGACCAGCTGGTGTCGCGGAAGAAGCGTTTGATCTCGCCGACGATCGTCGGCATGGCGAAGGTCGGGAACTCGACCCCGCGGCTCAGCTCGAACCGGTCGATCGCCTTGATCAGGCCGATCGTGCCGACCTGGATGATGTCCTCCATCGGCTCGCTGCGGGTGCGGAACCGGGACGCGGCGAACTTCACCAGGGCGAGGTTGAGTTCCACCAGCGTGTTGCGGACGTACGCGTACTCCTGCGTGCCCTCCTCCAGCCCGTGCAGACGGGCGAAGAGCGTCTTGGACAGGGCGCGCGCGTCGACCGGCCCTATCTCGTCGTAGGGGGGAATCTCCGGAAGCCCCTCAAGCCCCTCGAACTGCTCCAGCACATGGTTTTCGTGATCCAGGCCGAGCCGGGGTGCCATATGGTCCTCCCTCGTCGTGCGGCGGTCGGCTGTGCCTATGCCGTACCTCCACCCCTACGCCTGTTGGCGGGGGCGTCGCAAGTTCTGGGGACACCATGGGCGTTTTGCCCCGCACTGACTGTTCACCGAACGCGCACGGGGCGTCATGATGAGTGAGCGGTGCGGTGTCCTCGCCCGCCGCGGGCCAGGGTGCGACTACCGCCGCACCTGCGGAGCGCGTAAGGTCTGGAACCGCGTCGTCACGAAGGGCGAAGGAGTGCGAATGGACCGCGAAGCGGTCGGCACAGCCGGTCTCGGCCGACTGCATGTCGAGGTCGCTCAGCATGGCCACACCGCGGTCTTCACTCCGGCGGGTGAGCTGGACCACCACACCGCGGACCTGTTGAGCGAGCCGCTCGGCGCCGCCCTGGACGCCGGCGCGACCCGGCTGGTGGTCGACTGCTCGCAGCTGGAGTTCTGCGACTCCACGGGCCTGAACGTCCTGCTGGGCGCGCGGCTGCGTGCCGAGTCCGAGGGCGGCTCCGTCCACCTCGCCGCGATGCGGCCGACCGTCGCCCGGGTCCTGGAGATCACCGGCGCGGAGGCGGTCTTCACCGTGCACGACACCCTTGACCAGGCTCTGCGGGAGTAGCCGGATGCCAACGGGGGAGCAGGGTCGGCAGGGTGCCGTAGGGCACCCGGGGTTTCTTGGTCGCCCGGACGTGTTCCGGGAGATCCTTCGGGCAGAAGTAGGTCGGACGCAGTCGGACATCCGTGAGGTGAGGCCTAGATGAGCACCACCCGGCCCTCCGCCGCGGACGACCGTGGCCCGGACGCGGGTGATTCCGTGGACGACGGCCGGACGGAGTCCCGTGAGGCGGAGTCCGTGCGGCGGCTCACGCTCACCGGTGAGAGCGGAATCGTGCCGCGGGCCAGGGACTTCACCCGCCAGGCGCTGCACGACTGGGGCTGGCTGCCCGCCTCGACCGCCGACCGCAGCGCCGCCGCCGAGGACGTGCTGCTCGTGGTCTCGGAGCTGGTCACCAACGCCTGCCTGCACGCCGGCGGCCCCGAGGAACTGCTGCTGCGGCGCAGCCTCAAGTCGCTGCGCCTGGAGGTCGCCGACGGCGGCGGCGGCGAGCCCGCACCCCGCACCCCGCACCGGGCGGGGCGTCCCGGCGGCCACGGCATGTTCATAGTGCAGCGGCTGTGCCTGGACTGGGGCGTCATCCGCAGCGTCGACCGCCCGGGCAAGACCGTCTGGGCGGAACTGGCCGCACCCTCCTGACCTGCGCCCGTACGGAAAGCTGCGCCTGGTGCAGGCGGACGTGGGGCTGCGCCTGGTGCATGCCCGCGTGATCCCGCGTCCTGTGCCTGCTCCTGCCCCTGCTCCTGCGGTACGCCGCCGGGTCCGCGTACGGGCGGGCCGCCGCAGTTCCTCGCGCTCATGCCCGCAGCGCGCGGGTCAGTGCGGCGAGCGCCGCCGGGTAGGCGCCCTCGCCGGGAGTGCCGTAGCCGACGATCAGGCCCTGCGGGCGGCCGGCCGCGCCCTGGGCGTGCCAGTGCTCGCCCAGGGCGCCGACGGCCAGCCCTTCCGCCGCGGCCCGCCGCAGCACCGCCGCCTCGTCGGGGCCGTCCTCCGGCAGGCTCACCAGCGCGTGCAGCCCGGCCGCGATACCCAGCACCTGCGACCCCGGGCGGCCCGGAGCGCCCGCCAGCCGTTCGACCAGCAGGTCCCTGCGGCGCCGGTAGCGCAGCCGGGCGGCGCGCACATGCCGGTCGTAGCCGTGGTCGGCGATCAGGTCCGCCAGCGCCAACTGGCCGACGGCGCCGGTGTGGTAGTCGGTGTGGAGCTTGGCCTCCGCGATCGGCTGCACCAGGTGCGGCGGAAGCACCATCCAGCCGAGCCGCAGCGCGGGGCCCAGGGTCTTGGACGCGGTGCCGAGGTAGACGACGTGGTCGGGCGCAGTGCCCTGCAGGGCACCCACCGGCTGCCTGTCGTAGCGGAACTCGCCGTCGTAGTCGTCCTCGACCACCAGGCCGCCGCTCTGCTGCGCCCAGGCCGTCAGGGCGTGCCGGCGGGCCGGATGGAGGGTGACGCCCGTCGGGTACTGGTGGGCGGGCGTGACCACCACGGCGTCCATCCGCGGCAGGTCCGCGCCCGCGCCGTGCCCGTCGACCGGCACCGGCACCACCCGGCCGCCGGCCCGGCGCACCACCTCGCGGTGGAAGGGCAGCCCCGGGTCCTCCATGCCGACAACCGGCCCGCCCCGCTGACCGCCCAGCACCCCCGTCAGCAGCGCCAGCCCCTGCACGTATCCGGAGACGACCACGATCCGGTCAGGCTCCGCGACGACCCCGCGGGTCCTGCCCAGGTAGCCGGCCAGCGCCGAGCGCAGTTCCGCGCTGCCGCGCGGGTCTCCGTAGTCGTAGGACGCCGACGGGACCGCGGCCAGTGCGCGGCGGGTGGCGCGCAGCCAGGCCGAGGCGGGGAAGGACGTGACGTCCGGGCTGCCGGGCCGCAGGTCGTGGCGGGGCGGCCGGTCGCCTGCCGGCCTGCCGGGCACCGCGGGCGAGGCCTCCTGCGGGCGGGCCGCGACCACCGTGCCCGAGCCCTGGCGGGCGGTCAGATAGCCCTCGGCGGTGAGCTGGTCGTAGGCCGCCTTGACCGTGCCGCGGGACAGGCCCGTCTCGGCGGCCAGCCTGCGGCTGGAGGGCAGCCTGCTGCCGGGGGCGAGCCGCCCGCCGCGCACCGCGTCCCGCAGCGCCCGCTCAAGGCCCGCCCTGCGGCCGTGGGAGCTGCCGGGCGGCAGGTCGAGGCGCAGGTCGAGGTGCAGGTCCACACCTGTCTCCCGGTGTGTGCCCGCGGCGGAAGTGGGCCATGAATCATCCATGAAAGTGGACCTTACCTACGATCCACTCGGCCCGTAGATTCACTGCCATGAGCACCGACACCACCCTCACGGACACCACCACCACAACCGACGACGCAGCCGGCCCGGCCTTCGTCGTCCCCGCCGTCCGCCTCGCCGTGGACACCCTCGTCCCGCACGCCAACCGCGCCATGAACGCCCTGGACGCCGCCGCGCGCGACGTCAGCCTCGAAGCCCCGCTGCTCGAACTGGTCCGCGCCCGCGCCTCCCAGCTCAACGGCTGCGCCTACTGCGTCGACACCCACGCGCGGGACGCCCGCGAGGGCGGCGAGAGCGAACGCCGCCTCTATGCGCTGCCGGTATGGCGCGAGACGCCCTTCTTCACCGCCCGCGAGCGCGCGGCCCTGGAGCTGACCGAGGCCGCCACCCGGCTCACCGACGGGCACGTCGGCGACGACGTCTTCGCGCGCGCCGCCGCCCAGTTCGACGACAAGGAGCTGGCCGAACTCATCTGGGCGATCACCGTCATCAACGCCTGGAACAGGCTGGGCGCCACCGCCCGCCCCTGGCCGCTGTCCTGACCGCCGGCGGCCGGCGCGGCGGCGGCGCACCGCGGCCGCGGCAGGCGCGAAGGAGCAGCGGCGTACCACCACCTCGCGCCCGGGGGGTGCGGACTACCATCAAGCCCATGACCCGCGTACTTCTGGCCGAGGACGACGCATCCATCTCGGAACCGCTCGCGCGCGCACTGCGCCGCGAGGGGTACGAGGTCGAGGTGCGCGAGGACGGACCCACCGCGCTGGAGGCCGCGCTGCTGGGTTCCGTCGACCTGGTGGTGCTCGACCTGGGCCTGCCAGGGATGGACGGCCTCGACGTGTGCCGGCGCATCCGCACCGAGGGCCACACCTTCCCTGTGCTGGTGCTGACCGCCCGCGCGGACGAGGTCGACACGGTCGTCGGCCTGGACGCAGGGGCGGACGACTACGTGACCAAGCCCTTCCGGCTGGCGGAGCTGCTGGCCCGGGTGCGCGCCCTGCTGCGGCGCGGCACCACGGAGCCGACGCAGCCGTCCACCCACGGGGTGCGGATCGACGTCGAGTCGCACCGCGCCTGGATGGGCGACGACGAACTCCAGCTCACCGCGAAGGAGTTCGACCTGCTCCGGGTGCTGGTCAGGGACGCGGGCCGGGTCGTCACGCGCGAGCAGCTGATGCGCGAGGTGTGGGACACCACCTGGTGGTCGTCCACCAAGACCCTGGACATGCACATCTCCTGGCTGCGCAAGAAGCTCGGCGACGACGCGGCCAACCCGCGGTACATCTCCACGGTGCGCGGGGTCGGTTTCCGGTTCGAGAAGAACTGACCCGCCACCGCCGTGCGCCGCCGTCTGATCTCCTCCACGCTGGCCGTGGTGCTCGTCGTCATCGCCGTCTTCGGGCTGTCCCTGGTCTTCGTGGAGACCAGAACCATCGAGAGCAGCGCGCGCGACGGCGTGGAGTCCGAGGCGGTGCGCCTGGTCGGCATCGTGGAGAACCGCATCCTGGCCGGCGAGAGCATCGACGCCAAGGGCCTGGACCGGCAGATCGCCGCCAACCGCTACGCCGTGGTCTCGGTGCCCGGCCACCCGCAGGTCACCCTCGGCGACCGCCCCAAGGGCAAGGTCATCACCTCCACGCAGCGCGGTGACCACGGCGAGTCGGTGACCGTGGAGCAGCCGCGGTCCACCGTCAGCGAGGAGATCGGCCGCAATCTGCTGGTGATCCTCGCGGTCGCGCTGCTCGCCGTACTGGCCGCCGTCGGCCTCGCCGTGCGCCAGGCCAAGCGGCTGGCCAGCCCGCTCAGCGACCTGGCCGCGACCGCGGAACGGCTCGGCTCGGGTGACCCGCGCCCCCGGCACCGCCGCTACGGGGTGCCGGAGCTGGACCGGATCGCCGACGTGCTGGACGCCAGCGCCGAGCGGATCGGGCGGATGCTCACCGCGGAGCGCAGGCTCGCCTCCGACGCCTCGCACCAGCTGCGGACCCCGCTGACCGCGCTGTCGATGCGGCTGGAGGAGATCGTGGCCACCGACGACCAGGAGACGGTCAAGGAGGAGGCGACGATCGCGCTCGGCCAGGTCGAGCGGCTGACCGACGTGGTGCAGCGGCTGCTGACCAACGCGCGGGACCCGCGGACCGGCTCAGCGGTCTACTTCGACCTCGACGAGGTGATCAAGCAGCAGGTCGAGGAGTGGCGCCCGGCGTACCAGAACAAGAAGCGGGCCATCGTCCGCTCCGGCACTCCCGCGCTGCGGGCCGTCGGCACCCCGGGCGCGGTCGCGCAGGTGCTGGCCACGCTGATCGAGAACTCGCTGATGCACGGGTCCGGCACGGTCGGCCTGCGGACCCGGGTGACCGGCAACCAGGCGGTGGTCGAGGTGACGGACGAGGGCCGCGGGGTGCCGCCCGACCTGGGCGCGCGGGTCTTCGAGCGCACGGTCAGCGGCCGCAACTCCACCGGCCTGGGGCTTGCGCTGGCCCGCGACCTGGCAGAGGCCGACGGCGGGCGGCTCGAACTGCTCCAGCAGCAGCCGCCGGTCTTCGCGCTCTTCCTCGCCCGGGAGATGCAGCAGCCACCGCCCCGCGAGGACATCGTCAGCTGATCACACGTGCCGGTCGGCGGGGGCCGCGGGCGCGTCCTCGGCCAGGAAGGACTCGGCCTGCTCCACGGCGTCGCGCGCCGGGAGGGTGCGGAAGACCCAGGTGCGGTAGGACCAGAAGCGGAAGAGCGTCGCCACGCCGATGCCCACGAACTTGAAGACGTTGCTCTGCAGCTGGCTGTCCCAGTCGAATCCGTAGGTGGCCACGAACAGCACGCCGTTCTCGATCACCAGGCCGATGCAGCTGAAGAGCAGGAAGAGCCCCAGCTCCCTGGTGCGGCCCGCCTTGTCGCGGTCCCGGTAGGTGAAGTAGCGGAAGCCGACGTAGTTGAACGCGATGGACACCAGCGTCGCCAGCACGCTCGCGCGGACCGTCTGCAGCCCGGTGCTGTGCCGGACCAGGTTGAACACGCCGATGTTGACCAGGACCCCGGCGCCGCCCACCGCGCCGAACTTCGCGATCTCGCGGTACATCAGGGCCAGCTTGCCGCGCAGGGCGGTGAATCCGGTCATGGTGGCCCTGTCTGTGGGGGGTCGTGGGTCGGTGGTGCCGGTCGGTGGCTGAGGTTTTCGATGTCCCTCATGCTAACCGCCCCCTGGAAGTCGCCGCGGAGACGTCCGGCGTTCGGGCGGTCGTGCGGCCTATACCCTGGTAGGGCCATCAGCGGGGGACCCGCCCCCGTGCACCACCGGCAGGATGAAACGTGACATTCCCCGTAGTCGGCATGGTCGGCGGCGGCCAGCTCGCCCGTATGACGCACGAAGCGGGCATTCCGCTCGGCATCAGGTTCAAGATCCTCAGCGACACCGCGCAGGACTCGGCCGCACAGGTCGCAGCCGACGTCACCGTCGGCGACTACCGCGACCTCGACACCCTGCGGGACTTCGCCCGCGGCTGCGACGTGATCACCTTCGACCACGAGCACGTGCCGACCGCGCACCTGCGCGCCCTGGAGGAGGACGGCGTCGCGGTACGCCCCGGCCCCGACGCCCTGGTGCACGCGCAGGACAAGGGCGTCATGCGGGCCAGGCTCGCCGAGATCGGGGTGCCCTGCCCGCGCAACCGGATCGTCGCCGACCCAGCGGACGTCAGCCGCTTCGCCGCGGAGGGCGCCGGATACCCGCTGGTCCTCAAGACGGTGCGCGGCGGCTACGACGGCAAGGGCGTGTGGTTCGTGCGGTCGCAAGTCGACGCCGCCGACGCCTTCCGGGCCGGCGTGCCGGTGCTCGCCGAGGAGAAGGTCGACTTCGTGCGCGAGCTGGCCGCCAACGTGGTGCGCTCGCCGCACGGCCAGGCGGTGGCCTATCCCGTCGTGGAGTCCGTTCAGGTCGACGGGGTGTGCGACACGGTGATCGCGCCCGCGCCCGGGCTGCCGGACGCGCTGTCGGCGCAGGCGCAGCAGCTCGCCCTGACGGTGGCCCGCGAGCTGGGTGTGGTCGGCCACCTCGCCGTCGAGCTGTTCGAGACCGCCGACGGCCGCATCCTGGTCAACGAACTGGCCATGCGCCCGCACAACAGCGGCCACTGGACCATCGACGGCGCCGCCACCTCGCAGTTCGCCAACCACCTGCGGGCGGTGCTGGACCTGCCGCTCGGCGACCCGCGGCCGCGGGCGCGCTGGACGGTGATGGCCAACGTGCTCGGCGGCGACTACCCCGACATGTACGCCGGCTACCTGCACTGCATGGCCCGCGACCCGGGCCTGAAGATCCACATGTACGGCAAGGACGTGAAGCCCGGCCGCAAGGTCGGCCACGTCACCACCTACGGCGAGGACCTGCCCGACGTGCGCGAGCGCGCCCGTCACGCGGCCGACTACCTGCGAGGGACGATCGATGAGTGAAGCGCGCGAGGCGACCGCCGCGGTGGTCGGCATCGTCATGGGCTCCGACTCCGACTGGCCGGTCATGGAGGCCGCGGCCCACGCGCTCCAGGAGTTCGACGTCCCCTTCGAGGTGGACGTCGTCTCCGCGCACCGCATGGCGCACGAGATGATCGCCTACGGTGAGCAGGCCGCGGACCGCGGGCTGCGGGCGATCATCGCGGGCGCGGGCGGCGCGGCCCACCTGCCGGGCATGCTCGCCTCCGTCACTCCGCTGCCGGTCATCGGCGTGCCGGTGCCGCTGAAGTACCTCGACGGCATGGACTCGCTGCTGTCCATCGTGCAGATGCCCGCCGGTGTGCCGGTCGCCACCGTCTCGGTGGCGGGCGCGCGCAATGCCGGGCTGCTCGCGGTACGCATCCTGGCCGCGCACGACCAGGAGCTGCAGGCGCGCATGCGGGACTTCCAGGCTTCGCTGAACGAGCAGGCCACCGAGAAGGGCCGCCGGCTGCGCGCCAAGGTCACCGGAGCGGCGGGCTTCGGCTTCGCCCAGTAAGCGGGCGCCGGGCCGGGCGCAGGGCGGCCCCGCCACGGCCTGGCCCTGTGCGCCGCCGCATAGGCTGGCCCGCATGGACCTCCTCGCCCGCGCCCGCGACCTGCTCGCCGCCCACCCCGTCGTCGACGGGCACAACGACCTGCCGTGGGCGCTGCGCGAGCAGGCCGGCTACGACCTGGACCGGCTCGACATCGCCGCCGACCAGAGCGACCGCCTGCACACCGACATCCCGCGGCTGCGGGCGGGAGGGGTCGGCGGGCAGTTCTGGTCGGTGTACGTGTCGGTGGAGCTGGCAGGGGCCGACGCCGTCACCGCGACGCTGGAGCAGATCGACGTCGTCCACCGGATGACCGAGCGCTACCCGGACGACCTGGTGCTCGCGCTGACCGCGGACGACCTGGAGAAGGCCCGTGCGCAGGGCCGTGTCGCCTCGCTGATGGGCGCCGAGGGCGGACACAGCATCGACGGCTCGCTGGCCGTCCTGCGGGCCTTCCACGCCCTCGGCGTGCGCTACATGACGCTGACCCACAACACCAACACCGCGTGGGCGGACTCGGCCACCGACGAGCCCGCGGCGGGCGGGCTGACCGCCTTCGGCGAGGAGGTGGTCAGGGAGATGAACCGGCTCGGCATGCTGGTGGACCTCTCGCACGTCTCGCCCGACACCATGCGCGCGGCCCTGCGGGTGGCCGAGGCGCCGGTGCTCTTCTCGCACTCCTCGGCCCGCGCGGTCTGCGACCACGTGCGCAACGTCCCCGACGACGTGCTCGCCCAGCTGCCCGCCAACGGCGGCGTGGCCATGGCCACGTTCGTGCCGAAGTTCATCCTGCCCGCGGCCATCGAGTGGACCGCGGCGGCCGACGCCAACATGCGCGCGCACGGCCTGCACCCGCTGGACACCACCCCGGCGGGGATGGCCGTCCAGCGGGCGTACGAGGCGGAGCACCCGCGCCCCGCCGCGACCGCGGCGACCGTCGCCGACCACCTCGACCACATGCGGGAGGTGGCGGGCGTCGACCACGTCGGCATCGGCGGCGACTTCGACGGCACCGCCTTCACACCCGACGGCCTGGCCGACGTGGCCGGCTACCCGAACCTGATCGCGGAACTCCTGCGCCGCGGCTGGTCTGACGCCGACCTCGCCAAGCTGACCTGGCACAACGCGGTGCGGGTGCTGCGCGAGGCGGAGGCGGCCGCGGCCGCGATCCAGGCGGTACGCGGCCCGTCCGCCATGGTGCAGCCGGCCGGCTGACCCTGGTTGCGGCTCAGCAGCCGCACAGGCAGAAGGGGTGGCCGACCGGGTCGGCGTAGACGCGCCAGTTGCGCGTGCCGCCGAGGTCGCCCTCCAGCAGGGTGGCGCCCAGCGCGATCACCTGCTTCTCCGCGTCGTCCATCTCGGCGCGCGGCACCGCGATGTCCAGGTGGTACTGCTGCGGGCGCTGCGGGTCGGGCCATGCGGGCGCCTGGTAGGTGCCGACGCGCTGGAAGGACAGCGTCTGGCCCCCCTCGCGGTTGAGGTCCACCCACTCCTCGTCGTCGATCTCGACGGTGCCGCCCACCAGCTCGGCATAGAAGGCGGCAAGGGCAGCGGGGTCGGGACAGTCGAGGACGACGGCGCTGAGCCGGCCGATCATGGCGGTTCCTTTCGTCGGACAGTGTTACCGGCTACGGGGTAGGTAGCGGTAACCGTTACTTCATGATGGCGGAGCAGCGGTAACGTGGCAAGGGTGGAGCAGCCAGGAGTACGCAGTCCCGCGCCCGAGGCGCTGCAGCTCGTGCAGGACCTGGTCAACACCGTGGACCTGGAGGCCGGCGCCGACGAACTGCGGACGGCCGAGGACGCCGCCGGCTGGGCGCGCGGGCGGGGCCTGTCAGGGCTCGGCTACGACGCGGGCGCGCTCGCCGACGTCCTGACGCTGCGGGAGGCGCTGCGGGACGTCTGCACCGCGCACACCGGCACCGACGTCCCCGCGGCCACCGTGGCGGCCCTGGACGACCTGCTGGAGCGGGCGCCGCTGCGGCTGGCCGTGGACGCCGAGGGCCGCGCCGCCGTACGACCCGCGGCCGGGCTCACCGGTGCGGCCGAGGTGACCGCAGCGGTCGCCGCGGCAATTGTGCGGGCGACGGCGGACGGGACCTGGCCGCGGCTGAAGGCGTGCGCGGCCGACACCTGCCGCTGGGTCTACTACGACCGCAGCCCGGCGGGCCGCAGCCGCTGGTGCACCATGGCGATCTGCGGCAGCCGGGCCAAGATGCGCACCTACCGCAAGAACAGCAGGGCGGGCGCGCGGGAGGCCGGCTGACGGCGTGGGGAGCACGTCCGCCGGGAGTACGCCTCAGGCCTGCGGGCGGCCCATCGCGCGGTAGGTCCAGCCCGCCTTGCGCCACACCGCCGGGTCCAGGGCGTTGCGGCCGTCCAGCACCGCGTGGCCGCGCGCGACCTCGGCCAGCGCGGCCGGGTCCAGCTCGCGGAATTCCCGCCACTCGGTCAGGTGCAGCACTATGTCCGCGCCGCGGACCGCGTCCAGCGCGGTCGGGGCGTAGCCGAGGGTCGGGAAGAGCGCGCGGGCGTTCTCCATGCCCTTGGGGTCGTAGACGGTGACCTGGCCGCCCTGCAGTTGGATCTGGCCCGCCACATTGAGCGCGGGGGAGTCCCGCACGTCGTCCGAGTCGGGCTTGAAGGTGGCGCCGAGCACCGCCACCCGGCGGCCGAGGAAGCCGCCGCCGAGCGCCTCGCGGGCCATCTCCACCATGTGGGTGCGGCGCCGCATGTTGATCGAGTCGACCTCGCGCAGGAAGGTCAGCGCCTGGTCGGCGCCCAGCTCGCCGGCCCTGGCCATGAAGGCGCGGATGTCCTTGGGCAGGCAGCCGCCGCCGAAGCCGATGCCGGCCCGCAGGAACTTGTGGCCGATCCGGTCGTCGTAGCCGATCGCCTCGGCGAGCTTGGCCACGTCGCCGCCGGCCGCCTCGCTGACCTCGGCCATGGCGTTGACGAAGGAGATCTTGGTGGCCAGGAAGGCGTTCGCCGCGGTCTTGACCAGCTCGGCCGTCGGATAGTCCGCGACGACGAAAGGCGTGCCTTCTGCGACGGGCGTGGCGTAAACCTCCCGCAGGAGTGATTCGGCGCGCTCGCTCGCCACGCCCACCACGATCCGGTCCGGGTGCAGCGTGTCCTGCACCGCGAAGCCCTCGCGCAGGAACTCCGGGTTCCACGCCAGCTCCGCGTCCGCGCCGGCCGGCGCCAGCTCGGCGAGCACCTCCGCCAGCCGGGCCGCACTGCCCACCGGAACCGTGGACTTGCCGACCACCAGCGCGGGCCGCCGCAGGTGCGGGGCCAGCAGGGCGAAGGCGCGGTCCACGTAGCTCATGTCGCAGGCGTACTCGCCCTGCTTCTGCGGGGTGTTGACGCACACGAAGTGCACGTCGCCGAACTCGGCCACATCCTCCCACGACAGGGTGAAGCGCAGCCGCCCGCTGGAGCCCTCGATCCCGGCCACGTGCTTGGCCAGCAGCTCTTCCAGGCCCGGCTCGAACATCGGCACCCTGCCCTGCGCCAGCATCTCGATCTTCCGCGGCTCGATGTCGAGCGCGAGCACGTCGAAGCCGAGTTCGGCCATGGCGGCGGCATGGGTGGCGCCGAGGTAGCCGGTACCGATCACGGTGAGCTTGAGAGGCATGGGCCAGAGCATATCCGCCACCGACTGGCCCAAAGAGGGGGTGCGCACAGGTCGGCAGGTCCACAATGCGGAGACCGAACGCGTGTCCGGGGGATGGCGGGGTGGGGGCGAACGTGGCTGGTGACGAGGACGGCAGAGCCGATGCGGCCGACGGCGTACCGGAGGCTGTCGGCGTACCGGAGGGCGGGGACGCAGCAGCGGCGGACGGCGTACCGGACAGCGGGGGCGTACCGGAGGCCGGGGACGTACCCGATACGGGCGGGAGCGCGGACGAAGCCGGTGCACCGGAGGCGGCCGAGGCGCGGCGGGCGCGGATCAGGCGCCGCACCCGGCGGGTGCTGTACGGCGCGCTGATCCTGCTGTGCACCGGCGCGCTGCTGATCGCCGGCACCGGCTACTGGGCCTACCAGCACTACACCGGGCGTGTGCAGCGCATCCCGCACGTCTTCCCCACCGACGTGCCGGCCGCCGCGCTCCCGCCGCCGTCCAGGAGCGGCAGCCAGACCTTCCTGCTGGTCGGCGTGGACTCCCGCTCCGACCTGCCCACCACGGGCAAGGACGCCAAGGCGCCGGAGTGGAAGCCGGGCGCCCAGCGCAGCGACACGATGATGCTGGTGCACCTGCCGGCCGACCACAAACACGCCTACGTCGTCTCGCTGCCCCGCGACTCGTGGGTGAACGTCCCGGGGCACGGCATGGCCAAGCTGAACGCCGCCTTCTCCTGGGGCGGCCCGCCGCTGCTCATCGACACCGTGCAGCGGCTGACCCGGGTGAAGATCGACCACCTCGCGGTCATCGACTGGAGCGGGTTCAGGAAGCTGACCGACGCGGTCGGCGGCGTGGACATCACCGTCGACAGGACCGTCACCCGCCGCAACGGCCCCGGCGGTGTGTGGACCGCGGGCCCGCACCACATGGACGGCGACGACGCGCTGGACTACGTGCGCGAGCGCTACGGCCTGCCGGGCGGCGACCTCGACCGGACCCACCGGCAGCAGAACTTCCTGCGGGCGGTGCTGTCCAAGGTGCTCTCCGGCGGGACCGTGACCAACCCGCTCAAGCTCAAGCGGACCCTGGACCAGGTCACCTCGGTGGTCAGCGTGGACGACCGGCTCTCCGACGGGGCGCTGCGCGACCTGGTCTGGGACATGCGCTCGGTCCGCTCCTCCGACATGGTCTTCATGAACGCGCCCGTCGCGGGCTTCGACACAATCCAGAAGCAGTCCGTCGTCCTGCTGGACGACACCGGCAGCGCGCAGCTGTGGGAGGCGGTGCGCAACGACACCATGGCCGACTTCGTGGCCACCCACAGCCTCGACACCCTCGGCACCCACGTGTCGTGAGCCGCCGGTGTCGCGGCCCCCGCTGTCGGGAAGGTCACGTAGGACGGATCGGCCGCACGGCCCTAGGATTGTAGGGTTACTTAACGGTAGTTAGCATCGGGAGTGAGACTCTGTGGCCGGATCCTCCGACTTCGACCTTTTCCGGACCTCCGAAGAGCACGACATGCTGCGGGACGCCGTGCGCTCCCTCGCCGAGGCGAAGATCGCCCCCTTTGCGGCAGAGGTCGACGAGCAGGGCCGCTTCCCCCAGGAGGCGCGCGACGCGCTGGAGGCCAACGACCTGCACGCGGTGCACGTTCCCGAGGCCTACGACGGCTCGGGCGCCGACGCGCTGTCCACCGTCATCGTGATCGAGGAGGTGGCCCGGGTCTGCGCGTCCTCCTCGCTCATCCCCGCGGTCAACAAGCTCGGCTCGCTCCCGGTGCAGCTGTCCGGCTCCGAGGAGCTGAAGACGAGGTATCTGGGCGCACTCGCCCGCAAGGAGGGCATGTTCTCCTACGCCCTGTCCGAGCCGGAGGCCGGCTCCGACGCCGCCGGCATGAAGACCAGGGCCGTGCGCGACGGTGACACTTACGTGCTCAACGGCGTCAAGCGCTGGATCACCAACGCCGGGGTCTCCGACTTCTACACCGTCATGGCGGTCACCGACCCCGACAAGCGCTCCAAGGGCATCTCCGCCTTCGTGGTGGAGAAGGGCGACGAGGGCGTCTCCTTCGGTGCACCGGAGAAGAAGCTCGGCATCAAGGGCTCGCCGACCCGCGAGGTCTACCTCGACAACGTCCGCATCCCCGCCGACCGCATGATCGGCGCCGAGGGCACCGGCTTCGCCACTGCGATGAAGACCCTCGACCACACCCGCGTCACCATCGCCGCCCAGGCCATCGGCATCGCCCAGGGCGCGCTTGACTACGCCAAGGGGTACGTCGCCGAGCGCAAGCAGTTCGGCAAGGCCATCGCCGAATTCCAGGGCATCCAGTTCATGCTGGCCGACATGGCCATGAAGCTGGAGGCCGCCCGCCAGCTCACCTACGCCGCCGCGGCCAAGTCCGAGCGCACCGACGCCGATCTGACCTTCTTCGGCGCCGCCGCCAAGTGCTACGCCTCCGACGTGGCCATGTCGATCACCACCGACGCGGTCCAACTCCTCGGCGGATACGGCTACACGCGCGACTACCCGGTCGAGCGCATGATGCGCGACGCCAAGATCACCCAGATCTACGAAGGCACCAACCAGGTCCAGCGGATCGTGATGGCCCGTAACCTGCCCGCGTAGCAACTCTGTAACAGCCGTCACGCAAAGAGCACCCGCACCGGGTGCTCTTTGCGTGTTTGGGGTCGAGTTGTGGGCGGTTTGCGATCAATTGACAAGCGCACGCGGCGACTTGTAGGTGTGTGAGGGCCATCAGTGGGACGGGGGGCCGCAGCGTCCGCTGAACGGCCTTCCGTGCTTGTGATCCGATCCCGTGAAGGGAAGACGTGTCCATAAACCGCCGCACCGCGATAGCGGTGCGTTCCATCGGCGTTGCCTCCGCCGCAGCCGCACTTGCGCTGGGCGTCGCAGGCAACGCGTTTGCTTGCTCCATCACCGAGTTCACCCCGTCGGCGACCTGCGACGATAGCAACCACGGTGTGATCAAGGTGCTCGACCAGGACGGCTCCGGGACCGCTGTCGACATCACGGTCTCCCAGGGCACGACCGAGGTCGGCTCCCAGAAGAACGTCAAGGGCAGCCGGGAGGGCGTCACCTTCACCTTCCCCGTGGACTGGGCGCCCAACACCGTCTACGCCGTGCACGTGGTCAAGTCGGGCGGCGGTGACGTCGGTACCAAGGAGGTGACCACGCCGGACAAGGGCTGCACCACGACGCCCCCCGTCGACAACCCGCCCCCGCCGGTCGACAACCCGCCGCCGCCGAAGGACGACACGCCGCCGAGCACCAAGCCCACCCCCTCGGCGACCACCACCACCCCGGCCCCGGCCGCCGTGGCGGACACCAACGCGCCCTCGCCCGCCGGCGGCACGTCGAACCTCGCCGAGACCGGTGGCGGCAGCAACACCGGCATGATCGCCGGTGTTGCCGCGGTGCTTGTCGCGGCCGGTGGCGGCACGGTCTTCATGCTGCGTCGCCGCAACCCGGCCGGACGTCACTGACCTCCGAACGCCGAACGGCCCCGGTTCCCACCGCGTCAGCGGGGGAGTCGGGGCCGTCCGCGTGCGCCGCCCGGTGGGCCGGCTACTTGGTGATGGTGACCTTGTCGTCGTTCTTCAGCTCGTCGAAGAGCGTCTTCGCCTTGGCCATGTCCCACTTCACGGCGTCGCCGTCGTTCGAGGTCATGTAGTTGGCGTTGGCTATCGGCACGGTGATGGAGTTGCCGCTGCCGCCGGTGACGCCCTTCATCGCCCAGAACATCGAGGCGAGGTTCCGCAGGCTCATCTTCTTGTCCACGATGAGCGTGTCCAGGCCCGAGCCGATCACCGGGTAGAGCTTGAACGGGTTCAGCACGGTCGAGGGCGACGCCGCCTGGTGGGCGAGGGTCGACAGGAACTTCTGCTGGTTGCGCATCCGGCCGAGGTCCTGGTCGGCCTCCTGGTGGCGCTGCCGGACGAAGGCGAGCGACTGCTGGCCGTTCATCTTCTGACAGCCCGCGGAGAAGTCCGCGCCGGAGGCCTTGTCGTGCAGCGGCTTGTCCAGGCACATGTTCACACCGCCGAGCGCGTTGACCAGGTTCACGAAGCCCGCGAAGCCGATCTCGGCGTAGTGGTCGATGTGGATGCCGGTGTTGTACTCGATGGTCCTGGTCAGCAGCTCGGGGCCGCCGTCGGCGTAGGCGCGGTTCAGCTTGTGCGTGGAGGCCGCGTACCGCTTGTGCGACTGCTGGCCGGTGAAGGCCGGGATGGTGACGTAGGAGTCGCGCGGCAGGCTCATCATCGTGGTGCCGTTGCTGCCGGTGTGCAGGATCATCATCGAGTCCGTGCGCTGGCCGGAGGCCGCACCGGTGTGCAGGTCCTTCTCGTCCTGCTTGGTCAGACCCTCGCGGCTGTCGGACCCCACGATGAGGTAGTTCGTGCCCTTGCCCGCCGGCGGGCGGTCCTCGACCTTGCTCAGGTCGACCTCGCGCCGCACCTTGGAGTCGGCCCAGAAGTACGTCGAGACCGACACCACCAGCAGTACGACGACCAGGCCGAGCGCGGTGTAGCCGATCTTCTTCCTGGTGCTCCAGCGCGGGGTGCGCGGTCCCGCGCTGCCGGGGCCGCCGGTGGTCGGCGGGCCGTATCCGTCATCCGACCCGCTGCTGGGCTGCGGGATCGCGCCGGGCGGCAGGCCGCCCGGCGCGGGGCGGCGGGTGGGCTGCGGCGGGACCCCGCCCGAGGCAGCGGCGGCCCTGCGCGGCGACAGTTCTGGGGGCAGCGGGGGCTCGGAGAGCCGGCGCTGCTCGGTGTCATCGCTCCAACCGTTCATGTCGGTCAGTGTGCCCGGCGGCGGCGTGGGACCTTGAATCCAGGGCGGTTCTGTAGCAGACCCGATGCATTCGGCCACCGGCCGCAGCGGTTTCGTAACGGACATAAAGTAGCTGTCATGATCGATTCATCCGACATCCCGCAGGTCCCGGTGACCCCGGGCAAGCCGACGTCAGCCGCCCGGATCACGCTCTCCCACATCATGAGCGCCCACGACACCAACCTGCTGGGCACGGTCCACGGCGGTGTGGTGATGAAGCTGGTGGACGACGCGGCGGGCGCCGTCGCGGGGCGGCACTCCGAGGGTCCCGCGGTGACCGGTGCGATGGACGAGATGATCTTCCTCGAACCCGTCAGGGTCGGCGACCTGCTCCAGGTGAAGGCGCAGGTCAACTGGACGGGCAAGACCTCCATGGAGGTCGGCGTCCGGGTCGTCGCCGAGCGCTGGAACGAGGCGGGGCGGCCCGCCAAGCAGGTCGCGAGCGCCTATCTGGTCTTCGTGGCCGTGGATGCCGAGGGCCGCCCGCGCCGGGTGCCGCCCGTGCTGCCGGAGACGGCCGAGGACCGGCGCCGCCAGCAGGAGGCGCAGATCCGGCGTACGCACCGGCTGGCCCGCCGCCGGGCGATCATGGAACTGCGCAGGGAGCGGGCGGCCGAGGGCCTGGACGGCTGACGGCCTCCGCCGGGGACCTGGTGTGAGGCACCCGGCTCTCAGGGGCAGCCCACCTGGTCGCCGGTGAGCGCGCCCTCCTCCGGCTGCGCACCGGGGTCGGGCAGCGGCGCGGTGACCGGCCTGACCCTGGCCATGGCGAAGTCCGGGCCGAGCGTGACCCGCATGACAGGACCCTGCTTCGGCGCGGGTACCAGCTGCGCCCCCGGCAGGGCGACCGCCAGCGCCTTCGCCGAGGTGTCCCAGCGCGGGTCGTAGCGGATGACGGTGTGCGGCACGTGCTTGCGGGCCGTCGTGGGGGTGCCGGTGGTGGCGAAACCGGTGGCGTGCAGCGCCTGCTGGGTGCTCCCGGCCAGACCGCCGACGGTGGTGCCGTTCTCGACCCGTACCCGGATCTTCGCCGGGTCGACCGCGACCGGTCTGCCGGCCGGCGTGGGGCTGCCGCTGGGGGTCGGGCGCGGGGCGGTGAGCGGCTTGTCGGCGCGGATGGTCGCCCACAGCCTGCCCGCCTTGAGCGCGTCCCACTTCACGGTGGAGCCGACGCCCGGCACGTTGAGGCTGGTGTTGCTCAGCGGCACCGAGGCGAACTCCGACGAGGAGGGTGAGAAGCCCTTCATGGCGCGGGCGAGGCTGACCATGTCGCGGCTGTCGAGCCCCTGGTCGGCGCGCACCGAGCCCAGCACGGTGGAGACGACCTTGCTGAGCCGCAGCGGGTCGCCGAGGGTGCCGCCGCTGGTGATCTTGCGGATGACCTGGGCCAGGAAGCGCTGCTGGCGCTGCATCCGCCCGAGGTCGGCGGCCGGGTCCAGATGCCGGGAGCGTACGTACTGCAGCGCCTGGCCGCCGTCTAGGTTCGTGGTGCCCACCGGCAGGTTCAGGCCGGTGAAGGAGTCCTTGAGCGGGCGCGTGGTGCACACCGGGACACCGCCGATGACGTCGACGGTCTTCATGAAGCTGGTGAAGTCGACCTCCAGGTAGTGGTCGATGTGGACGCCGGTGAGCTGCTCGACGGTCCGCACGGTGAGCTTGGGGCCGCCCTGGGAGTAGGCCTGGTTGAGCTTGGCGGGGCGGGTGGCGGAGGCGGGCTTCGCGGTGGGCTTCCCTGCGGGCTTCGCGGCGGCTTTGCGGGTGCCTTTCGCCGTCGCCTGGGCAGCCGCCGTCGCGGGCCTGGCCGGCAGCAGGACGTACGTGTCGCGCGGGATGCTGACGACGCTGGCACGGGAGCGGTCCTGCGAGAGGTGCACCAGCATGATGGTGTCCGTGCAGTGGCAGGGAGCGCCGCCCAGGTGGTAGAGCTTCTTCTCATTGGGGGCAATATTGTCCCGACCGTCGGTTCCGACCAGCAGGAAGTTCGTGCCCTTGCTCCCCTCGGGGCGGCCCTGCATGCCGCCGAAGGCGTCCACCCGGCCGATCGCCCCGTTCACCCCGGTCAGTGCCGCGTGGCCGACACCGCTCACGGTGATCACCACCAGTGCGACCCCGCCCACGATCCTGGTGCTCAGCCGGACGGGCGGCCGGCGGGCCGGCGCCGGCCGCCGCCCTGCCGGTGCGCGTGGGGGGCTGGCGGGACGTCGGCGGGTCGGCGGCACGGGATTCCCTCCGCGGTCGGACAGGGCGGGCAGACCCGTTCAGGCTAGGGACAAATAGGACTGTCAGCCTTGCCCCCACGCGCTGGTGTCCCCCATTGGCGGTAACGTTTCCCGCAATGAACGCCGCCAATGACCCCGCGCTCCCGGCCGTCTCCGTGATCATGCCGGTGCTCAACGAGGAGCGCCATCTGCGTAACTCCGTCCGGCACATCCTGGAACAGGACTATCCGGGCGAGCTGGAAGTCGTCATCGCGCTCGGCCCCTCCAAGGACCGCACCGACGCGATCGCGGCCGAGCTGGTCGCCGAGGACCCGCGGGTCCACACGGTGCCCAACCCCACCGGGCGCACCCCCGCCGCGCTGAACGCCGCGATCAAGGCCTCCCGCCACCCGGTCGTGGTGCGGGTCGACGGCCACGGCATGCTCTCGCCCGACTACATCGCCACCGCGGTACGCCTGCTGGACGAGACGGGCGCGGCGAACGTCGGCGGCATCATGCACGCCGAGGGCGAGAACGCCTGGGAGGAAGCCGTCGCCGCGGCCATGACCGCGAAGATAGGAGTCGGCAACGCGGCCTTCCACACCGGCGGCGCCGCGGCCCCCGCCGACACCGTCTACCTCGGTGTCTTCCGCCGCGAGGTGCTGGAGCAGCAGGGCGGCTACAACGTGGAGTTCATCCGCGCCCAGGACTGGGAGCTGAACTACCGCATCCGCGAGGCCGGCCACCTCATCTGGTTCTCGCCGGACCTGCGCGTCTCCTACCGCCCCCGGCCCAGCGTGCGCACCCTGGCCAAGCAGTACAAGGACTACGGCCGCTGGCGCCGGGTCGTGACCCGCTACCACCGCGGCTCGGTCAACCTGCGCTACCTGGCCGCGCCGGGCGCCGTCCTGGCCAACGCGGCGGGCATCGTCGTCGGCGCCGCGCTGACCCCGTGGGCGCTGCTGGTCCCCGCGGCCTACCTCGCCGCCATCACCGCCGGCTCGCTGCCCGCGGGCCGCGGCCTGGGCGCAGGCGCCCGGCTGCGCATCCCGCTGGCGCTGGCCACCATGCACATGTGCTGGGGCTACGGCTTCCTGACCAGCCCGCGCTCGCTGGCCCGCACGGTCATCGCCAGCCGCCGCCCCGCGGTCACCACCCCGCAGTCGGCGCCCGCCGACGTCTGACCCGACGCCGAAGGGGTCCGCCGGGGAGACCCGGCGGACCCCTTCCGCGTGTTCGGCGTGCGCCCCCTACGTCAGCCGGCCCAGCGGTAGATCGGCTGGATGGGCATGCAGCCCGTCTTGTCGGCGCCGTTGTAGACGTCGGCGCTCTTGGGCACGCCGCCCGCCTTGGGCAGCGTCGTGCTGTAGTCGGTGCCCTTCTTCCAGTCCGCGCCGACCGTCAGGGTGATGGCCGTGGCGGTCGCGGACGGCTTCACATTGCTCACCGGGATCTTCATGGCCTTCGCCACCGAGGTCGCGTCGGACTTGCCCTGCTCACCCGAGGCGGCCGGATACACCACGCTCGTGCCGGGGCTCGGCACCGCGGTCTGGCTCGGCTTGGCCTGGGTGAAGCCCGCGGTGTTCAGCGCCGTCGCGATGTCGGTGGCCCGGTGCCCGACGGCCTGCTGGTCGGACGTCCCCGCCGTGCCGTTGACCACGGTCACCGGGATCGTCGCGGGAGCCGCGGCGGGCGGCCCCGACGGGGTCGTCGGCTTGGGTGTCGGGCTCGCGGTGCCGGGGGTCTTCGCCTTGCCGCCCGCGTCCATGGCCACGTCGTTGCGCAGCAGCGACCACACCGTGCTCGCGTCTTTGGAGGGGACGTAGTGCGCGTTCGGGTCCTCGGGGTCCGCGTCGTGCGGCATGGTGAGCATCGTCATCCGGGACGGCGACACGCTTTTGAGCTCCATGCCCAGGTCGTAGAGCTTCTTCGGGGTGCCGATCTCCGAGGAGACCTCGAAGGCGCCCATCGCGGTGGTGGCGATCTTGTTCAGCCGGGCCGGGTTGCCGAAGAGGTTCTGCTCGCGCAGGGTTCGCATCAACGAGCTCATGTACATGTGCTGGGCCTTCGCGCGGCCCGAGTCGTCACCGAAGGCGTCGCGGGTGCGCAGCCACTGCAGCGCCTGCTTGTCCTTGATGACGTGCTTGCCGGCGGTGAGCTTCAGCCCGGACCCGCCGTGCTTGATGTACTTCGTCGGCCGGTCCCAGACGCTGTGCTGGACACACACCTCCACCCCGCCGAGCACGTCCGCCATCTTCACCACACCGGAGAAGTCGATCATCAGCCAGTGGTCGATGTAGACGTTGGTCAGGTTCTGCACGGTCGCCAGGGTGCAGCCGGGTCCGCCGCGGCCCAGCGAGGCGTTGATGATCGTGTTGGTCTCGGGATAGATGTGGTGGGTCTTGGGGTCCTCGCACTCGGGGATGCGCACCCGGGTGTCGCGGGGGATGCTGACCACCGACATGTTGCTGCGGTCCGCCGACAGGTGGGCGATCATGATCACGTCGGCGCGCGCGCCCGCGCTGTCGGCGGCGCCGCCGAGCTTCTGGTCGTCCGCGCTGAGCCGGCTGTCCGAGCCGAGGATCATGATGTTCATCGCCGAGCTGCCGTCGGCGTTGGCCTTGGGCTTGGCCACGTTCGTCTTGCCGCTGACCCGCTCCCCCTTGCGGATCTTGCTGGACAGGTACTCGTAGTAGCCGTACGCGGCCCCCGCCGTGCCCAGCACGGCGACCGCGGCCACGATCGCCACCCAGCGCAGCACCTTGCGCTTGCGGCTGCGCTGCCGCCGCGGGCCGCCCCTGCGGTGCCCGCCGCCCGGCGCCGCCGCGCGCCCCGCGGCCCCGTCGTCGGCGCCGCCCGCGCCAGGTCCGCCGGGTATCGGGTCGGGGCCGTCCCCGCCGCCGTGGGGGCTTCTCTGCCCGGGTATCTGCCCGCCGTCGTAGCCCGTCCCCGGGGCGTACGAGCGCGCGTCGTCCCGGTAGAGCCCGTCGTCCCAGCCGAGGTCGCCATGGTTCGACGCGGCACCCTGGCCGCCCCCCATTGCCCCGTCCCGCATCAAGAACCCTCCCCCTGCACCCGGCCGTATCTCGGTCGTCCTCCTGTCAGACGGCCGTCGGCCGCACGGAGTTGCATTCCGCGGCCTCGACTTAACACGACCCCGGTCGCCGGGAGGTTCCGTGAATCAGCTCACGCAGGACGAATTGTCCGCTTCGGTACGGTCCAGGTCGTCGGGAGCCGCCTCGGGGTCGGGGACCGGGACGCCGGCCCGGGTGAAGTCCGCACCGAGGGTGAGCGCCATGTCCGCGGCCGCCGTGCCGTCCTCGGAGGCCGGCGAGGGTTTCAGGGCGGAGCCGGGCAGGCCGAGCATCGCGGCCAGCGCGCGGGCCTGGTCGGCCTGCGCGGGGGTGTAGACCAGGGTGGTCCTGGCGGCCGGTGCCGGTGCGTTGCCGCCGTTGGCCGGGCCGCCGACGCCCTGGGTCCCGCGCAGCCAGGCCACGGTGCCGCGGGCCGCACCGAGGATGCCGCTGCCGTTGTAGACCCGAACGCGCACGTCCGCGGGGGCGGCCTTCGGGCCGAGCAGCAGGGCGGCGCTCTTCGGCCGCTTCTTGAGCCTGCCGAAGGGCACGTCGTCCTTGATCATCGTGAACAGCCGCTGCGCCCTGGCCTGGTCGACCACGACGGTCGCGTGGACCTTCTCGTGCGGATTGTCGACGACGGGCAGCGTGGTGAAGGTGATGTGCTTGGCGTCCACCTTGCTCAGGCCCTTCGCCAGGCTGGTCAGCTTGGCGACGCTGCCGATCGCGCTGTCCACGGTGAGCGCCTTGGTGGCCGTGTCCGCCAGCGAGAACAGCTTCCCGGGGTTGGTCAGCGTGCCGCTCGACTTGATCTTGCGGATCATCGCGCCGAGGAAGCGCTGCTGCAGCTTGATCCGGTCCAGGTCGCTCTGGTTGCGCAGCGCGTGCCGGGTCCTGACGAACTCCAGCGCCTGCTCGCCCTCGATACGGTGCGGCCCCGCGGACAGGTCCAGGTGCGACTTGGGGTCGACCAGCGGCCTGGCCAGGCACACGTCGACACCGCCGACCGCCGTCGACAGCTCCTTGACCGCTTCGAAGTCCACCATCATGAAGTGGTCCACCCGGATGCCGGTCAGCGCGGTCACCGCCCGCATGGTGCAGCCGGGGTCGCGCCCGCCGACGCCCAGGCTCTCGTTGAACTTCGGCGTGGTCAGACCGGCGGGAATGCCCGGGATCGTCGTCACCGTGCCGTCCTTCTGCCGGGTGGGGCAGTCGGGGATGCTCGTGACGATGTCCCGCGGGATGCTCATGGCCGTGGCATTGCTGCGGTCCGCCGACACGTGGAAGAGGATCGTGGTGTCGGCGTGCCCCAGGTTGTCGTCGTCGCCGTACTTCCCGCCCAGGCCCTGGCGGCTGTCGGTGCCGATCACCAGCAGGTTGAGCGGGCCGTGGCCGAAGACGTCCTTGCTGCCCGCGTCGCCGACGTCGACCGTGGTGAGGTTGCCGTTGAAGTGCTCGTAGACCAGGTAGCCGCCGACGCCGACCGCGACCAGGACCAGGCCCATCGAACCCGCCGTCCACAGCAGCGCCTTCTTGCGCCGGGACGGCCCCCTGCCCGGCGCACCGCCCTGCCTGCCCCTGCGCCGCCCCGGCGGCACCGGGGGAACGGTCCGGCGCCTGGGCTGCGGCACGGCGGCCGGTGCGGGCCTGGTCGCGGGGGCGGCGGGGACGCGGCCGGTCTGCCGGGGCAGGCCCTGCTCGGGCAGGCCCGCGGACCGCGGCCGGTCCCGCGCCGCCTCCTGGCGCAGCCGGTAGGTGCCGGTGGCCGGGTCGATGACCCACTGGTCCGCCGGATCGATCTCGTCTCGGCCTTGCGTGTCCACGGTGCCTCGGGTCCCCTCCGTCCGGTGATCGCCGGATCGCTTACAGTAGTCGCCCGATGGCATGCCGAAGCGCTGGACGGGTGCGTATCACCCCTGCCAAGAGGGGCAAAGGGCGCAATTCCTACCAGAATTGGTGTGGTTTTTCAGCAGCTTTTCACCGTGCTTTGCCACGGTGCCCACTTCTGCGGTATGTGTCGCAGCCGCGGCCGTCCCGCGGTCAGCAGTGCACGTCGGCGGCGGGAGTCAGCACAACTCCCTTGGGCGGCGCGGTCGGCGGCCCGACGGGCACACCGGGTGCGGTGAAGTCCGCGCCCAGGGTGAGGACCATGTTCGCCCGGGGCGCCGCGTCCTTGGTGCCGGGGATCAGCGCGGACGCGGGCAGACCCATCATCGCGGCCAGCGAGCGCGCCTGGTCGGCCTGGTTCGGCGCGTACTGCAGCGTCGTCCGCGGCGCCTTGGCGTGGGCGTCGCCGCCGTTGGTCGAGCGGTTGACGCCCTTGCTGTTCTGCAGCCAGGCCAGCACGTCCTGCGAGGCGCCGAAGACCCCGGTGCCGTTGTAGACCTCCACCCGGGTGTCGTGCGGTGTCGCCTTCGGCCCGACCAGCTTCGGGTCGGCCGCCGCGAGACGATCCGGGGACAGCGACACGTCGTGCGCCATCAGGGCGTAGAGCTGCGACGCCTTCTGCACGTCGGCCGCCCGCGGTGCGGCGCCGCCCAGCAGTGGCACCGTCACGAAGGTGACATGCCGCGGATCGGCCGCACCCATGGCGTCGGCGAGCGTGCCCAGCGCTTTCGCGCTGCCCAGCGGGGTGTCCGTGGTCAGCGCGGAAGGTGCGCGACGTGCCAGGGCCGCCAGCGTCCGCGGGTCGGCCACCGTACGGTCCACGCACAGGTCCGCCGCCGCCACCCCGCTCGAAGCGGCCTTCGCCGCCGCGTAGTCGACCAGCACGACATGGTCCACCGGCAGCCCCGTCACCTGCTCGGCCACCCGCAGCGCGCAGCCGGGGCCGCGCCCGGTCAGCGCGGCGGAGAAAGGCTGCTGCTTCGCGCCCTTGACGGTGCCGCCGCCGGCCGGGCAGTCCGGGATGTCCACCGCCATTGCCGCGGGAATGCCGAGCGCCGTCACATTGCCGCGGTCCGCGGCCAGGTGCAGCACGACGGCGGTGTCGGTGGGCCTGCTGCTGAGTAGCAGGACGTTCATCGCACCGGCGTGGACAGGGTCCTTGCTGCCCGCCGACCCGATCTCCACGGTGTGCACGGCCGCCCCGCCGCCCTGCCGCAGCACCACGACCCCCGCGGTCACCCCGGCGACCAGCACCCCGCAGGTGGCTGCCACGCCCCACACCAGGGCGGACGGCCTGCGCCTGCGCGAGGCCGCCCTGCGGCGGCGCGACGGCGCGGCGGGGGCGGCGGCGCGCCGCCCGCCGCGGCCCGAACGGGCGGCAGGCCGCACCGGTGCCGGTGCCGGTGCCGGTGCGGGAGCCGGGGTCTGTGCGGGGTGGCTTTCCGACGGCACGTCAAGGCGCAGCTCGTACAACCCCGTTGCCGGGTCCAGCACCCACTGGTCAGCCGGGTCGACGTACCCGGGCTCCTCCGTGTCCACGGTCGATCGGCTCCTCCATGCGCGGCAGGCCGAGCGCTCACCTTAGTTCATCAGGCTTTGCCGCAGATGTCGGCATCGGCGGTCCTGCCGCGGTAGGTGGGCGCCGAAGCGGTGGGCGTACCGCCGGGCGAAGGGGTGCCGGTGGCGCGGGACTTGCCGCCGTCCCCGCCCGCCGCGCTGTCCGACGAGCCGTCCGGGGCCACCGCCACCGTGACGTCGTCGCGGATCGCCGCGAAGAGCCGGTCGGCGGCGGGCTGCACCAGCTGGTCGCGGTTGTGGTCCAGCGTGTACTGCTCGCGCGGCACCGTCAGGAAGCGCAACTGCCCCGCCGGTATCCGCTGGATGTCGCGTGCCAGGCCGTACAGCTCGCTCAGCGAGTCCAGACCCGGGTCCGCGGTCAGCGACGACGTCGCCGCCGACAGCACCGGGTAGACCTTCGTCGGGTTCAGCAGCACGCCGTTGCTGCTGACCTTCGAGAACAGCGAGCCCAGGAAGCCCTGCTGGCGGTCCATCCGCTCGGTGTCGCTGCCGTCGCCGAAGCCGTGCCTGGCCCGCACATAGCCGAGCGCCTGCTCGCCGTTCAGCGTCTGCCGCCCGGCCGGCAGGTCGAGGTGCGCCTTGGTGTCGTGCACCGGCTCCGCCAGGCACACGTCCACGCCGTTGACCGCGTTCACGATCTTCTTGAACCCGGAGAAGTCCACGATCAGGTGGTGGTCGATCCTGATGCCCGTCATGTCCTCGACCGTGCGGATCGTGCAGGCGGCACCGCCGAACTCGAAGGCCCAGTTGAACTGCTCGAACTTCGGCTCGGTCTTGCCGCCGTTCGGCTTCGCGCAGCTGGGCACGTGCGCCATCAGGTCGCGCGGGATGCTCATCGCCGTGGCGCTGTGCCGGTCGGCGGCCAGGTGCAGCAGGATCGCGGTGTCGGAACGCTGCGTGCCGCTGTCCTCGCCGTACTTCTCGTTGCCGTCGCCCCGGTTGTCGGAACCCAGCAGCAGGATGTTCTCGGCCGACGTCGGACCCTCCGAGGGCCGCTCCGACGCATGCACCTTCAGCTCGGTCTCGGTGGCCGTGTCCGTCGTGATGTTCCCGTCGAGCCGCTGGTAGAGGTACCAGACGCCACCGGCGAGCGCCAGCACCACCAGCGCGGTGACCCCTGCGAGGATCTTGAGCCACCGGTAACTGCGGCGCGGCGCCGCATCCGTAGGGTCCTCCTCCGGAGGCTCTGCTGACGTCGTCACGTGCCCGCCCACCCTTGTCCGTCCGGCGCCCCGGACTCGACTGCCCGCGCGCCACTCGTTCAGACAGTCGATTCCCCCACTTGGTTGCCTGGGGCACCCCACGTCTTTCCTGCCGTGGGCGGGGGCGCGAAGGTGGGTGCCACTTGCTGTGGCGTTGCTTTCTTTCCGCCCGTTCGGGCTTGTCGCGCAGTTCCCCGCGCCCCTGGTTGTCGCCCTCTGCCCGCAGAGTCGGCGCTTTCAGGCGGCGCCCTCTGCGCGGGAGGGCGAGCGTTTTTAGGGGCGCGGGGAACTGCGCGACAAGCCACGACGGCGCCGCAGGCAAGCAGCTCGCCGCAAGGGGCACCCACCGCGCACCCCCCGCCGGGGGAAGGGCGAGTGCCACCGGGAGGGGCACTCGCCGGGGGCGGGGGAGGGAGCTAGAGGGTCAGGGTGACCCGCTCGGTCGCCTCGCGCGCAGCGAGCTGTTCCGGGGTCAACCCCCCGGCGTTGCGGCACAGCACGACCGACCCCCCGACGGCGAGCGGCGCGAGGAGCCCGGCCGCCAGGCCGGCCCAGGAGTCGAAGGGCAGGCGGGAAAGGACCCGTGCCCCGGGCGCGAGCCCGTACGCGTCGGCCGAGGCCACGGCCCGCTCCACGACCGCCCCGCCGGTCATGGCGCCGTCCCCGGCAAGGAGAAGAGCCGGCGAGCCCGTCCCGACGGGCGCGTACGGCACGAACCGATCCCCCTGCCCCGGCACTTCGACGGCGTAGTCGAGGAAGCCGGCCGGCGCTTGCGGGAAGCGCCCCCCGAGGGGGCGCAGCGCGAGCGCCACGCGTTCGCCGCCGCAGGCCCGCGCCTGCTCCAGCGTGTCGGGGCCGCTGACGACGAGGTCCGCACCGGCGGGGTCCGCGCCGGGCGCGACGACCAGGCCGGTGGAGAAGCCGGCGAGCACCCACACCGCGGTCTGCCAGTGCGCGGGCAGCAGCAGCGCGAGCCGGTCGCCCGGCTGCGCCCCCAGCTCGTCCTGGATGAGGTTCGCGGTCTTGGCGACCCAGTTCGCGAAGGTGGCGACGGACAGTTCGACCCGCTCGCCGGTGGCGTCGTCGTAGAAGGTGATCAGCGGCCGTCCGGGGTCGCCGCGCAGGGCGGAGGCGAGCAGGCCGGCGGGGGTGTCCTGGGCGGGTGACGTCACGCCGGCCAGGCTACCGGCCCGGCTTCGGGCCGGCGGCGGCTACCCTCGTGCGGGTGCCCACTCCGCTGCCCCGCCCCGCAGGCGACGTCCCCGCCCCCCGGCAGGAGCGGGGGCGTGTGCGCACCTGGAGCCCGCAGGGGCCGCTGGACGTGCGCCGCACTCTGCTGCCGCTGCGCCGCGGCCCGGCCGACCCGGCCTTCCGTATCGACGCGGACGGCACGGTGTGGCGGGCCAGCCGTACGCCCGCGGGCGCCGGCACGCTGCGGCTGCGGGGGAGTGCCGCGGCACTGGAGGCCGAGGCGTGGGGGCCGGGCGCCGAGTGGCTGCTGGACGGGCTGCCCGCGCTGCTGGGCGCGGACGACGACCCCTCCGCCTTCACCCCGCGGCACCGCATCGTGCACACCGCGCACCGCCGCCACCCGGGCCTGCGGCTGACCAGGACCGGACTGGTCCTCGAAGCGCTGATCCCCTCGGTGCTTGAGCAGAAGGTGACCACGGCCGAGGCCTACCGCGCCTGGCGGCTGCTGCTCTTCCAGCACGGTGAGCCCGCGCCGGGGCCGCGCGCCGACCGTATGCGGGTGATGCCGGACGCGCACGGCTGGGCAAGGGTGCCGTCGTGGGACTGGCACTGCGCGGGGGTGGACGACAAGCGCGCGTCCACGGTGATGCGCGCGGTTCGGCTCGGGGCACGGCTGGACGCGCTGACCGCCCTGTCGGCCGAGGAGGCCGGCGCCCGGATGCAGAGCCTGCCGGGGATCGGCCCGTGGACGGCGGCGGAGACGCTGCAGCGCAGCCACGGCGCCGCCGACGCGGTCACGGTCGGCGACCTGCACCTGCCGCACCACATCGGCTACGCGCTGACCGGTGCGCGGCGCTCCGACGACGCCACGATGCTCGACCTGCTCGCCCCGTACGCGGGCCAGCGCCACCGGGCGGCCCGGCTGATCCTGCTGGCCGCGCCGAGCCCGCCTCGGCGCGGCCCGCGCCTGGCCCCGAACCCGCCGACCCGCCACTCCTGAGTCAGCGGAACCCGGGCGCCCGTTCGGCCCGTCAGCGCACCGCGATGAAGGCGTCGGCCGCGCGCGGCGGCCTTGCCGGCGGAGCGGCGGACGGGCGGCCGATGGCCACCGCGCCCATCGGGTCCCAGTTCGCGGGCAGGTCGAGCACCGAGCGCACGACGTCACGGCAGAACATCGTGGACGACACCCAGGCCGAGCCGAGCTGCTCGCCGGCCAGGGCGACGAGGAAGTTCTCCACCCCGGCGCCGGTGGCGACGACGAACATCTCGCGTTCCGCCGCGGCCCGCCGCGCGTCGGGGTAGGCGTGGGCGCCGTCGGCGACCAGGCACGGCACCGCCAGGTAGGGCGCCTTGCGCAGGACGTCGCCGCGCCGCAGCCGCTTGGTGACGCTCTCCTCGGAGAAGCCGTCCCGCCGCAGGTCCGCCGCCCAGGCGTCGCGCATCGCGTCGAGCAGCCGGGTGCGCACCTCGGGCGTCTCCAGCAGCACGAAGCGCCACGGCGTGGTGTGGTGCGGGGCCGGCGCGGTCACCGCGAGGGCGACGGCCCGCCGTACGGCCGCCGGGTCGACCGGCTCGTCGGTGAAGTCGCGCACCGTGCGGCGCAGCGACACCGCCTCCCGCACGGCCTCTGAGGTGCCGAGCCGGAACATGTCGTCGGCGGCCCTGCGCACCAGCGGCCTGGCCCCGGTGTCGCCTGCCCCGGCGCTGTCCGGCGGGAGGACCACGGCGGCCAGGCCGCGGACGACGGCGACCGGCCGGCCGCTCGCCTTGCCCTTGACCAGGTCGCCGACCGCGGCGAGTTCGTCGGCCGTGGCGGTCACCGTCATCTGGAGCGGGTTGCCGTGCGAGTCCTGCCCGCCGCGCAGGTCGTCGAGCACCGCGACGCCGGCGGCGCCGATCGCCACGTCGGTCAGGCCCTCGCGCCAGGGCCGCCCGAAGGTGTCGGTGACGACGACCCCGACGTTGACGCCCAGCGCCTCGCGCAGCCCGGCCCTGATCCTGTGGGCGGACGCGTCGGGGTCCTCGGGCAGCAGCAGGACGGTGCCGGGTGCGGTGTTGGACGCGTCGACGCCCGCCGCGGCCATGACGAAGCCGTGCCGCGTCTCGACGATCCTGGTCGGCCCGCGGCGCGCCACCAGCCGTACGGCCTCGGCGTCGATCGCGGCCTCCCGGTCGTCGGCGTGCACCAGGCGGCCCTCCGCCTTGCTGACGATCTTCGACGTGACCAGCAGCACGTCCCCGTCGGCCAGTTCGACCCCGGTGGCCACGACGAGCTTGGCGATGTCGGCGCCCTGCGGGACCTCGCCGATGCCCTCGGGCGCGAAGACCTCGAAGCGTGCCGCGCTCATGCCCGTACCTCTTCCGCCAGTGCCAGCGCCTCGCGCGCCATGCGCGTGGTGGCGTCCAGATCGGTCATCATCAGCGGCACCGCCCGGCAGCGGATGCCGGCCGCCTCGACCTCGGCGACGGCGACCTCGTCCACCGTGTCCACCAGCCAGCCGTCGAGCAGCCCGGAGCCGTAGTGCGCGGCGACCGCGGCGGCCGTGGCTTCCACGCCGACCGCGGCCAGCACCTTGTCGGCCATGCCGCGCACGGGCGCGTCGCCGACGATGGGCGACAGGCCCACCACCGGCACCCCGGCCTCGGCGATGGCCTCGCGCACCCCGGGCACGGCCAGGATGGTGCCGATGCTCACCACCGGGTTGGAGGGCGGGAAGACGATGACGTCGGCGGCGGCGATCGCCTCCAGCACCCCGGGCGCGGGCTTGGCCGCCTCGGCGCCGACGGGCACCACGGCGTGCGCGGGGACGGCGGCGCGCAGCCGTACCCAGTACTCCTGGAAGTGGACGGCCTTGCGCTCGCCGTCGGTCTCGACCAGGACGTGGGTCTCGACCCGGTCGTCCGACATCGGGATCAGCCGGACGCCGGGCTTCCAGCGGGCGCACAGCGCCTCGGTGACGGCGCTGAGCGGATAGCCGGCGGCGAGCATCTGGGTGCGCACGATGTGGGTGGCGAAGTCCCGGTCGCCCAGGCCGAACCACTCCGGTCCCACGCCGTACGCGGCCAGCTCCTCCTTCACGGTGAAGGTCTCGTCGGCCCGGCCCCAGCCCTGCTCCTCGTGGATGCCGCCGCCCAGCGTGTACATCACGGTGTCGAGGTCGGGGCAGACCTTCAAGCCGAACAGATGGATGTCGTCTCCGGTGTTGCCGACGACGGTGATCTCCGCCTCCGGCGCCGCTGCCAGCAGGCCGCGCAAAAAGCGCGCCCCGCCGATTCCTCCGGCCAGAACCACGATTCGCATGGGTCCCAGTCTGTCAGTCCGCCCTGGCGGCCCGTACGGCTATCCCGCGGCCTGGACCGTGGCGGGGGTCACCGCGCGCGCGGGGGTGGTGCAGGCGTGCGGCGTCATCTCGGTGAGGCCGGGGAAGTACACGTGCAGGCTGACGGCGGGCTCCAGCCTGTCGTTGACGACCTCGTGCACATAGCCGGGTGCGAAGGCACGCTGGCCGCCGCCGGTCAGCAGGCGAGTGGTCTCGCCCCGCCTGCCGAGCGCGCGTTCGCGCAGCGCGCCCTGCAGGACGGTGAGCACACCCGAGGAACCGCCGTGGTCGTGCAGGCCGCTGCTCTGGCCCGGGAGCCAGCTGAGCAGCCACACCTCGTAGCCGGGGCCGGTCTGCAGGCGGGCATACCAGCGGGTGGTGGCGTCGTAGCGCACCAGCGGGGCCCATCGTCCGCGGTCGGCGGCGATGGAGCGGGCGACTCCGGCGAACTCCGCGACGGTGCCGGGGTGTTGCGGCACCGGGGGGAGGAGGTGGGGCAGAGCGAGCGGGTCACCGGCGATGGAGACGTCGGAGTACATGAAGGTGTGTCCCTGGGGGTGTGCGCGAGTGGCGGGCGGTGCCAGGGCCGGAAGGGCAGGTCCTGGGCAGGGGGCTCAGCGACAGCGGCAGGGACAACAGCAGTTCTGTGCGAGCGCGACGCAGCAGGACTCGCGACGGCGGGTCCGGTAGGGCGCGTGGTGCTCGGCAGGCATGCACACAAGGAGACCGGTCCGGACGACCCTCTGTCAACTGGATGTCCGAAATGTCGCTCTTCTTTCACCTGATTCGGCACGGTGAGTTGCTGAAAGGTTTGTGCGCAGAGGTGTGCGGATAGGTGCAGCGGCATCCGGGTCTCCGCGGCATTCCGTTTACCGGACGCGCCGACCGGGGGAGCCCGCGCGGCGCGCAGTCAGGCGTCGCGCATGTGTCCGAGCCTTCCCCGTGGCGTGTGTTTCTGTGATCGAAATGTGATCCACAACGCTTCATCCGTACGGGCGGAACGTGGCGAGTCGCCGCAGCGTCTGACGAGGTGTGAGCGTTGGACCGACCGGACCACGGTTGACGGATCCGGGCTTTTGGCCCGATAACAACACTTTCCGTCACCCCTTGGTTCAGCGGAGTGAATAACGGACCCAATAGCAGATCCCGGCTTGACTGGCCCGGATCGGCGCACTTGTAATTTCACTCGTGTCGTTCAGCCGCACAGGGTGACGGCGCACATCACGGGGAAGCACGACAGACGAGGGGCGCGCATGACCGAGCAGTTCCAGTTGCTGCTGGCCGAAGAGGCGGACGAGGAACTCGGCTGGCAGGAGCGCGCGCTGTGTGCGCAGACCGACCCCGAGTCCTTCTTCCCCGAAAAGGGCGGTTCCACGCGTGAGGCGAAGAAGGTCTGCCTCGCCTGCGAAGTCCGCTCCGACTGCCTCGAGTACGCCCTCGCCAACGACGAACGCTTCGGCATCTGGGGCGGCCTGTCGGAAAGGGAGCGCCGCCGCCTGAAGAAGGGCGTCGTCTGACCCTCCCGCCGCCTGCCGCAGACCCGGCGCAGCCCCGCTGAGCAGCGGCAGGCCGCCCGCCGGCCCGGCCCTGCGAAGCACCGCAGCAGCCCGCCTCCCGCGTCCCCGGACGCGGCCGGCGGGCTGCTGTTGTTCTCACACCGGGCACACGTCAGGACAGTGGTGTCCGCGTAAGCCGTTAGTGTGGGGGGCCGTCCGAGATGCAACCCCGCCGCGAGCGGGCGCCAGCGTCCACCGCAGTCCAGCGAACCGGGGCCAGAACCTCGATGTCCGTGAACAGCCCAGCACCGGCCGCCCACCCGGCCGGCACCCCTGAGTTCCCGCGCCATGTCGTCACCGCCGTGCTGGTAGCGCACGACGGCGCGCGCTGGCTGCCCAAGGCCCTCGCAGGTCTGCTCGCCCAGGACCGCCCGGTCCAGGACGTCGTCGCCGCCGACACCGGCAGCGCCGACGACTCCGCCCGGCTGCTCGCCGAGTCTCTCGGCGACCAGCGCGTGCTGCACCTGGCCCGGCGCACCTCCTTCGGCGCCGCCGTCGAGGAGGCGGCGCGCGCCGCCGCACCGCTCACCGCGGAGCAACTGCCCTACCTGTCCCGCCGCAGCGGCTGGGACCCCGTCAGCCGCAGCTGGAACGACGACGTCTACGACGAGCCCGACCAGCCGCACGGCGACCCCGTCCAGTGGCTGTGGCTGCTGCACGACGACTGCGAGCCCGACCCCGGCGCCCTGGCCGGCCTGCTGCGGGTCGCCGACAGCTCGCCCTCCGCCGCCGTCGTCGGCCCGAAGCTGCGCAGCTGGTACGACCGCAGGCAACTGCTCGAAGTCGGCGTCAGCATCGCCCGCAGCGGCCGCCGCTGGACTGCGCTCGAACGCCGCGAGCAGGACCAGGGGCAGCACGACCAGGTGCGCCCCGTGCTGTCGGTGTCCTCGGCCGGCATGCTGGTCCGCCGCGACGTGTGGGAGGAACTGGGCGGCTTCGACCGCCGGCTGCCCCTCATGCGCGACGACGTCGACTTCTGCTGGCGCGCCCAGGCCGCAGGCCACACCGTCCTGGTCGCCCCCGACGCCGTGCTCTGGCACGCCGAGGCCGCCTCCCGCGAGCGCCGCCCCGTGGACTGCGCCGGCAGGTCCGCCGCGAACCCGCACCGGGTCGACAAGGCCGGCGCCGTCTACACCCTGCTGGCCAACACCCGCGGCCCGCTGCTCCCCTATGTCGCCCTGCGCATAGTCCTCGGCACACTGCTGCGCACCCTGGCCTACCTCGTCGGCAAGGTGCCGGGACAGGCCGTCGACGAGATCGTCGGACTGCTCGGCGTTCTGCTCCGCCCCGGGCGGCTGCTGGGCGCCCGCCACCGCCGCGGCAAGGGCACCGTGCCGCCCTCGGAACTGCGCCCGCTCTTCCCGCCGCCCGGCGCGACCGTGCGGGCCACCGTCGACCAGGTCGTCAGCAACATCGCAGGCCGCGCCGACGCCTCCTCCGCCGCCGCGGGGCGGCACGGCGGAGCCGTCGAGTCGGGACCCGGCGAGGACGACGGCGGCGACTTCCTGGAGATCGAGCAGTTCGCCCGGCTCAAGCGGATCGCCCGCAAGCCCGGTCCCGTCCTCTTCGCGGTGCTGCTGGTCGTCTCGCTCGCGGCCTGCCGCTCGCTGCTCGGCGGCGGCGCGCTGGCCGGCGGCGCCCTGCTGCCCGCCGACCCCGGCGCCTCCGACCTGTGGCGCAGCTACGCCGGGTCCTGGCACGCGCTGGGCACCGGCGGCACCCAGTCCGCGCCGCCCTACCTCGCGGTGCTCGGGCTGTTCTCCACCGTGCTGTTCGGCTCCACCGGCCTGACCCTCACGCTGCTGCTCGTCGCGTCGGTCCCGCTGGCCGGATTCACCGCCTACTTCGCCTCCCGGCCGCTGGTCGACTCCCGGCTGCTGCGCGCATGGGCCTCGATCGCGTACGCCTTCCTGCCGGCCGCGACCGGCGCCCTGGCGACGGGCAGGCTCGGCACCGCCGTACTGGCCATCCTGCTGCCGCTGATGGCCCGCGCCGCGGTCGCCTGCGCGGGGCTGCAGCTCGGCGACGCGGCCCTGGACCGGGGTGTGCGGCCCGGCTGGCGCTCCACCTGGGCGCTGGCCCTGATGCTGACGTTCACCACCGCCTTCACCCCGATCACCTGGCCCATCGCGCTGGTCCTGGCCGCGGCGACCCTCGCCTGGCGGATGGCGACAGGGCGCGGCGCGCTGCTCGTACCGATGGTGCTGCGCTTCGCCGCGCTGGCCGTCACCCCGATCGTGCTGCTCGCCCCCTGGTCGCTGACGCTGCTGTCGCACCCCGGGCGGCTCCTCCACGAGGTGGGCCTGCCCTACGGCACCACGAGCGCCTCGGGCATCGACCTGCTGCTGCTCAGCCCGGGCGGCCCCAAGGGCTCCGGCGGTCTGCTGCTGGTCGGCCTGCTGCTGGCCGCGCTGGCGGCGCTGCTGCGCGACACCCGCCGCACCGCGGTCGTCGCCGCATGGGCCGTCGCCGCGACCGGCCTGCTCTTCGCGGTCGTCGAGAACGGCAAGGCATGGGCGGGGCCGGCCACGCTCGTCTACGGCCTGGCCCTGCTCGCGGCCGCCGCGGTCGGCGCGGAAGGCGCCAACGAGCGGATCGCCGCCAGCGGCTTCGGCTGGCGGCAGCCCGTCGCGGGCCTGATCGCGCTGGCCGCGGCGGCCGCCCCGCTGCTGGCCGCCTTCACCTGGGTCGCGCACGGGGCCGACGGCCCGCTGGACCGCCGCGACCCGCAGCAGGTGCCCGCCTTCGTCGCCGAGGAGAGCACCAGCGGCGACCAGGCCCGCACCCTGGTGCTCAGCGGCACCGAAGGCCGTATCTCCTACGCGCTGGTCCGCGGCGCCGGCGTCCGCATCGGCGACGCGGAACTGGCCGCGCAGGCCGACCGGGACACCGCACTCGACGACCTCGTCGCCAACCTCGTCGCGGGCTCGGGCGCCGACCAGGGCAGCCGGCTCGCCGGATACGCCGTGCGCTACGTCCTGGCGCAGAAGGGCACACCGCGAGCCGTCGGCCGCGTCATGGACAGCACGCCGGGCCTGTCCCGGGTCAGCCAGGCCGACGGCAGCGAGCTGTGGCGGGTCGACACGACCGTCTCCCGTATGACGATCACCGCCAAGGGCGCCAAGCCCGTCGCGGTGCCCTCCGGCCGCCTCGAAGCGCACACCAAGGTGCCGTCGGGTCCGCAGGGCCGCGTGCTGCGGCTCGCCGACTCCGCGGACAGCGGCTGGCAGGCCACCCTCGACGGCGCACGGCTGACGCCCACCACGGTCGACGGATGGGCGCAGGGCTTCCAGCTGCCCGCCGACGGCGGCCGGCTCGACGTCACGTTCAAGGAGCCGGTCACCCACATCGGCTGGCTCGGCGTGCAGGCCTTCCTGCTGCTCGTCACGATCGTGCTCGCCCTGCCGGGCCGCCGCCGCGAGGTCGACGACGACCTGCCGGACGCCGAGGGGGCTGCCGCAGCCGACATCCCCGGCCAGGCGAGCGGCGAGGGCCGCAGGGCACGCCGCCTCCAGGCCGCGGCGGAGGCCGAGGCCGCCGCCGACGGCACCCAGGACGACGGCGACCAGGACGCGCACGGCGGCGACCCGGGACAGCAGCCAGGACAACCCGACCCGTTCGAACCGGCGCAGGCCCCGTACGAGCAGGCAGAGGGCGGCTACGACCCCGCGGACGGCGGCTACGACCCCTACGCGGTCCCGGCCCAAGACGCCGGCCAGGCGGCCGACCCGTACTACGCGCCCTACCCCGACCAGCAGTGGGAGCAGCAGCCCTACCCCGCGGGCCAGGGCGGCGGCTACGAGCAGCAGGGCGGCTACGGCGACCAGTACGGCTACGTACCCCAGCAGCCCGGCTACGACCCCTACCCGCAAGGCGGCCAGGCACCGCACGACGGGACGGTGACCGGCTACGGCGACCAGGCGCCCTACGCGGACCAGGGCGGCTACGCCGACCCTGCGGCATATGGCGACGCCGGGGCGTACTACGCAGAAGGCGACCAGCGCCGCGACGGGAGCGACCACCAGTGAACCGCAGCACCCTCTCCCTGGGCGGCGCCGTCGCCGTACTCGCCGTCCTGACCGCAGCCGCATCCCTGACCGGCGGCGACGACTCGGTCGCCGCCCCCAAGGGCGAGGTGAAGACGCTGCCCGTGCAGCGCAGCACCGTGGTGTGCCCGGCGCCCTCCCCCTCGGAGTTCGCCACCACCGTCTACACCTCCTTCACCCCTCCGACGACGGGCAGCGGCGACGGCGGCGAGGCCGGCAGCGCCCAGCTCGTCCCCACCGCCGGCAAGGCCACGCCGCTCGCCCCGCTCAAGGCGACGGGCAAGGCCGCCACGGCGACCACGGAGAATCCCGATGCCCCCGCCCTGATCGGCACCGCGGACGGGCCGCTGGCGCCCGGCTGGGCGGTCCAGCAGACCACCGTGGTGGACTCAGGACCCGGCCGCGGACTGCTCGGCACCTCCTGCGTCACCCCGGACAGCGAGTTCTGGTTCCCCGGCGCGAGCACCGCGGCCGGCCGCCAGGACTACCTGCACCTGGTGGACCCCGACGAAGCGCCCGCCGTCGTCGACATCGAGCTGTACGGCAAGGACGGCCTGCTCAAGGCGTCGTCAGGCGACGGCATCACCGTCCCGGGCAAGGGCGCCAAGCCGGTGCTGCTGTCCACCCTGGTCGCCGACAAGGCCGCCGACCTGACCGTGCACGTCGTCGTCCGCAGCGGCCGGGTCGGCGCCGCCGTCCAGGCCACCGACACCTCGCTCGGCACCGACTGGCTGCCGCCCGCCGCCGAGCCCGCGACCTCGCTCGTCATGCCGGGCATCCCCGCCGACGCCACGTCGGTGCACCTGGTCGCCTACGCGACCGGCACCGACGACGCCGACCTGACGCTCAAACTCGCCACCGCGACCGGCCTGATCTCCCCGGCCGGTCACGAGACGATGCACGTCAAGGCCGGTATGACCGCCACCGCCGACCTCGGCGACATCACCAAGGGCGAACCGGGCTCCCTGGTCATCGGGTCGAGCGACGTGCACACGCCCGTACCCGTCGTCGCAGGGCTGCGCATCACCCGCGGCAAGGGCACCAAGCAGGAGCTGGCCTTCCTGCCCGCGACTCCGGCGATCGGCGCCAGGGCCACCGTCGCGGACAACCGCGACAAGGGCACCACGGTGGCCCTGATGGCCGTCGGCAAGGACACCAGCGTGAAGGTGACCTCGGCGCCCGGCCCGTCCGGCGGCACGAGCGTGTCCAAGACCGTCATCGTCAAGGCCAACTCCACCCTGTCCGTGCAGCCCGCGCCGCCCTCGGGGAGCAGCGGCGGCTACGCCGTGACCGTGGAGAAGCTCTCCGGCGGCACCCTCTACGCCTCCCGGATGCTGGCACTGCCGCTGGGCGGCGTGCCCATGTTCACGATCCAGCCGATGCCGGACGACCGGGGCATGGTCGAGGTGCCGCAGGCCGGCTCCGACATCGCGATCCTCGACAAGTAGGCGGGGACCGGCGCCGGGAGGCGTCAGTCCTCGCCGTACTTCGGGTCGACGTTCTCCGGCGACAGGCCGAGCAGTTCCGCGACCTGCTCCACCACCACCTCGTGGACCAGCAGCGCCCGCTCGTCGCGGCTCTTGGCGCGGATCTCGACCGGCCGCCGGTAGACCACGATGCGACTCGGCCGCCCCTTGCCCGCGCCGACCAGCCGCCCCAGCGGCACCGCGTCGCCGTCGGCGGGACCGTCCTGCGGCCAGGGCACCTCCTGCACGGCGAACTCCACGTCCGCCAGCTGCGGCCAGCGCCGCTCCAGGCGGTCGGCCGCATCCCTGACCAGGTCGTCGAAGGCGTCCGCACGGCTGAGCGCGAGCGGCACCTGCGGCGGCGCGATAGGGCCGCGCATGCCACGGCCGTGCCGGTCACGGTGCCGCGGACGCGGGTCGGAGGGAGGTGGAGCCGAGCTGTCCATCAGCGTGAGCCTAGCTCCCGCCCCGCGCCGTGTCGCGACCCGAGTGATCGCGGCCCCTTTATCGTCATCTCGCACCGAGTTTCAGACCGCATCAGGCCACAGAAGTGATGCAAACGCGCCACCTGGCGACCGAAGCCGTCACGTGCCGCCGTCATGACCGCCCGCCCCGCCTTGGTACGTACCTCCCGCCACTGCGGCATCACCGCAGGTCCACGCGACGGCGGCACCAGTGCGCCCGCAGACCGCGCCGCCACGACACGACCGGGTGAGCCTGCGGAGAGTCGTCGCGGCCCGCTCAAGAGTGCGGTACCGTCCAACCTCGTGAGCCCTGTACGTCGCTGTTCGCGCACCGCTTGCGGCCGCCCCGCCGTAGCGACGCTGACGTACGTCTACGCGGACTCCACGGCCGTCCTCGGCCCCCTCGCCACGTATGCCGAGCCGCACTGCTACGACCTGTGCTCCGAGCACTCCGAGCGGCTGACCGCCCCGCGCGGCTGGGAGGTCGTCAGGCTCGCCGTCGACACCGGCCCCGTCCGGCCCAGCGGCGACGACCTGGAGGCCCTCGCCAACGCGGTACGCGAGGCCGCCCGCCCGCAGGAGCGCCCCCGCGCCGGCGCCCGCGACATCGACCCGCTGGAAGTCGCCCGCCGCGGCCACCTGCGGGTGCTGCGCTCACCCGAGTAGGGCACGGCACCGCCCGCCGCCCCTGTGCGGGGAACGGGCCGCCGCCCGTCCGGGGTAGGTTGTGGCCGGAACCGCGGCATATTGCCGCGCCGAACCGTCCGATCTCCGCGACTCCGTACAGCAGAGGTGTGCAGTGGCCGATTTGTCGCAGCTGGTCAAGGCCTACGACGTACGCGGAGTCGTACCCGACCAGTGGGACACCCCGCTCGCCGAGATCTTCGGTGCGGCCTTCGCCACCGTCACCAGCGCCGACGCCGTCGTGATCGGGCACGACATGCGGCCCTCGTCCCCCGGCCTGTCGGACGCCTTCGCCCGCGGTGCTGCCTCCCGCGGCGCCGACGTCACCCGCATAGGGCTGTGCTCCACCGACGAGCTGTACTTCGCCAGCGGACGGCTCGGCCTTCCCGGCGCGATGTTCACCGCGAGCCACAACCCCGCCGAGTACAACGGCATCAAGATGTGCCGGGCGGGCGCCGCACCCGTCGGCCAGGACACCGGCCTCGCCGACATCCGCGCCCTCGCCGAGCAGTGGATGCAGACCGGCATCCCGGCCGGCGCCGCCGTCCCCGGCACCATCGGCGACCGCGACGTGCTCGGCGACTACGCCGACTGCCTGCGCTCCCTGGTGGACCTGTCCGGGATGCGCCCGCTGAAGGTCGTGGTCGACGCGGGCAACGGCATGGGCGGCCACACCGTGCCCACCGTGCTGGCGGGCCTGCCCGTCGACCTGGTGCCGATGTACTTCGAACTCGACGGCACCTTCCCCAACCACGAGGCCAACCCCCTCGACCCGAAGAACCTCGTCGACCTGCAGGCCAGGGTGCGCGAGACCGGCGCCGACATCGGCCTGGCCTTCGACGGCGACGCCGACCGCTGCTTCGCCGTCGACGAGCGCGGCGAGGGCGTGTCGCCCTCCGCGGTCACCGCGCTGGTCGCCGCCCGCGAGCTGGCAGCCAACCCCGGCGCCACCGTCATCCACAACCTGATCACCTCCCGCTCCGTGCCCGAGGTCGTCAGGGAGCACGGCGGCACACCGGTGCGCACTCGCGTGGGCCACTCGTTCATCAAGCAGGAGATGGCCGCAACCGGCGCCGTCTTCGGCGGCGAGCACTCCGCGCACTACTACTTCCGCGACTTCTGGAACGCCGACACCGGCATGCTGGCCGCACTCCACCTGCTGGCGGCCCTCGGCGGCCAGGACGGGCCGCTGTCCGCCCTCGTGGCCGGCTACGACCGCTACGCGTCCTCCGGCGAGATCAACAGCACCGTCGCCGACCAGGCGGGGCGCACCGAGGCCGTCCGCGCCGCCTACGCCGGGCAGCCCGGAGTCACCTTCGACGACCTCGACGGGCTCACCGTCAGCGCCGCCGACTGGTGGTTCAACCTGCGGGCCTCCAACACCGAGCCGCTGCTGCGGCTCAACGTCGAAGCCGCCGACGACGCCGCCGTCGCCCGTATCCGCGACCAGGTGCTCGCCCTCGTCAGGGGCTGACCCCGGCCCCTGCTCCGGTTCGGCCCCGGTCCCGGCCCGCCCCCGCCGCGGTCCCGTGCCCCGACGACCTGCGCGGCGATAGGCTGGCAGGCACAGGCCGGGGCCACCCGCCGCACACGCCAGGAGGACACCGCACATGCCGCTCGTCGAAGCCAGCCTTCTGGACATCCTCGCCTGCCCCGCCTGCCACGCGGCGCTGCGCGAGGACGAGGACGCCGCCGAGCTGGTCTGCACCTCCAGCACCTGCGGACTGGCCTACCCGGTCAGGGACGACATCCCGGTCCTGCTGGTGGACGAGGCCCGCCGCCCCGGCTGACCCCGGCGCCCCGCCACGACACACCCGCAAGGACCCGCCGGGTCCGCCCCGTCCTACCGCCTCACGACGCCACGCCCCGGAGGTCGCCTTGTTCGACGAGTCGCTGCTGGAGGACCCCGAAGGTCTCGCCCGCGCCGACACCCGGGGACTCCTCCGTGGAGTGGCCGCATCCGGCGCCCGGGTACGCACCGCACTGCGGCTCGCCGAAGAAGCCGGCGTCACCGCACTGCAGCCGGACGGGCGGCCCCGCACAGTCCTGGTGGCCGGCAGCGGCCCCGACGCCGCCGCCGTCGCCGACCTGCTCACCGCACTCGGCTCCGGCAGCTGCCCCGTCGAAGCCCTCACCCCGGGCGGGCCCACCGCACAGCAGGCCCGCTGGACACTGCCCGGCTGGGCCGGCTCCCTCGACCTGCTGCTCCTGATCTCCCCCAACGGCACCGAACAGGGCCTCACCGACCTGGTCGAGCAGGCCTACCGCCGCGGCTGCACCGCCGTCGCCGTCACCCCGGCCAAGGCGCCGCTGGCCGAAGCCGTCGCCCAGGTCCGCGGCCTCGCCCTGCCCTTCGCGGGACCCGAGGCGGGCGGCCCCGTCGACCCCACGGCCGACACGGCCGCCGACACCGGCGCCTTCTGGGCACTGCTCACCCCGCTGCTCGCCCTCGCCGACCGGCTCGGCCTGATCACCGCGCCGATCCGCGAACTGCACGACCTCGCTGACACCCTCGACGAGGTCGCCGCCCGCTGCGGCCCGGCCATCGCCACCTACACCAACCCGGCCAAAACCCTCGCCGCGGAACTCGACGACGCCCTCCCGCTGCTGTGGAGCCAGGGGCGCATCGCCGCCGCGGGCGCCCGCCGCTTCGCCGCCGTCCTCGCCATCCGCGCCGGCCGCCCGGCACTGAGCGCAGAACTGCCCACCGCGCTGGCCCTGCACGGCCCGCTCCAGGCCGGCGTGCACGCCCTGACCGCCGACCCCGACGACTTCTTCCGCGACCGCGTCGAGGACTCCGACGGGCTGCGGCTGCGCATCGTGCTGCTCCAGGAAGCCCCCGACCAGCCCGGCTCCGCGGCACCCGCGGCCCGCGAGCAGGCCTACGCACACGACACCCCGCTCAGCGAGATCGCCGCCCCCGGCGGCAGCGACCTGCACATCGCCGCGGAGATCCTCGCCCTGACCGATTTCGCCGCCGTTTACCTGGCCGTCGCCTCGACCGAGAGACCATGACCGGCATGAACCGCCTCATCACCACCATCCGCCCCTACGCCTGGGGCTCCACCACCGCCATCCCCGAACTCCTCGGCACCCCGCCCACCGGGGAGCCCCAGGCCGAACTGTGGATGGGCGCCCACCCCGGCGCACCCTCCCGCGTCGACCGCGGCGCGGGACCCGTCCCGCTGGACACCCTCATCGACGCCGACCCCGTCGCGGAACTCGGCGACGCCGCCGTCAAGCGCTTCGGCCCCCGGCTGCCCTTCCTGCTCAAGGTGCTCGCCGCCGGCGCACCCCTCTCGGTCCAGGTCCACCCCGACCTCGCCCAGGCCAAGGCCGGATACGCCGACGAGGAAGCCCGCGGCATCCCCCTCGACGCCCCGCACCGCAACTACAAGGACGCCAACCACAAGCCCGAGATGCTCGTGGCGCTGTCGCCCTTCGACGGACTGTGCGGCTTCCGCCGGCCCACCGAGGCCGCCGCCCTCATCGATGCACTCGGGGTCGGCGCCCTCGCCCCCTACGTCGACATCCTCCGCGCCCACCCCGAGGACCAGGCGCTGCGCGAGGTCCTGGCCGCCGTCCTCGGCGCCGACCCCGCCGCGACGGCCGACAGCGTGCACGCCGCCGCGGATGCGGCGGCACGGCTCGCCACCACGCCCGGCACCCCGCACGCCGCCGACTACGCCGCCTACGCCAAGGCTGCCCACAGCTTCCCCGGCGACCGCGGCGTCATCGCCGCCATGCTGCTCAACTACGTGCGGCTGCAGCCTGGCGAAGCCCTCTACCTCGGCGCCGGCGTCCCGCACGCCTACCTCGAAGGACTCGGCGTCGAGATCATGGCCAACTCCGACAACGTGCTGCGCTGCGGCCTCACCCCCAAACACATCGACGTACCTGAACTCCTGCGCATCGTCCGCTTCGAGGCCGACGACCCCGCCGTCCTCCGCCCCGAGGCCGCCCCCGACGGCGAGGAGCTGTACGCCGCCCCGATCGACGAATTCCGGCTCTCCCGCTACCTCCTCGCCGCCGGCTCCGACCCGCGCACGCTCGACCCGGGCAGACCGCAGATCCTGCTGTGCACCGCGGGCCAGGCCTCCCTGCGCGCCCAGAACGGCAGCACCCTCACCCTCGGCCGCGGCGAGTCCTGCTGGATCCCGGCCGGCGAACGCACCGAACTCGACGGTGACGGCACCGTCTTCCGTGCCACCGTGGCGGCCTGACGCACCGGCGGCGACACGGGCTGCAAGAATGTCCGTCCGCAACGCCCGCCAAGGCAAGGCAGCCGCCAGGGCCGACGGAAGGACACCCAGCACACATGAGCGCCTCAGGCGGAACCAGGGCGATCGTCGCGGCACTGAGCGCCAACCTCGCCATTGCCGCGGCGAAGTTCGTCGCGTTCGCGTTCAGCGGCTCCTCCTCGATGCTCGCAGAAGGCGTGCACTCCCTCGCCGACTCCGGCAACCAGGGACTGCTCCTCATCGGCGGCAAGAAGGCCAAGCGGGCGGCCAACGAGGAACACCCCTTCGGCTACGGCCGGGAACGCTACGTCTACGCCTTCCTCGTCTCGATCGTCCTGTTCTCCGTCGGCGGCATGTTCGCCCTCTACGAGGGCTATGAGAAGATCCGCCACCCGCACGCCATCGACCACTGGTACTGGCCGGTCGGCGTGCTGGTCTTCGCCATCGTCGCCGAGGGCTTCTCCTTCCGCACCGCCATCAAGGAGTCCAACCACACCCGCGGCGTGCTGTCCTGGACCGAGTTCATCCGCCGCGCCAAGGCGCCGGAACTCCCCGTCGTGCTGCTGGAGGACTTCGGCGCCCTCATCGGCCTCGTCCTCGCACTGCTCGGCGTCGGCATCGCCCTGGCCACCGACAGCGGCGTCTGGGACGGCATCGGCACCCTGTGCATCGGCACCCTGCTGATCTGCATCGCCCTCGTCCTCGCCGCCGAGACCAAGTCCCTGCTGCTCGGCGAAGGCGCGGGAGCCGAGTCCCTGACCCGCATCCGCGAGGCCACCGTGGACGGCGAGAGCGTCACCGGCATCATCCACATGCGCACCCTGCACCTCGGCCCGGAAGAACTCCTGGTCGCAGCCAAGATCTCCGTCCGGCACGACGACACCGCCGCCCAGGTCGCCGCCGCCATCGACGCAGCAGAGGAGCGCATCAGGGCCGCGGAACCCTTCGCCCGCGTCATCTACCTCGAACCCGACATCTACAGCGAAGCCGCCGCCGCGGCAGGCCCCGACCCCGACCAGACGCCCGGCGGCCGCTGACCGGAGGGACTGCGGCCGATCCGCCCGCCGGTGTAGATTCGTACCCAGCCAGACGTCGCTGCTGATGGCGGTCGGGCGGTCGCCCCACGGTGACCGACCGAGGGAGAGAGGGCCTCCGACGGATTGCGCTGCCGCAAGGGGACAGGTGCGCCCGCAGCCGGATGCACCCGCAACCGTCCCGCGGCCGCGCCACATCCCTGTCCACCTCGATCGCACCGAGGAGCAGCCCGCATGACCACTACCGCTACCGACTTCAAGGTCGCGGACCTCTCCCTTGCCGCCTTCGGCCGCAAGGAGATCACCCTCGCCGAGCACGAGATGCCCGGCCTGATGTCGCTGCGCGCCGAGTACGCCGCGACGCAGCCGCTGGCCGGCGCCCGCATCACCGGCTCCCTGCACATGACCGTGCAGACCGCCGTCCTCATCGAGACCCTGGTCGCCCTCGGCGCCGAGGTCCGCTGGGCGTCCTGCAACATCTTCTCCACCCAGGACCACGCGGCCGCGGCCATCGCGGTCGGCCCCGAGGGCACCCCCGACAACCCCAGGGGCGTCCCGGTCTTCGCCTGGAAGGGCGAGACCCTCGAAGAGTACTGGTGGTGCACCGAGCAGGCCCTGACCTGGCCCAACACCCCCACCGGCGGCCCGAACATGATCCTGGACGACGGTGGCGACGCCACCCTGCTCGTCCACAAGGGCGTCGAGTTCGAGAAGGCAGGCGCCGTCCCCGCCACCACCGCGCAGGACAGCGAGGAGTACGGCCACATCCTTGAGCTGCTGCGCCGCACCCTCGGCGCCAGTCCGCAGAAGTGGACCCAGCTCGCCTCCGAGATCCGCGGGGTCACCGAGGAGACCACCACCGGCGTCCACCGCCTCTACGAGATGCAGCAGGAAGGCACGCTGCTCTTCCCGGCGATCAACGTCAACGACGCGGTGACCAAGTCGAAGTTCGACAACAAGTACGGATGCCGCCACTCGCTGATCGACGGCATCAACCGCGCCACCGACGTCCTGATCGGCGGCAAGGTCGCCGTCGTCTGCGGCTACGGCGACGTCGGCAAGGGCTGCGCCGAGTCCCTGCGCGGCCAGGGTGCCCGCGTCGTCATCACCGAGATCGACCCGATCTGCGCGCTCCAGGCTGCGATGGACGGCTACCAGGTCGCCACCCTGGACGACGTCGTCGAGACGGCCGACATCTTCGTCACCACGACCGGCAACCGCGACATCATCATGGCCTCGGACATGGCCCGGATGAAGCACCAGGCGATCGTCGGGAACATCGGCCACTTCGACAACGAGATCGACATGGCCGGCCTGGCGAAGACCCCCGGCATCGTCAAGGACGAGGTCAAGCCGCAGGTCCACACCTGGACCTTCCCCGACGGCAAGGTCCTGATCGTGCTGTCCGAGGGCCGCCTGCTCAACCTCGGCAACGCCACGGGCCACCCCTCCTTCGTCATGTCCAACTCCTTCACGGACCAGACGCTGGCGCAGGTCGAGCTCTTCACCAAGCCCGAGGAGTACCCGATCGGCGTCTACGTGCTGCCCAAGCACCTGGACGAGAAGGTCGCCCGGCTCCACCTCGACGCCCTCGGCGTCAAGCTCACCACCCTGCGGCCGGAGCAGGCCTCCTACATCGGCGTCAAGGTCGAAGGCCCCTACAAGCCGGACCACTACCGCTACTGAGCCCCGGCTCCGCACCGCCCGGCCCCGCAGGGCCGGACCCCACCGCGCAGGCCCCCGCCTCCCCGTCGAGGCGGGGGCCTCGCCAGATCCAGAGACCCCACCATGCCCCGCGGCCGCTACTCGCTCCACGACACCCATGACCACACCCCCCTGGGAGAAGAACACTTCCACTGCGCCACCGGCCCCTCCGGCTGGCGCTACACCGCACAGACCACCGCACCCGGCGGCGACATCACCGGCTCCGTCGACCTGACCATCGACGAGCTCGGCCGCCCCATCCGCCTGGAACTCCACGCCGGCGCGTGGCAGGTCCGTGCAGCCGCACTCGACGGTCTCACCTGGGTCCGCACCGACCCCGCAGGCGACCACGCGCAGGAGGGCAACGCCCCCGCGCACGCCTTCACGGGCGCCTCGCCCGCCTTCCTCGTCGCCACCGCGAGGCTCCTGCGCCTCGAACCAGGCGGCCCCGCCACCCGCGTACGTCTCGTCTCATTCCGGCCCCCCGTGCTCGCCCCGCTCACCGTCGACCAGTCGTGGTCGCTGCTCACCAGGACAGCACATCCGGCCGACAGCGGTTTTCTGCCTGTGGATAACTTTCTGGTGAGTGACCTGGCCACCGGCGACCAGCACGAGGTCCACCTCGCCGGCGACGTCGTCCTCGCGGCCCCTGGCATCGAGCTCGAAGACCTCGACACCCCGCCGTCGACCTTCACCTGATTTGACGCCTCCGGGGGAGGGAGGTAGATTAGAACGGTTGTCACGAACCGGGCATCCGGGCGTGAACGACGAAGATCCTTACTACTTCGCCAGACGAAGACACCTCAGCCAAGCCGGGAGAAATCTCAGGCGGGGCATTCGTGTCCCCGGACGGCGGG
>NZ_JAFFIX010000031.1 GCF_016916835.1 Actinacidiphila bryophytorum | reverse complement strand
AACAAAGGGCGGGCTGATCTTGGCGGTGCATACGGCGACGACGCGACTTCCCTCGGAATCGTCGCCCGCACCGACCAGCGCCTGCTCGGTCCCACTCGCTGAGCGGAGACCCCAAACCGGCGTCGGTCGGGCGACCGGTCCGGGTCCGCCCCCACTTCACAGCACCCGCAGGCGGCTGACCGCTCAGCCCCATGCGGCCTCTCCATCCGACCGGCCGGCGCCCCCGGCCAGGCGCACCTCGCCGCTGCCGTCCTACCGGCGCGGCTCACCGTCGCGGCGAAGCCGTCGAGACGCCATGCGTGCCGCCAAATCCCGGCGGCACAGACAAGGAGTAAGACATGCCGTTCGTCACCACGCAAGATGGCACCGAGATCTTCTACAAGGACTGGGGCCCGCGCGACGCCCAGCCCATCATGTTCCACCACGGTTGGCCGCTGTCCTCGGACGACTGGGACGCGCAGATGCTGTACTTCCTCTCCCACGGCTACCGCGTGATCGCCAGCGACCGTCGCGGACACGGGCGTTCCTCCGACATCGGCTCCGGTCACGACATGGATCACTACGCCAGCGACGTCGACGCCGTCGTGCAGCACCTGGACCTGCGCAACGTTGTACACATCGGCCACTCCACCGGCGGCGGACAGGTCGCGCGGTACGTGGCGAAGTTCGGCCAGCCCCAGGGCCGCGTCGCGAGGGCGGTACTCGTCGCGGCGGTCCCCCCGCTGATGGTGCAGACCGCAGAGCACCCCGACGGTGTTCCCGTCTCGGTCTTCGACGGCTTCCGCGACGCACTGGCGGCCAACCGGGCAGAGTTCTTCCACGCCGTGGCCTCCGGCCCCTTCTACGGGTTCAACCGGGACGGCGTCCCGCTTTCGCAGCAGGTCGTGGACAACTGGTGGCGCCAGGGGATGACGGGAAGCGCCCTTGCCCACTACGAGGGCATCAAGGCGTTCTCGGAAACCGACCAGACCGCAGACCTCAAGGCCATCACCGTGCCGGTGCTCGTCCTCCAGGGTGACGACGACCAAGTCGTCCCGTACCAGGAAGCCGCCCTCAAGCAGGCGGAGCTCCTGCGGAATGCGACCCTGAAGATCTACGAGGGTTTGTCGCACGGCATGCTCACCGTGAACGCCAGCGACATCAACCCTGACATCCTTGCGTTCGTCCAGCAGCCCTGGCCGTACTTGAGCCGAGACGTCCACGATCATCACCCGCCAAGCGCCCGATGATCGTGACGTCTCGGCTCAGCCATCCCCCTACCGACGGCGTGGAGGCCACGCGTACGCGAGGATTCGGCATCCTCCAATCACACGCAGGATCAACAGCGTCTCCCGCTTCAAGCCGCCGGCGCACAACAGCCTCCGGTGAACGATTCCCGATCGGGCAGCGCCCCCAACGACACGCGTGGCCTCCGGTCGGGCGCGCGCTCCCGACTCCAACACCGGGGCGGCTCCGCAACCGAACCGCCCCGCCCTCCTCACCGATCCGCTGGACTCGCACCCTCGAAAGGAACACCACTCATGCACGCATCGCCCACCCTCACGAAGAACCTCCAGGCCGTCCTGGTGGACCTCATCGACCTGCACCTGCAGGGCAAGCAGGCCCACTGGAACATCCTCGGGACCAACTTCCGCGACCTCCACCTGCAGCTCGACGAGATCGTCGACGCCGCTCGTGAGTTCGCCGACGACACCGCCGAGCGCATGCGCGCGCTCTACGCAGTCCCGGACGGGCGATCCTCCACGGTCGCCGCCACCAGCCACCTCGACCAGTTTTCCGAGGGCGAGATCACGACCCACGACGCCATCGACCAGATGACCCTGCGCCTCTACCAGGCAACCGGCACCATACGCAACGTCCACGACGAGGTCGACGAGGAAGACCCGACGACCGCCGACCTCCTCCACGGCTTTATCGGCCGCCTCGAGCAGCTCGCATGGATGGTCTCCGCCGAGAACCGCACGCCGAACACTTCCGCGCAGCCCAGCGCTGGCCCTGTCGAAGCCGGAGCAAGGTTGTAGACGAAGCGACTCGTCAACCCAGGACGCCGGCCACAGGAACCCTGTCCACGCAGGCCCGGGCGCTGGAGAGGACAGAGTCGATCTCGTGGCGGGTGGGTGGGTGGCTGGGCGCCGGCGCGGCGCATGCGATCGCGCCGGTGTGTAGCAACGCCACGTCGGGCTTAAGCGGGATGTCGATCGGGTCCCAGGCGGTGAGGAAGTCGTAGGTGGCCGAGCCGTTGCCGGCGTCCACGTAGGCGAGGGCGACCGTGCTGCGGCCGGAGGTGCTGCGAAGGCGGTGCACCGGTACGCCGGTGGCGGCGAGATGGGAGGCGATCAAGGTGCCGGGCGGGTCGTCGCCCCAGCAGGTGGCCAGGGTCACCGGCCTGCCCAGTCGGTGCAGGCGGCTCCCTGTTCGCCACGCCCTCAGCGGCAGGCACTCGGGCCCGGATCCTGACGGCCAACCGATCAAAGTCCGTAACGTCCCGGCCAGTCCTGGGCGGACGGGTTCGATGGCGTCGTTTGCCCGTCGTTGGAGCCGCGGGCCTACATCCCTCAGGGATTGGCAAGACGCCGTCGTGGGAGAGCATTCCGGCATACCTGTGGGTCACACCATTGGTTCACACGTAGCACGCCCCGTCACCTGCGGTAAGTGCGTCCAACGGTGCGCAGAACCAGCCCCACGCGGCATCGCCGTAGATCGCACACGCGGTCTCAGTGGCAGACTGCGTTTGTGACCACGGGAAAAGAGACAGTCCGCCAGTTCCTTCTGCAGGTCCGATCGGGAAGGCAGCCGGACTGGGCCGGCCGCTTCATGGCAGGCCGCGTTCTGGCCCACCAGCTCGTCTCGGAGGCCCCGACGGTGGTGGAGCGGACCCCGCAGCAGTACACCGAGCACGTCCAGGAGATGCTCGACGCGTACGGCGCTTTCACGCTGACCGTTGACGAACTGATCGCCGAAGGGGACAGGGTCTACGCTCGCTGGACCCAGGTCGGACGCCACGTGGGACCGGTCGACGGTCACCCGCCGACCGGAGCGGAGGTGACGTCGATCACGAGTGCCGTCTATCGCATCGAGGACGGCTTGATCGTCGAGTACTGGATCCAGATCGACCGGCAGGGAATCGCCGGCCAACTGGGCAAGGGCATCGACGAACGCTGATACGCCGCCTGTTCGCGCACATCAACCGCCCGCCCGAACCACGTACTTGCCGCGGCCGCGGCCGGCCGCCGGCGGGTCGTGAACGCCGGATGCCGACTCGAGGGAGTCGACGACGGTCACCCGCGGCTGCAGTCGCCCTCCGTCGACCATCCGCAGGATCCTGCCCAGAGCGCTGCCGGGCCGGGCCTCCAGCGGGCGCTTCCTCAGCGGCTTTTGCGCTTGCGCGGCGGTGCCACGGGCACGGTGGCGCGCAGGTGCTCTCTGGCGACGTCCATGATGTCGGCGAGTTGCGCCACCTGCTTCTCGTCGAGCTGGTCGATAAGCCCGGCGCGGACGACGGCCACCTGTCCGGGTGCGGTCTTGCCCAGCAGTGCGCAGCCTTCGTCGGTGATGGCGACAACCGCCCGACGCTCGTCGTCAGGGTCGGGCTCACGGCGGAGCAGCCCGGCCTTCTCCAACTGTGCGACCTGGTACGACAGACCGCTGCGTGAGCCGATCATGAGCTCGGCCAGCTCCGTGATGCAGAGCCGCGAGCCGGCGCGCTCGCGGGCCCAGTGCAAGATCTCGTACTGGACCATGGTGAGCTCGCCGGTGTCGCGCAGTTGCAGCTCGACCATGCGCCGGACCCGTTCAGCGGCACGCCCGCGGAGGCGGTTGCCGCACAGGCCGGGGGCGGCCGAGACCATCGTGCTCGCCGTGCGCTTCCCCGTGGTTGCCCGGCTCGACGAGAGCGTCATGACCTGACCCGCGGCAATCGGAGAGCGCCCGGCTCACCACGGCCTGGGCGAGGGTCCTCTGTGCGTGCCGTTCAGTAGGGCAGCAGGTGCACAGGGAGCCCGGAGGCGCTGAATGCACGAGGCACGCACTGCACGCCGTGGCGCCGGGTTCAGCGGTAATGCGCACCTCGGGGTTCGTTTCGGCGGACGGGAGGCGCACATAGTCTGACGCCGTGAGTACCGCATCAGGGGGCCTGCAGGCGCTGCACCGACTCGCTGTCACACTGCGGCTGCAGTTGGACCGGACCACCATGGATGTCGGTGCGCCCGATGGCGGGCCGCAGGTGGCTCGCCTGGTGAAGGAGGGTGACCTGCGGCGCCGGCTGGCGTACGACATCCTCACCGGCCCGGAACTGGACGAGCGTGCCGGCCAGTTGACCTCCTATGGCGCGCTGGGAACGGACGGCGGTGTCATAGGGGTCGTCAACCCCAGCCACGGCCGTCATCGCGTGCCGGACGGCGAGATCCATCCGCTCGTCGGGCTCCGCCGGGGGCGGCGTGCCGACAACCCCGCGCACTGGACCGTGGCGCAGCCCGGCCTGCCGCCGCTGACGGGCGAGGCAGTCGGGTTGCCCACCAGGCTGACCTTCAACCGCGTCGCGGAGTTCGCCTCCAACCAGGGCCTGGACCTGTGGATGTTCGACCATGTGACGCCGCTGCACTTCCACTACGGCGCCAAGGACTCGCCCGGCTTCAGCGTCAGCCGCAGCCCTGGACGCGCGAGGTTCGAGATCACCGTCCACGATCTGCGGGTGGACCGCAGGCTGCCGCTGGCGCTGCTCGCCGCCATCAGCCAGTACGTGCTGGCCTCCCCCCTGACCGAGGCGGTGGACGCGGCGAACATCGCCAGGCGCCTGCTTCGGCGCCCCAAGAAGTAGCGGGAGACGGCCCGTACACTTCGGCCGGTGGCCCGACGGCCACCGGGCGGGCGACTACGCGGCAGCCCGTACCGGCACGTCCCCCGACCGAGATCAGCGGCTCACGGCCGGCCCTTCGACGAGGCCGCGCAGTCTGCTCTCAAGAGCATCGTCGCCGAAGGTCTGCGCGACTCCTCGTGCACCGCTCCTGATCGCCGAGGGACAGTCCCAGTTCCCCTCGCCGCCATGGATCCGGAAGGACTTCACGAGACGCCCGGTCCTGGCCTCGAACACTGTGAAGTCGTAGTACGCGGAGACCATATCGTAGGCCGTGCCGACCTCGTCCAGGGAACTCACGGAGTAGGAGCACGTGTGAACTTTTCTGCCGGTCACCGTCGGGCCGGACATGCACACCGCCAACTGCGCGCGCCGGTAGTCGTCCTCCCCGGGTGCCACGGCGAACACCTGAGGGGTGGTGCTCCGGTCGGCCGCCCACGTCCCGGGGAGCTCGGGCGCGTCGGGGGCGTCCCACTTCTGGCTGTCGTGGCTGCCGAGCTGGAAGCCGATCATCCTGTGCGGGCCCGCGCCCTTGTACGCGGGGCTGACCGTGGAGAACGGCTTGCCGCCCCTGCATCCCCCGTCGGCACCGGCGCCACCGGATCCCCCCGAGCATCCCGCCAGCCAAAGGCACAAGGCCAGTGCGGCAAACAGCGCCGAGACGGGTACCACACCCGTGCGGACCCTTCCGAACACGACGCTCTCCTTCCTGTGTCGGTCGACCGCCCGGTCCGAGCCGCCGTGCCGCGCCGCACGGCAGCCACTCGGCCTGGCCGTCGCCCGGCGTCCGCTCATCTTGATGCGGAGATCGCTAGTTCCGCCAGCCGCCGATGCCGTTCCAGTCCTGCTCGATGTCGCGCAAGACCGTCGCGGAGTGCAGCCGCAGGCTGAGCACCTCGGCCTGGTGCAGCACGGCGCGCATCAGCGGGACGCCCCCGGCTTTGTGCAGTCGCCTGCCGATACGGCGCACTCTGCGCCGCCGGATCCCGAGGGCAGAGGGGCCGGGTTTCGCCAGCCGCGCGGCGACGAACGTCAGGTGGGGCGGCAGTGGCGGCTCGCCGAGGAGACGGCTCGTCTCCATCACACGGGCGATGCGCTGCTCCACCCAGTCACTCATGGACACCCTCTCGACTCGGCGGCAATGCCTGGACCCATAGCCAGGGTTGCATGTGGCGCGGCGGCCTGGAAGCAGCTGTACGGACGCCCTCGGGCCGGTCGGCAGGGTGCCCGACGCCGCCGCATGATCCCCTTCGGGGCTTGCGCACTTCGAAGATCCCTCGGTAGCCGTCTGGCGACCGCGATCACAGGGACGCCGACAGCCGTTCCTGCCCGGACGTCCGCCGGCGTGTCACCCACCACCACTGCATGGAGTGGCGTCAGGTCAACGCCGAAGAGTCGTGTCGCCGGAGAGAGGGCGGTCCGCACCAAGTCCGGCCGCGCGTCGGCGTCTTCGCCAAAGGCTACGATACCCCGCAGGACGGGGCGCGACGGCGGACATGGTCAAGGAGCATCTCGGCCCGCGGGACGTACCAGCGTGGCGCGAAACCCGACTCGAACAGCACGAGGGGGCGTTCGGAGCGGGCGAACTGCTCGCCGCCGAGGCGGACGTCCAGGGTGCGCGAGGTGCTGCGGATGTCGATGCGGTGGTAGGCGTCCGCGGCGTGCCCGAGTATGCGCTCGTCCTCCTCGTAGAAGGCGTCCATCGCCCGCCACGCGAAGGCGACCTTGTTCTGCAGCTCCGCCGCGTGGGCGGGCAGCGCGGTGAATTCCCAGGCGGCGCGCTCGACGGTGCGGTCACCGGCGTGCACGGCATACCAGGCGGTGTCGCCGAGGTCCCGGTGCCGGGTGGCCTTGTCCATCGCGGTCAGCGCCTGCCCGGCGATGTCGCCGCGGGGGAAGTAGGCGACCGGGTAGCGGCCCGGTTCGTGCAGGACCACGACGTCCTCTCTGTCGGCGATCCACGTACCGTTGAACCGCACGCGTAGACGGCGGCGCAGCGGCTCGGCGAACAGCAGCCGCTCGGGCAGCGGCTCCGGGGTGAGGAAGTGCCCGATCGCACCTGCGGCCAGCGGTCCTTGCTGCCAGGACAGTCCCATGGCAATTCCTTCCGTTCGGCGCGCAGGGGGTCAGGTCAGGACGCGGGCGAGGAAGTCGCGGATGTGCTCGGTGATGGTGCCGAAGTGGCTCTCCAGCGCGAAGTGCCCGGAGTCGACCAGCTGGATCTCCGCTTCGGGCAGGTCCCTGCGGAACGCCCTGGCGCCGTCGGGGCCGAAGATCTCGTCGTTGGCGCCCCAGACCGCGAGCAGCGGGACCCCCGAGTCGCGGAAGTACTGGTGGACCCGCGGGTACAGGCCCACGTTGGTGGGGTAGTCGCGGAACAGCTTCAGCTGGATCTCGTCGTTGCCCGGGCGGTCGAGCAGTGCCTGGTCGTGGACCCAGTTGTCCGGGCTGACCAGGCTCGGGTCGGCGACGCCGTTCACGTACTGCCAGCGGGTGACCTCGGGGGTCAGGGCTGCACGCAGCGGCGCCTCGGTCTCCGGCCCCGGCGCCGAGGCGTAGGCGAAGACGCCGTCCCAGAAGGGCCTGACGAAGCCCTCGTCGTAGGCGTTGCCGTTCTGGGTGACGATCGCGGTGACGCGGTCGGGGGACTCGACTGCCAGCCGCCACCCGATGGGGGCGCCGTAGTCCTGCACGTACATCGCGAACCGGTCGACGTCCAGGTGCCGGAGCAGCCCGGAAGTGACGTGGGTGAGGGCCTCGAAGGTGTACGGGAAGTCCTGCAGGCCGGGCATCGCGGACTGGCCGAACCCGATGTGGTCGGGCGCTACCACGTGGTAGCGGTCGGCGAGTGCCGGAATCAGGTGGCGGAACATGTGCGAGCTGGTCGGGAAGCCGTGGAGCAGGACCACGGCGGGAGCCCCCGGATCGCCGGCCTCCCGGTAGAAGACCTCAAGGCCGTCGACGACGGCGGTCCGGTGGTGGACGGGGGCGTACATGTCTCTCACCTCTCTGTCGTGCCTTCCGCGGTGGCACCGCCGGCCGTACGCTCCGGCCTGCCGGTTCTGCGTCGCCGGCCGGAGGGCGAACGTGGTCCCGGATGTCGCCGCACCCGGGCGGCGCGGGTCGCCCTCTCTCCAGCGTCCGCCTGCGAGCGGCTCCCGGCCAGCGCGCACCCCGGTTCACCGCCGGCGCCTGCGGTCGTGCGGGCGCCTGATCCTGGCGACCTCGCCCGCGACCGGAAGCCAGTAGTACGGGATGAAGGCGGTGATCACGGCCACGCCGAGCGCGGGGAGCAGGCCGCCGAGCACGGTCCCGACGGCGATCCAGACGAGGGCGAGCCGGAAGCGCCCGCTGATGGCGGCCACGCCGGCGGCGTCGATGCTGCCTGAGATCAGCCGGCGGTCACGACGGACGTGCCACCAGATGAGGTTGAACAGGACCGCCAGCACTTCGAAGGTCAGGTCGTGCAGGACGACGGCGGTGCGCTCGCCGTGCCCGTCGCGGAAGGCTTCCGCCAGTACGGATGCGGCGAAGGGCAGGAAGGCGACGTCCATCAGCAGCAAGGTGTTCAGGAAGAGCACCACCCGGTCGGCGCTGCGGATGTGGTCGTACATGAGGTGGTGGTTGGCCCACACCTGGCCGATCAGCAGGAATGTCACGGCGTACGCCAGGTAGGACGGCCAGAGCTCGGCGAGGCCGTGCAACAGGCGCCGGGTGTCGGGCGGCGGGTGGATCTCCAGCACGAGCAGGATGACGGCGATGGCGATCACGCCGTCGCTGAAGGCGACCACACGTGCGGGGTCCCGCACCGCACCGAACGGTACCGGTCCCGACGGTCTCCCGGGGGCCGCCCCGGCGGGTCCCTCCGGGTCCTGAACAGGCTCTGTCATCGTCCCACCCTCGGGTACCGGCCCCTCCGTCCTCGCGCACCACCCGCGCGACACGGCTTCTTTCCCGCGTCTGGGAGCGTGTCTGAGATCTGCGGTATCGGCCGTTCCGGTGGCTCGCTGAGTGGTGTGCGAGTGCCGGCAGGGACGGTTGCCAGAAGGGCTCCACGAACACCCTCTTGAGGCTGGAGAGGATCAGCAGGCCTCGGGCCGGGCGGAGTTGCTCGCGCAGGGGCGAACAGCGGCGCCACCCAGCGCGGGACGCCCACACGGGCCGCCAGGGTCCAGACGGGCTGGGAGCGACCGTGCAAGCAGTTCGTCGCACGAAGGTGAAGGCTCCGCGGGCGCTCGCGGGAGCACGCCCCCGACCTGGCCACGCTGGCGGAACGGATGGACGAGGCGCTGTCCAGGGATACGGCGCGGCGCCCGCCCGGTGTGTCCGCCGAGGACTTCACCACGGCTGTGCCGGCCGAGGTCTCCACCGCGGGCGACGTCCTGCGGCTGGTCAACCGCGGGCCTCCCCCGCCGTACCTCGTCCACGAGGGGAACGTGACGTGCCTCGACCCGCGCACGCCGCAACTGCCGCTGGGAATGGGCCTGGGCGCCGTCGCGCCCTCGTCCGCCGCGGACACGTCCCCGGCAGATGTTCTGCCCCTGCCGGCGGGGGCATTCCTGCTCATGGTCACCGACGGCGTCACCGAGGCATGCAACCGTGACGGCGTCTTCTACGACCCGTGCAGATCCAGGCTCACCGGGCAGCGCTTTGCGAACCCCGCCGCCCTGGTCGACGCCGTGACCGCAGATGTCCACCGTTGGACCCACGGCGGGCAGCAGGACGACATGCCATCCTCGCTGCCACCCGGGAGGCGACCCGAGGACGGTGACATCCGCACGCGACAGGGCGCTGCGGAGCCCGGGTGCCGCGCACCCGGCATTCAGCGACCGGGAGCCTTCCGCGTGCCCGTCAGCCGTTGTGGCCGGTCGCGGACTTGTCGTAGTTGTCGTGCCAGGCGGCCTTCGCACCGGACTCGCCTATGCGGTAGACGTCCACGACGGCGCCGGTCGACACGGCGGCGGCCAGCACCACGGCGGCCACGCGCACCACCGTCGGCGAGGCCCACCGTGCAGTGGCGGTCGAAGACCCCTCCTCCGCCCTCCCCTCGGACTGTGCCGAACGGCGGCCCAGCCACCAGATGGCGACCGTCGCCAGAAAAAGACCCGTCGCCCACGGCAGCAGCCCGTCGCCCAACTCCGCGTGCCGGCGCACCAGCGGGTCGTCACCGACTCGGGGCTCCAGCCACTCCCCTGCGTGTGTCGTGAGCGGCACGAGCGCCAGCGTCACCAGCCCCAGCACGGGAAGCACCAGCCCCATACGCCGGGCGTACCGCGGCTGGATCGCGCATCCGACCGCTGCGAGGGCCGTCAGCGGCACCAATATCACCACGAAGTGAACGAAGAGGACATGCGCGGGAAGACCGTCTATATGCGTGAGGCTCATGGGAATTCTCCGTAGGAGAGGACGTACGCAGCCCGCGCCCGGACGCCCCAGACCACCGCTGCTCGGATCAAGATCGCAGCCTGCCACGCCAACTTCTCAGTTCCTTCTGAACCACCCAGCCCGAGATGTGAGCGGCCCGTCCCGGTGCCGACCAACCGGCTGTACCCGCAGCCGGGCGGTGCCCGCCTCGGAGGCAGGTCCCCTCGGCCGGGCTAGGCTCGGACCCGGTTCGACCCGGGCGATCCGCGCCCCCGCGCCGACAGGCGGCTTCTGCGCGTCACCACCCCCTGGAGGACATCGTGGGCAACCCGCCCGACCCGACCACCGCCAAGGTCCTCCGCACCTGGGAGAAGGCGGCGCCCAGTTACGACCGGCAGATCGCGCTCTTCGAGAGGATCCAGTTCGGCGGCGGCCGGGAGTGGCTCGGCGCGCGCGCCCGTGGCAGGGTCCTCGAAGTCGGCGTCGGCACCGGGCGGAGTCTGCCCCACTACCCGGCCGACGTGACCGTCACGGGAATCGACCTGAGCCCCGCGATGCTTGCCCTCGCCAGGCGCCGTGCCGCCGATCTCGGCCGCGAGGCCGACCTGCGCGTCGGCGACGCGGCGCACCTGCCGTTCGAGGACGCCGTCTTCGACACCGTGGTCTGCGCGCTGGCCCTGTGCACCATCCCCGACCCCGCCGCTGCGATCGCCGAGATGAAGCGGGTGCTGGCACCGGGCGGGCGGCTGCTGCTGCTCGACCACGTCGGCAGCACGTGGCCGCCGCTCTACGCCCTTCAGTGGCTCCTCGACCGCGTCACCGTACGCATCGCCGGTGAGCACTTCACCCGCCGGCAGCTGCCGCTCGTCCGGGCGGCCGGGTTCGAGATCGTCGAGGTCGAGCGGCTGAAGGCCGGCACGGTCGAACGGGTCCTGGCGCGCAGGACGGCCACCATGTGAGGACGCCGGCCGAGGCGGCTGAGCGGCGAAAGCGGGCGCGTCACCCGCACGGCCGATCCCTGGGCCTCGGCCTCACCTGCCTGCGGGGCGACCGCGCGCGCACGCTTCGAAGTGCTGTCAGCCTGGAAGACCGGCGCAGCCGGGGCCGCCGGTGCGGCCGGCAGGAAGGGGGCAGCGAGAAGCGGAGCACCTGGATGACGCAGCAGACGTGGGACTACAGGCCGCCCGCCGAGGCCGCCGAATGGCTTCCGACTCTGGACATTCCCGAGCCGCAGCCGCAGCGCCGCCTCACGGTCCTGGTGCGCTGGCTCCTGCTGATCCCCCAGTTCATCGTGCTGGTCTTCCTGGGGATCGCGGCGTTCTTCGCCGTGGTGTTCGGCTGGTTCGCGGCGCTGTTCATCGCCCGTCTGCCCGAGCCGGTCGCCGGCTACCTGAGCCGTGTCCTGGCCTACGAGACCCGGGTGCACGCCAGCGCCCTGCTGCTGGTGGACACCTATCCCCCGTTCTCGCTCAGCCCGGTGCCGGACTACCCGGTCCAGATCGAGGTCCGCCCGGGTCGGCTCAACCGCCTGGCGGTGTTCTTCCGCATCATCTTGATGATCCCGGCGGCCGTCGTACAAAGCCTCTTCGCCGCCGGCTGGTACGCCGTGTGCGTCGTAACCTGGCTCATCGTGCTCATCAAGGGCCGCATGCCCCGCCCGCTGTTCGAGGCCACCGCCGCGCTCCTGCGCTACACCATGCGCTACAACGCCTACACGGCCATGCTGGCGTCGGCGTACCCCAAGCGCCTCTTCGGCGACCCCGACATGCCAGGCGCACCGGCCATGGAGGAAGCCGTGTCCGCGACCCGGCCGCTCCGGCTCAGCACGGCGGGCACGGTGCTGGTGGCGCTGTTCCTGCTGCTCGGGCTGATCGCCCACGTCGCCAGCGACTGGACCTACTCCTCCTGAGTCCCGGGCGGACCGGGCGGACCGGGCGGACCGGGCGGACCGAGACGACCGAGACGACCGGGACGACGCGGCGGGACCTTCCGAGAGATATTCCTTGACACGAATATTCTCCGTGGAGAATACTTGCAGCCATGGACGCACTCCTCGCCGCACTGGCCGACCCGGCCCGCTGGCGGCTCGTCGGCCTGCTGGCCGAACGGCCCCGCTCGGTCGGCGTTCTCGCCCAACTCGCCGGTGCACGCCAGCCGCAGACGACCAAGCACCTGCAGACGCTTGAGCGCGCCGGCCTCGTCACCTCGGAGCGCACCGGCCAGCGCCGCATCTACGTGCTCCGGTCCGATCCCCTGCGGGAGCTCGCGGCGGCGCTCGGCCGGCTCGCGGACACCGCCGACCGGGAGGACGGCCCGCGCGCGGCCTACGACAGCTACGGGCGCAGCCTCCACGCGGAGCGGCTCGCGGCGGAGCAGCCGGGGTGGGCAGACGGCCGCTCGTTCAGGTTCCTCCGGTCGCTGCCGGGGGGCCCCGAGCTGGTGTGGCGCCACCTGACGGAGGCCGCACTGCTCGCCCGCTGGTGGACGCCCGACGACCTCCGCGTCTCCGAGCTGGTCTTCGAGGCCCGGCCGGGCGGGCGGATCGTCCAGGAGTTCCGCGACGCCGAAGACGCCGACGGATCCGACGCCGTCGTCGGGCGCGCGGAGGGAGTCGTGGACGACGTTCGGCCCGGTGAACGCCTCGCCTTCCGGCTCTCGCCACTGCTGGGCGACGGCGGCCTCGCCTTCACCTCCCACGTCGACCTGGGCCTTCAGCCCCGCGGGACCGGCACGGAACTCGACGTCCACTGGCGGATCGCCGACAGCACCGTCGACTCCGCTGACTTCATCGCAGGTATCGAGATCGGCTTCGGCCAGTGCCTCGACAAACTCGCGGCGAACCTCGCCGCCGAACCGCACCGCACCCACACAAGGAGCACGACATGACGCAGCAGAGCACCGGCCGCCGGGTCGTCACCAACATGGCCCTCTCCCTCGACGGCCGCTACGCCAGCCCCGCGGGCCCCCAGGACATGAGCTGGGTGATGCCGTACGCCGTCACCGACGTGGCACGCGACCATCTGACCAGCCTCTGGGAGCCCGCTACGACGGCCCTGCTCGGGCGGGTCAACGCCGAGGGGTTCCTGGGCTTCTGGCCCACCGTCATCGGTATGGAGGGCGCCGACCCGCGGGACGAGGGCTTCGCGAAGTGGCTGGTCGACACGGACAAGGTGGTCCTCTCCTCGACCCTCGACACGTCGCCGTGGGAGCGGGCGGCGGTCGTGGACAAGCCGGCCACGGAGGTGGTCGCGGACCTCAGGGCCGCGGAAGGCGGCGACATCCTCGTACTGTCCAGCGCGAGCGTGATCAAGGCGCTGCTGGCGGCCGACCAGGTCGACCGGCTGGCCTTCACGGTCTTCCCGGTCTTCCTCGGGGGCGGACCGCGCCTCTTCGACGACGGCCTGCCCCCGGGGCAGTGGACGCTGGCGAGCCAGTCCGCGGGCGAGCACGGCACGCTGGCATTGGTCTACGACCGGGTCCGCTGAGCCGTCCGGCCGTCCGGCCGTCCAGCCGGGGAGCCGGCGATCCCGGCGGCGGAGGCGGCCCGTCAGGCGATGGGCGGCGCCAGGTAGGTCACCGCCTTGCCGCAGTAGCTCGGCGGCAGCGTCCTGACCGGGTTGCGGCAGACCTGGACCACGACGCGGTCGACCGCGGCAGCGGCGGTGGACTTCCCGAGGGTGAACTCGAAGCTCACGGTGCCGTTGTCGGCGGTCCTGGACTGCTGCTCGATCTCGACGCTGCCGGCGTAGGCGGTGAAGGTGGCGGTGCTGGAGTACCCGTCGCTGGTGCAGATGGCGGCCGGGTCGGTGGGCAGCGGCCGGTCGGAGACCTGGCCCTTGACCGCCACGGCGGACACCGGCAGGGGCGATGTGGTGCCGTAGGTCCAGCCGAAGGTGCCGCTGGTGGTGCCGTAGTGGCAGGCGTCACCGGAGTCGGCCGCGAACTGCTGGGTGATGGACGCCGCGTGGGCGGAGCCGGGTAACGCGAGGACGACCAGCGCAGCAGCGAGGACGCCCAGAGGGCGGATGGGGTGCATGGGGGGATCCCTTCCGTACGGATTGGTATGCGCGCAGTAGGGAGTGCATCGCGTACTCCACACCCGCCGGTCGCCGCTGTCAACGACCTGAACCAACCCGGCCGAAGCCGCACAACCGCCCCCCGGCCGGGGCGGCGCGGGGCATAAGGCCGCGCGTACGACACGGGCCATTACCCGGCAGGAGACCGCCTGATCCGATGGAAAACGGCGGTCTACCAGGCCGCCGTGCAGACGGTGAGCACGTTTCCGGCGATAAGGGGTTCCTCCTCCACGCACGCCTTCGAAACATCCGGCGCGCTGTCGTAGTACCAGCCGGTGTAGGAACTCGCGCCCGGCGTGGAGATGGTGTGGTAGCCCGAGACGGTCGTGAAGCTCTTCCCTCCGTCTGCCGACCGCTCAAGCCACCCGGTGCACCGGTACGTGGCGTCCGCCGTCCGGCTCATGTAGACACCCGCGCTGGCCTGGAGCGACGCGTTGCTGTAGAGAATCGCCTCGCATCCGTCGACCCACCTGGTCGCCTGCACCACCGACGAACTGCTCGACGCGGAGGCGCTCGCCGCGTGGCCGGCGGGAGCGGTGAATGCTGCGGCAGCCGTCGCGACCGCCGCCGTCATGACGACTGCCCGGACGTTCCAGCCCAGCTGTCCGAATGTGTGACGCACGCTTCCTCCCGAGGAAACGGGCCGGACGCACCTGATCGGCGCGGCCCGGTCAAGTATTATGAGGGTCATACTTTATCACTCGGAATTCCCTGTCCGGCAGACGGTGATCCCGCCTACGGCGATGGCGGCCATGTGCGACGGTTCATCACGCAGTGACCCTCCGCCAGAAAGGCCATCCGTGATCACCTGCGTCGTCGACTACACCATCGACCCGTCGAAGATCGCCGCGTTCGAGGAGTTCGCCCGCCGCTGGATCGACCTGGTGAACCGCAACGGCGGTACGCACCACGGCTACTTCCTGCCCGCGGAGGGAGCCAGCGACAAGGCCCTCGCGCTGTTCAGCTTCCCTTCCCTCGCCGCCTACGAGGCGTACCGCGAGCTGTTCGGCCGGGACCCGGAGTTCATCGCCGCGGACGCCGTCCGCGACGACAGCTCATGCGTGGTCCGCTACAGCCGCACGTTCATGCGCCCGCTCCTCCCACCCGACGCGGCACCGTAGCGGCGGGCACAGATCGCGTCGCACCGGCAGACCGTCGCATTTACGCTGCAATGATCCCGATTTGGTAAAATCAAGGTAATCAACGTGTCATGCGAGCGTGTAGCGCCCGAGAGGGGAGGCAGGCACGCCATGGAGGAGCAACGGGCCGCCGCAGGGAGCCGGCCGACCACCAGGGCCGGTGCTCTGCTGACCCGGGTGCTTCCCTCCGCTGCGCTGCTCGCCGCCGCGGGCCTGCTGCTCGCGGCCCCGCCGGACGACCACTTCGGGCTGCTCGTCGCCGTCGTGCCCTTCCTCGCCGCCGCCGTGCACGGCGTGCAGGCGACCGCCGTGATCGGCGCGCTGTCCGTCGCCGTCTTCGCCGCGCTGCGGCAGTGGCGCACCGAGGACGAGCCCGAGGTCGCGGTGATCAAGCTCGCCCTGGTGTCGGCGGCCGCGGCGGTCGCGGTGCTGATCAGCCAGGCGCGCTCCCGGGAACAGCGGCTCAACAGGGCCAGGGACATCGCCCTGGCCCTGCAGGAAGGGCTGCTGCCGCAGGCGATACCGCGCAGCAGCGCGGTCGACGTGTGCCAGCGCTATGTGCCGACCGACGCGGAGGCAGGGGTCGGCGGCGACTGGTTCGACGTGATCCGGCTGTCCGGTGCGCGTGTCGCCCTGGTGATGGGCGACGTCGTCGGCCACGGTGTGCGCGCCGCGGCCACGATGGGGCGGCTGCGCACCGCTGTGCGCACCCTCGCCGACCTCGACCTGGCTCCGGACGAGGTGCTGGCGCGGATGGACGATCTCGCCGAGCAGCTGGACGAGGACGGCAGCCACGGCCTGGGGGCGACCTGCCTCTACCTGGTCTACGACCCGGTCTCCGGGGTCTGCACCCTCGCCAGCGCCGGCCACACCCCGCCCGCGCTGCTGCGCCCCGACGGCACCGTCGACTTCCCGCAGCTGGTCGAGCACCCGCCGCTCGGCATGGGCGGCACCCCCTTCACGGCCACGGAGCTGACCCTTGCCGAGGGGACCGTGATCGCCCTGTACACCGACGGCCTGCTCGACCTGCGCCACCGCACCGCCGACACGGCCCTCGCCGCCGTCGGCCGCGCACTCGGCCCGCCCGGCGCGTCGCTCCAGCAACTGTGCGACCGGGTGTATGCCGAGGCGCCCGCGGACTCCGACGACGACGTCGCGGTGATGCTGGCCCGGGTGAAGTCGGTCCCCGGCGACCGCGTCGCGACCTGGCATCTGCCCGCCGACCCGAGGTCGGCCGGCACGGCGCGCTCGGCGGCAGCGGAGCGGCTGGCGGCGTGGGGCCTGGAGGAGGCGCAGTTCACCACGGAGCTGGTGGTCAGCGAGCTGGTGACCAATGCCGTACGGCATGCGACCGCCCCGATCACCTTGCGGGTCATCCGGGACGACACCCTCATCTGCGAGGTCTCCGACGGCAGCAGCAACGCGCCGCACATGCGGCTGGCCCGGCTGACGGACGAGGGCGGCCGCGGCCTCTACCTCGTCGGCCGACTCGCCGAACGCTGGGGCACCCGCTACACGGGTACGGGCAAGACCATCTGGGTCGAGCAGTCGCTGTGACGCCGGCCGTCAGCCGGAGGAGGCGCACCGGGTGGTCGGCGAGGACGACCGGGCCGACAGTGCCGGCGAGTGGGCGGACGATCGCCTCGGCCGCCGGTTCGCCGCCGGCGGCCTCACGGCGCCGGCGGCGACGTCGCCGCGGCGCGCCCGCGCTGCCGGTGCCACACCCACTTCTGGACGAGCAGGGTGACCAGGCCCGCGACGACGATGCCCGCGAGGTTGAGTGCCAGCTGCCAGGCCGATCCCAGTACCTCGTGCCACGCGGTGTAGGACAGGGCCAGCGCGGCGTTCGCGGCGGCCGGGACCGTCGTCACGGAGATCGCCACCCCGACCAGCGCCCCGGACTTCGCCGACGTCAGCGAGAGCACTCCGGCGATACCGGCCAGCAGGGCCACCACGAAGGAGTCGGCGGTCGGCTGCCAGATGAACTGGGTGGCGGGGTGCGGGCGCTCGAACTGCGAACGGCTGAACAGGCCGAACAGGTCGAGAAGCGCTGCGAACGCCCCGGTGACGAGCATCGCCGCCAGGAAGCCGACGACGAGGGCCTTCGCCGACCGCGCCACGAGCTGCTTCCTGCGGATCACCAGCCCGGTGCAGATCCCGGCCAGCGGTCCGAACTCCGGCCCCACCGCCATCGCGCCCACGATCAGGATGGAACTGTCCAGCATGACCCCGTAGGCGGCGAGCATCGTCGCCACGGACAGGAACGCGAGATAGGTGACCGTGAGGGTGGACTCGTCCTCGGTCAGTTCCGCCATCGAGTCCCACAGCACTGCGTCCGCGCCGTCACCGGGGGCGTCCCGTTCGGCATCGTCCGATCTGCGGGACAGCGACATGTCGACGGAGTCCACCGCGATCAGCCCGCGCTCCTCCAGGCCGAGACCGCGCAGGCCGGCCAGCAGCGGGTCCGCCGCCTCACGGGCGACGTCGCAGGTCATCAGGTCGCCGACCGGATCCAGGGCGGCGCCCTTGAGCAGGGTCAGATGGGTGGCCCCCACCGTCGAGGTGATCAGCTCTGCGACCTCGTCGGTGAGGTCTGCGGGGACGATCAGCCGGAACTGGAGCACGGTGCCTGCCTCCTGCGAAGCGCTCGGTGACGGCGCAGGTGGTCTCCGCCCCGGTGCGCCGGGGCGAAGTCTAGGCGGCCGTGCGCCCAAGGCCGGGGGCGGCGGGGGCTCGGCATAGCGGCCGTGTGCCGGACACCAGGCCGTCGGCGACCGCCACGTCTGTCAGCGGCGGTCACCGCTGTTGGTGAACCGGTCAGCGGCGCAGCCAGCCGCGGGCGACGGCCTCGGCGCCGAGCTGGAAGCGCGAGCCGACCGAGGCCAGGTCCATCAGGGCGCGGATCTTGCGTTCGACGGTGCGCAGGGACAGGTCGAGCTGGACGGCGATGGTGCGGTCGGCCACGTCCAGGGCGAGCAACGCGAGGATCTGCCGGTCGATCTCGCCGGGCTCGTTGCCCGCGGGGCGGCTGCCGGCCGCAGCACCCGGCAGCGGTCTGGCGCGCTGCCAGTGCTCCTCGAAGAGCAGCACCAGGGCGTGGACGAGGCCCGTGCCGTGGACGACGACGGTGTCGGCGGTGCCGGGACCCTCGGCGAGCGACAGCGGCACCATGGCGTTGGCGCGGTCCGAGACGATCATCCGCATCGGGATGTCGGCGGCGACCCGCATCTTCATGCCGAGACCGGTGGCCTCCCGTACGTCGTCCCACATGCCGGGGACCTCCAGGTGGCTGCGGGTGATCACCGCACGGAAGTCGATCCCGCGCAGCAGCGCGTCGTGTTCCATGGGGTGCACGCTGGCGCGCTCCACCGCGATCACCGACTCGGCCAGGAACATCAGCACCTCGTGGCGGGCGCCGCCGATCAGCTGCCCGAGCCGGTGGCGTACCGCGACCGGGCCCGAGACGACTTCCACGACGCCGCCCGCGGCCCGCGAGGAGGCGCTGCGGAACTGCTCGGTGAGCGCGGTGACGGCGGCGCCGGCCTCGTCGAGCGAGGTGCGCCGGCGTACCAGCAGCGGGGCCAGTGCGACGGACGGGGAGCTGGCCCGGTAGGTGCGGTCGGCCGCGTCCTGGGCGCCTGCGGCGCCGAACGGCTGCGGCTCCTCGCGGACGACGAGCCCGCCGGCAGCCATGTCCTCCAGCCGGGCCACCGCCTGCCCGACGCCGATGCCCGCCCGTTCGGCCACCTCGGCCGCCGAACTGCCCGGCCGGCCGACCAGCAGGACGTACAGCCGCTCGTGCTCCGGCGGGATACCGAGCGGGGCCAGCATGGACAACTCCCGGGGCTCGCCGAAACGGTCCGTGCCGGAATCTTCATGGCCGGTACAACTGATGTCAACACCCGCCGCCCGGGGGGGGGCGTCGGCCGCCCGCCGCAAAACGCCTGGCCCGCAGGCCTCGCCCCCGCCTAGGGTGCAGGACATGGACGTGGACGTGGACCCAGCGGACTTCTACACCGGCATCGTCGCGGAGATGTACGCACCGCTGAAGGCGGTCAGCCAGGAGGCCGGGCCGTACGCGGCCTTCGTGCGCGAAGCCGGCTCGCCCGCACTGGAGTTGGGCTGCGGCGACGGAGACCCGCTGCTGGCGCTGCGGCAGCTCGGGCTGGACGTCGAGGGCGTCGACTCCTCCGCCGACATGCTGACGCGGTGCAGGCGCCGGGCGAAGGAGCAGGGCGTGGAGGTCGTCGTCCACCACCAGCGCATGGAGGCGCTCGACCTGCCGCGTCGCTACCGGGCGGTCTTCCTGGCCGGGCCGACCTTCAACCTGCTGGCCGACGACGCCGTCGCGCTGGCCGCGCTGCGCGGCATCCGCAGCCATCTGGCCGAGGGCGGCACCGCCCTGGTGCCGCTGTTCGTCCCCTCCCCCACACCCGCGGGGCAGTTCGGCCGGGCGCGTACCGCGATCGGCGCCGACGGGGCTGAGCTGCGCGTGTCGGTGGTGGGCGAGGAGCGCGACGAGGAAGCGCGGACGCAGGTGACGGTGCTGCGCTACGAGCGCCGGCACGGCGGCGTGAGCACCGCCGTGGACCGCGACTGGGTCCTGCACTGGTATCCCCCCGGCGGTTTCGAGGCACTGGCCGCAGCGGCGGGGCTGACCGTGGCGTCCGTCGCGGACACCGCGGACGGCGGTGTGCGGGAATACCGGCTGCGGGCCGCGGATTAGCCCCTGTCGCAGGCCCCGGCAGCAGGCCGCGGGCCGAAGACGTGGGGATGTGCTGATGCGCGCTGTGGTGATCGACGGATACGGCGGCCCCGAGGTGCTGCGGCTCGCCGAGGTGGCGGAGCCGGTCGCGGGACCGGGCCAGGTGCGGGTCAAGGTGCGCACCGCGGGCGTCAACCCGGTCGACGTCAAGCAGCGCACCGGCTTCTTCGCGGCCGTCGCCCAGGCCCGCTTCCCCCTGCGGCTGGGCAACGAGTACGCGGGCACCGTCGACCAGGTCGGCGCGGGCGTCGCGGACTTCGCCGTCGGCGACGCCGTCTTCGGCTCGGCGACCGGGCAGTGCTACGCGGAGTCGGTCGTGGTCGACGCGGCGGACGTCGTGTCCAAGCCCGAGGCGCTGGGCTGGGACGCGGCCGGCGGGCTGCCCGCGGTCGGGCAGACCGCGTACACCGCGCTGGAGCAGATCGGCGGCATCGGCCGCGGCGAGACGCTGCTCGTGCACGCAGCCGCGGGCGGGGTCGGCACGGTCGCGGTGCAGATCGCGCGGCTGCGGGGTGCGACCGTGATCGGCACCGCGAGCGAGGCCAACCACGACTACCTGCGCTCGCTCGGCGCCGTACCGGTGGCCTACGGTCCCGGTCTGCTGGACCGGGTGCGGGCGCTGGCGCCCGGCGGGGTCGACGCGGCGCTCGACGCGGTCGGCGGGGACGCCACGGCGGTCTCGCTGGCGCTGGTCGCCGACCGGCGCAGGGTCGGCACCACCATCGATGCCGCGGCCGCGCAGGAGCACGGCTTCCTGCGGGTCGGCGGGCGGACGACCCCGGGGCTGCGGCAGCTGGCCGAGTGGTGCCGCGCAGGTGACCTGGTCCTGCCCAGCATCACGGGCTACCCGCTCGACCAGGTCGCGGCGGCCCACCGGCAGGTCGAGGCCGGGCACACCCGCGGGAAGGTCGTACTGCGGGTCGGGTGAGCGGCCCTCGCGGCCCGCGGAGCGTCAGCCGACCCGCAGGGCCAGCAGCTGCCCCGGCCAGGTGCCGACCTGGAAGGTCCCGGTCGGGGTGAAGCCGTTGCGCCGGTAGAAGGCGACGAGTTCGCCCCCGCCGCCCGCCCAGCAGTCCACCCGCAGCAGGTCCACGCCGGCCCGCCGGGTCTCCTCGACGGCGTGCGCCAGCAGCGCGGCCCCGACGCCGCGCCCGGCGTGCCGCCGGTCGGAGACCAGTAGCCGCACGTAACGCTCGGGCTCCCCCGCCGGCGCGATCGGCATCTGCGGACTGGGTCCCGAGTCCAGCACCATGGTGCCGACGGGCGTGCCGTCCAGCTCGGCGACGAAGGGGTCGTTGTCCGTCAGGTAGCGCTCGACGCGCTCCACTCCGCCGGGCTTGCGCGAGTAGGGCGTGGTGCCCCACTGCTCGGTGTTGCCGCGGGCGTTCATCCAGACGATCGCGCCGTCGAGCATGTCCAGCGTGGCCGCGACGTCGGCCGGTCCACCGGGCCTGATGCGGATGCCGCATGTCGTGTCGTTCACGGCGAGATCCTACGAGGCGGGCCGAGGAGCAGGTCTCAGACCGTGGTCCAGTGGCGGAGCTTCTCGGGGTTGCGCACCACCCAGATGTGCTTGATCCGGTCGCCGGTGACCTCGAAGGCGAAGACGGTGACGATGACGCCGTCCTGCTCGGCGACCAGACCGGGCTGGCCGTTGACCGTACGCTCCAGGAAGGCCATGTCGCTCGGCTTGCGGCGGGCGAGTTCCAGCCAGGCGTGCGCGATACGCCGGCCGCCCTCGATGGGGTGCAGGAAGGTGGTGGCCAGGCCGCCGCCGTCGCCCACGGCCATCGCGTCGGGGTCGAGCAGGCCGATCAGGGCGTCGATGTCCTTCGCCTCCCAGGCCCGCTTGAAGTCCCGTACGACGCCCGCGCTCTGCGCCGCCGGGGTCGCGGAGGGCTGCGAGTTGCGGATGCGGCGGCGGGCGGAGGAGGCCAGCTGGCGGCAGGCGGCCGGGGTGCGGCCGACGATCTCGGCGACCTCGGCGAAGGAGTGGCAGAAGACGTCGTGGAGGATGAACGCCACGCGTTCTGCCGGGGTCATCGACTCCAGCACGACCAGGAAGGCCAGGTTGACCGACTCGTCCAGGGTGACCCGGTCGGCGGGGTCGGCGCTGGTGCCGGCCCGGCCGCTGGTCCACTCGGTGCGCTCGGGCAGCGGCTCGGGGATCCACTCGCCGACGTAGGTCTCGCGCCTGGCCCGCGCCGAGCCGAGCAGGTTCAGGCAGATCCGGCTGGTGACCGTGGTCAGCCAGGCGCCGGGCGACTCGATGGCGTCCTGCTGCTGCCGGGTCATGGCGTACCAGCGGGCGTACGTCTCCTGGACGGCGTCCTCGGCCTCGGCCAGGGAGCCCAGCAGGCGGTAGGCGATGTTGATCAGCTGGCGGCGCTCGCTCATGATCGCTTCAAGGCCCGGCTCTGGCCGGCCGCGTCCCGTCCCGAATCGGGTGGTCATGGTGCCGAGGGCTCCCTTGGTCGCATGTGCCTTCACCTGTCCGACAAGACAGCGCTCCGGAATGTGAGGCCAAAGCTCCGGTTGCCGGTCGCCGCGGCCCGGGACGAAACGTCCCGGGCCGCTGACGCTGCCGTCCGCGTCAGGCGCGGTCCTCCCGGGTCCTGCGCAGGACCAGGCTGACGAAGCCGAAGGAGTCCCGGTAGGTGTGCAGCCATTCTGTCCGGCGGGTGTCCGCGGTTTCCAGGACCTCGCCGGACCGCGCGTCGCCCCGGTGGTCGAGTGCCCAGGCGGCCAGGCCGCCCCAGCAGGCCCACTCGTAGGCGTCCAGCTCGCGGCGGGTGCTGATGTGGCCGTTCACCGGCGTCCACCCCTCGGCGACGACGCTGTCCACGACGGCCGCCAGGTCGCCGAAGTCCCCGAGCATCTCGACGGCCTCCGCGGTCGGCGGGCGCTCCCAGAAGCCGTCGCCGACCAGCACGCTGCCGCCGGGGGCCAGGTGCTTGCGGGCGGCGGCCAGCGTCGGGAGCAGGCCGCCGAAGGCGTGCGCGGCCCCGACGCTGAGCACCAGGTCGAAGGGCTGCGGCGCGGCGAACTGCGCGGCGTCCTGCCGGTGCAGCACCAGCCGCTCGCGCAGGCCGCGCCGGGTCGCCGCCTCGTCGGCCTGGGCGAGGGCCTCAGGCGATACGTCCACGCCCTCGGCGTGCACCTGCGGCCCCGTATCCAGCGCGCGCAGCAGCCATTCGCCGCCGCCGCAGCCGAGGTCGAGGACGCGCTCGTCCCCGCGCGGCAGGGCCTTGGCCAGCAACTGGCGCACCGATTCGTCGTCGAGCGGCGCCTTGATCGGGTGGTCGGCATGGGCGATGCGGGAGATCTCTTCACGATTCACCGGTGCACCCTTCCAACAGATGCGGCCGATCCGCATCCGGTTTTCCGCCGCGGGGTGCGGATATCCGCTGGATACCGCCGCGGGGTGCGGGCATGCTGGCCGGATGTTGATCAGGGAAGCCACCGCGCAGGACTGGCCCGCCATCTGGCCGTTCTTCCACCGCATCGTCACCGAGGGCGAGACGTTCACCTACCCCGCGGACCTCACGGAGGACCAGGGCCGGGAGTGGTGGCTGCTTCCCGCCCCCTTCCGTACGGTCGTCGCGGAGGACGAGGCGGGCACGGTGGTCGGCACCGCGAAGATGAACCGCAACCACATGGGCAACGGCTCGCACATCGCCAGCGCCAGCTACATGGTCGACCCGCAGTACGCGGGCCGGGGCGTGGGGCGCGCGCTGTGCACGTACACGGTGGACTGGGCGCGGGCCGAGGGCTACCGGGCGATGCAGTTCAACGCCGTCGTGGAGAGCAACACGGCCGCGGTCCGGCTGTACGAGTCGCTCGGCTTCCAGGTCATCGGCACCCTGCCGGAGGGCTTCCGCCACCCGCAACTGGGTTACGTCGGCCTGCACATCATGCATCTGGCGCTCTGACACGCGGGCCGGGAGGACGCATGAACCGCGCGGACGGCAGCGACGACCTGGTCACGGACCGCCTGGTGCTGCACCCGCTGAGCGCCGCGGAGGCCGAGCGGGTGCGCGAGGGCACGCCCGGCGGCGGCGAGCAGTGGGCCGACGGCTACCCCGACGCGGGCGACGTGTCGGCGATGACGCGTTTCCTGGCCACCTGCGAGAGCAGCGGCGACCCGCGGCCGTTCGGCACGTACGAGATACGGCTGCGGGCCGGCGGCCTGACCGTCGGCGGGGTGGACTTCCACGGCCCGCCGGACCAGGACGGCGGCGTCACCGTCGGCTACGGGCTCGTACCGTCGTCACGCGGCAAGGGCTACGCCTCCGAGGCGCTGCGCGCCCTGCTGGCCTTCGCCCGCGCCCAGGGCGTCAGCAGTGTGGCGGGCGACACCGACATAGCCAACACCGCCTCGCAGCGCGTGATGGCGGCGGCGGGCATGCGGCTGGTCGCGACGACCGGGCAGCTCGCCTTCTACCGGGTCTCCTGGGACGGTCCCGCGCAGCCGTGAGGGCGCAGGCGGGCGCACGGGCGCGGACTGCGCCCACGGGCAGGAGAGTGCCCCCGGCGTGGGCGGATGGGGCTGGTCGAAGGCACTGTCCGCCGCAGCTTGTGGCGGCACTCTCCCGGCTGCCGACCCTAGCGGCGGCCGGGCCTGCGGCAGCGCGGGACGTGCTGCCGCAGGCCCGGCTCCACCCGATCAAGTGACGGTGCGGCCCGTACACGGACGGCTTCCGCCGGGTGCGGGCCGGGCGCCGGCGGCCGTTCCAGGTCAGGCCGCCGCGGTCCGCCAGCGGTCCAGGGCGGCGAAGGCCGGCGCCCACTCGTCGTGGTAGGCGCCGCGCACCGGTGCGGGCAGCGGGCGCAGCGCCGCCTCGGTGTCCGCCGCGTCCGCACCCTCCAGCAGCCACGGCAGGTAGAGCGGCATGGCCGGTCCGATCCGATTGCCGTGCTCCACGCCGAACAGCCGCAGCACCTCCGGTGTCGCGTAGGCGTCCACGACCGCCAGGCCCTGGTCCTCCTCGTGCGTCAGGTGCGCGTTCAGACCCGCGACCAGGCGGCTCACGATCGCCGTCAGCGCACCGGTGCCCGGCTCGTCGGAGGCGATGGCGGCGTCCACGGCGGCAAGGCCGGGGTCGATGACGGCGTGCTCCGCCTCCATGGCGTCGAGGAGGTCGTTCTCGTCGGGCCTGCCCGCGACGGCGGCCCGTATCGCAGGCCACAGGATGTCGTCCTCCGCGCCGTGGTGGACGTGCAGGTAGTCCTTGAACATCTGCCAGCCGGGGGCGGAGCGCAGGACCGCCCGCGGGTCGGTGTCCGTGCGGGCGGCGGTGGCCGCGATGTGGCCCAGCTCGCGGCGCAGGGCGTCGTGCATCACGTACATCATGGTCATGTCCTGGGTGAATGCGCTGTTCCTCATCGTTCCCCTCCGGGTGTTGCCGTGCGGTGCGTCGGCGCCGGGCGGCGCCGCCGCGCACCCCACTGACGGAGGGCGCCGGGGAAACGTGACGGGCCGCGCCCCCCTGCTCGGGAGGCGCGGCCCATGGTGCGCGGAGCGGCTGCCGGCTCAGCCGGCGCTGTGGCCGTAGCGGCGGCGGAAGCGCTCGACGCGGCCCGCGGTGTCCAGCTCGCGTGCCCTTCCGGTGTAGAAGGGGTGGCTCGCCGAGGAGATCTCCACGTCGATGACGGGGTAGGTGCTGCCGTCCGTCCACTCGACGGTGCGGTCGGAGGTCGCGGTGGAGCGGGTGAGGAAGGCCAGGTCACCGGCCCGGTCGCGGAAGACCACCGGACGGGACGTGGGGTGGATGCCGTTCTTCATGGGGGTCCTTTCGTGGTGGGTGCGGTACCGGGCGTACGTTGCGTCGCGTGGCAGCGGGGGTGCGCTGTGTCAGCGCTCCTCGCGGAAGAGCACGTGCTTGCGGGCGACGGGGTCGTACTTGAGCAGCGTCAGCCGGTCCGGGTCGTTGCGGCGGTTCTTGCGGGTCACGTAGGTGTGACCGGTGCCGGCGGTGGAGCGGAGCTTCACGACCGGGCGCAGTTCGCTGCGGGCCATGGGTCCACCTCTTTCCGTCATCGTTATCGTTTTCTTGTCCGTCGCCGTGGTCAACGCAAGGGGTCCGGCCCGCATTCCCGGGCGGCACCCTCCCCGGACGAGTGACCGCACGGTCGTACGGTCACTCGCGTACGCTGGGCGCACCGGTTCCGCGACACGAGGGAGGCTTCAGTGGCGACGACCGCGAGGACGGGCACCGCGCGTACCGACGGGCGGGTCGCGCGCGGGGACGAGACGCGGCGGGTGGTGCTGGAGCACGCCGTCGGCGTGGCCTCCGTCGAGGGCCTGGACGGGCTCACCGTCGGGCGGCTCGCCGGCGACCTGGGGCTCAGCAAGAGCGGGGTCTTCGCCCTGTTCGGCTCGAAGGAGGACCTTCAGCTGGCGACCGTGCGCGCCGCGATCGGGATTTTCCTGGAGAACGTGGTGCACCCCGCGCACGAGCTGCCGCACGGCATGGACCGGCTGTGGCGGCTGTGCGCCGGCTGGCTGGCCTATTCGCGGAGCCGGGTCTTCCCCGGCGGCTGCTTCTTCTACGCCGCCGCCGCCGAGTACGACTCCCGCCCCGGGCGGGTGCACGACACGGTCGCGGCGGCCAGGAGGAACTGGTCGTCCTTCCTGGAGCAGACGCTCAGGGAGGCGCAGCAGGCCGGGCAGGCGCGGGAGGACCTGGACCTGCCGCAACTGGTCTTCGAGATGTGCGCGCTGATGGAGATGGCCAACGGGGACTCGGTGCTGCACGGGGACGACGCGGGTTACGCGATGGCGGCCGCGGGCATCCTGCGGCGGCTGCGGGAGGCCGCGACCGATCCCTCGCTGCTGCCCGAGCGCTACGCGGGGTGAGGTCCCCTTCTGACCGCCCTTCCTCTCCCGGGTCGACTTTTAGCACGACCGTTCGTGTATATTTCTGCTCCGAGCAGCCGTCACCACAGGGGGCAGGGCATGGCGCATTCCGCGGGGTCCCGGCCGGGGCCCAATCAGTGGATCAAGGACCATCTGGACGCGCTGATAGACGCGCAGCTGCTGCCCGAGCCGCCGCTGCGGGTCCCCGAGAGGCGTGCCCGGCGGGCCGCGCGCGGGCGGGTACCGGCCGTGGCGCCGGACGCGGCTAGCGCGAGAAGACCGTGAACAGGGCGCCGTCCGGATCGCGCAGGTCGGCCCACGGACCGGCGGGGCCGCCGCCGCTGCCGAGCACCGCGCCGCCCAGCGCCCGGGCCGCCTCCATGCACGCCGCCACGTCCTCGACGGCGAAGTGGACGGCCCAGTGCGGGCGCACCGCGGGGTCCGGCGCCGCCTCGACGGCTCCCGAGGAGATCCGCGCCACCACCTCGCCGCAGGAGCGGACGACGACCTCGGCCTTCTCGTACTCGTAGGACACGCTGCAGCAGCCGCGCCCCTCGTCGGCCCACTCCAGGACGCCGCCGTAGAAGATGGCCGACTCGAAGGCGTCCCTGGTGCGCAGGCGCACGACGACCGGGCCGCGGTCGTGCCAGGACTGCCAGCCGCCGGGCAGGCGGCCGTCCCAGACCCCGAAGACGGCGCCGTCGCGGTCGGCGGCGAGGACCGCGCGGCCGGAGGCGAAGGACACCGGGCCGAGCGCCACGGTGGCGCTGCGCTCGCGGATCCTGGCGGTCGCCTCGTCGGCCTGGGAGACCGCGAAGAAGGGCGTCCAGCCCACCGCGACCTGCATGTCGCCGGCGACCGCCCCGATCGTGGCGAGCGGACGGCCGCCGGTCACCGCGACGGCGAAGCGCTCGCCCAGCGTCGTGGAGCGGAACTCCCAGTCCAGCACGGTGCCGTAGAACTTCTCCGCCGCGGCCAGGTCCCGTGCGGTCAGGCTCACCCAGCAGGGGGCGCCGCACGCGACCTGGGAGCCGGTCGTCTCCGCACCGGAGGTGCCGCCCTCACGGGGCGTGCCCGTCCCGTCGGCCGCGCGCGTGGCGTGCGGCCCCCCTTCCACCGGCTGCCGCCGCCCGGTCATCGCACCGACTCCGCTTCGTTCGTCTCGTGCCCATGGGAGAACAACCCCTGGCGCGCAAGGGTCTCGTATGCGCACCTGCCCGGTCCGCGCGTGATCATGCCGGGAGATCCTTAACTGTTGCGCCGGGCGTGGCGGCGGGGGCTGCGCTCCTGGTCGTGCCGGTGGTGGCGCTCGTGGCGGCGCTCCCGGTGGCGGTGGCGCGGCGCACGGTCAGCCCCGCGCACCGCCAGTGCAGTTCGCCGGTGCCGGCCCGCGGCGGCAGATGCCCGTAGCGGCCGGCCGCGACGCTGATGCAGACGACCGGCCAGGCCCGCCAGTGCGGGCCGACTCCCTGGTGGTCGGCGTAGAGGAGGCGGCCGTCCGCGTACCACTCGACGCTCTCGGTGCCGAAGACCACCCGCAGCGCGAAGGGGCGGCCCGCGGTGACGGCGCCCTCGGCGTAGTGGGCGGCCGGGCGGACGTGGTTGGTGAGTTCGAGCAGGCCGGGGTTGGTGGGGTGGTACTCGAAGGCGTCGACCTCGCCGTGCCCCGGCTGCGGGCGGCCGCGGGTGTCGCGCCCCCAGGTCCACAGCGCGGGCCAGGCGCCCTGGACGTCGTGGACCGTGCAGGTCGCGGTGAGTTCGTCGTCCGGCAGCAGCTCGAAGCCGCCGGGGGCGAACTCGGTGGAGACCAGGTCGGTGTACCAGTCGCCGCCGCGGGCGCGGCGGGCGGTGAACACGCCGTCGGCGGTGGGGCCGTGGCGGGGGCCGATGACGTCGAGCTTGTTGTCGCCGGGATTGCGCCCGTCGCCGGGATAGGCGGAGGTGCGGCCGACCGCCCAGGCGGTGCGGTCGTCGAAGGGCGCGTCGAAGACCACGGTGGCGGTGGGGCGGTCGGTCATCCCGTCTCCCTCCTGACGGCCGGAATGACCCCATTCAATCCGGTTCGGCCACCCCAGGGTAAGCCGCGTGCGGAGGCGCGGACAGGCGTGCGCAGCCCGGCGCACGCCCCCCGCGCCTGTGGTGCACCCGCCCGGGTCGGCCCGCGAGGTCAGGGCCGCGCCGGGCGGGTGGCCGGATCGGTCAGCGACCGCCCTCGATACGGCGCGAGCGCTGGTCCACGCCGGGGACGCCGTACGGGTAGTCCGCGGCGCCCGGGTCGCTGGCCTTGTCGAGCCGGGCCGTCTGCTCGGCGGTCAGCCGCAGGTCGGCGGACCCGAGGTTGTCGTCGAGCTGCTCGACGGTGCGGGCGCCGAGGATGACCGAGGTGACGGCCGGGCGGTCGAGCAGCCAGGCGAGGGCGACCTGTGCCATCGTGGCGCCGGTCTCCTCCGCGACCGCCTGGACCTCGTCCACCACCGCCCAGGTGCGCGCCATCGCGGCCCGCCGGTCGTACGCCTCGACACCGCGGTCGGGGTTCTCGCCGAGCCGGGTGGCGCCGGTGGGCCGCTCGTCGCGGCGGTACTTGCCCGTGAGCCAGCCGCCGCCGAGCGGGCTCCACGGCAGCAGGCCCAGGCCCTCGGACTCACACGCCGGGGTGATCTCCCACTCGATCTCGCGGCTGAGCAGGCTGTACTGCGGCTGCAGCGTGACCGGCCGGACCAGGCCGCGGAAGTCGGCGGTGTCGACGGCCTTCTGCAGCTGCCAGCCGGTGAAGTTCGACAGGCCGACGTAGTGGATACGGCCCTGGTGGACCGCATCGCTGAGGAACTGCAGGGTCTCCTCGACCGGGGTCAGCGGGTCCCAGGAGTGCACCTGGTAGAGGTCGATCGAGTCGACGCCGAGCCGGCGCAGCGAGGCGGTCAGCGCGCGGTCGAGGTGCCGCCGCGACAGGCCGGCGTCGTTGGGTCCCGGACCCATCGGGAAGCGCCCCTTGGTGGCGATCACCACCTGCTCGGTGACATCGGCGGGCCGGTCGGCGATCCAGCGGCCGACGATCTCCTCGGAGCGGCCGCCGCTGTAGACGTCGGCGGTGTCGATGAAAGTGCCGCCGGCCTCGACGAAGCGGTCGAGCTGCGCGAAGGCGGTCTTCTCGTCCGACTCCGAGCCGAAGGTCATGGTGCCCAGGCACAGGGCGGAGACGGCGCATCCGCTGCGGCCGAGATTGCGGTACTCCACGGTGAAGCTCCTTAGACAGCTGCCTGGTGGGTGGCCGAACGGCCGTCGACCATGCTCACCCCGGCATCGGTGAGCCGTCCAATAGAAGAAAGCGGTTGCATTCATCGGCAGGGCTTCTCAATCACGCCGTCTGCCTCGCGATGAGCGTGACCGGGATACTGGTCGGCCATGGATGAGGTCGCGGTCGTCGTCGCCCACTCCGAGCGCGCGACCCTGCGCGTCGGCGACGTGTTCTTGAAGGTGGACACCGACCAGGCGCGTATCGACGCCGAGGTCGCGGCCCTGGCGCTGGTGCCGGTGCCGACCCCCGAGGTCCTGTGGCGCAGGCCGCCCGTGCTCGCGCTCGCCGCCGTCCCGGGGAGGGCGCTCGGGCGCCTCGGTGAGCCGTCGGCCGCATCGCCGACGGCATGGGCCGCGGCCGGTGCCGCCGTCCGGCGGCTGCACGAGGCGCCGCTGCCGCCCTGGCACGGCCGGCGCCGCCGGGATCCCGGGGAGCTGGCGGCGGAACTCGACGGCGAGTGCGAGCTGCTGGTGGCGCACGGCATCCTGCCCGCCGACCTGGTCACCCGGAACCGCCACGTCGCCGAGGCCGCGATCCGGCCGTGGACCCCGGTCTTCACGCACGGCGACCTGCAGGTCGACCACGTCTTCGTCGACGGCGACGAGGTCACCGGCATCATCGACTGGTCCGAGGCGGGCCGCGGCGACGCACTGTTCGACCTCGCGACCCTCACCCTCGGGCACGAGGAGCACCTCGCCGACGTTGTTTCGGGTTACGGCGCCGGCGTCGACCTCGACGTGATCCGCGCGTGGTGGTCGTTGCGGAGCCTGCTGGGAGTGCGCTGGCTGGTCGAGCACGGCTTCGACCCGTCCGCCCCGGGCTGCGAGGTCGACGTGTTGAAGTCCCGGATGTGAGGCAGGCCGCCGCCCGTGCACCGGGGCCGGCCGCACGTCTGTAGCCTGCACATGTGGCGGAGACGTGGGACGAAGAGCATCTGGTTGCGGACGGCTTCGAGCGCATGTACATCGAGCTCGAGTGGTACGACGGCCCACGCGTCGGTCTGGCCGACGTCGACGGCACGCTGCACTACGTCGACGGGTGCGGGGGAGCAGCGGCCGGGCGTCCGTTTCCGGCGAGGCGGGGGTCGACGCGCGCTACGACGAGCTGGACGCCCTGCTCGGGCCGTACCACCGTGTGCCGGGCGACGCGCGACGGCTCCCAGGCGAGCTTCTGTACACCGGAACCGGCCACCGTGTGGAGGGGACGGGCTACTGGTTCCGGTGGCGTCCGGGCAGTGAGAGGGGCAGGGATGGAACTGCGGCAGCTTGAGTACTTCGTCGCCGTCGCCGAGGAGCGGCACTTCACGCGGGCGGCGCACCGGATGGTGGTGTCCCAGTCGGGGCTTTCCGCCTCGGTGCGGGCGCTGGAACGCGAGTTGGGCGCCGCGCTCTTCACCCGGACGACGCGCAGCGTCGAACTGACCGGCGCCGGGCGGGCGCTGCTGACCGAGGCGACCCGCACGCTGGCCGCCGCGCGGGCCGCGGGCGACGCGGTCGCCGCGGTGCAGGGGCTGCTGCGGGGCAGCCTGGCGGTGGGCACCGAGCAGTGCGTCAACGTCGACGTGGGCGCGCTGCTCGCCCGCTTCCGCGCCGAGCACGGCAATGTGGAGGTCAGGCTGCGCCAGGCCGGGTCCGCGGTGATGGCGCAGGACGTCGCCGACGGGCGGCTCGACCTGGCCTTCATCACGCTGCCGGGGCCGCCGCCCGAGGGGGTGCGGCTGCTGCCGCTGACCAGCGAGCCGATGGTGCTGCTCTGCCACCCGGGGCACCGGCTGGCGGGCGAACCGTATGCGGAGTGGGGGGAGTTGGCGGACGAGACGTTCGTGGACTGGCACGAGGACTGGGGCGCCAGGCGGCTGACCGACCGCGCCTTCGCGGCGAGCGGCACACCCCGCCGTATCGGTGTCGAGGTCTACGACGTGCACACCCTGATCGACATGGTGCGCCACGGCCTGGGCATCGCGGTGGTCCCCCAGCCCATCTCCCGCAAACCCGAGGCCTCCGCTCTCGCCGTGGTCCCGCTCAAGGGCCAGGAGGACCACCCCTGGGAGGTCTCCGTCGCCCTCCCCGCCGCCGACCGCCACTCCCCCGCCGCCCGCTCCCTCCTGTCCTACCTGAACCTCTGAACCACCCGGCCGCCGGTCAGCGGCTGCCGGCGATGAAGTCGGCGACGGCGGCGGCGACCGCTGCGGGCTGCTCGTCCGGTATGAAGTGCCCGGCGTCGGGCACGACGACCCCGGTGACGTCGCCGGCCCACGGGCTGAGGGACGCCGCCATGTCGGGTATGGAGCCGTGGCTGCCGGAGATGCCGAGGACGGGCACGTTCAGCTGCTGCCGGCTGAGCGCCTCGTGGTTCCTGCGCGCCGACTCGGCGGCGTACCGGTAGTAGGCGAGGGCGGCGCGCAGCCCGCCGTCGGCGGCGACCGCTGCCGCGTAGTGGCCGATCTCGGTGTCGTCGAACGTGTCGGGGGACAGGGCTTTCGCCCTCAGGAACCACCCGACGTACTCCGTTTCGCGGCCGGCCAGCAGCGCCTCGGGCAGGTCGGGCACGAGATGGAACGCGAAATGCCAGGTCTTCCATGCCTTCTCCGGATCGAGGGGAACCGCCTCGGGGAGGGTGATGCCGGGGATCCCGGCGTCGAGCAGGGCGACCCCGTGCAGGTGGTTCCCGAAGTCGAGGGCGAGGGAGAAGGCGACCCAGGCGCCGACGTCGTGGGCGACCAGCCAGTAGGTCGGCACTCCCAGGGCCTTCACGGCGCCGTGGACGTGCGCGGCGATCGTGTGGGTGTCGTAACTGCCCTCAGGCCGCTCGGAATGCCCCTGGCCCGGCAGGTCGACCGCGATGACGTGGAAGCGGTCGGCGAGGGCGGGCATCACCTTCCGCCAGGCCCACCAGGTCTGCGGGAATCCGGCGAGCAGCACGACAGCCGGACCGGTGTGCGGGCCGCCTTCGACGGCGTGGAGGCGGACACCGCCGGCGTCGGCCCAGCGGTGGGTGAATCCCGGCAGGTCGTGCAGGGGCAGGTCGCGGACGGGACGGGTTTCGGCGCTGCGCAGGGCGCTGGTCGCGGGGCCGATCACAGGAATCCTCCAATTGTGGCACGCGCGGTCGTCGAGTCCGGGAGCGCCCGGCCGTGGCCACGCCGGGACGCTAACACATCTTGAACCAATCGGTTCAAGATAAGATGGCTGCGCACCGCAGGCTCGGAACACCGACGCACCACCGAAGAAGGGCACCGTGGCAGGCAGGAAGCAGTTCGACATGGACACCGCACTGGACGCCGCGCTGGTCCAGTTCTGGCGCGCCGGCTACGCCGCCACCTCGGTGGACGACCTGTCCCGTGCCACCGGCCTGAACCGCAGCTCCATCTACTCCTCGCTCGGCGACAAGGACACGGTCTTCCTGCGCTGCCTGGATCGCTACGCGACGCGCTACGGCGGCAGGTACGACGAGGCGCTGTCGTGTGCCGCCGCCGAACTGCCGGCAGCCTTCCGCGCCTTCTTCGGCGTCACCCTCGATCGCATCGCCGATCCCGAACTGCCGGACGGATGCCTGATCGCCCAGTCGGCCATGGCGATTCCCACGCTGAGCCCGAGGGTCGCGGCACACACGAAGGAAGTGCTGGGCTTCCAGTACGTACGCCTGCACGCCGCGCTGAAGGCCGGCGGGCTGAACGACCACGACGCCGGGACGTTCGCCGTACACGTGGCAGCCGTCAACCAGTCCCTCGCCGTCATGAGCAGGGCGGGGGCGAGCCCGGAGCAGCTGCTGGCCATCGTCGGCGTGACGCTCGACGCGCTCTCGCAGGCGTCGCGCGCACCCGGCCGGCCCCCGGTGCGCTCAGGCTGACGCGAGTGCGGTGAACAGATCGGGGATCAGGACCGCGTTGGGGTGGCTCAACGGCACGCGCAGCAGGGGCTTCTCGGAGCCCGCCTGGTGGATGAGGATCATCCCGTTGGAGAACTGCACCGGGCCGAGCACGGTCCAGGGCAGGGAGAAGCGCGGCTTCGGACACGCGATGCCGTCCCGGGCCACCTGGATGCTGCCGCCGACCGTGACGGTCTCACCCCGGCGCACCCGGGTGACCAGGTCGCCCAGCAGCCGGGGCTCCAGGTAGCGGCCGACGAGGTTCACCAGGAAGGCCCACTCGGCCGGCTGCTCGGCCTCGCGGCCCCCCTTCGAGATGAGCACCGAGACCTTCGGACCGCCGTAGTACGGGTAACGCCCCACCTGGAACTGCCACGTGTTGGTGTAGAAGGTGGGGAACATGAAGCGCTTCTCGGCGACCCGGGTCGCCGAGAAGCCGACCCACTCCACCTCGTCGAGCGCGATCGACTTCCTGCCGTAGGTGATCACGCGGGGGTCGGCGTGCAGGCGCTTCCCGCCGACCGTGGTGTCGAGGACCGGATATTCGGCAGGCGGGGCCGATGAGCGTGCCGGGGACGGTGCCGCGGACGGTGCGGGTGCGGGTGCCGGTGCCGCGGCGGCCCGGGGTGCCGGAGGGGACGCGGGGCCGGGTCCTCGGCCGCCCGCGGCGTACGCGGAGAGCCACGCCGGCGTCTGGGCGCGCGGGTAGGCGGCCAGGTCGTCGCGGTAGTTGCCGGGTGCCAGCAGGTGGTCGTCGGGGAAGGGCCGGTCGCCGTAGTCGTACTCCGTGGCGATGACCGCGTTCGTCCCCGCGGTGTGCCCCAGGGACAGCAGCAGGCGCCACCACGGGCCGGCCGGCATCCGGGCGGCGAGGTGCCGCTGCCGGCGGACCAGCAGGGCCGTCTGCTCCGGTACCAGGACCTCGACGTCCCGGCCTGCCGACCGGAACCGCAGCTGGGCCACCTCGCCGGACACCGTGAAGGAGAACGTCGCGGTGAAGCTGTCCCATCCCGGCGGACCGAGCAGGGCCAGCTGCTGGGCGATCGGCCCGAGGAGCGCCTGCGCCCTGGCCGCGATCGCCTCGCTGGGAGTCTCGACGGTGAACGAGGCGATGCCCGCCGGGCCTTCCGCCCCGGAGCTGAGCCGGGCCACCTCGTCCTGCAGGTCGGCCATGAACTCCTCGCCGTCGAGCCTGCGCCGGACGTACGCCTCCTCGGCGGTGAACATCTCCTCCGCCATCTGCGGCGGGACCGAGCTGGACGTCTCCTTGACCCGCCCGGTGTCGCCCACCAGGAACACCGAACGCCCCACCGGCATGTCCAGGAACGCCATCGGGTCGCTCTCGTCCACGTCGACCGGCGCGTAGACGCTCCAGCCCCCGGCGAAGCGGTCCGCGGCCAGCCCCTCCGTGGGGTAGTCCAGGCGCCGGGCACGGATCCGCTCCACGACCAGCGACACGGCCCGCGCCTTCGCCATCGGCTCGCCTTCCGGTATCGGGGCACCGTTCCGAACGCCGGCCGGCGTTCGGCCCGGGAGGTGCTCGACGAGGTCGAACCAGCGGCCCACCTCGCCCGCGGTCTCGGCATCGACGTCGGCCGCGATCACCGACCACGCGCCGCCGGCGCTCCTCCCGTAGAGGGTGACGGTGCCGTGCTCGTCACTGACCTGCACATACGTCGACTGGTACCCGTCGCCGAAAGCGGCGACCTCCCTGGGGGTGGGCGTTTCGAGCGAGACACGCTCCTTGAACCGTTCGCCACCGGCATCGGTCGCAGCCATCACATAGCGCGCCATCGTCTCCACTTCCGTCGCCGCCGCAGCGAACCCGGTTCAGGTGCAGAACCCTGCCACAGCCGCGAGTCGACCGGAACGGGTGAGGGCGCCGGGGCAGGTGAGGATCTGCGGCGGAGCCCGTGGAGACGTCGGATCGGACACCCCCACGACGCGGCGCTCGGGCCGCGGAGGTGACGGTAAGGTCGCGTCCGTGGCGCGATTCCAGGAACTCGACTGGCGCCGGACGCAGCTGGGCGAACTCGTCCTGCGCCGGCGGTGGGACCCGGCCTTCGAACGGGACGTCATCGAGATCAAGCTCAACGACGAGTTCCTGATGTCGAGTCTGTTCACCGTGGCGGAGGTGGAGCTGGGACGGCTCGCCGTCGAGGAGCTTCCCGGCGACGGCCTCGACGTGGTCGTCGGCGGCCTCGGGCTGGGCTGCACAGCGCAGGCGGTGCTCGACAGCCCCAGGGTCGGCTCCCTGACCGTCGTCGACGCACTCGCCGAGGTCATCGAGTGGCACCGCGACGGTCTGATTCCCGGCGGCGTCGCGCGGGACCCGCGCTGCCGGCTCGTGCACGGCGACTTCTTCTCGATGGTCCGCTCCCCCGGCGCCTTCGACCCCGAGGCCCCCGGCCGGCGCTTCGACGCCGTCGTCGTCGACATCGACCACTCCCCCCGGCATCTGCTGCACCCGGGCAACGCCGCCTTCTACGAACCTGCCGGGCTGCGATGCGTCCGCGAACTCCTGCGTCCCGGCGGTGTGTTCGCGCTGTGGTCCAACGACCCGCCCGAGCCGGACTTCACCGCGGCGCTGGCCGAGGTCTTCACCGCCGTCCGCGCCCAGGTCGTCTCCTTCGCCAACCCGCTGCAGGACCGGGAGGCGACCAACACGGTCTACCTCGGCAGGACGCCGGCCGGTGATCGCCGGTAGCTAGGATGGCGTCTTCCAGCCGAAGGGGGAGGGCCGGTGACCGTCAGCACCCGTCAGTGGGGGAAGCGCGCCGCCGCGGTCGCCGGCATGGCAGCCGCCGTGGTGCTCACGGGGTGCTCCAGTGGCTCCGGGACGGGCAGCCTCTCGGAGTCGGGCCTGCACGACAAGGTGCGCACCGCGGCCAAGGAGGGCACGCACTGCCCGCTGGACTACGACCTGGACAAGGCGGCGTCGGCCGCCCATGTTCCCGGGCCCGCCAGGCCGGTCTCGGCGTCCGTCTCGCTGCCCGAGGACGCGGACGACGGCGCTGTGCTCCGCACCGCACAGGCCACCGACGTGGAGTGCGACTACCGGGTGGGACCCGAGGCGGTGTCCGTGGAGACCCTCGCCGCGCAGAAGGGGACCGCGAGCAATCTGCTGGCCCCGCTGATACAGCGGAACGCACAGATGTCCACGACCCAGCTGAGGACGTATCTGGCCCTTGTCCACAAGGCGCCCACCGGCACCCCCGTCGCCACCCCGTCCGGCAACGTGGCCCTGGTGCGGCTGCCCGGCGCCGGCGGGGACAGCGTGGCGCTGATGCTCTCCTGCGGCACCGGCCAGGACTCGCAGCAGACGAAACTGACGACGGGCCAGGTGAACGACCTCGCCGATCACCTGGCCTCGCAGGCCCACTGGTAGCCCTCGCAGGAGCTCCGGGCGGCTAGGCCGTGTTTTGGAAGTAGCGCCGTCCGCCCACAGGGCGGGCCCCGCGGCGTCCGGTGCGTGCGATCGCAAGGCGGAGGGTCGTCCTCGTAGTGGGCCTACTCGGACGACTCGGACGACTCCGACAACGCAGCGAGCGTGCGTGCCAGGCGTCGCGGGGCAGGCGGGACTTCCAAAACACGGCCTAGCTCGCCGGGAGCAGGCCGGGGGGAGCCAGGCGGGCGGCTTCGACCGCGTCGCGGGTGTCCGCCGTGACCAGGTCCGCATTGATGGCCGCCGCCGCGCGGACGCCCGCGGCTGCCGCGCCGATGACCTGTTCCGCGAGGTTGGTGACGTTGCCTGCCACCCACACGCCGGGGACGGCGGTCGCACCCGTGGGGTCGGCGGGGATGCGGGTGCCGAGCACGTGGCCGGCCATCTCCTGCTCCTCGGCCGCGAGGCCGAGTCCGTCGAGGACGGCGCTGTTGGCGGTGAAGCGCGGGGCGACCGCGAGTGCGGTGCAGTCGATGCGGCGGCCCCCGGCCAGCTCCACCGCGGCGAGCCGGCCGCCGTCGGCCACCAGGCGGGTGACCTCGCCGTCGACGACGGCGATGCCGCGCGCGGCGAGTTGCTCGTAGGCCTCGTCGCCGGGTTCTGGTGCGGTGTGCAGGAAGAGGGTGATCCGGTCGCTCCACTGGCGCCACAGCAGGGCCTGGTGGACGGCGAGCGGGCCGGTGGCCAGGATGCCGACGGCCTGGTCGCGCACCTCCCAGCCGTGGCAGTACGGGCAGTGCAGCACGTCGCGGCCCCACAGCTCCGCCAGTCCCGGCAGGTCGGGCAGGTCGTCGGTCAGGCCCGTGGTGACCAGCAGCCGGTCGGCGAGTACGGCGCTGCCGTCGTCCAGGGTGAGGCGGAAGCCGCCGTCGGGGCGGCGGCGCGCGGAGGTGACCGTGCCCCGGCGGATCTCACCGCCGTAGCCCGCGACCTCGGCGCGGCCGGCGGCGAGCAGGTCGGCGGGCGGGGTGCCCTCGCGGGCCAGGTAGGTGTGGACGCCGGACGCGGGGGCGTTGCGCGGGTGTCCGGCGTCGACCACCAGGACCGAGCGGCGGGCGCGGGCCAGGGTCGACGCGCCGGCGAGGCCTGCTGCGCCGCCGCCGACGACCACGGCCTCGTAGCGCGGTTCGGGGTCGGCGGGCGTGGTGTGCGGGCGGCTGTGCGGCGGTTGGTTCGTCATGTCTGCCTCCTTGCCCGCGATCGTCGGCGGACGGTCCGCAATCGGCAAACCTTCGTGCGGAAACAGCAACGCCCCAGAGCCGGGTTTGCCTCTGGGGCAAGTTTTTTGCCTCTCAGGCAGGCCTGCTGTTCCATGGACTCATGGCAGCCACCGACCACCAGCCTCCCCCGGCCCCCGAAGACGACCTGGTCCTGGCCCCGCGGCTGCGGGACCTGCGGCAGGCCGCAGGTCTGACGCTGGAGAGCGCCGCAAGCCGGGCCGGACTGTCCGCGGCCCATCTGTCGCGGCTGGAGTCGGGTCTCCGGCAGCCTTCGCTCCCGGTGCTGCTCGGGCTCGCCCGGATGTACGGGACCACGGTCTCGGACCTGCTGGGCGAGACCGCGGGCGAACCCGATCCCATCGTACGCGGCGCCGACGCCGCAGCGGTGCCGGCCGGCGGCTGGACGTACTGGCGGGCGGGCGGCAACGGCCGGGCCATGCAGGCGCTGCGGCTGCACATCCCGGCCGGCGCGCAGCGCGCACTGGTGCGGGTGCACCCGGGCGAGGAGTGGCTGTACGTCACCGCAGGCACCCTCGACCTGACGCTCGGCGAGCGCACCCACACCCTCGCCCCCGGCGACTCCGCGCACTTCGACTCGCTGGTGCCGCACCGGCTGGCCGCGGCCGGCGGCACCGGCGCCGACGTGCTGTTCGTGCACACGCTCATGCAGAGCGAGACGTCCGCGCTGTGCGTGGGCGCCCCGTCCTCCCGTACCACCGCCGCGCTCCCCGCGGCGCACCGCACCGCCACCCCACGAGGAGACCGGTCATGACCACTCACGCCACCCCGCACGACCCCGCCCCGCAGGCCCCGCTCGTCGTCCCCACCACCAACGGCACCGAGAAGCGCAAGCAGCGCGGGGTCGTCGCCCGCGTCCTGGTCTACGTGGTCGTGGCCCACCTGCTCGCCGCCTACCTCTACTTCCTCTTCGACGTCGCCGCCAAGCACTGACCGCTCCGCGGGGTTGCCGCACGGCTGCGACGTGGTCGAATGGGCCGAACGGTCCCTGCAGGACCGCACGGCACGTGGAAGGTGGACCCGATGGCGCTGCTCGACGACGCATGGCGGACCGAACTCCTCCCGGGGCTCGCATCGATGTACGAGGATCTGCACCGGCACCCCGAGCTGTCGGGGCAGGAGCACCGCACGGCGGCGAAGGCCGCGCAGGCGCTGACCGAGGCCGGCTACGAGGTGACCGAGGGCGTCGGCGGCACCGGTGTCGTCGGGGTGCTGCGCAACGGCGAGGGACCCGTGGTGATGCTGCGGGCCGACATGGACGCGTTGCCGGTGCGCGAGGAGACCGGGCTGCCGTACGCGTCCGAGGTGTTCGCGGTGGGTCCCGACGGCGACAGCGTTCCGGTCGCGCACGCGTGCGGGCACGACATGCACGTGGCGTGCCTGGCCGGGGCCGCGGCGCTGCTGGCCCGGCTGCGGGAGCAGTGGTCGGGCACCGTGCTCGCGGTCTTCCAGCCCGCGGAGGAGCTGGTCGCGGGCGCGCGCGGGATGATCGAGGACGGGCTCTTCGAGCGCTTCCCGCGGCCCGACATCGTGCTCGGGCAGCACGTCGGCCCGCTGCCGGCCGGTGTGATCGGGCACCGCGAGGGTCCGGTGATGGCCGCGGCCGACTTCGCCGACGTCGAGCTCTTCGGGCGCGGCGGCCACGGTTCGCGCCCCGAGGCGACCGTGGACCCGGTGCTGCTGGCCGCGTCCGTGGTCGTACGCCTGCAGGGCATCGTGGCGCGCGAGGTGCCGGCCGCCGAGACCGCGGTGGTGACGGTGGGCCGGCTGCAGGCCGGGACGAAGGAGAACATCATCCCGGACACCGCGAAGCTGGGCATCAGCGTGCGCTCGTACACCCCGCAGGTGCGCCGCCTGGTGATCGACGCGGTCGAGCGGATCGTCAACGGCGAGGCGGCGGCCAGCGGTTCGCCCAAGCCGCCGGTGGTCACCTGGAAGCCGGCGGCGCCGGTGCTGGTGAGCGACGTGGACGCGACCCGTGCGGTGATCGCCGACCTGGGCGCGCACTTCGGGCAGGAGCGGCTGCTGCCGCTGCCGCCGATCGCGGCGAGCGAGGACGTGGGGCTTTTCGGCGAGGCGGCAGGGGTGCCAACCGTGTTCTGGTTCTGGGGCGGGCTGGACGCCGCGACGGCCGTGGCCGCCTTCCAGGAGGGGCGGCAGGACCAGTTGCCGAGCAACCACTCCCCGAAGTTCGCGCCGGTGATCCAGCCCACCTTGACCACCGGCGTGGAGGCCCTGACGGTCGCGGCCCTCGGCAGGCTGGCCGGCTGATCAGCTGACCGGCCCCGGCCTCAGCGGGCGTTGCCCGCGCGGAGCCAGCCGAGGTAGTCGGCGACCGCGCGGGCGGTGCCGTACCGGGGGGCGTAACCCGTGTCCTGGCGCAGCCGGGTGATGTCCAGGCAGATGTCCTCCGGCGCCTGGGGCGCGCGGCCCGGCGGCAGGTCGATCGGGGTGCCGGGGGCCAGTTCCGCCAGGGCGGCGGCGATCTCGGCGTTCGTCGTGACACGCCCGGAGGCGACGTTGTAGGTGCGGTGGTCCAGCCGCGGCGCCAGCTGGAGCATCGCGAGCGCCGTGCCGCAGTCCCCGGCGTAGATCAGGTCGGTGCCCTGGTCGGCGTACGCGGGGGCGTACAGGTCGGACAGGTCGGGGGCGGTGCCGCGGGCGGCGGCGTGGACGAGCTGCGGGGCGGCGAAGAAGACGGAGGCCGGGCGGCCGAAGGGTCCCCAGACCGCGGATATGCGGGCGTTGACCAGGTCGAGACCGGTCGCGGCGGCGAGGTGGCCGGTGAGCAGTTCGCCGACCTTCTTGAACGCCGGGATGACGTGCCCCGCCGTCATCGGCAGCGGCAGGTCCTCGCCGAGCGGGCCGCCCGTGGCCTCGACGCCGCCGTAGACGCCGATGGTGCTGGCGACGACGACCCGTTCCGCCTTCCACTCGGCCGCCGCCTGCACGACGGCGAAGAGGCTGTCGAGTGCGGTACGGGCGGCGTCCACCGGGTCGCCGGGGGCGGGCGGCCAGGGCGCGGACCCGGCGAGGTGGACGACGCCGGTGACGCCGTGCCGGGCGCCGATCTCGCGCAGCCGGCCGCGCTCCGCGGGGTCGGCGAGGTCGGCCTGCTCGACGAAGAGCCGGGTGCCGTGCTCGGCGGCGAGGACGGCGGGCACCGCGGTGGCGGCGCGCCGCTGCACCAGGACGCACGACTCGCCGAGGTCGAGCAGGGCGCGTGCGGTGTGGGTGCCGATGAAGCCAAGGCCGCCGGTGATCAGGATCATGCGGGTGCTCCGGTGGGTCGGTCGGGTACGGGGTGGCGAGCACGGGATCACGTTGAAAGAGCTGACCGTCAGCCCACACGAATGTCAGCCATGAAGAACGTCAGCTCTACTGACGTTCACGCTAGCTGTAGAGTTTCCCGGTGTCCACCACAGCACCGGAGCTGAGCGGCCGGCTCGGCCACCTCCTCAAGCACGCGCAGCTGCGGCTCGCGGAACTCAACGCGCAGGCGCTCGCGCCCTTCGGCATCAGCGGGCGCGAACTGGCGGTGCTGCTGGTGCTGGCAGGCCAGGAGGCCGCCTCCCAGCAGCAGGCGGCCGCCCGCCTCGGCGTGGACCGGACGACGATGGTCGCCTTCCTCGACACCCTTGAGGGCAAGGCGCTGGTCGCCCGCCGCCCCGACCCGGACGACCGCCGCCGCAATGTCGTCGTCCTCACCCCGAAGGGCGCCGACACCCTCCGGGAGGCGACCGCGGCGAGCGACGCGGCGGAGCGCTGTTTCCTGGCCCCGCTCGCCGCCGCGGACGCCGGCCGCTTCCGCGCCGCCTTGCAGGCCGTCGCCCTGTACGACGACAGCGGGACCTGACCGGCGCCCGCCGTCCTACGGCTGCTCGTCCCACAGTTCGGTGCTGCGGGCGCCCACCACCGACGCGATGCGCCCGACGGCTTCCGCGGCCGGCATCGGCGCGGGGCGGCGCCCGTCGCGCAGCCGCAGCGCCACCGCGCCGGCCGACGACTCCCGGGGGCCGACGACCGCCTGGTAGGGGGCCAGCCGTGCGGCCCGGATCCTGGCGCCCAGGGTGCCGTCGGCAGGGTGGGCGACCTCGGCGCGCAGGCCCTTGTCGAGGCACTGGTCGAGCAGCGCCTGCGCGTAGGGCACCTCGGCCTCGGTCAGCGGCTGGAGCACCAGCTGGACGGGGGCGAGCCATGCGGGGAATGCGCCGCCGTGCTGCTCGATCAGGTGAGCGACGGCCCGCTCCACGCTGCCGACGATGCTGCGGTGCACCATGACCGGCCGGTGCTTGGCGCCGTCGGCGCCCACGTACTCCAGGCCGAACTGCTCGGGCTGGTGGAAGTCGACCTGGACGGTGGACAGGGTGCTCTCGCGCCCCGCCGCGTCGGCGACCTGGACGTCGATCTTCGGACCGTAGAAGGCGGCCTCGCCCTCCACCGCCTCGTAGTCGAGCCCCGCCGCGTCCAGCGCGTCGGTGAGCAGCGCGGCGGCCCTGCTCCACATCTCGGGGCTGCCCACGTACTTGCCGCCGGGTCCCGCCAGCGACAGGCGGTGGCGTACGGGTACGACGCCGAGCGCCCGGTACGCGCGGCCGATCATCGCCAGCGCGGCCCGCGCCTCCTCGGCGACCTGGTCGAGGGTGCAGAAGATGTGGGCGTCGTTGAGCTGGATGGCCCTGACCCGGGTCAGGCCGCCGAGCACCCCGGACAGCTCGGAGCGGTGCATGCCGCCGATCTCCGCGATGCGCAGCGGCAGTTCGCGGTAGCTGTGGGCGCGGCGGCGGTACATCAGGGCATGGTGCGGACACAGGCTGGGGCGCAACACGAGCTGCTCGCCGCCGACGTCCATCGGCGGGAACATGTCGTCGCTGTAGTGCGACCAGTGGCCCGACACCTCGTACAGCTCGCGCTTGCCGAGCACCGGTGAGTACACGTGCCGGTAGCCGGCTCGTCGCTCGGCCTCGCGGATGTACTCCTCCAGCGCGTGGCGGACCGCGGCGCCGTCGGGCAGCCAGTACGGCAGGCCCGCGCCGATCAGCGGGTCGGTGTCGAAGAGCGACAGTTCGCGGCCGAGCTTGCGGTGGTCGTTCACGGCGGGTCTCCCTCGGGGTGGGACGGAGGGACGGGAGACCACACGGCGAAGCCCCGGGGCACCCGCCCCGGGGCTTCGCTGCGGACATCGATCAGCGCGCCGGGACGTTCTCCGGCGTCGTCGTCTGTCCGTTGCGCTTCATGCAGCGGAGGTTAGCAGGGCCGCGCGTCCGGTGCAGCCGGATTCCCCGCACGGCGCTACGAGGCCGCACGGGCGGCCCGCGCGAGGCCGGACCGCTCGCGCTCGAAGGCCTTGGCCGTGCCGTTGCGCCAGCTGTCGGCGATGACTGCCGACTCCTCGTCGGGGAAGATGTCCTCCTCGTCCTTCTCCAGCCCGTCGAAGATGCCCGCCGCCACGGACTCGGGGGACGCCTTCGGTATGTCGAACCCGCGCGTCATGTCGGTGTCGACGGTGCCGGTCAGCACCGCGTGGACGCTCACCCCCTGAGTGCCCAGGCTGCTGCGCAGCGACTGCGTCACCGAGAAGGCCGCGGCCTTGGAGGCCGAGTAGGACGCGATGAGCGGCAGCGGGGCGAAGGCCAGGATCGACACGTTGTTGACCACGGCGCCGCCCGAGCGGATCAGCTGCGGCAGGAAGGCTTGCGTCACCCCGAGGACGCCGAGGACGTTCACCGCGAGGTGCTCCTGGAGCACCTCGCCGTCGCTGAGGTCGTCGTAGCGGGCGATGCCGGCGTTGTTGACCAGGACGTCGAGGGACTCGACCTGCTCCGCGGCCGCGCGGATCTGCTCGGGGCTGGTGATGTCCAGGGTCAGCGGGGTGACCCGCGCGTCGTCCGCGGGCAGGGGCTGCCGGGCGGCGGCGTAGACCCGCCCGGCTCCCCGGCGCAGCGCCTCCGCGACGAGGGCGCGGCCGATGCCGCGGTTGCTCCCGGTGATCAGAACTGCCCTGTCTGCGATGGTGGCCATGGCGGTGCTCTCCGTCTCGTGTGTGGTGTGCCCGCCTGCGCCAGGTGCGGCGCGTGCGGTGCTCCTACTCCCAGAGATCCGCGCCGCGCACAGAACTCATCGCGCCCGGCCTGCGCCCGCCCGATGACTTCCGGCGCCGGGCGAGGTCCCTATCCGTGCGGGCCCATGTCGGCGGGCCGGCACGGGACGAGCACGCGGGAGGTTCTGTGGCATCACCAGCGACGGAGGGCGGGTACGCACCGGCTCAGGACGGCGGGTTCGCACCGGCTCAGGACGGCGGGCTCCCCCCGGCGGAGGTCGGCGGGGACTTCGCGCGCCTCACCGATCCGCTGCGTCCCGAGCTGCTCGCCTACTGCTACCGCATGCTCGGATCCGTGCACGACGCCGAGGATCAGGTGCAGGAGACGATGCTGCGGGCCTGGCGGGCGTACGGCAGGTTCGAGGGCCGGGCGAGCCTGCGCAGCTGGCTGTACCGGATTGCCACGAACGCCTGCCTGCGGGCGCTGGAGAACCGCGCCCGCAGGCCGCTGCCGACCGGGCTCGGCGGCCCGTCCGGCGACCCCGCGGAACCGCTGGAGCCCGAGCAGCACGAGGTGCCGTGGCTGGAGCCCTTCCCCGACGTGCTGCTCGGCGCGGAGTTCGCCGACCCCGCGGCGATCGCCGCCTCACGGCACGGCATGCGGCTGGCGCTGATCGCGGCCCTGCAGTACCTGCCGGGGCGGCAGCGTGCGGTGCTGATCCTGCGCGACGTGCTGAAGTGGCGGGCGGCGGAGGTCGCCGAGCTGCTCGGTGTGTCGACCGCCGCGGTCAACAGCGCGCTGCAGCGCGCCAGGGCCGGGCTGCGGGAGGCCGCCCCCGTGCAGGACGAGCTGCACGAGCCCGCCGACGCCGAGCAGCGCGCGCTGCTCGACCGGTACGCGGCGGCCTTCGAGAACGCCGACGTGGCCGCGCTGACCGGACTGCTGCGCTCCGACGCGGTGCTGGAGATGCCGCCCACCCCGACCTGGTTCAGCGGCCGGGACCGTATCGTGCGCTTCCTGGACGGGCACGTCCTGCGCGGCCCCGGCGACCTGCGGACGGTGCCGCTGTCCGCGAACGGGCAGCCCGCGCTCGCGGCGTACGACCGCGGCGCCGACGGGCGCTACCGGGCGTACGTCATCACGGTGCTCACCTGCGCCCCTTCGGGCGTCGCCCGCATCACCGCCTTCCGCGACCTGCGGCTCTTCCCGTTCTTCCGGCTGCCGGCCGAGCTGCCGGCGCCCGCTCACTCCTCCGGGCTGTAGTAGGCCAGGGTCGCGTCGAACTGGGCGATCCAGGCGTCGAGTTCGCCTGGCTTGCGGGTGCCGACCTCGCAGGTGTGCAGGGTGCCGTCGCGCAGGGCGAGGGCCACGACGAGCACCTGCCCGCGCCCGCGGCCCTTCTCGCACCAGGCGACGTCGACGGCGGGCCAGGGGAAGGACAGCACCTGCCCGTTGGTGCCGAGCAGGATGCCGCCCGGGTCGAGCACGACGGCGTTCTTGCGGTCCATGGCCAGGAATTCGGGCGCGCCGGGCAGTCCCGCCGCCGCGCCCATCGGCGGGATGGGGGCGCCCGGGCCGTACGGGGACGGCGGCAGGGCGGGCGGGGCCGCGGCGGCGCGGGCCGCGGGCGGGTAGGCGGGCATCGCGGGTACGACGGCGGGGGGCGGCGGTGTGCTGTGCGGCGCGTACGGGCCGGGCGTGTCGTACGGCCCTGGAGCCGCGGCACCGCCGCGCGTGTCGCGGGGGGCCTGCGGATCGCCCGAGTGAGGCGGGTGCCCGCCTGCGGGACCGCTCGGGCCGGGCGGGTAACCGCCCGCGCTGGGCGCGTGCCCGTCCGCCGGGTCGCGCGGCCGGGGCGGGGCCAGGTCGTACGACGTCGCCGGGGCGGGCTCGGCTCCGTACGCAAGGGCGCCGAGCCGGTCGAGCAGCTGCTCGGTGGTGGGGCGGCGCTCCGGGGCCTTGTCCAGGCAGGCGGCGACCAGCGGGCGCAGCGGCTCGGGCACGGCGGACACGTCGGCCTCGTGGTGGACCGAGCGGTAGACCAGCGCCACCGGGGTGCCGCCGCCGAAGGCGCTGCCTCCGGCCGCGGCGACCAGCACCGCGCCGAGCGCGAAGACGTCCGCGGCGGGGCCGACGTCGAGCCCTTCCGCCTGCTCGGGCGCCAGGAAGCCGGGAGTGCCGAAGGCGGTGCCGGTGGCGGTGAGCCGGGCGTCCTCCATGGCGCGGGCGACGCCGAAGTCCAGGACCCGGGGGCCGTCGGCGGCCATGACGATGTTGCCGGGCTTGAGGTCGCGGTGGACCAGGCCGCAGCGGTGGACGGCCTGCAGCGCCTCGGCGAGCGCGGCGCCCAGCGCGCTCAGCCGGTCCTGGCCCATCGGGCCTTCCGCGGCGAGCAGTTGGGCGAGCGTCGGCCCGGGCACGTACGCGGTGGCGAGCCAGGGCTGTGCGGCCTCGGTGTCGGCGTCCACGACCTGCGCGGTGTGGAAGCCGCCGACGCTGCGGGCCGCGGCCACCTCGCCGCGGAAACGCGCCCGGAAGCCCGGGTCGGCCGCCAGCTCGGGTCTGACGACCTTGACCGCCAGCAGGCGCCCGCCGCGTGAACGCGCCAGCCACACCGTCCCCATGCCGCCCTCGCCGAGCCTGCGCTCGACGGCGTACGCCCCGATCCGCTCCATACGGGCCCCTCCCCCATGTCCGACCCCGTGATTATGACGAAGCCCACGTCCACGTCCCGCACCGGCCATCACCCTCGTCACCTGGGCACGGAGCGGCGCACGGGTGGTTTTCGGACGCCGGGGCGGTGCGGCGCGGGGAGTGTGCCCGTTTCGGGGGCGCACGTCCTTGCGAACTGCGGCTACCTTCCCGGTAGTCATTGCCTCATCCGAGGTGGTTCGCCGACCAGAGAGGACCCATGATGAGTCAGTCAGGGCAACGAGTGGGCGTCGTGGCCGAGTCACGGGCCGGGGAGACGCGGGTGGCGGCCACCGCGGTGACGGTCGCGCAGCTGCGCGGCCTCGGCTACCAGGTGGTGGTCGAGAGCGGCGCGGGACTCGGGGCGAGCCTGGACGACGAGGCGTACCGGGAAGCCGGCGCGGACATCGGGAGCCGGACGCAAGTGTGGGGCGCCGACGTCGTCCTGGCGGTCAACGCGCCCTCGGCGGAGGAGATCGCGCTGCTGGCGGACGGCTCGACGCTGATCTCGCTGCTCGGCCCCGCGCAGAACCCCGACCTGCTCGACGCGCTCGCGCGGCGGCCGGTCACGGCGCTCGCGATGGACGCGGTACCGCGGATCTCCCGTGCGCAGTCGCTCGACGTGCTCAGCTCGATGGCGAACATCGCCGGCTACCGGGCGGTGGTGGAGGCCGCGCACGCCTTCGGCCGGTTCTTCACCGGCCAGGTCACCGCGGCGGGCAAGGTGCCGCCGGCGAAGGTGCTGGTCGCGGGGGCCGGGGTGGCGGGGCTCGCGGCGATCGGCGCGGCCGGCAGCCTCGGCGCGATCGTCCGCGCGACGGACCCGCGCCCCGAGGTCGCCGACCAGGTCAGGTCGCTGGGCGGGGAGTACCTGTCGGTGGAGTCGGCGGAGGCGGAGGTGAGCGCGACCGGCTATGCCAAGGAGATGTCGGACGACTACAACGCCCGCGCCGCCGCGCTGTACGCCCGGCAGGTCCCCGAGGTGGACATCGTCATCACCACCGCCCTGATCCCCGGCCGGCCCGCGCCGCTGCTGATCGCCGAGGAGATGGTGGCCGCCATGCGGCCCGGCAGCGTGATCGTGGACATGGCCGCCGCACAGGGCGGCAACGTGGCGGGCACCGTCGCAGGCGAGGTGGTGGTCACCCCCAACCAGGTGACGATCATCGGCTACACCGACCTGGCGTCCCGGCTGCCCGCGCAGGCCTCCCAGCTGTACGGCACGAACCTGGTCAACCTGCTCAAGCTGCTGACCCCCGGCAAGGACGGGCAGCTGGTGCTGGACTTCGACGACGTGGTGCAGCGCTCGGTCACGGTGGTGCGGGACGGTGCCAAGACCTGGCCGCCACCGCAGGTCCAGGTGTCCGCGGCGCCGCCCGCCCCGGCCGCTCCTCCCCCGGCCGCGCCCGCCACCGCCCGCAAACCGCCGTCGCCGAGCCGTACGTACGCCCTGGTGGGGCTGGGGGCCGCGGTGCTGTTCCTGGTGACGGCCTTCGCGCCCGAGCAGCTGATCGGCAACCTGACGGTGTTCGTGCTGGCCATCGTCATCGGCTACTACGTCATCGGCCATGTGCACCACGCCCTGCACACCCCGCTGATGTCGGTGACCAACGCGATCTCCGGCATCATCGTGGTCGGCGCGCTGCTGCAGATCGGGCACACGCACACCGCGGTGACGGTGCTGTCCTTCGTGGCGGTGCTGCTGGCGTCCATCAACATCTTCGGCGGCTTCGCCGTGACCCGGCGCATGCTCAGCATGTTCGCGAAGGACTGAGCGGCCATGACTGCATCGACTGCCGCACAGGCGGCCTACGTTGTCGCCGCCCTGCTCTTCATCCTCAGCCTCGCCGGGCTGTCCCGGCACGAGACGTCGCGCTCCGGTGTGGCGTACGGCATCGGCGGTATGGCCATCGCGCTGGTGGCGACCATCGGCCTGGCGTCCCGCAGCATCGCTGCGACCGGCATCGGCCTGATCGCGCTGGCGATGGTCATCGGCGCGGGCATCGGCCTGTGGCGGGCGCGCCGGGTGGAGATGACCGGCATGCCGGAACTCATCGCGATACTCCACAGCTTCGTCGGCCTGGCCGCGGTGCTCGTCGGCTGGGACGGCTACCTCGACGTCGAGGCCAAGGGCGCCGGGCAGCACGAGATCGCCTCCGACCTGCTGCGCATCCACCACGCCGAGGTCTTCATCGGGGTCTTCATCGGCGCGGTGACCTTCACCGGTTCCGTCATCGCCTTCCTCAAGCTGTCGGCGCGCATCAGGTCCAGCCCGCTGATGCTGCCCGGGCGCAACGCGATCAACCTGGGGGGACTGGCCGCCTTCGTCGCACTGACCGTGGCCTTCGTCGTCTCCCCGCACCTGTGGCTGCTGGTCGCGGTGACCGCGGTGGCGCTGGCGCTCGGCCTGCACCTGGTGGCCTCGATCGGCGGCGGCGACATGCCGGTCGTCGTCTCCATGCTCAACAGCTACTCGGGGTGGGCGGCCGCCGCGTCCGGCTTCCTGCTCGACAACAACCTGCTCATCGTGACCGGCGCGCTGGTCGGCTCCTCGGGTGCGTACCTGTCCTACATCATGTGCACCGCGATGAACCGGTCCTTCCTGTCGGTCATCGCCGGTGGCTTCGGCATCGAGACGGGACCCGCCGACACCACCGAGTACGGCGAGCACCGGGAGATCAACGCCGAGGACACCGCCAAGCTGCTGCGGGACGCCGACTCGGTGGTCATCACCCCCGGCTACGGCATGGCGGTGGCGCAGGCGCAGTACCCGGTCGCGGACCTGACCCGCAAGCTGCGCGAGCGCGGGGTGGAGGTGCGGTTCGGCATCCACCCGGTCGCGGGCCGGCTGCCCGGGCACATGAACGTGCTGCTCGCCGAGGCGAAGGTGCCGTACGACATCGTGCTGGAGATGGACGAGATCAACGACGACCTCGCCGCGACCACGGTGGTGCTCGTCATCGGTGCGAACGACACGGTCAACCCGGCCGCTATCGACGACCCCGGCAGCCCGATCGCCGGCATGCCGGTGCTGCGGGTGTGGGAGGCCGAGAGCGTCATCGTCTTCAAGCGGTCGATGAACCCCGGTTACGCCGGGGTGCAGAACCCGCTGTTCTTCCGGGACAACAGCCAGATGCTCTTCGGTGACGCGAAGGAGCGTGTGGAGGACATCCTGCGGGCGCTGTGAGAACGCCCGCTTCCGGCCGGGCGGCCGCGGACACCTCCGCCGCCGCCCGGCCGGGGGGCGGCGGAGGACGGCCGCCAGGCCGGGGGGTGCCGAGGACCGCTGCCAGGCCGGGGGGTGCCGAGGACCGCCGCCAGACCCGCTGCCGTGCCCGGCCATGCGCCTTGTAGCCTGATCCGCATGACGGACCCCAGGGCCGGACGCCGCTGCCACAATCCGCTCAACGCCCTGCACTCCGCGCTGTACTTCTCGCCGGAGTTCGCCGCGGAGGTGGAGGCCCTCGGTCTCGCCGGAGCCCCCCGCCCCTACTTCAGCGCCGCGGGGTACTTCGCCGCCCGCTCCGCCGCGATGGGCGCGGTCGGCCCCGGCACGGTGACGGCGACCTTCTTCAACTTCAGCCATACGCTGATCGCCCGGCACGTTCCCGCGGTCTGGGCCGTCGCCACGCCCGGGCAGCTGCTGGCGGCACGGCTGCGCGCCGTCGACAAGCTGCTGCGGAGGCTGCTGGGCGACGACGCACCCGCCTCCGCGGAGATGGCCGAGGCCGCCGAGCTGGCCCTGCGCGCGGCCGGCGGCTGCCACCCGGCAGGCCGCCCGCTGAGCGCGGCGGAGGCGGACCAACCCGTGGCCGAGCAGCCGCACCTGGCGCTCTGGCAGGCGGCGACCGTCCTGCGCGAACACCGCGGCGACGGCCACATCGCCCTGCTCACCCATGCGGCTCTGGACGGTCTTGAGGCCCTCGTCTCCCACACGTCATCAGGGCGCGGCTTCACCCCGGACTTCGCCCGGACGTCCCGCGGCTGGAGCCGGGAGGAGTGGTCGGCGGCACAGGAGCGCCTGCGGGACAAGGGCCTGCTGGACGCCGACGGCGAGCTGACCGAGGCGGGGACCACCCTCCGCGCGGAGCTGGAACACGAGACCGACCGCCTGGCCGCCGCACCGTACGACCGCCTGGGAGCAGCCGGAGTCGCGCGCCTGACGGAGCTGGCCGGCGGATTCGCCGCGACGGCGCTGGCCAACGGGGCCTACCCGAAGGGGATCTTCGCAGGGAGCTGAGCAGGCGCGGCCCGTGCCCGCCGGCCCGGCCTCCGGGGGCGTCGTCAGCCCGGGGCCTGTTCGGCGCCGGCCCGTTCGCGCGCGGCGAGGATGTCCGGGACGTGCGTCTCGGCCCACTGCCGGACGGCACGCAGCGGGACCAGCAGGGAACGGCCGAGTTCGGTCAGGGCGTACTCGACGTGCGGCGGGTTGCCGCCGAGGTCGCTGCGGACGAGCAGGCCGTCGGCCTCCATGGCGCGCAGCGTCTCGGTGAGGGCCTTGGGGGTGATGCCCCGGATGTGCGCCTTCAGCTCGGTGAAGCGCATCGGCCCGTCCTCCAGTGCGTTGACCACGAAGACGGTCCACCGCGCCCCGATGCGGTGCAGTACGGTGCGGCTCGGGCAGGTGGCCGCCATGACGTTGTACGCCGTGCCCACGGGGTCCTCCCGGTAGCGTTGAAGATACCGGTATCGAATCTATACCGTCCACGTCATGAGCGAGAAACTGACAGACAAGCGCATCCTGGTGGTCGGCGGCGGCCGCGGCATCGGCGCCGAGATCGTGCGGCGCACCCGGCAGGCCGGCGCCGACGTCGTGGTCGCCGCACGGTCCGGCCCCGGCGTCCGGATCGACGTCACCGACGAGACCACCGTCGCGAGGGCCGCCGAATCGCTCGGCGCCTTCGACCACGTGATCTCCACCGCCTCCGCCCACCACGACGTGCCGGTGCCCGAGCTGGAACACGACAAGATCCAGGCCGCGTTCTCCGCCAAGGTCGTCGGCCCGCTGCTGCTGGCCAAGCACTTCTTCCCGCGGATGCCCGCACACGGGTCGTTCCTCTTCTTCTCCGGCATCGTGGGCTGGCGGCCCAAGCCGGGGACCGTCGTCAAAGGCACGTCGAACGCGGCCCTGGCAGCGCTGGTCACGCACCTGGCCGTCGAACTCGCGCCGGTGCGCGTCAACGCCGTCGCGCCCGGCGTCACCGACTCGGGCACCTGGGACCGGCTCCCGGACGAGCGCCGCCGCGCTTTGTACGACAGTGCCGCCGCGGCCTCCCTCGCCGGCAGGGTCGGGACGCTCGACGACGTCGCCGACACCGCCCTGTGGCTCCTGGGCGCGGGATGGGTGACGGGCGAGACGGTCCATGTCGACGGCGGCGCCCGGCACCGCTGATTCCGGCCGGAACGGTCAGCGGAGGCCCCTCACGGCTGCCCGTCCGCGAGGGCGGTGGCCCGCGCCTCGGGAACGCCGAGGAGGAGCAGGCTGGTGATCGTCGCCGCGCGGGCGCCGGGGGCTCCGCCGGCGAGGCCGTTGTCCGCGATGGAGAAGACGGTTGCGTAGGCGACCTGACTGAGGACGCCCGCGGGCAGATGCCGCCCGAAATCCCCGCGGTCCTGGCCTCGTTGCACCAGGCCGGCCAGGATCGTGTCGACCGGCTCCAGGAGGGTGTGGATCTCCTCGCCGTACTCGCCGCGCCGCAGCGCAAGCAGCACGCGGTAGCGGCGCATCAGCGGCCACATCCGGGCGACGAAGTCGACCCACACCGCTTCTGCGGCTCGCTCCGGCGCGTCGACCTCGGTGAGCACGGCCACGATCTCCCCCACGGCGCGTTGCGCGAGGGTCCGCACGAGGTCGGTGCGGGTGGGGAAGTGGCCGTAGACGGTGCGGCGGACCACGCCGGCGGATGAGGCGATGTCGCCCATGCCTGCGTCCGGGTTCCGCCCCAGGACATCGAGGGCGACGTCGAGGATGCGGTTGCGGGTCTCGTTCACGGAGCGCCCGCGGGCGGATTCTGTCTGCACGGTCCCATCATTGCACAGCGGTGTGCAATGGAGTAGGTTGCACAGCAGTGTGCAATGCACACTGCTGTGCAACAGTTCGCTGCATGGTGAAGCGAGTGCCCAGGAGACATGGCCATGACCGGATCGACGCCCGCACCCCCGCCCACCGTCCGCCCCTTCGCCGTCGCGATCCCCGGCTCCGAGATCGAGGACCTGAAACAGCGGCTGGCCAGGACTCGCTGGCCGGATCCGGAGACCGTCCGGGACTGGTCGCAAGGGGTCCGCCTGGAGCACGCCCGAGCGCTGATCGACCACTGGGAGCACGCATACGACTGGCGCCGCTTCGAGGCCGAACTCAACCGGCTCCCGCAGTTCCTGACGGAGATCGACGGGCTCGACATCCACTTCGTCCACGTGAAGTCCGCGAACCCGCAGGCGATGCCGCTCCTCCTGACGCACGGATGGCCGGGGTCGGTCGTCGAGTTCATGAAGCTGATCGGGCCGCTGACCGACCCCGTGGCGCACGGAGGAAATGCCGAGGACTCGTTCGACGTCGTCATCCCGTCGCTGCCCGGGTTCGGGTTCAGCCAGAAGCCGACCGGCACGGGGTGGAACGTCTCACGTGTCGCACGCGCGTGGGTCGAACTCATGCGGCGCCTCGGGTACGAGAACTGGGCCGCCCAGGGCGGCGACTGGGGCGCCGTCGTCACCAGTGCCCTTGCGGCGATGCGGCCCGAGGGCCTCCTCGGCATCCACCTGAACACCCCGTACGCCTTCCCGGCGCAGATACCCCAGACGCTCTCGGCCGAGGAGCGCCACGCCGTGGACACGCTCGCCCTCTACACGGGCGAACTCGGCGGATCCAACCACCTCCAGGGCACGAAGCCCGAGACCGTCGGATTCGCGCTGGCGGACTCCCCGGCCGGCCAGGCGGCCTGGATCTACGAGAAGTTCCAGTCCAAGACGGACAACGACGGCCTCGCCGAGGACGCCCTCAGCACCGACGACATGCTCGACGCCATATCGCTCCACTGGTTCACCAACAGTGCGGCGTCGTCCGCCCGCATCTACTGGGAGAACAAGTCGGCCGGCATGGCCGGCCCGAAACTGACCCTGCCCGTCGCCGTCACGGTGTTCCCACGCGACATCCCACGCCTGCCGCGAACCTGGATCGAAGACGCCTACCCCGCCCTGATCCACTACGGCGAGGCACCCAGGGGCGGCCACTTCGCGGCATTCGAACAGCCCGAGATCCTGACCGCCGAGATCCGCACCGGCCTGCGAAGCCTCCGCGGGTAGTCGGCTGACCTGGCACACCCTCATACTTGAACGTGTTCAAGTTCCTTGGGAGGGGTAGTCATGGTCAGTACGCTGCTGACGCCGCGACGGCGGGATCGACGGGGCCCGGCCGACGGGCGTCACGCGGACGGAGGGACGGGGGCAACCGGGATTCTCGACCGGGGGCATCCGCGGGTCCGGGGCGCCGTGCGCGATATCGGCGTCGGCAGCTTGGAAAACCGCGGGGCGGCGGCGCAGGTGGCGGCGCTGCGCCGGGCGCACCGGTGGATCTCCCGGGAGGTGCGGCCGGTGTACTCCGTGGTGGAGACGCGGCCGGTGTCCCAGGTCCTGCGGCTCGGGCGCGGGTCGTGCAGCCAGCGGATGGCCGTGCTGGAGACGGTCGCACGGGCATCAGGCGTTCCCACCCGCGTACGGGGACTCGTCGTGGACGGTTCCTTCTGGTACCCGCGCTTCCCCCGGCTGCGCCGACTGGTGCCCGCTCAGGTCGTCCTGGCCTGGCCGGAGTTCCACGTCGCTGACGACGAACTGATCGAGCTGCGTCGGGAGATCCACCGCCGCCCCGAACTAGCCGGCGAGGAGCGGGGGACGGCCGGGCTGGAGGTGGTGACCGGTGTCGGCGGGCACGGCATCCTCGCGGTGCTCGACGGTTCCGCGGACGGCCCGACAGTGGCGTACCGCGCGGACATGGACCTCGGCGTCGCGGACGCCGCGTCGGGGATGAACGGAGCGCCGCACACGCCCGACTTCGCCGCCGACGAGCGGGCGATCGGCCACGGCGTGCGCGCCATGGCCGCCCTGCTGACCGACCGCCTGGCACCCCGGTGACCCTCACGACGACGCTGGACCCGGCATGCCCACCCACCCGGGAGCCGGACTCCCAACGGTCCGCCGTCATTTGGTGGCGGCAGTTGACAGTCCGGACTCCACGCGGTGCCGCAGGGCGGCCTCGGCGGGTGGAGCGGGGGTCAGCGGCCCTGGAGGGACTTCACGTTGTCGCCGAAGGACCAGCCCTTCGAGCCGTCCCAGTTGACCGACCAGGTCATGAGGCCCTTGAGCGAGCCGCTGAAGGAGTTCCACGACTGGCTGACCAGACTGGGCGCCATGTAGCCGCCGCCCGCGCCGGGCTGGGCCGGCAGGCCGGGGACCTGCTTGTCGTAGGGGACCTTGATCGTGGTGCCCTGGACGACGAGGCCGTTGTTGAGGCAGCTGGTCTGAGCGGTGAAGCCCGCCACGGTGCCGGCCTCGTAGGAGTCGCCGGAGCAGCCGTACATGCTGCCGTTGTAGTACTGCATGTTGAGCCACCACAGCCGGCCGTTGTCGGCGTACTTCTTCACGATCGGCAGGTACGCACCCCAGATCGAGCCGTAGGTGACGCTGCCGCCGGTGACGTACGCGGTCTCGGGGGCCATCGTCAGGCCGAAGCCTGCGGGCATCTGCGACAGCACGCCGTCGATGATGCGCTCCAGGTTGGCCTGGGACGCGGACAGCGTGTTGATGTTGCCGCTGCCGGACAAGCCGGTCTCGATGTCGATGTCGATGCCGTCGAAGTTGTACTGCTTCAGGATCGGCACGACGGTCGCCACGAAGCGGTCGGCGACGGTGCTCGACGACAGGTCGATGCCGGCCGCCGCGCCGCCGATGGACATCAGGATCGTCGCGCCCGCGGCCTTGGCCTGGCACATCTCGGCGGGTGTGGCGACCTTGACGCCGCTGTCCATGCCGTCCTGCCACTCGACGGTGCCGTCGGAGAGGATGACGGGGAAGGCCGCGTTGATGACGTTGTAGCCGTGCTGGGCGATCCGGCTGTCGGTGATGGGGGTCCAGCCGAGGCCGGGGTGGACGCCGTTGGCGGCGCCGTCCCAGTTCTCCCAGTAGCCCTGCAGCACCTTGCCGGACGGCTTGGGCTTGGTCGCGCAGGTGGCTCCGGGCGGGGTGCTGGTGGGCGGGGTCGTGGTGGGAGGCGTCGTGGGCGGTGTCGTCGGGGGCGTGGTGGGGGGTGTCGTGGGCGGGGTGGTGGTGGGTGAGGTGGGCGGCGTGGTGCCGCTGCCGCCGGGGCCGGTGAGCGACACGTCGTCGGCGTAGTACGTGGGCTGCCCGTACCAGCCGTGCAGGTAGACCGTCACCGAGGTGGTGTTGGCGCCGGTGGTGAAGTTCAGGCTGAGCTGGGTGTACGAGGTGGCGCCCGGCGTCCAGGTGGACGGCTCGCTCGCGCCGCCGGTGCCGGTGGCGCCCAGGTAGACGTAGGAGCCCTGGACGTAGGCGCTGAGCGTGTACTGGGAGTTGGGCTGCACGCTGACGGTCTGGGCGCACTGGGCGTTGTCGGACCCGGCGGGGGTGGCCTTGAGCGCGGAGCTGCCGGAGTGCACGGGGCTGCCGACGGTGGAGCCGGAGCCGCCGGAGCAGGTCCAGCCGGACAGTCCGCTCTCGAAGCCGGCGTTGGCGACCAGGTTCGGGGTGGCGGCGCCGGCGGCGCCCGAGGTGGCCAGCGCGGCGGCGGAGCCGATGACGGCGGCGGCGCTCAGCCCGGCGACGGCCCGTTTCCTGAAGGCCGATCCGTGCTCGGCACGGCTCGTGCGACGGAACATGCGGTGCTCCCTTCTCGCCACGTGCCAGCGGCACCAGCAAGTCGTGGGGGGATGGTGCGCGGCGGTGGCCGGAGCGGGGGAAACGGCTCAGGTGACCGACCGGGATCGTAGGAGCGGCGGCAGGGCGCGTCAATAGGTCTGGACCAATGGGCAGCGTGGACGCCCCAACGGTTGCGGGCTCACGCGGCAGGAAGCCGCGGGCTCACTCGGCCGGGACCGGCTCCGTCCTGTGCACCGCCACCGGGCCCGGCGGCACCAGCAATTCGCTCGGCTGCCTGCGCGTGGCCCGCCCGGAGATCCAGTGCTGTGACCGCACGAATTCACCGGCTTGGTCGGCCCGTCTAGCGTGCTCCCATGAACGATCACGGTATTGCTCACGGTTTCACGTCGGTGGACACGCAGCCCCGGCCCGCTGAGTGGGTTCAGGTCTTGGACCGGCTGAGCGCGGAGCCGTTCTACGCCGCTTACAAGCAGCGGTTGCAGGACTTCCTGCGTGCCGAGCCCGACGGGTTGTTCCTTGAGGTCGGAGCGGGCACCGGGGATGCCGCCGTGGCCCTGCGCTCGGGCCGTGGGGCCAGGGTCGTCGCGGTCGACAGCTCCTCGACGATGATCGCGCAGGTACGGGACCGAGGACTGCCACAGGCCGCTGTCGCGGACGGGCACCGGCTGCCGTTCGCAGCGGGTGTGTTCGACGGCGCCTGGGCGGACCGGGTCCTGCAGCACGTCGTCGAACCGGCCCGGGTGCTGGACGAGTTGCTGCGGGTGGTCCGCCCTGGCGGCCGGATTGCCTTGGCAGACCCGGACTACGACACTCAGGTACTCGACATCGACGACCAGGAGCTCGCCCGCCGGGTGCTGCGCTTCAGGGCGGACGTGGCCCTGCGCAACGGCACGCTGGCCCACCGGCATGCCGGATTGCTCGCCGCCCGCGGCATCTACGACATCACGGTGGAAGCTCGGACTCTGGTCGTGCGCGACCCGTCGGCGGCCGACAATGTCATGGGCCTGCGCACCTGGGCGCACACCGCCGCAGCGCGGGGCTGCCTCGGCCCTGTGGACGCGGACCGGTACGTGGCTCAGTTCGACGATGCCGTGCACGCAGGTCGCTTCACTTACGCCGTCACGTTTTTCCTGACTGCGGGCACGCTGCCCTTGTCCACCAACCGGTGACCCTATGCGGTCACAGCACTGGCCGTGCCGGGTGCTCAGCTGGCCGGCCAGCTCGGCGGGCGGAGCGCACCCGGGGGCTGGATGCCGTCGGCGGTGAAGTCGAGGGCGAAGGACGCCCAGGCGCGGGTCGGCGGGTCCAGGCTCTGGTCGGCGGCCAGGCGGGCGAGCACCGCGCGGGTCTGCGGGCCGCACTCCCGGTCGGTCATGAGCAGGAGGGTGGCGGCCTTGTAGCGGACCGGGCCGGGCAGGTCCTGGTCGGTGCACAGGTGCTGCAGGACGGCGCGGGCGGTCGTGAGGTTGCCCGCGGCGGCCAGGTCGCGGGCGACCTGGAGGGCGGCCTGCGGCGGTATCGCACGGCTGGTCAGCAGGTCCTCGACGGTGCGGCCCGCGACCTGACGGCGGTCCGGCTGGTGGCTGAGCAGCGCGCGGGCCGCGTTCAGGCGCACCAGCGGGTCACCTCCGGGGTCGCGGGCCATCGCGGACAGCAGGCGGGAGGCCCGGTCGGCGCTGAGCCAGCCGAGTCCGTACAGGTCGGCGGCCAGCGGTACGCGTGCGGGGCCGGTGGCGGCGCGTACCTGCCGCTCCCACACGGCGGTCACGGCGCGGTGGAAGTCCGGACCCCAGGCGGACAGGCGCTCCAGGCGCGCCATGCGGACCGCGGCGGCCTCCGCGGCTTCCGCGTGGGTGTCCGCCAGGCCGCCGAGCACCCGGCGGCGCACCTGCGGGCCGAGGTCGGCGAGCAGCGCCAGCGTCTCCTCCCTGAGCGTGGCGTGCAGCTGCGTCTGCCGGAGCAGCCCGAAGCCCAGATCCGCGGCCTTCGCCACGCCCTGCGGGTCGATGCCGCACAGCACGCGGGCCAGATGCAGCCGGTCGGCTGCGGGCGGGTCGGCAGCGACGAGTTCCGCGAGCACGCGGTGCGCGGTGGGGCGGCTCCCCGGGAGGCCGGCGAGCAGGCGTGCGGCCTCCCGCCGGACGTGCGGCGGGGCGGTGGCGTCCTGCGCCAGGCGGGCCAGGTGCTCCGCGGCGGTGTCGGGGGCGTGCGGGACCAGGGTCTCGGCGACGGTCAGCACGTCCTCGGGGGCGGTCACCGCGTCGGCGGCGTCCCGCAGGAGTTCGACGGCGGCCGGCGCACACCCGGGCTGGCGCACCAGCACCCGCAGCGCGGCGCACCACGGCCCGGTGCCGTAGGGGAATCCCGGCAGCTGGGCGGCGAGGACCTCCAGGCCGTCGGCTGCGTGGTCCTCGCCGATGCGCAGCAGCGCCCGCACCGCCGTGTCGGGCTGCCGGTCGGCGGACAGGATGTATGCGACCAGGTCGCTCTCCACCTGTCGCGCGGCGCGGAAGGAGGACGTCCACCTGGCGGCGTTCAGCCCGCTGTACAGGGCGTCGAGCATCGGTTCCACGGCCCACGCCCCGAAGGGGGCGGGTGCGGCCCGCATCGCGCCGGTGAACACGTCGAGCAGTGGCGCCGGGTCGGTGAAGCTGAGGTGGACGACCCGCGCCAGGACGGCGCAGGCCAGGCGGGTGCTCGGTCCGCCGCCGTGCATCAGGGCGCCTGCCACGGCCACGGCCAGCGGACGGCCGCTCTGCGCGACGATGCCGACCGGGTCGTCGGGGAGGTCCGCGGCGGTCAGCACGGCGAGGCCCGGTTGCGCGGACAGCCACCTGCCCAGCGCCTCCCACTCGTCGCGGGTGAGGCCGGGCCCTTGCGGGCCGTGCGGATTCCCGGGCGCGGGACGCGCCCCGCCGGTAGGGGCGGCCGCGTCACGGCGGGCCTGCGCGGCCGCATGGCTGCTCGGGGCGCTCGCGGCCCGCAGGGCGGCCCTGACGACCGTGCCCGTAGCGGCGGGGGACGCGTCCGGGGGCAGGCCCAGCTCGGCCCCCAGCGGGTAGGGCAGTCCTGTGGGGCGGGGCGCCTCGTCCAGGTCGGCGGCTTCCTCGGGCTCCTCGTCCAGGTCGGCGGCCTCGTCGTCCGCCGTGTACAGCGGGGCCGTACCGAAGAGGATCTCGTCCCAGCTGGGGACGCGTCGGCGCCTGCGGCGGGCGCGAGGGGGAGCCGGCGGCTCGGACGTGGCCGGCTCGTCCCGGCCGGCCGGCCCGGGGGCGCGCGGCGGCGCCGCCAGGTCGAAGAGCAGGGACCGCTCCCCCGCGCGTTCCTCCGCGGATGTCCCGCCGGCCGCCGCACCCTCGGCCGCGGCGGCGTCGATCTCCCGCACCAGGCGTGCCGCCCGCTCCCGCTGCTCCGCCGGTACCCAGTGCCGCTCCTCGGTCATGCGGTCCAGGCCCGCCCTGGCCGCGGCCCGGTGCTCCCCGCCGAGGTCCATGAGCATTTCGGCGGCGCGTACGCGCTGCGCCCCGGTGAGCCCGCGTTCACCGACCACGGCGGTGAGGGCGGCGGTCGCGGTGGCCGCGCGCTCGCCGTTGCGGAGCAGCGCGCGGATCGCCGCGTCGCGCACCTGGAGGGTGAAGCGGTCCGGGTCGAGCAGGGTCTCCAGGACGTCGAGGACGGGCGCGGGCGCGAGCCGCACGGTGTCCAGGGCGCGGACGAGTACGGCCTCGTGCCGCCGGGGCTGCACGCCGTTCACGGCGTGGCCGCTGTACGCCCAGTAGGCGAACGACTCGGCGAGCGCCGTGTGGTGGGCGGGCCGGCTGGGCACTCCCTCGAAGACCAGCCGGGCGCCGAGTTCGCGCGCCTTGTGGTTGCCGGCGAGCAGCCAGTCCAGCAGGCCGTCGGCGTCGGCCAGCAGCGCCCGGTGCACGAGCGCGTCGCGATCCGTGGGCGACCCTTCCATCGCGTGCCGCAGGGCGTCCCACCACGGCGGCGCGTCCGGGTCGAAGCGGGCAGGCAGCTTGCGGGCCTCTGCCGCCGCGGCCAGGTGCTCGGCGAAGCTGCGGTGCACGAAGCCGAGCCCAGCGCCGTCATGGGCGACCAGGCCGGTCGAGGTGAGGACGGCGGTGACGGTCTCGGCCCAGTCGGTGGGCAGCGGATACGGCTGTGTGCCCGTCGCGCGCAGCCGCTTCAGGGCAGCCGGGAGCAGGTCGGCTCCCTCCAGCCAGGCCGTCGCGACATGCTCCAGCAGGTCGATGCGCCCGGTCGCGAGGCGTTCGGCCAGCTGCTCTCCCCCGGCTACGGCGGCGAGCCTGCCGCGCAGGTCGAAGGTGGCAGGAGCCGTCCGCGACTCGTACAGGTGCGCCACGAACCGCTGGTACATGCCGAAGGCGGTGCTGGGCAGCGCCTGGCCTGCCGCCTCCTCGAAGACCACCGCCGCCACCGTGGCCAGCAGCGGGACGGAGACGAGGTCGGCGAGGCGCGCGGCGGCGATCCTGGCGATGAAGGAGTCGGCCAGGTGGGCGTCGCGGAACCAGCGGTGGGCGAACTGCCGGCGCTGTTCGCGCTCGAAGGGTTCGACGGCGCAGTGCAGCAGGTCGGTGCGGGACTGCCAGCGTTCGCGCTCCCTGGGCGGCAGCGGACGGGTCGTCACCAGCACCTGGTGGCCGCTGCCGGTGTCGAGGAAGGCATGCAGCCGGTCGGTCAGCTCCGCGCGCTCGTGCGGGTCCGACACCTCGTCGAGGCCGTCGACGATCACCAGCCAGGCGGTGCCGGCCGCCGGATACGGCGGAACGCACAGCCCCGCGCCGATGTCGGCCTGGGTGCGGGCCAGCGCGGTCCTGCGGGCGAGCGCGGAGACACCGGCCGTCAGGTCCACCTCGGGCCTGGCGGCCAGGTCCCTGGCCGCCACCCTGACGGGGACCAGCACGCTCGGCCGGTCGCCGCCGGGGGCGCCGGGCAGGACGACGGGCGCCGCCGACAGCTGGAGCGACAGGGTGGACTTGCCGGAGCCCGGCGGCCCTGTGACCAGCACATGCCGGTGGTGGACCAGGAACTCCTCGACGGTGGTGGGCGGCCGGTGGTCCTGCCCGCCGCCGTCCTCCGCCCCCGGTTCCGGCAGCCGGGCCTCGACGGGGGCCGGCTCGGCGCCCGCGACCTGCTGGCGTACGTATACCTGGGTGAGGTCGTCGCGGTGCAGGCCGACCGAGCGGTAGGGGAAGGTGCGGGCGGCCTGCCGCTGCGCCGCCAGCAGCGTGACCAGCCGCGGGTCGAGCATCTCGCCCGCGGCCTGGCCGTCGGCGAGCCTGCGCAGCAGGACGTCGCCGCGGACGGCGTAGCACTGGCGGGCGGGGGTCGCGGTGGTCGTCGCGCTGAAAGCGGTGTGCTCGTGGGCGCTGACGACCAGGCCGACCACCGCCTGCCGGCGCCGGTCCCACAGCGGCCCGCCGCTGTATCCGGGCTGCACCGCGAAACCGGTCGGCGGCGCCTGGAGCACCAGCCATTCGCCCGCCGTCCCGTTGACGCGCAGCGGTACGACGGTGCGGGGGTCGCCGTTGCCCCGCCAGGCCCACAGCCGGTCGCCCAGCTCCGGCACCGCGAGCGGCACGGCCCGCAGGCCCTCGGGGAGCGCTTCTGCCGCGTCGAGTACGGCCACGTCGCCCGTCCAGCGGCCCGGCACGTCGCCCGCCGGCTGCGGCGGCCACCACCGTGTGACGCGGGCGGCGGCCCGCATGCCGGGCAGCGCGGGGAAGGACAGGCCGACGTGGGCGCCCTGCGGCGGGAGTTCGGTGAGCCCGTCCCGGCCGAGGGCGAGGCTGACGACATGGGCGCAGGTCAGCAGGACCGGGGCGGTGCCCGGCGGTCCCGGCCGCACGTACACCCCGCCGCCGGCGACCTGGCCGGTCGGGGTGTGGACGGTGACCAGGGCCGAGCGCAGCCGGTCGTCAGCCTCCAGCACCGTCGTCGCCCGCGCCCGCCTGCGGGGTCTCACCCCGCCAGGTCGCCGTGACGGTGAAGGTCGCCTCCATCGAGCCCACCACGGCCAGTTTCAGCCCCGAGGTGAACTGCACCCCGAACTGCACGGACAGCTCGTCCGGTGCGTCCTGCATCCGCCGGGCCTGGCCGCGTATCCCTTCGAGCACCGGCACCAGCGGGGCGAACGCACGCTCCAGCTCACGCCCCACCCGCCGGACCGCACCGCTGCCGACGCCCACGGGACCGACCGCGGTGTCGCCCTCCCATTCCCCGGCGCCGTCTCCCGGCCCCGGCGACACCCGCACCAGCACCGACGTCCCGTCGTCGAAGGTGAAGTCCACGAAGCGCACGAATCCCCCTGTCGTCCCCGGCTACCGCAGAGCGTAGGACCCCGCCCCGGCCCCCGTCCGCGGAACGGGTCCGACGTCACCGGGTTCGTGCCCGCCGCCCGCCGCTTCCGGCGGGCGGGGCCGCGCCGAGGTGGCCCGTGACGGTGGTGCGGGGGATCGGCGGGCGGTGCCACAGGGCGAGGATCTCGTTGACGAGGTCCACCACCGGGAGGACCTGGCGGGCGCCGTGGATGTGGACGGACGCGGCGGCGAGGGTGCGGGGGACGGCGTTGGCGTCGAGCAGGGCGCGCCAGTCCTCAGGGGCGATCTCCAGGTACTCAAGGCCCGTCAGCCGGGCGATCTCCAGGGGGTCGGCGAGGGCGCCGGGGTGGGCGGCCAGGGTGCGCAGGCGGGGCAGGGCGGTGACGGGGGCGAGGCTGAGGGGCGGGCCGTTCCGTGCGCCGATGCGGAGCACTTCGAGGTCGGGGTGGGCTGCCGCCTCGACGTCCGGCAGGCCGCGGGTGCGGACCTCGGCGACCGCGGGGGCCTGGCCGGCCGGGGACTCGTACGGTTCGTACTCGTCGGTGCGCGCCTTGACCACGAGGTCGGTGAGCGAGTCGGCGAGCAGGCAGGCGCCGGTGTCCTGCTGGTGCGGGATGACGACGATCTGGCCGAGGTGCCCGCCCGGCCCGGGCGTCAGGTCGACGGCGAGCCGGTCGCCCGCGCCGTTGTCGGCGAAGGCGATCCAGCCGGGCGAGCCCACCAGTGCCTGCACGGCGGCGCCCGGCGCCTGGGTCAGCGCAGCGGTGGCGGCGGACTCCCACCGGAAGGGGCGGGACGCCGCGTCGGCGACGTGCAGCTCGTCCAGCGGGAGGACCTCGCAGCCGACCGCGTCCGCCGCACGGCCGGCCGCCGCGTACTCCGGCCAGTCCTCTGCCCTGCCCCGGGTGACCCGGTAGAGCGCCGCCAGCTCTTCGGGGAAGGGTACTCCGAGGCGGGCCTGCGCTGCGGCGATCTCCGCGTCTGTGGCGCCGACGGCGCCCGGGAGCCGTTCGCGCAGCGTCCGTTCGAGCAGGACGGGATCGGCAGAGGCGGCCGGTGCGGCGCCGGGGACCGGTGCGGGCAGCCGGTGCCAGGGCGCGGGGGCCGCGCCCTCCACGAGGATCATCGCCCCGGGGTGCGGCCCGCTCAGGGCGGGCTGGACGGCAGGGCTGGGGCCGAGCAGGTGGAGCACCGCCGCCCCGTCCGGCGAGATGGCGGCGGTGAAGGCCAGGTGGTCGGTGCCCGACGCGGTCAGCGCGTCGACGACCAGGTCCGCCGCGTCGAACTCGGGCATGTCGGAGATCAGCAGCGCCTGCCCGGGCCGCGGTGCCCGCGGGCGGGTGGGAAGGCTCCAGCCGCCCCGCCCGATCAGCCCCGACACCTCTCCCCCGGGCACCGCGAGGCGCTCGGCGTTGTCGGCCCGCAGGATCCGCAGCAGCGGCCCCCAGGTGGCGAAGTCGTACAGCGACGGCAACGGCGGCCTCCGGCGGCTCGGCTTGCGGGGCGTCCAGAGCGCCCTGGACCCGCCACGATTATCACAGAGCGCAACCGCCGGACGGGGCAGCGGTCTGACCGCCCGTCACTCCCGCGGCCGTTGCGCCACCATGACGAACTCCCGGCCCGGCCGGTCGGGCGCGTCCCGCACCTCCCGTACGGCGAAGCCGTGTTCCGCCAGGTCCGCCTCGATCTCCGTGCGCTCGCGGAAGCGCAGGGTCGAGTCGGAGGTCAGGGTCTGCCCGTCGGCGCCGAAGACGAAGGTCGCCCGGAAGGTGACCAGCGGCAGGGTGACGTCGAGCAGGTCGTACCAGGTGCGAACCTCGCCGACGCCCGGTATGTGCGTGACGCGCTCGGAGGCCGCGCGATTCCACTCCTCCCAGGCGCGCCGTGCGGGGTCGCGGGTCTCGAAGACCAGGTGGCCGCCGGGCCGCAGCGCCCGGTGGGCGCCTTGCAGGGTCTGCTGCCACATGCCGGGGTCGGTGATGGCCTGGGCGACATTGCCGGTCATGGTGGCGAGGTCGGCCCGCAGCGGCGGCAGTGCGGTGGCGTCCCCGCAGATCCAGCGCACACGCTCGGCGCCCGGCTTGGCCTGTGCCACCTCGATCGAGGCGCGGGCCGGGTCGAGGCCGGTGACGTCGATGCCGCGGCCGGCCAGCAGCAGGGCGAAGGTGCCGGTGCCGCAGCCGATGTCCAGGACCCGCCGGGCGCCCAGCTCGCCGGCGAGCGCGAGGTAGGCGTCCAGGTCGCTGCGGTCGGGGTCGAGGGGGTCGTAGAGGGGAGCGAGCCGCTGGTGTGCGAAGGCCTCGTCTGCCATGGGGCCGACGCTACAAGCGCGGGCGCCCCCGGTCACTCCCCCGGGTTGATCTGCGGCGGGGTGTCGGGGTCCGGGGGTTCGACGGCCGGGGTGTCCGCCGCCGGGTCGATCCTCGGCAGCGGGGTGTCGGACCCCGGGTTGCCCTGGGCCTCCACGAACTGGGTGACGGCCCGGGCGCTGTCCAGGAGCTGCGCGGGGAAGACGATGGTGCTGTTCTTCTCCGCCGCGATCTCGGCGAGGATCTGCAGGTTGCGCAGCTGGAGGGCGACCGGGTGGTCGGCGATGACGTCGGCCGCCTCGGCGAGCCGCCCGGCGCTGAGCGCCTCGCCCTCTGCCGCGATGATCTTCGCCCGCTTCTCGCGCTCGGCCTCGGCCTGCCGGGCCATCGCCCGCTGCATGCTCGTGGGCAGCTCGATGTCCTTGAGCTCGACGAGGAAGACCTGCACACCCCACTGCTGGGTGATGTTGTCGAGGATCTCCCGGATGGCCAGGTTCAGCGTCTGGGTGTCGGTGAGCACCTGGTCGAGCAGCGAGCGGCCGACGATGTTGCGGACCGTGGTCTGCGCGATCTGGCCGACGGCCTGGGCGACGTTCTCGATCTCCACGATCGCCTTGACCGCGTCCACCCGGCGGAAGTACGCCACCGCCGCCACGCCGATCGACACGTTGTCCTGGGTGATCACCTGCTGTGACGGTACGGGCATGGTGACCGTCCGCAGGCTGACCTTCCACATGCGGTCGGAGAAGGGGATCATGAAGTGGATGCCCGGTCTGCGGATGCCGCGCAGCCGGCCGAGCCGGAACACGACCCCTCGCTCGTACTGCCGCACGATGGCGATTCCCATGTTCGGCATACGCCCGCCTCCCGAAAGCTGACTCCCGAAACCGGCTCACTTCCAGCATCCCTCGCCTGCCGCCGCCCCGCGCGGACACCGCCAGGGGCGGGCGGCGGCCCTGCCGTCAGGCCTGCTGGTCGCCCGCGGGCTCGACGCGTACGACCAGCGCCGCGATGTCGTCGTCCAGGCCGCCGCCGCTGAAGCGCAGCAGCTGCTCGTGCAGCTCGTCGAGCAGCCGGCGCGGCGGGGCCGCGCCCTGCCGGCCCAGCCAGGCCACCAGCGGGAAGAAGGAGCCCGAGCGGTTGCGGGTCTCGGTGACGCCGTCGGTGTAGAGCAGCAGCCGGTCGCCGGGGGCGAGCGGCACGGTGTCGACGGTGTAGTCGCCGCCGATCAGCCCGGCCATGTTCAGCGGCGGTGACGGTGCGGACGGTTCGAGGGCGCGGACGTCCGTGCCGCGCATCAGGATCGGCGGCGGGTGGCCGCAGTTGAGGACGGTCGCCTCGCCGCCGCCGTGCGGGATCTGGGCGAGTACGGCGGTGGCGAACCGCTCGGCGGACTCCGAGGTGGGGAAGGTGGCGCTGTAGCGGCCCATGCTGGTGTCCATCCGCCGGGCGAGCGCCGCCAGGTCGGGTTCGTCGTAGGCGGCCTCGCGGAAGGAGTTGACCACCGCGCCTGCCGCGCCGACCGCGGCGAGGCCCTTGCCGCGCACGTCGCCGATCATCACCCGCAGGCCGTGCCGGGTGTCGACGGCCTCGTAGAGGTCGCCGCCGATCCTGGCCTGCGCGGCGGCGGCCACGTACAGCGTCTCGATGGCGACACCGCAGATCCGCTGCGGCAGCGGTCGCAGCACCACCGACTGGGCGGCCTCGGCGACCGAGCGGACGTCGTACAGGGCGCGCTCGCGCTGCAGCCTGATGTGGCTGGCGTAGCCGGCGCAGGCGGTGACGGCGGCGAGGGCGCCGCCGGTGAACCAGGTGGCGGACTGGTGGTAGAGCACCTCGATGGTGACGACCACGACCAGGGCGAGCAGCCCGAGGCCCACGGTGGCGCTGACCGACCACATCGAGGCGGCCAGTGCGGGGGCGGCGGGCAGCAGCCGGCTGACGGCGAAGTCCCTGGGCGTGGCGAGGGCCACAGCGCCGACCACCACGGTCAGCACGATCGGCGCCATCGGGGCGCGGCCGCTCCGGCGGGGGGCCGGGCGGCGGCGCCTGAGCTGCTCGGTCGTCGTCACATCGCCGAGCGTATCGGGGCGAACCGGAAATACCGCGCTGCCGCCGACGAGGGGCCGACCGCGCCCCCGGCTACTGGATCCAACTCCCGGCAGGGCCTGATCGTTCCCGTTTCCGCTGTGACAATTGCCTGTCCAGCGGGGCATTCCCGGCGCGGCGGCCGGTGGGCGATACTCCGGTCTCCGCTACGAGAGGAAATCGATCATCCATGGCCTCACGGACCATCACCGCCGCGGCTTCCGGCAGCCGGCAGCTCGGCGATCTGACGGTGCACCGTATCGGCTTCGGCGCCATGCGCCTGACGGGCAGTGCCGCCTTCGACCTGGGTGTGCCCAGCGACCGCGAACGCTCGATCGCGGTGCTGCGCCGCGCCGTCGAACTGGGCGTCAACCACATCGACACCGCCGCCTTCTACTTCTCCTCGCTCCGCTCGGCGAACGAGCTGATCGGCCGGGCGCTCGCGCCCTACCCGGACGACCTGGTCATCGCCACCAAGGTCGGCCCGGGCCGCGACCCGTCGGGGCAGTGGCTGCCGCTGGCCAGGCCCGACCAGCTGCGCGGCCAGGTCGAGGAGAACCTGCGGCAGCTCGGCCGCGACCACCTGGACCTGGTCAACCTGCGGGTCCTGCCCTCGGTGGAGGTCGCCGAGCACTTCGGCGCACTGGCCGAGCTGCAGGCCGCCGGGCTGATCCGCCATCTGGGGGTCTCCAACGTCACCAGTGCGCAGCTCGCCGACGCCCGCGCGGTGGCGACCGTGGTGTGCGTGCAGAACCTCTTCGGCCTCGACGACCGCTCGCGCAGCGCGGACGTACTGCGGGAGTGCGGTGAACTGGGCATCGCCTTCGTGCCCTTCTACTCCATCGCGGGCAAGGGCAGGGAGAGCGGGGCGGGCGCGGACAGCAGCGAGCAGGTCGCGTCGGTCGCCCGCGCGCACGGGGTGTCGGCAGCGCAGGTCAGGCTGGCCTGGACGCTCCAGCAGGGGCCGCACGTGCTGGCCATTCCCGGCACCGGCGACCCGGACCACCTGGTGGAGAACGTGGCCGCTGGAGCACTGCGGCTCACCGGGCAGGACATGGCACTGCTGAACGCGGCGGGGCCCGTGGCGTCCGACAAGTCGTGAATGAACTCATCCGATCTTTTGCCGTTATTGCAGAGGGTGCAATGGCGGTATCGGTCTCGTGAATGCTGCGCTTTGCGGACAATTCGCGTGTCTGGTCTGGACCCTTGACGGGATGTTTGTTTCAGCAGTTGAATCCCTGCGTACCTGAAACCGCGCTTTCGGAAGTGCTCAGCGTGGTGCGTGTCATGGGACTGCGCGCACCTCCCCCCACCGCAAGTCAGCCCGAAACAAGCGGATTCCACCGCGGCCGTGGCGCACCGCGCCACGGCCGCGCGCGGGGCACTGGGTTCACCTGTTGAAGTTGAAGCTTGAAGCAGCAGGTTTCCGTGCGCTCAGTCCACCGTCGCGCCCGGCCGACCGCGCCGAGCGCCGCCGTTCGGAGACAGCCATGTCAGTTACGCGTCGTACGTTCATCGGCACCGCAGCGGGCACTGCCGCCGCCGCGGCCCTCGGCACCCTGGGCACCGCCGCCACAGCGTCCGCGGCCAGCGGGCCGGGGGACGTGGTCGGCAAGGTCACCGTCGGATACCAGGGCTGGTTCGCCTGCATCGGCGACGGCGCCCCCATCAACACCTGGTGGCACTGGAGCGCCAACGGCGGCCAGCCGCCGTCGCCGTCGAACACCGGGATCGTGGCCTGGCCGGACGTGCGCGAGTACACCAGGACGTACCAGACCGGCTACGCGGCGCTCGGCAACGGA
>NZ_JAFFIX010000030.1 GCF_016916835.1 Actinacidiphila bryophytorum | reverse complement strand
TCCGCGGTGCGTGGCCGTGCTTCGCACGGCCTGCCCGCGGCTTCGCCGCGGGTCAACCCCTCCGCTTCGCTTCAGGGCTGACGGCCCGCCAGCGGACTCGGCCCTCGCTCCGCTCGGGTCCTGGCGGCGCCCTCACGGAGTCCTGCAACGAGCAAGCTGGCCAGGAAGAGGGGGCAGAGTGGTGAGTCCCGAGAAACGGGGGCCTGGCTCTCCAGCGACTTCCCATGCCCACCACTCTCCTCTCGCTGCGCCACGCCGATGCCTCAGTCAGCGTTTCAGCCTCCGGGTATAGGTGACGCATTGTTGATTTTCTGTTCTGTGCGGTCGAGCTAGTGTCCTGAGTCGTTAATTCGTGTGCAGTACGCGGCGAGGGTGTCGAGGATGTCGTCGGCGGTCTTCATCCAGACGAACGGCTTGGGGTTCTTGTTCCACTCGTTGATCCAGCCGCGGATGTCCCGTTCGAGTTCGACGACGCTGCGGTGCGCCGAGCGGCGAAGTTTGCGGCAGGTCAGCTTGGCGAACCAGCGCTCGACGAGGTTGAGCCAGGACGCCGAGGTGGGGGTGAAGTGCAGGTGGAAGCGGGGGTGTCGTAGCAGCCACTTCTTGACCGGCTCGGTCTTGTGGGTGGCGTAGTTGTCCAGGACCAGTGGAGTTCGAGGTGCTGGGGGACGGCTGCGTCGATGACCTTCAAGAAGCGGAGGAACTCCTGGTGGCGGTGGCGGCGGTAGTGCTGGGCGATGACCGAGCCGGAGGCGATGTCCAGAGCGGCGAACAGGCTGGTCGTGCCGTGCCGGATGTAGTCGTGCGTCATCTTCGCCGGCGTGGCCGGTGCCATCGGGAATACCGGTTGGGTCCGGTCCAGGGCCTGGATCTGCGACTTCTCGTCCACTGCCAGGACCAGGGCGTTCTCCGGCGGGGCGAGGTAGATGGCCACCACGTCGCGGACCTTGCTCACGAACTGCGGGTCGGTCGACAGTTTCCACGTCTCCACGATGTGCGGCTTGAGGCCGAACGCCCGCCAGATCCGCGAGACAGCCGACTGCGACATGCCCGCCGCCTGGGCCATCGAACGCGTCGACCAGTACGAATCACCCGCCGGCGGCGACTGACCGAGTGTCCTGGCGACCAGGGCTTCGACCTGCTCGTCCGTGATCTTTCGCGGTGCCCCCGCGCGCGGTCGGTCCACCAGGCCTTCCAGCCGGTCCGCAACGAACCGGGCCCGCCACTTGCGCACCGTCTCCCGCGAGACGCCCAGGTCATCCGCGACCTGCGCATTCGGCCGACCGTCCGCGCACGCCAGCACGACCCTCGACCGCAACACCAGCGCCTGCGAGGCGGTCTGCTTGCGTAACCAACCCCGCAGCACCCGGCGTTCATGATCGGACAACTCCAACGGCAACGGCTTGGGACCAGGCACCGACCCACCCTGCAACCGCAAGAGAACTAACGACTCAGGACACTAGCGCCGATACCACTGCCCGAAGTCGAGTCCGGTCGGTGCGATGCCGCTGTCTGCCGGCCGGAGATCCTCCCAGACGGTGCCCTTGTGCAAACCTGTCATGACGAGCAGCGAGGAGTAGCCGCAGCCTTGCTCGCTCAGGAAGACCACCCCCACCTCTTGCGCGTCGTAAAGCTCTTCGTAGCGCGCGTCCCAGGCCGCGAACGCGTGACGGAACGCGTCATCGGTGGCAAAGGCCTCCGCTTTGGGTTCCTGTGCGCTCAGCGCGTCGAGCTCCTTTTGCAGGGTTTCCGCTACGAAAGGCAGCGCGGCCTTTCCGGTGGGGGTCGGCTGCGCCGGGTAGCAAGGCCGATACCGCTCCACTGCCATCCGCGGTCGTTCGGGACAGGCGTCATCAGGCCATAGTCAGGGCCGGCACCTCCGGCTCCGACGTGGAGCAGGAAATTCCGGTAGGGGGCGGGCACGGTGGCGCCGAGAGCGGTCTCCAGGGCCTGGACCTGTTCGGCTTGCATGACCGGACCAAGCCGAAAACCATGCCCGCGGACACCGAAGACCGATTCACTGCCTGGGAATTTGCCCAGTCTGAGTACCCGCTCCCGTACTCCGACCCATGTGTCCTCACTCATGGCTAGACGCTAGGGCATACCTGGCGCGCGCCCCAGCGGGTTTCCATGCAGCCTTGGTCCACCCGAGCAGACGGCTCATTGCCGGTACGGGTTGACGGCCCGACAAATATGAGTCCCTCACGATCTCCGATCGGCCCACTGCCGCGCAATGCATCCAGCGCTACCGGCAGGAGAGTTGTGGGGCTCAGCTGATAGCGGGCCGTGCGGTGAGTCGTACCCGGAATGATGCTGGTGAGAGGACGAGTCGGGCCGAGCATGTGACGGGGCCGCCGATCGGGGTCAGTTCCCACCGGCTCAGCAGGGATGCCAGGATCACGGTCGCTTCTGCTTCTCCGAACTCTTCCCCGATGCATTTGGTGGCGCCTGCGCCGAATGGCAGGTAGGTGCCGCGTGTGGTGGGTGGGCCGGTGAGCCAGCGGTCTGGGTCGAAGCGGGCGGCATCGTGGTGGACGTCCTCGCGGCGGTGGAGGAGGTAGGGGCTGACCAGCACCATGCTGCCCGTCGCCAGCCGGTGTCCGGCCAGCGTTGTGTCGCGTGTGGCGGTCCGTAGTGTCAGCCAGCCCGGCGGGTAGAGCCGCAGGGTCTCCTTGACGACTCGGCCGGTCAGTTGCAGCCGTGGCAGATCCGCGAAGCCTGCGGTCCGCCCGCCGAGGACCGCGTCCGTCTCGGCCCGCATCGCGGTAAGGACGTCGGGGCGGCCCGCCAGCAGATGAACGGCCCACACCACAGCCGACGACGTCGTCTCCCCGCCGGCCAGCAGCAGCACGGCGACCTGGTCAGAGAGTTCCTGCTGCGACAGGGCGCGGCCCTCCTCGTCGCGGGCCGCGAGAAGTCGGGACATCAGGTCGTCGTGCCCGGTGCCCGGTTCGCCGTAGCCCGCGATGAGCCGGCGGACCTGGGCCTGCCAGTGTGCGAGAGCCCGGGCGTAGCGGCGGTTGCCCGGTGTCGGCAACCGGCCGATGCCGGGTAGTGCTGCTCGGGAGGTGAGGCCGGTGAGGAAGACGTCGAAGGCTGTCCGCAGCTCCCGTGCTTCGTGTGGGTCCAATCGGGAGGAGAACAGGGCAGCGAGTGCCACTTTGGTGGTCAGTTCGAACATGGCCTCGGTGAGGTCGAGGACCGTACCGTCCTGCCAGTCGGCGGTGGCCGCCGTTACCTGCCTGCGCATCACCTCGACGTAGCCGCGCAGATGCTCGTGCCGGAAGGCGGGTTGCATCACCAGTCGCTGCCTGCGGTGATCGTGGTATCCGGCGGTCGCGAGACCGGCGCCCATGGCCTGGCGCACTTTGTCGTAGACCGGGCCGGTGCGGTCGAAGCGCCGGAAGTCGGTCAGTACTTCGTGGGCCACGTCCGGGTGGCAGGCCACGTACGCGCGCCACGGGCCGAGGCGTACCTGCGCCAGGTCCCCGTATGCGGGCAGGGATTCCAGGAATCCCAGGGGGTCGCGCTGCAGTCGCAGGACGTGACCTACTACCGGGAGGTTCCCGGGTACCCGCCAGAACCGTGTGCCGTGATCGCCCAATGTCGGGCTCCGTTCCTGCTCGTGTGGTCCAGGAGTTGTTCGCCCTTACTGTCCTTCCCGGTCCCGCCCAACCATGCAGGACGCGGCGTCGTGCTGCCTTCACCATGCAGCACGGCGACGGCGTGCGGGGCAGCGGTGGTGAAGGCTCGGGGCGGCCGTGCAATGCCCTGGGGCGGAGCTGCCGTCGAAAGTGGGTGGTCCCCTTAGGTATGTGCGTCAAATATTAGTGTGCGCTAGGCTCTGGATTCATACGTGACCTCCGGTGGGGCACCCGCGGGGATTCGCATCGCTCCGGGGACGCACCGGGCCAGCGGCAGGGGCAGCAAACCGTGGGCTGCGATCCACGACAACACCAAGGTGCCGGCGGACCGCCGCCTGGGCATGACCGCGAGACCCCGGGTGTGGGAGGCGCCGCCGGAGCCGGGAAACGGCAGCGGCGGGGCTCCGGTGGTGGTGGCGGGCATGGACGACGACCGGGACGGGCGGTTCGGCGAGGTGGCGTACAAGTTGACGCTCTCGCAGGCCCGCAACCTCGGGCTGGTCGCGGGACTACCGGTCGTCCGCGTCGACGTCACAGACCCGGAACTCCAGGCTGCATAGCTGCTCGGGATGCAGGACCGCTCCGACAGCGTGCGCGGCAGCCGGCTCGCGGCCCCGCAGGCCGCCTCAGTAGACACAACCGTCCAGACCCCCTGCTACGGCCCTGCCGGGGCTGCGGCGGCCGGCGACCCCGCGTAGTCGGGGAGCTCGATGCCGTTGATCGCGCGGCCGACCAGATCGGTGAACCACTCGCCGGTGAAATCGGGGCGCGGCTCGGCGTCTGGGCCGGGGACGTCGCGGCTGCGGGCGTTCAACCGGCCGATCTCCTGGTTGGCCTCGACGAACGGGCGCATCCGCGCCTCGTAGCGGGCGAACCCGGTGGCGGGGTCCCAGCCGGCGGTGGCCAGTTCTCCGGCCAGCAGGTAAGCGCCGACCAGTGCCAGCCCGGTGCCCTGCCCGGACATCGGCGACGAGCTGAACGCCGCGTCTCCGAGCAGCGCCACCCGTCCGCTCGACCAGCGGTCCATCACCACCTGCGCGACCTGGTCCAGGTAGAAGTCCGGGGCGTCGTCCAGGTGCGCGAGGATGTCCGGGGCCAGCCAGCCCAGGCCCGCGGTCCGCTCACGCAGCAGGCGCTTCTGGGCGGGGACGTCACGGTAGTCGGCGTCGAAGTCCGCGCAGGCGAAGGTGAACATGGACATGGCCCGGGTGGCGTCCTGGACGGGTCGCAGAAGGGCGGAGCGCCCGGACTCCTGGTCCTGGTACTCCAGCAGCCAGCGGTCCAGCCCGAACTCGTTGGGCACACTGTAGAAAGCCAGCACATGGCCGAGGTGGCGCAGGAACCGCTCATGCGGTCCGAAGGCCATCGCCCGCAGCGGCGAGTGCAGCCCGTCGGCCCCGACCACCAGGTCGAAGCGCCGCCGGGCACCGCCCGCGAAAACCACGTCGACCCTGTCCGCGCCCTGGGTGAGTTCGGCGATCCGGTCGCCGAAGACGTACTCGACACCGCCGCGGGTGTCGTCGTAGAGCAGCCGGGACAGGTCCCCGCGCAGGATCTCGATGTCCGCGATGAAACCGTCGCCACCGTCGTCGTCCGCGCGGAAGGTCTCCAGCACGCGCCCGCCGGCGTCCACCGTGTGCGCGCCGGCGGTGTCGGTGCACGCCGCGCGGACCACGGTGTCCAGCCCCATGCGTCTGATGACCTCCCTGGCCACTCCTCGCGCGTCCACCGCCTGTCCCCCGGGACGCAGCCCGGGAGCCCGCTCCACCACCGTCACCTCCGCCCCGAACCGGTGCAGCCAGTGGGCCAGCGCCGGACCCGCGATGCTCGCCCCCGCCACCAACACCTCCGGACCGCTCACCCGCGCCCCCTGCCGACCCGACCGGATCGTGCGCTCCTGCCCGGAGTCCTCGACGCCCATCACTGCCTCCATGCGTTTCCTCCCGCGCCGGAACGTTCCCGGCACCAGCCCGCCCCTCCGGCGGACCCGACAGGATCGACTGCCCAGCCACACGAAACTCATCGGTGCGGCGGAAACCACAATCCGCACACAACCCGCAGGACACCAACGCTGATACACACCTGATCGGCATGGGCTGCCCCGCCCGGTCAACCCAGGTTCGCGACCAGGGCCCGGACGGCGCGCGCTTCGAGGCCGGCGGGGCCTTCGAGATGACGTTCCTGCTCCCCCTCGTCGTGGGCGCCTGCATCCTCCTCGACCGTGAAGTGCAGGCACTGTGCATCCCCCGGCGGAGCCGACCCCGGCACATCCGCCCGAACGCCGATACAACCGCTCCTAGGCCAGGGACTCGTAGAACGGGCGGTCGGGGAAGGAAGAACCCGCCATGACGTCCTCGCCCCTGAGGAATGCCAGCAGCCAGTTGCCGAAAGTCATCTCGTAGAGCATGAACTCACCGGAGTCCAGTTCCTGGACGGCCACGGACCACGGCGCCGCCTTGTCAACCGGTATCCGCAGGAAGACAGTCTCCGCCGTCGTGCCCGTCGCGACTGGGAGCAGCTCTCCGGGGGCGGCTCCCGCTCTACCGGGAAGGAGTTCGGCTGAATCCTCCTCACGCCAGAAACCGATCAACTCCCTGATCTCCTCACCCAGATTCCTGATCGAATGCCCGGGGTGATCGAGGTACAGCTTTCCACTGATCAGAACAGGCCCGTACGCGTCGGTGATCTCCCGGAAGTCGGCAGGGAAGGAAACCCCGAACTCCTCCTCCAGCCGCGCCCAGGGGGCAGGATCAGACCAGTGGAAACCGGGCTGACCCAGAAGTGCTGTGATGTCATCGAGTACCGCCATACCTCCCCCTCACAGCCGTCGGATGCACACGCGACCGGAGTCTAGGCCCTACCCCCGACACGCCAGCACCGCCGGCACAGCAGCGGACGACGTCGCCGGATGGGTGAATCACATGACGGGAGCGACGGACGGTCAGCGAACCACCCCGTCGACACGTTGGTGCGTGTGACGCCAACCCCGGGGCAGCCGACAGCACCCAGCCGTGCGAGGCCGTCACCCCGGCGGAGGACACTGCGAGCACACCACCGATACGGCAGGCCGGGCGCGGTCACGGGGGATCTGCTCCAGAGGGCCGATGGGGGGCGGCCCCGGTGAAGGGGTCGGTGGGCGAAGGCTCAGCGGACATGAGGGGGTATGGGTATGCCGGGCACGGTGCGGGTGGTGTTTGTGGACGCCGCGGACGGGAGCGAGTTGGGGAGGACCGAACTCAGCGCCGGGCAGTTGCCCGGGCCGTTCGCGTCGGCGATGCGCCTCGAACTCGCGGGAGAGCCCTGGGACGTCGTTCGGGCCGAACCGCCGGACGCCGGCGAGTTCGTTGCCGGCGGGAGCCTCGTGCTGAGGCTGAGCCGGGTCCAGGTGGCCGCGCCGGAGGACGTGAGCTACTCACTGGCGACCATCTGCGACACGCTCCCGCCGACCGGAACCGCGCAGGCCGGCGCCGGCGCTCTCTTCGGGATCCACCAGGACGACTGGCGGCAGACCGAGATGCTGTCCCGGCAGGTCGCCGCGGAGGCCGAGGCCGAGCTGCGTGCGATCCGCCGGATCCACCGGGAGCATTCGAGGCTCGTCGGGCAGGGCCACTCTGCGCTGCGCGCCTTCGACATGATCCACATCCGCTGGGCTCCGCGTGCGCCCCTCGCCGGAGCAGACGTCTGTGGGCGGCGCCTGTCCTCACGGCGGCGCGCCGGCAGCATCCCGTACGAAGGCGTCACCCACGACGGCGGGCGCAGCCGTGCAACCGACTCGTTCCCGATCAACGTCGGCTCGCTCACCCTCCATGGCCAGACCTACGGCGACCACGTCGAAGTCCTGTGCCTCACTCCCTCCCCGAGCACCGCGGCCGAGCCGGCCGCAGTCCTCGCGCAGGCCATGTGTGAGTACGACCTCGTACTCGTCGACTGGTGCACTGCCACGGTTCGGGACCCCTCCGGCATCGGCGAGTTCCTGGCATGAACAACCACCGCGGGCTCGGTCAGGGGGTCACAGGGTGCGGGTGCAGCCTGAGCGGGTGCAGTACTCGCTCGCCACCGTGTCGCCGTGTTCCTCCAGCATGTAGATGACGACGCGCTGGACACCGCCGGGCAGGTTGATGCTGAAGGACGTGTTCAAGGTCGCGTCCGGGCCGCCCGCCGACGCCCAGTCGCTGCAGCCGCCGCCTGCCTCCACGCTGCCGTTGTAGCCGTCGGCGCAGATCGCTCGCTGGCCGCTGGCCGCGTGGACGACGCCGCTGAGGGAGGCGGTGTAGCCGCTCGTGAAATGGATCGAGCCCGAGGTCTGGCTGTTGCCGTACGCCATGGAGAAGGGCATGTCCACCGCCGCCGCGTGCGCCGGTGCCGCGGCGAAACCCACTGCCGCCGCGGCCGCCAGAGTGGTCGTCAGGAACGTCTTGCGCATGGTCGGCACCCTCTTCGTCGTACGGGCTTCGGTGGGCGAGTGTCAGCGACCGACATCGTCGTGCCTTCCGGCAGCCACGGGCAAGAGCGGGCACGAAGGCGTACGGGGTACGGGCCTCACCGCCAGCTCATCAGACGCGCACGGCACCCGACAGGGCCGCGAGGCGGGACGTGGATCGCGGGATGTGGTCGGTCACCATCACACGCACCGCCTCGCGCCACGGCAGGTGCCGCTCGGGGAGCGGCCGGCCGGTGCTGTCCAGGAGGTGGAGGGCGACGGGTGTCGCGGCCAGGCTGTCGGGGGTCGAGGTCACCGTCTCCACCAGCCAGCCCGCGTCCGTGCGGAGCCGCGCGATGCGCTCCTGGTATGAGGTCGACGCGCACAGCGCGGCGACGGCCGCCTCGTCCACGGCCGCCCGGCAGTCGACGACCGCCGCATGGCCGGCGAGGACGTCGCGGGCCGCGGCGGCAAGGGCGCGGTCGGCGAGCAGCGTCCGGGTCAGGGCCGTGTCGGCGGCGGCGCGGTCGTCGGGGTCGAGTTTCTCCCAGGCGTCGCCTACGGCCTCGGCGGCCGCCGTACGAAAGGCGTATGCCGCTTCGAGGGGCACGCTGTCCATGGAGAACTCCCGCGGGTCGAGGGCACTGGTGCCATGAGCTGTAGGGCCTGCCCGGAGCCGCCCTGCCGCGTCCAGGCAGCCGGAGAAGCGTCCGGGTCCGGCCGGCGGGTCGGCAGGTGACCCGCCACGTGGAACGAGGTGCGGGGATCGGCGTCAGCCGGACATCGGGGGCACGGAGATCGTGAGCGAGCCGGGACCGGGCGCCCACAGGGAGTCTTGCGAGAAGACAATGAACTGCGGGACACGGGCTGTGAACTCGGGGTTAATGGTGGCCGTGAAGTCGCCGTCGCCCTTGTGCTGTGCTACGGAGACCAGCCCTCGCGGGAGGCCCGGAACAACACGGCGGCGGGTCCGCGATCCTTGAACCATGCGTGCCGCCCGCCTGATCCGTATGGCGCTCCTCGTCCAGTCGAGCCCTGGACTGACCGCTGCCGCTCTTGCCCGCGAACTGGCCGTTTCCGAACGCACCGTGATCCGCGACGCCCAGGCACTGCAGGAGGCGGGCGTTCCCATCCGGTCAGAGCGCGGCCGCACAGGCGGCTACCACTTGGCACCGGGGTATCGGACCCGGCTGACCACGCTGCATCCCACCGAGGCAGAGACCCTCTACCTGTCGGGTCTGCCCACGGCCTTGCGTGATCTGGGGTTGTCGGGCGCGGCTGACACGGCCCGGCTGAAGCTGTCGGCCACCCTGCTCCCGTCACTGCGTGCGGCAGCCGAGTCGTCGGTGCGCCGCTTCCACCTCGACGCCCCGGCCTGGTTCCGCGAGCCGTCGGCACCGGAGCTGCTGCCGGAGCTGGCCCGCGCCGTGTGGTCGGACCGCACCGTCCAGTTGGCCTACGCGCGGCCGGGCCGCGACGGCGCGCCGCCCCGCAGGGTCAACCGCCTGCTGGAGCCGTACGGGCTCGTCCTGAAAGCGGGGGTCTGGTACGTCGTGGGCCGTGTCCCGGGGGAACGGCCGGACCCGGACGGCGCGTGGCGTACCTACCGCGTCGACCGCGTCACAGCGCTGTCCCCTGCTCCCGGCACCGACGAACACTTCGCCCGAGACCCGTCCTTCGACCTGACCGCTTACTGGCAGGACCACGCCGCCGGGTTCGCCAGGGCGCTGCTACGGGCGACCGTCACCGTGCGCCTGACCGAACGGGGCCTGCGCCTGCTGCCCACCGTGGCGGACCCGGCCGGCCTGGGCGAGGCGCTGGCCTCCGCGACCGCGCCGGACGCCGCCGGGCGTGTCACGCTCGACGTGCCGGTGGAGTCGCAGGACGTCGCCTTCACCCAACTGGCCGCGCTGGGTGCGGACATGGAGGTGCTGGCCCCGCAGAGCCTGCGCGCCCGCTTCCGCGAACACGCGCAGGCTCTTGCCGCCTTGTACGGCGCGGAACCGCAGGATCACCGGTAGTCGTCCGCCGAAGCGTCCTTCCCGCCGTACCTGACCTCCTCGATGTACGTCCAGGCGTCCGGCTGGCTGCCGTCGGTGTCCCGTACCCTGTAGGCCTTCGCAAGCTCTCCGCTGGAGGCGGACCTGCCGTTCCAGCGGGCGGCCCGGTCCGGATCGGCGGCGAGCGCGGCGACCGCGCGGGCGAGGTAGTACGGCGACTCGGCGATCGCGAAGTCCGGTTCCCGGGCCACAGCGTCGCGCCAGTTCTCCTCCGTCACGCCGAAGTGGGCGAGCATCTGCTCCGAGCGCAGGAAGCCGGGTGTCACCGCGACCGCCGTGCCCCCGTACTCTGCCAGTTCCTGGCCCAGCCCGAAGGCGATCCGGATCGGGGCGTTCTTCGCCAGGTCGTAGTAGAGGTTCTCGCGGTAGCGGCGGTTGGATGCCGCCGTGCCGTCGGTGACCTCCACGTGCAGCGGCGCCTGCGATCGGACCAGGAGCGGCAGGGCCAGCGCCGCGGTGATCACATGCGAACGCACGCCCAGCTCCAGGATGCGCAGCCCGTCAGCGAGCGGCGTCTGCCAGCTCTTCTTTCCGAAGACGGAACCGACAAGCAGATGCTCGCCACCCCACAGATCGTTGACGAGGATGTCCAGCCGCCCCTGTTCGCGGTCGATGCGCTCGACCAGGGCGCGTACCTGGTCCTCGTCGAGGTGGTCGGTGGGGACAGCGATGCCAGTGCCGCCGACCGCCGTGACCAGCTCCGCGGTCTCCTCGATCGTCTCCGTGGTCCTGCCGACCTCGCTGACGTGCTCGCGGGTGGTGCGGCCGGTGGCGTAGACGATGGCGCCGGCACGGCCGAGTTCGACCGCCAGGGCACGGCCAGCGCCCCGGGTGGCCCCGGCGACAAGCGCGATCCGGCCGGCAAGCGGGTTGTCCTGACCGACATGCTGGGTGCTGATGTTCTTGTCCATGCCACCACGGTGCACGCCAAAGGTGACAGTTCACGTCACCCTTTCCGTCCGTGTGGGTCCCCCGCGCGCCCCGGCCGAGTCGCGGCCCGGTCTGACGGCGCGTGCCGATGGCCTTCGCATGGGACAACGAAGCTCTGCTCGTCGACGGGGAGAGGACTGCAACCGGCTCTGGAGCGTCCCGCTCGCTGACACCAGCACAACCACGGACCTCCTCCAGGACCACAGCGTCGTCGGCTCAACGGCATCACCCTCACCACCGGCCTTACCCACCGTGGCCAGCTCGCCACCACTGCCGCTGGCGACCGTGATCATCAGGTGCGTACAGCAACCTCGTCGAGGCCGGCGCCTCCGTGCCGACCCAGCGGGGCGAGGCCACGGCAAATGGGCCGCGTACCTGCGGGCCGCCCGCCAGTTCCACGCCCGCGAGGCCACCTGAAGGCGCCCCGCAAGCGCATCGAAGAAGCCGACGGGGCGCCGTACAAGCTCGGCATGCGCTGGTAGGGCAGCACGGCAACGGGCCGGGCACGGACCCCGTCGTGGGGTCCGTGCCCGGCCCTTATGTGCCGCCGTGTGCTCCCGGGGTGAGAAGGCGCCCGGGGGCGGACGATCCGGAGTTCGGTGAGAAACGGCCCTAGTCCCAGTAGTTGCTGGTGCCGACCGGGTAGACGAGGTCGTATGTCTTGATCTTGGACGACGAGAAGCCGTACTTGTCGAAGACGCTCTGGCTCGTGATCCAGCGGTAGTAGCCGAAGTACGAGTCCCAGATGTAAACGGCCGGGTTGCCCGTCACCTTGACCAGGTCCGGGGCGTACATCGGGTGGACCTGGCCGGTGAGGCAGCTGTTGAGGACGCTCGCGCTGTAGGTGACGATGCCGGAGTAGCTGCTCCACAGCCCGCTGTAGTCCGAGGCGTCCGGGAAGTAGTACACGACGTGGTTCGGGCCCACCAGGTAGACGGTGGCGTAGTCGGGGTACTTGAAGCGCTGCCCCTCGGTCGGGCACGAGGTCGCCGCCGGCGACGCGGTGCCGGCCCGGGTCGAACTGGACGTAGCCGCGGTCGTCCTCTGTCCTGTCGCGGCGGACGCCGGGACGGACGTCACGATGGCCAGGCCCCCCGCCAGCACAGCACCGGTCAGGGCAAGAGCCGCTCTCCGCATGAAACGCATGGAATTCCCCCTCGATGCCGCCGGGACATCCAGCGGCGGCATCCACTATGTGAGGTGGCGAAGATCGCCGCAGCCCCCAATCCGGTCACCATGGCCACCACCTGCCAGGCGGTCCGGTCCGCTTCCGCACACCTCCTGCAACCTGGGAATTCATCCTCCGTCCACCCGGGCGTACCCGCCCAACCCGCACGATTGCCGCCAGGTTGGACCAGCGGGTAGAAGGGCGGCCCTGACCAGCACGGGAACGGGTGCGAGGATTGTGGCGCCATCATCCCGAACACGGCCGAAATACCCCACTTGGCGCAATTGCGCCATCCGTGGTTGAAAAGTCCGCCACCCGGCTCGCTTGCGGACCGAACCCGCCTCCAGCCTGCGCGGACTCCACACCAGCCCCGGCCCGGCACGCCCCTGGGCCGGCCGACCCGGAGCCCTAACGGCCTGCAGAGCGGATAGAAGCTGCACGGCGGGCGCGGCGCCGCCGCGGTGCACCCCGCCTCGAACCCCTCACCCGTCTGCGCCATGCGCCGGTGCCCCCGGTGCGGTCCACGGGGCGCCCTGACCGCACCGGACCAGGTTCCTCGTCCCCGATGCCTCCGCCAGATCCTCACCCTGGCGCCGAGCGCCGAGCGCCGTGGGGCGAGGGCGAACCTGACGGCTGCTGCCTGCAGGCGCGGAAACCTTCGCCGACCGGCACTGCGAGCGCCCGGCCGACGTTCCACCGACCGCGGCAGGCCCGTTGTGAGTCGACCGCGCGTTCGGGACGGTCGCCGCCGCGAGATCAGGTCCTGGGCAGGAAATCCCGCCAGAACGAGACGGTCGCCTGCGGGCGCCAGTCGTCGGGGGTGTGGGCGTCGAAATCGTCGAACTCGTGGTTGACGTAGTCGACCAGGTCATTGCCGTAACAGATCATGTCGGTGCCCCACACCGAGAGAACCGGGTGGCCGTGGGAGCCATGGCCGGCAGGGAGAAAGCGATGCCCGTAGACGGGAACGAGCTTGGGGACCCGGGCAAGCAGCGCCTGAGCTTGCCGAAGGGCCTCGTCGGCATCCTCCGGACGCTGCCCCCAGCTCGGATGCCAGTAGCCGCGTCGGACCGACAGGGCAACGCCCTCCACGGGCCACTCAAGCCGCTCTCGGAGTCCTTCGGGGTCGCCGTTGCGCCAGTCCGGCCACGGCTTCTCCCACGTGTCCCCCTCTTCGGGCGGCTGACTGACCGGCAATCCCGACGCCAGGAAAGCCCGGTGGTCGTCGGCAAACTCGATGCCGTACTCCTGCTCAATACGCTGGAACTCGATCTCACTCAGTCCCGGCGCTGTCTCGCAGCAGTCCGCAGCGGCGAGAAGGCGCGCTGCTTCGATCCCCAGCTTCATCCCATCCGGCTTCATCACCTTGGGACAGTACTGGTCCCGCCATCTGAGCGTGGAGTCCTCCTCCAGCCTCCTGCAGAAGGGCGTCCTCGACCCCCGGCAACGGACCACCCGCCAGGAACTGCGGATCGCCATCGTGACCTGGATCGAAAGGACCCACGGCGCCAGCGAGCAAGGACTGCTCGACCGTAGTTGTTCGTACCGGCAGCCCGGTCCGACTCCGCGCCGGTCGGCGTGCGGCCCAGGCTCGTCTCGGCCACCCGGCGAGGAGGACCGACGCCACGCCAGACGCGGTACGATGGTAGCCGGCACCAGCAGGCCGTCGACCGACAGCGGCCACGACGATGCACCCACCCGATCCGCGGCCCGCGGGAAAAACCGGGTGCGGTGGGGGTGGTGGACTGGCTAGCGTCCCGGGGTGGCCTTTACCTATCCGCCGTTGAACGTCGAGATCCGCACACCGCGGCTGACGCTGGCCGGTGCGAGTGACGAGTTGCTGGAGCGGCTCGTGCCGATCGTGCGGGGCGGGATCGCCGACGCGGAGCCGTGGCCGTTCGACGACCCGATCTCCTTCTACGCCGACAGCCCCGAGCGCGAGTGGCGGTGGATGCGCGGGATCTGGGGCGGGCGGTCGCGGATGAGTCCGGACGCCTGGCGGCTGTACTTCGCCGTGCTGGTCGACGGTGAGGCAGTCGGCATGCAGGACCTCATCGCCACGGACTTCACGCGGTTCGGCACCGTGTCCAGCTTCTCCTGGCTCGCGCCCGGCCGCCGGGGGCAGGGGCTCGGCTCGGAGATGCGGGCGGCGATCCTGCATCTGGCCTTCGCCGGGCTCGGCGCGCGGGAGGCGGGCAGCGACGCCTTCACCGACAACGCACCGTCCAACCGCGTCTCCCAGCGCCTGGGTTACGAGCGCAACGGCACCGACTGGGACAGCCGCCGCGGCCAGCCCGCGCAGATCCAGCGGTGGCGGCTCACCCGCGAGGTGTGGGAGCGCAACCGGCGCGACGACATCCAGCTCGGCAACGTCGCCGAGTGCCTGCCCGTCCTCGGCATCACGCCGGAGGGCTGACCCGGCAGGGCGGGTTCAGCCCTCCCCGTTCGCCGGGTCCAGGTCCTCCTCCCGGCCCTCCGCCAGACGCGCCCGCAGCGCGGTGGCCTCGGCCTCCAGCAGCACGATGCGCTTACGCGCGAAGTCCAGCTCCACCACCGCGTCCTGGAACTCCGCCACCAGTTCCTCAGGGGTCAGCTCCATGCCCGCCCCCCCGCTCAGGCCGGTGCGATGCGGGTGACGGTGCCGTTCGAGCCGCGCCACATCAGGGCGCCGCCCGCCGCGTAGAGCGCCCCGCCTCCTGCCGCGTCGCCGCCTGCCGGTGCCGCGGCGGCGTCCCCGATACGGACGACGCCCCCGACCAGCAGGCCGGCCGGTGCACCGGGCTGCTGGACGTCGGCCCCTGTGTCGCGGTCACGAAGATGCCCTGCGCCGCTGTGCCTGCCGTCTGCAGGTCGATCGAGAGCCCCGAGGCCGACGCGTCCGACCCGTCCGCACGACCCACGTGGGCGATCTCCACCGACCCGCGGCCGGACTCCACGCCCCGCACATACACCGCCGACGTGCCCGGATTGTCGGAGATGACGTTCAGCGCCGCGCCCGAGCCGGATTCGCCGGCCTGGTAGACCGTCACCGCGTGCTCGGAGACCGAGGTGGTCTTGAAGAAGCCTGTCCTGACATCGGAATCCGCGGTGAATCCCTCCGCGCTGACCTGACCGGGAAAGACCGTCACCCCGTCGTCCGCGGCCGCCGGCGCCACTCCGCCGACCGCCACCGACGCCGCTCCCGCGGTGAAACCCCCCACGAACAGCCGCCGCCCCAGCCCCATGCCCCAGCCCCTCCGCACTTGCTGTCACCGGCCGCACGGCCGCACCGCATCTCATCAGACGCTGTCCGCGGGGGTGGTTCTGGCGAGGCCGTCTGTGGCCTGGCGGAGGATATCCGGGTTGGAGCGGGTGCCGATCTTCGCGGCGTGCGCGTACTTCTCGTTCGCCGCCGGGAGGTCGCCGGAGGCCTCCGTGCACCGGGCGAGGTGGATCAGGCTCCAGCCGGCCAGGGTGTCGTCACCCGAGGCCAGGCCGGCCTGTGCGGCAGCCGCGTAGTGCTGCTGCTCGCGTGCGGGGTCGGATTCCGCACATGCCAGCTCCGCCAGCTGGTGGTGCGTCCACCCGGCGGCTCCGTAGGACCCGTGGGCCTCGGCCATCTCCACGCACTGCTCGAAGTAGTCCTCGGCCAGCGGGACGTCGCCGCGTTCGCGGTGGCAGATACCAAAATTGTGCAGGCACCAGGCCTTCAGGTGCTTGTCGCCCGTCTCGTCGGCGATGCGGTCGGCCCGGGTGAAGAACCGCAGTGCCGTCCCGTGGTCGTCCTGCCGGGTGCGGCAGGAGCCGAGGCCGTACCAGGCCCAGCCCTCCTGCAGCCGGGAGCGGTACTGAATGGCCAGGTCGAGAGCCGACCAGTAGTAGTCCTCCGACCTTTCCAGCTCGCGTGCCTCGCGCTCCTGCGTCCCCTGCTCCAGCAGGCTGGCGATCTCCCGCCGGTGCTCGGCCTGTTGCGGCCCGGGCTGCGGCTCCCCCGTGCGGCCGCCGGCCATCCCGCCCGCCGCGCCCTGCACCGTCAGACCCAGACGTACGTCCACCGTGTCCCCCGTTCCGCTGCGCGCCGCCCCGCGGCGCCGGTAGCCATTCTGACCCCGGCCCGGCCCCGGCGGTAGCCGCCGTACGCGTGGTCCGAGGCGGACCTGGCCGTCGTGTCAGTTGCCGCGGGGCTGGGCGAGGGTGTGGGCGACCAGGGCGTTGGCGTGGCCGTGGCCCAGGCCGTGTTCCGACGTGAGCCAGGCGACCAGCTCCATGTGCCGGGTCAGCGGCGAGGCACGGATGAGGTCCGTCCACTCCGCGATCGGGCGGCCGTACTTCTTCTCGATCGAAGGGAAGTAGCTCGCGGGGCCTTTCACCGGGGTGCTCATCCTGGGTCTCCTGCCTGTCCTGTCGCCGTCGGCCGAGCGGGCACACCGCCCGCGCGCGCTCGCGTCACCAGGTCAGACGGCAACGGCCGGAGAAACTCATCGCCGGAGCGCGAAGTTCCCGGAGATCGGCGCACTCAGGGGCGGGCCGGGGCCTCCGGGAGCGGCGGGAAGGACGCCCAGCGGGCCAGTTCGTCCAGGCGGGCCTGGAGGGAGGCGCGGATGTGCTCGACGGCGTCGGCTCCCACCGCCAGGCGCAGCGGTGGGGTCTCCAGGGCGCTGACGGCCATGATCGCGTCCGCCACTGCTGCGGGGTCGCCGAACGCCTCCGGCGGGAGGGCGGCGAAGTGGGCCAGGAAGGCGCCGACGGTCGGTGCGTAGACCTCGTCGGGGGCCACGACGTGCAGGCTGGAGGCGAACTCCGTGGCGAAGACTCCAGGTTCGTTGATCGTCACCTTGACGCCGGTCGGCGCCAGCTCCTGCGCGAGCGCCTCGCTGAACAGCTCCACGGCGGCCTTGGAGGCGGCGTACAGGCCGGCGGACGGCCAGGCGAACTGGCCGATCAGCGAGGAGGTCTGCAGGACGCGGCCCTGCGAGGCGCGCAGCGCGGGCAGCGCGGCGCGCAGGACCGTGAGGTTGGCCAGCACGTTGGTAACGCCGCCCGCTGGGTCATGCTCGACGAGACCGCGCGCTCGCTGTTCGCCGACAGCTGGGAGACCGTCGCCGCGGTCTTCGTCGGCATCCTGCGGATGGACGCCGCCCGGCATCCCGACGACACGCGGACCGCCGAGCTGGTGGGTGAGCTGTCCATGAAGAGTGAGACCTTCCGCCGCTGGTGGGCCCGCCACAAGGTGGTCAGGGCGGGCCACGACGTGAAATCGCTGCGGCATCCGGTCGCGGGCCGGCTGACCCTGCGCACCGAGGCGCTGACCTTCCCCGACGACCCGGACCAGACGCTGTTCGTCTTCCTCGCCGATCCCGGGTCGCCCTCGGACGAGGCCCTGCGGATGCTCGCCGCCTGGGCCGGCGGCCAGGGCCGGCAGGACGCGGTCAGGAATCCCGAAAGGTCCGGGCCGCCCGGGTGACGCCCGGGGGACACCTCGTGCGCGGTGAGCGGCATCGGCCGTACGGGTCGTCGGGCGGGTGGCTCAGTCCTGGGTGGAGTCGCGGGGCTCGGGCGCCCCGAAGGTCACCGGGCCCACATTGCCCGCCTGGATCACCGGGCCGTGCTGGACGCCGCCGCTGATCACGTTGTGGACGTCCCCCGTGCGCTGGCCTGAGCCGCCGGGGGGCAGGTCGTCGAGGATGGCGCGCAGTTCGGCGGCGGCGGAGGGGTCGGCCGCCAGGGCGCGGCGCAGCCGGATACGCCACATGGCCTCGACGTCCGCCTGGCCCACGGCGGGCAGTTCCTCGCGGGAGGTCTCCAACTCCCCCTCGACCGCCGTCTCCTCGCCGCCGCGGCGGGCGAAGAACGCCACCACCCGGTCGCGTACCTGCGCCCACGCGTCGCCCGCCATCTGCTCCACGACCGCCGTGGCGCCCGCCGCAGCGAGCGCCGCCACCTCGGCGTCCATCCGCACCACCCCCGCAGTCCTGCGCAGTTGCCAACGTACAGCGCCTCGGGGGACTTGCCGCAAGGCCCTCCTCGGACAGCAGAATTGCCGGGAGAGCTGTTACCTGACAAGACAGGAGTTGCAGAATGCGTGTGTTGTTGTCGACGTACGGATCACGCGGCGATGTCGAACCGCTGGCGGCGCTCGCGGCGCGATTACGCGAACTCGGCGCGCAGGTGCGAATCTGCGTGTCCCCTGACGAGGTCTTCGCCGAGCTGCTGGGCAGGGTCGACGTGGAAGTGGTGACCGTCGGCAAGCCGAAGGTCGCGCTCTCCGAGCCGTCGCAGGAGTCGCAGGCCGCCCAGCGCGCGGCCGAACTGGCCGCGCAGTACGACACGGTCGTCGCGGCCGCCGAGGGCTGCGACGTCCTCCTTGCGACCGGCCTTGCCCACTTCTCCTCGCGGTCGGCGGCCGAGAAGCTCGGCATCCCTTATGTGTACGCGACCTTCAGTCCGCTCATCCTGCGGACGCACCACCAACCGCCGCCGCTCCTGCTGCCTGGCCAGACACACCCGCCGGGAGTGACCGACAACCGGGCGCTGTGGGACCTGCACGCCCAGACCCTCACCTCGCTGTACGGCGAGGCGCTCAACAACCACCGCGCCTCGGTCGGGCTGCCGCCGGTGGAGAACGCCTACGACTTCGCTTTCACCCGCCGGCCGTGGCTGGCCTCCGACCCGGTTCTCGGCCCGTGGCCGGAGACCCCTGATCTCGACGTCGTGCACACGGGTGCGTGGATCCAGCCGGACGAACGCCTGCTGGCGGACGACCTGCTGGCCTTCCTCGACGCGGGTACGCCGCCGGTCTTCGTCGGCTTCGGCAGCACCCAGGAGGTCGCGGCGGACGCCGCGAAGGTGTCGATCGGGGCGATCCGTGCGCACGGGCGCCGGGCGATCGTCGGGCGCGGCTGGGCGGAGCTGGCCAGGATCGATGACGGGGCCGACTGCTTCGTCGTCGGCGAGGCCAATCTGCAGGTGCTGTTCGGCAGGGTGGCCGCGGTCATGCACCACGGCGGCGCGGGCACCACGACGATCGCCGCCCAGGCCGGGGCGCCGCAGGTGGTGGTGCCGCAGGCGGTGGACAACCCGTACTGGGCCGCGCGGGTCGCCGACCTGGGCATCGGTGCCGCGCACGACGGCCCGACGCCGACCACCGAGTCCCTGACGGCGGCGCTGGCCACCGCCCTCAGCCCCCGCACCCTCGCCCGGGCGCGGGCCGTGGCGGGCAGCATGCACACCGACGGGGCAGAGGTGGGCGCGAAACTCCTGCTCGAAACCGCCGCCGGAGGCGCGGTCGGCCGCTGACTCCCGCCTTCGCGCCGACCTGCTGCCCGCGGCACGGCGGGCAGCAGGTCACGGGCCGGCCGGCCCTCCACCACCGGCCTCGCGGCCGGATCAGAAGTCCAGTTCGACGTAGTCGATGTCGGTGAACTCGACCGACAGGTCGTGGGCGCGGCGGCCGTGGTCCTTGAAGTAGGCCTCCTGGAGGCCCTCGGCCGCGATCTGGCGCAGCTGCTGCTCGGTCGCGCCTGCCGCCTGGGCGTCGAAGAGGCGGGCCGCGTAGGACGGGGGGAGGTGCTGGGTGACGCGGCGCAGGCGGGCGTCGTCGGTGCTGCCGGGGGCCGCGGTGAAGCCGAAGCGCGCCCGGGTCTCGATCACGATGCCCGTGGCCGTGGCGGCCTGCTTCTTCGCCCGCTGCTGGACCCTGGGCTGCCAGGCACGGCGCACTTCGGCCTCCAGGCGGGCGGCCAGTTCCGGGCGCGGGCGCAGCAGGGTGCCCTTGACGTAGCGCTCGACCGTGCGCTGGGTGATGCCGAGGCGCGCTGCCACCGCGCGGGTCGAGCCGCGCTCGGCCTTCACCAGGAAGCGCATCCGCGCGCCCGCGGACTTCGGGATCGGGCGGGTCGCGGTGTTGGCGGCCGCGCGCCGCAGTGCGTCCTCGATCTCGCCCACGGCCGGCTACTCCCCGTCGTCCTGTGCGCCGTCGCCCTTGATGTGGCGCGCCGGGTTGTACTGCTGCTCCATCAGCTCCACCGCCCAGAACAGCGGTTGGGTCCCCTCGTGCTTGACCATGCCGGGTGAGACGCCGAGCCGGAAGGTGCCGGGCGCCGGCTTGCCGTCCGTACCGTACGGGAGGACGTCGAGCGGGGACGGCCCGGGCGAGGGGTAGACCGCGCAGTCCGACAGCAGCGCGACCGGCAGCAGCGCGTCGTCGCCGAACACCACGGACCCGGCGGGCGGCGGTCCCGACTGGGTGGCCAGGGCGGTCCTGACGAGCTTGCGGTGCATGTTCACCCGGGCCGCGGCGATCACCGCGGCCCGGATGTCGGGGCGCCAGGTGGGGCGCTCCAGTGCGGGCCAGCGCTCGCCCGGCCGGTACCCGGCGCCCTGCGGGCGCTCGCGGAGCTTGCCGATGCCGCCCTTCACCGTCGACTTGACCGCCGACAGCACCGCGGCCATCCCGGGGTCGCCCTGCTTGTGGCGCTCCATCGCGGTGAGGAAGTCGTACGGGGACAGGTCCGCGGTCACCCCGAGGTCGGCCATCGTCAGCTTGTACGCGTCGGTCAGGTGCTTGTACCAGGGGTCCAGGTACGGGCCGGCCTCGCGGCGTACGTAGGCCTCGGCCGGGCGGACCTCCACGGGCAGGCCGAAGGTGTCGACCAACTCCTGGGCGTAGGCGACGGTCGGCGTCGCATACCAGGCGGGGCCGGTCGGGCGCCCGCCGTGCGGGGTGAAGGGCGATGGCAGCCGGGGGTCGGTCTCGATGCCTGACAGGTCCACCAGCCAGCAGCCGGGCACCGACTTGTCGAAGCGCGGCGCCCTGACGTGCTCGGGTCCCGACAGGCCGACGACCAGGCGGTTGGCGGCGGCGAGGAAGGCGGTGTTCACGTCGACGCCGACCGCGAAGGGCTTGGCGCACTCGGCGTCGGTGAGCAGGTCGGCGCCGCGGATCCAGTCGAAGGCCTCCTCGTCCAGGACCTCCGCTTCGTCTCGCTGGTGGGCGCGCGGGTGGAGCGCGGCCACCACCGGGTGCTCGTCGGGTGCCTCGGGCGGCGCCGGGTCGAAGGCCCGGGTGAGCGAGCCGGGAACAGGCCCCGGCACCCAGGTGCCCGTCGCCTCGTCCTTGACCGCGCGGGTCGGCGGGCGCAGCGCGGACATCAGTTCGAGGCCGGCGACCGCGGTGGAGCCGCGGGGGGTGAGCACCCGGGCCGCGTACGCGGTCAGCACCCGGGCCAGTTCGGCGGGCGGAAGTTCGCCCGCACTCCCCCACGCCCGGGCGTCCAGGGCGTCCCAGGGCAGCACGGCCAGTTGGACGCAGCGGCGCTCGCCGCCGCTCGCGGGCCGGTAGACGCGTGCCCACGGGCCGAAGCCCCTGCGGGTGAGCTGCCACTTGGCCCGGGCGATCTGCCGCACGACCTTGTGGTCGTCCGGCAGCCGCATCTGCCGGCGGTCCGCGAGCCGCTCGGGCAGGCCGAGCCGTGCGGCGGCGCCGGCGGTGAGCACGACCAGCGGGTCGGAGTCCTTGCCCGAGCGGTGCAGTCGGGCCGCGCCGAGCCTGGCTTCGGCGAGCGTCCACTCGACGAGATCCGGCACGCTCGCCGCGGGGCACGGCAGCACCAGGCCGCCTGCGCAGTACAGCGACCCGTCGCCGTCCAGAACGCCGAGCGGGCCGTTCACGAAGCGCGGGTCGGTGGCCGTACCCGTGGCGGCGGCGGGCTTGCGGGGCTGGGTGCGGCGGGCCAGCTGGGGCCTGGCCGCCGACCTCGGCCTGGACGGGGACGCGGGTGCGGCGCGGGGGGCCTCCGCAACTGCGGGCTCGGGTACGGCGGCGGGTGCTGTGGGTGCGACGGGTTCGGCAGCCGGTGTCGGCGCCGGCTCGGGCGCTCGCGGGGCGGCAGGGGTTGCGGGTGCTGCTGCTTCGGCCGGCGCTGGTGCCGGGTCGGGGGCCGGCGGGGCAGCGGGTGCTGCTCGTACGACCGGCCGCACGGCCGGGGCGGGTTCGGGGGCCGGCGGGGCGGCGGGGGCCGGGAAGCGGGTGGCGAGGCCTTCGAGGAGGCGGGCGTAGGCGGCGCGCTGCGGCGGGCGCGGGTCGGTCCTGCCCGACTCCCAGTTGCCCACCGCCTCGCGGCGGGTGTCGACCGCGGCGGCGACCTGGGCCTGGCTCAGCCCCGCGGCCTCGCGCAGCCGCCGGCGCTCGGCGGGCGGCGGCAGCGCCTCGGCCGCCGCGACCTCGTCGAGCAGCGCGTCCACCGCGCTGAACAGCTCGTCCTCTGTGGGCATCACCCACCTCCGCGCGCCAACCTAGCAAGAACCGCGCACCGGATCGCACGCGAATCGCACGAAGGGCGGGCGGGCTGCCGCACATGCGCGGCTCCCCCCCGTCCCGTGCGGGACCGGAGGGAGCCAGGGGTGGGTCAGGCGCGGGTCAGGCGCGGTCGGGCGGCGGTGCCGCCGGGCGGAGCGGGCGCAGGGTGCGCAGGGTCGCCGCGGCCGACAGGGCCAGGGCCGCCAGGGCCGCTGCCGCGCACACCGCACGGGCCACGCCCGCGCCCGCAGGGGCGGCGGCGACGCTGTGGACCAGGGTGGGCGAGGTGCCCAGTGCCGCGGGCAGCAGGTGGGCGAGCAGCACCGCCACCGCGGCAGCAGCCGCGAGCGCCCACGCCCACAGCACGTCGCGTACGGCGAGCAGGACGCCCGCCGCGACGCAGACCACGGCGAGCGCGGCGGATACCGCGTCGGTGTACGTCCCGGCGCGCAGCCCTGCCGCGTCCGCGGGCAGTTGGAGCAGGCCGACCGCCAGCAGCAGCGCGACGGCGGCCCAGCGCAGGGCGGGGTGCGTACGGCGGGCCGCCGTACGCGGCTGGGGCTGCCTGACGGCCACGGCGGTGGACGGGACCTGAGCGGCGGAGCCCAGGGTGCCCGTGGCGGCGGGTGAAGCCGGACCAGGGGCCGGCGAGAGGTCCTGCGTGTCCGGGGAGTTCCGCCCGTCAGCGGGGTCCTGCGCGTCCGGCGAGTCGAGGATGCCGGCGAGTTCGGCGACGTCCTCGATCGGGCGGCCCACCGCCGCCGCACGCAGGGTGGTGGCGGCCTCCCCCGTGCTGTTCGGGGACTCGCTCAGCAGCGCCACGAGCTGGCGTACGTCGCCCACCGGGCGGGCGACCGCCGCGGCGCGCAGGGCCTCGTCGCCGTCGTTGGAACGGCGGCCCCTGGAGCGGGTGTTGCGCTTGAGCAGGCCGACCAGGGCGGCGACCTCGGACAGCGGACGGGAGGTGGCTGCCGTCCACAGCAGGGTGCGTATGGGTTCCTCGCGCTTGGAAGTGGCGGGTTCGTCGTCGCTTGCGGGGTGGGATGGGGATGACATGGCGCGGCTCCCTTTGCCGACGTGCCACGGGTGAGCACACACCGTGCGGGGTTACTGTGCGCCCTTATGGGCGCACGCTTTGTTACATAGCACCCCTGGTCGGCCGTCTGCGCCATCCGGGGCAGCCCAAAAGGGCCATCCGGGTGCGCGGCGGGAGCCCGCGTCCAGGTCAGCGGACCCGGGACTCCTCTTCCTCGTTGTCCTCGCCCGGTACGTAGACGTCGCGGACGTTGACGTTGATCTCGACGACCTCAAGGCCCGTCATGCGCTCCACGGCGTTGGCGACGTGGGAGCGGATCTGGGCGGCGGCGTCGGCGATCTCGGTGCCGTAGAGGACGACGACGTCGAGGTCGACCGCGGCCTGCTTCTCGCCGACCTCGACCTTGACCCCGCGGGTGAAGTCGGTGGAGCGGGAGACCGTGTCGCGTACGGCGCCCATCGCGCGGGAGGCGCCGCCTCCCATGGTGTGGACACCGTCGACCTCGCGGGTGGCGATGCCGGCGATGACCGCCACCACGGAGTCGGCGATGGTGGTCTTGCCGCCGACGTCGCTGCGGCGGCTGGAGACGGACCTGGACGCGTTCTCGTTCGCCATGGGAACACCCCTTAGCTGGGACAGCTGGATCGTCGTACCGGGCCGGGCAGTTCGCCTCGTGCGGCGGTACCTCGCGGGGCCTTCGCGCGTTCGGTGCCCGGCGGGCGGGCGTCCGGCGCGGACAGGGAGTCCGGCCCTCTCGTTCCACTGTGCGTCCGGTGCTGCGGGGGCGCCACTCGCAGCGCAAGCAGCCTGCCGGGGGACGTGCGGACGCCGCCGGGCACAAGGCCTCGGCGGCGTCGTCGACGGGTGCCTGGGGGCGGGTCAGTCGATGTCGACGCGCCCCTCGCCCGCCTTGCCGCGCCCGCGCACCTCGACCTCGCCGGAGGGGGTCCCGGCGGCGCCTTCCGAGCCGAGGTTCTTGCGGACCGAGTCGAGGATGGTCAGGCCCTGGCTGACCAGGCCCGCGGCGATCTCGCTGAGGCCGTCGGCGCCGTTGAGGACGTTGACGTTCGCACCGGACAGGCCGGCCGCGGCCTCCTTGACGATCTGCGGGAGCTGGTCGATGAGCATCCGGTCCAGGGCGACCCGGTCGTGCGAGGCGGCAGCGGCGGCCTGGATGCGCATCCGCTCGGCGTCGGCGACGGCGAGCACCCGGATGCGCTCGGCCTCGGCCTCCGCGGGCTTGACGATCTCGGCGACCAGCTGCTGCTGGCGCAGTTCTGCCGCCCGCAGCGCCAGTTCGGTCTGCGCGGCGAGCACCTCCTGCTGGGCGTGGGCCTGGGCGAGCGGCCCCGCCTGGGCGGCCTGCGCCTGGGCGCGGTCGACCTGGGCGGTGTACTCGGCCTGCACGACGGCGGTCTGCCGGGCGTACTCGGCCTGGTTGCGGGCCGCGGCCTGCTGGGCCTCGACGGAGGCCTGGGTCGCCTGGGCCTGGGCGATCTGCGCCTGCCGCTGGATGGCGGCCTTGTGCGGGGCGGACATCGCCTCGATGTAGCCGGTGTCGCCGTCGTCGATGGACTGGATCTGCAGCGAGTCGACGCTGAGGCCGATCTTGGCCATCTCGGTCTTGGAGGTCTCCAGCACCTCGGTGGCCAGCTTCTGCCGCTCGGTGACGATCTCCTCGACGGTCATCGAGCCGATGATGGACCGCAGGTGTCCGGCGAAGATCCGGCCGGTGAGGATCGACATCTGGTCCTGGTCGGACAGGAAGCGCTGGCCGGCGTTGACGATGCTCTCGTGGTCGTTGCCGACCTTGAAGGCGATGACGGCCTTGACGGTCAGCGCGATGCCCTGCCGGGTCACACAGGTCTCGGCGACCTCGGACTCGCACATCGCCAGGGTCAGGAACCGGGTCTTGCGGAAGACCGGCAGGACGAACTTGCCGTGCCCGGTGACCACGCGGAAGGGCGCGCCGCCGAGTCCCCGGCGGCCGCCGGAGATCAGCATCGCCTCGTCGGGGGCGGGTACGCGATAACCGAACATCGTTGACTTCTCCTTCGTCTGCGCGGCTCAGCCGGCCGGGGCTTCCAGCGGGTCGGCCCACTCGATCACGTCGACCTGGCGCGTGCCGCGGGAGTCCACCACCAGCACCGTGGCGCCTTTGGGCAGCGGATCGTCGGACCACGCGAGGAACGCCTCGGTGCCGCCCCTGACCCGTACCAGGACCTCTCCGGGCCCCTGTGCGCCGCGGGTGCCGACCAGCAGCTCCCCCGTGCAGCCGATCACGGCATCGTCCCGCGCCATCACCGGCCGCCCCCTCGTCGTCGTCCAATGTCCGGCCGCTCCCATCCTCCCACCAGGGGGCTGCCTGCGGATACGTGTCCGCCTACCGGGTCGGCGCGCCGCGGCGGGCCGTTACGTGTCAGGGTGTCGCTCATAGTCGAACAGCGGGAGGCTGGATGTTCCGGGGCTTTGCCACGCCCTTGACAGGTCGCACAGAGCGGAACCGCTCCGGCACGTCGTCGCCGTGGGCGTACATCCGTACCGAGACCGGCAGTGCGGCGGTGCTGCTGGCCGCGACGCTGGCGGCGCTGGCGTGGGTGAACATCGCGCCGGGCAGCTACACCTCGGCGTGGGAGACGCACCTGTCGGTGCGGCTGGGGTCGCACGGTATCGACATGGACCTGCGCGAGTGGGTCAACAGCGGGCTGATGACGCTGTTCTTCCTGGTCGTGGGCCTGGAGGCGCGGCGCGAGTTCGACATGGGGGAACTGCGGGACCGGCGGCGCATCCCGCTGCCGCTGCTGGCGGGGATCAGCGGCATGGTCGTACCCGTCGCGATCTACCTGGCGGTGAACGCGGGCCGGTCCTCGGCGCACGGCTGGGGGACGGCGATGTCGACCGACACCGCCTTCGCGCTGGGCATGCTGGCGCTGCTGGGGTCGCGGTTCCCGCGGCGGCTGCACACCTTCATCCTCACCGTGGCGGTCGTCGACGACTTCGTGGCGCTCGCCGTGATCGCGGTGGCCTACAGCGAGCACCTGTCGTGGACGCCGCTGCTGATCGGGGTGGGCGCCCTGGTGGTGGCCGCGCTGGTGCGCAGGACGGGGACGCGGCGGGGGGTGGTGTACGCGCTGTTCGGGATCGTGGCGTGGGGCGCCTTCCTGCAGTCCGGGGTGGACCCGGTCGTGGTGGGTCTGATCATGGGCATGCTGTCGTACGCCTACCCGGCCTCGCGGGACGCGCTGGAGCGGGCGAGCGGGCTCTTCCGGTCCTTCCGCGAGCAGCCGACGCCGGACCTGGAGCGGGAGGCGCGGCAGGGCATCGCCTCCGCGCTGTCGCCCAACGACCGCCTGCAGCGGCTCTACCACCCGTGGAGCAGCTATGTGATCGTGCCGCTGTTCGCGCTGGCCAACGCCGGCATCAAGATCGACGGGTCGCTGCTGTCGAGCGCCTTCACCTCGCCGATCACACTGGGCATCCTGCTCGGCTACGGACTGGGCAAGCCGATCGGTGTCGTGGGCGCGTCGATGCTGGCGACGCGGCTGAGCGGGGGGCGGATGCGCCCGCCGGTCGGCTGGGGTGCGGTGGCCGGCGGCGGGACCATCGCCGGGATCGGCTTCACCGTGTCGCTGCTGATCGCGACGCTGGCTTTCGACGGGCGGCAGCTGGACCAGGCGAAGATCGGCGTGCTCAGCGCGGTGGTCTTCGCGATGCTCGCGACGTCCCTGGTGGCGCTGGTGACCTCCCGGCTGCCCAAGGAGCGCAGGGCGCGGGCACTGCTGGGCACCGCGGAGTCGGTCGTGGACCTGGCAGAACCGGTGGACCCCGGGCGCGACCACGTCCGCGGGCCGCTGGACGCACCCGTGACGGTGGTGGAGTACGGCGACTTCGAGTGCCCCTACTGCGGGCAGGCAGAGGCGGTGGTGCGCGAGCTGCTGTCCGACTTCGGCGACGTCCGCTACGTGTGGCGGCACCTGCCGCTGACCGACGTGCACCCGCATGCGCAGCTGGCCGCGGAGGCGGCGGAGGTCGCGGGGCTGCAGGGGGCCTTCTGGGACATGCGCGACCGGCTGTTCGAGAACCAGGACCGGCTGGGGGTCAAGGACCTGCTGGCGCACGCCGAGGAGCTGTCGCTGGACGTGGTCGCCTTCCGTGAGGCGCTGCGCGGGCGGCTGGGGGCCTCGCGGGTGGAGCGGGACGTGGAGTCCGCGGACCTGAGCGGGGTGTCCGGCACGCCGACCTTCTTCATCAACGGGCGGCGGCACCACGGGGCCTACGACATCCAGAGCCTGTCGGCAGCGGTGGTCGCCGCACGTGACCGTGCGGTGCTGATCGACGGTGCCGGCCGCGGCAGCGCCCACTGAGTGCCGGGCGCGGTCAGCGGCGTACGCAGCGCACCGCGAGGGGGATGTCGGGTGTCTGGTGGCCGCCGCTTGCGACCATGCGGACCTCGCCGTCCGCGCTGATCTCGGCGCGGACGATGCCGGTTTCGTCCTGGTAGATGGGGTAGCCGCCGGCGCCGGCCCGGTCGGTGCGGTGGACCAGCACCGCGTCGTCCTCGACGGCGGCGGCGTGGAACACCAGCTCGTACGTTTCCGGATAGTCCATGGCTGCCTCCCGGCCTGGGCTGCCGGTCCCTTTCATCATCCCCCGCTCCGGGCGGCGGCGCCTGCGGGCGGGGGATGTCAGTCGAGCAGGCCCGCCTTGTACGCGGCGGCCACCGCCGCGGCGCGGTCGCGTACGCCGAGCTTGGCGTACAGGTGCAGCAGGTGGGTCTTGACGGTGGCCTCGCTGATGAACAGGCGGTGCGCCGCCTCCTTGTTGGTGGTGCCGGCGGCGACCAGGCGCAGTATTTCCAGCTCGCGTTCCGTCGGGGTGGTCTCGGGCGGGGCGGGGGCCGGGGTGCGGACGTGGCCGAGGATGCGGCGGGCGACGGTGGGGGCGAGGACGGCCTCGCCGCGGTGGGCGGCGTGCACGGCCCGTACGAGTTCCTCGCGGGGGGCGTCCTTGAGGAGGTAGCCGGTGGCGCCGGCCTCGATCGCGGGCAGCACGTCGGCGTCGGTGTCGTAGGTGGTCAGAACCAGCACGCGGATGTCGGGGGCGCGCTCGGCGAGCAGCCTGATCGCCTCGACGCCGCCCATGCGCGGCATCCGCAGGTCCATCAGCACGACGTCGACGGCGAGGGCGGCGGCCCGGTCGACGGCTTCGCCCCCGTCGGCGGCCTCGCCCGCGACGGTGAAGTCCGGGTCGCCCTCGAAGACGCCGCGCAGGCCGTCGCGGACGACGGGGTGGTCATCGACGATGAGCAGGCGAATGGTCACACGCCATTGTCCCTCGCGGGACGCGGGCGGCGGCCGTCCGCTCTCCGCCGGGACGCGGCGTACGGTCAGGTGCTCTTCCCGGCCGGGCGGGCGGTTTCGCGTCGTGCACGGCCGCCGGACGGGGGCGCCGCTGCTTTGCCGCGGACGCGGCAAAGGGTCACACGCCTCTTCCTTCGCGGGATGCGGGCGACGGTCACCCGTCTGCGTCCGGTGGCGGCGGGCAGTCACGCGCGCGCTCCGCCGAACGTGGCGGGCGGTCATGTGTCGTGGACGGCCAGCGGACGCGGCAGGCAGTCCGGCGCGGCCCGTCGGCCGCCGGACGCCGCGAGAGCTCGCGCGTCGTGAGCGGCCACGGGACGCGGCGCAGGGTCACGCGTCGCCGGCTGCGGGATGTGCCGGGGTTTGCGTGGTGGCCGGGACGCTGGCGCTCAGGGCGGTGCCGTCGCCCGGGGCGGTCTCGATCTCCAGGCTGCCGCCGACCTGGTGGAGCCGGCGGCGCATGGCGGTCAGGCCGTAACTGTCGGCCGCGGGGGCGCTGTCGAAGCCCGTGCCGTCGTCCAGCACGTCGAGCATCACGACCTCGTGGGTGTAGGAGAGCGTGAGTCCCGCGCGGGAGGCGGCGGCGTGCTTGGCGATGTTGGCCAGGCCCTCCTGTGCGGTGCGGAAGAGCGCGACCTCCACCGGCGGCGGCAGCGGTACGGGGCTGCCGGTGACCTCGACCCGGACGGTGACCCCTGAGGTGCGCGACCAGCGCCTGGCGAGGTCGTCCAGGGCGCCGGGCAGGTGGGCCGCCTGGTCCAGCGGTCCTGGGCGCAGCGCCTGCACGGAGCGGCGGGCCTCGGCGAGGCTGTCCCTGGCCAGGGTCCTGGCCAGTTCGCGGTGCCGGGCGCGGCGTACGGGGTCGGCGTCGAAGCGTTCCGCGGCCTCCAGCTGGGTGACGATGCCGGTCAGGCCCTGCGCGAGGGTGTCGTGGATCTCGCCTGCCATCCGCTGCCGCTCGTCCAGGACGCCGGCCTCCCGGGCCTGGGTGACCAGTTGGGCGTGCAGCCCGGCGTTCTCCTGCATCGTCTCGCGCAGCCGGCGGTTGGCCTCGGCCAGTTCGCCGATCGTCTCGGCGCGTCTGCGGCTGCGCTGGTCCTCCTCGATGCCCTGGTAGGTGATGACGCCGGCGAAGACCACGTTCACCACGACCAGGCCCGCGTAGACGCCGAGGGTGCCGCCGTGCAGGTTGGCGACGCCCCCGACCTGCGTGGTCGCCATCAGGGCCGCGTTGACCGCGACGGCCGGCGCCCACAGCGGGCGGGGCAGCAGCGCGACCTGGAGGTAGCCGGTGAAGCCGAAGAAGCCGAAGAGCGGGCTGAGGGTGACCAGCGCGGCGATGAGGACGAGCAGCCCGGCGACGAAGACGACGGCCCTGGCGCGCTGCCCTTCGGGGGCCGGGTAGGGGACGTGCATGAAGGACAGCCACAGGGCGGTCGCAACGGACAGCCCGCAGGCCTGCGCCATGTGGGCCGCGGTGTGCGGGCCAAGCGCGAGGGCCAGCACCAGGGAGACGGCCAGCCCGACGAAGGGCAGCTGCCGCTGGAGCTGCTGGAACCGCACGTCGGGGGCGTCGTCTCGCACTGCCGTCACCCGTCCATCATTCCCAACGGAACAGCCGGGCGGCCAGCAGGCTGCCCAGCACCGTGTACGCCGCGAGCACCGCGAGGTGCGCCCACAGGGCGCCGCGGCCGTCCCAGGCGGCCATGACGGCGCCGAAGGGCACGTACTGGCCGATCTCCTGCACGGAATGCGGCAGTTCGGCCAGCGGCAGGTACAGGCCGCTGAAGAAGAAGTTCAGCACCATCATCGGGACACCCATGCCGCTCGCGGCGGACGAGGTACGGGCCAGGGCCGCTGCGACCAGGCCGACGGCGAGCACCGCGGTGGTGCCGAGCAGGAAGGAGGCGACGACGGCGCCGGGTGAGGCCGGGGCCTTCACGTGGTAGACGAGGCTGCCGACGACGGTGATCACGGCGACGCCCGCCGCGGCGAGCGCGGCGATGACGGCCAGCAGGGCGGCGAGCATCCCGGCCGCCGGGACGGGGCTGACCGACAGCCGGCGCAGGAAGCCCTTCTCGCGGTGGTCGGCCATGGTCACGGGCAGTGCCGTGCAGCCCAGGAACAGCGGCACCATGGCGGCGATCGTCGGCACGTAGACGTCCAGGACGCTCCTGCCGCCGAGGTCGTCGTCGGCGGTGCGGAAACCGGGGATGTTGGCGAAGACGACGAGCAGCAGCAGCGGGAAGGCGAGCCAGACCAGGGCGGCGGGCGCGCGCAGCAGCAGCCTGGCCTGGGTCGCGGTCAGGGTGCGGAAGCCGCGGGCGGTCATACGGGGCGGGGCGGTGGTGGCGGTCACGGTGTCTCCTTCGAGGCGGGGCGGGTCGGCGGTCAGCGGGTGCCCGCGGGGCCGGGCTGCGGGTGCTCGCGGCCGGTCAGGGCGATGAAGGCGTCGTCGAGGGTGGCCTGGTCGACCCGCAGGTCGGCGGCGATGACCTGGCGCCTGGCGAGCAGCGAGGTGACGGCGACGACGAGGTCGCCCGTGCCGGTGACCTCCAGCTGCGGGCCGCGCCAGGTGACGGCGGTGACCTCGGGCAGCGCGCGCAGCGTGTCCTCGTCCAGCGGCGCCGACGGGCGGAAGCGCATCCGCTGCTGCTGCCCGGCCCGCCGGGCCAGGCCCGCGGGGGTGTCGAGGGCGACCACCCGCCCGGCGTCGATCAGCGCGACCCGGTCGCACAGCCGCTCGGCCTCCGCCATGAAGTGGGTGACCAGCACGACGGTCACGCCCTCGGCACGGATCTGCTCCACCAGTTCCCAGGTGGCGTGGCGGGCGTGCGGGTCGAGGCCGGTGGTCAGCTCGTCCAGGACGACCACCCTGGGCCGGCCGACGACGGCCAGGGCGATGGCCAGCCGCTGCTTCTGCCCGCCGGACAGGGTCCGGTAGGGGGCGGCGGCCTTGGCCGCGAGGCCGAGGCGGTCAAGCAGCGCCGGGATGTCGGCCGGGTCGGGGTGGAAGGACGCGAAGAGGTCGAGGGCCTCGCGGACCCGCAGCTTGTCCGGCAGCCCGCTCTCCTGCAGCTGCACGCCGAGCACCCGGCGTACCGCGTCCCGTTCGGTGCGCGGGTCCAGGCCGAGGACGCGCAGCCGGCCGCGGTCGGCGGGCCGCAGCCCGGACAGGCACTCGACCGTGGTGGTCTTGCCCGCGCCGTTCGGGCCGAGGATGCCGAAGATCTCCCCCTCGCCGACGGTGAAGGACACGTCGTCCACCGCGATGTCGCCGCCGTAGCTCTTGTGCAGGTGCTCGACCTCGATGACCGCCATGCCCCTGGCCCTTTCCGCTGCGTGGTGCGGGGCCGGTGCCGGCCCCCGCGGGGGCGCTGTGCCGCCCGTGCGAGCAGGCTCCCGCGCGGGGCGGCCGCCGCGGATCGGCCACGGGGGTGCGGTGCCGCGGCGGACGGTGGACCGCGGGGTCAACCGATCGGTTGATGCGGCCCGGTGCGCCGGGCGTGGAGCGGCGCGGCCGTACCCGTCAGGCGGCGGGTTATCGTCTGCCGGGTATGGTGTGGCCGGTTGGGGAGTGGGTGTGCGGTGACGGGTCGCGGAGACGGACGGCTGCCGCTGCCGCTGTCCTCGCGCGCCGACGGCGACCGCTGGGTGAGCGTCCGGGCGCAGCGGACCGTGCTGGGTGTCGTCCACAACGTCACCTCGGCGACGCGGCTGCTGGACCTGCTGGCGGTGTTCGCCGGCGACCCGCGGGTCGAGACGGTCTTCACCTGCACCGGTTCCTCCGCCTTCGACGCGGGGACGGCGGAGTTCCTCACCGCCCGCGGGATGGTGCAGGTGCCGTGGGCGCAGGCGAAGGCCGGCATGTTCGACGTCGCCATCGCCACCAGCCGCGGCGGCGACCTGCACGGTTTACGGACCCCGCTGATCGGGGCACCGCACGGCGCCGGTTACGGCAAGCGGCTCGCGCCGGAGGGCGGGGACGGCCCCGCTGTGTCCTTCGGGCTGTCGCCCGAGTGGCTGATGCACGACGGCCGGGTGGTGCCGTCGGCGATCGTGCTGTCGCACGAGGAGCAGCGGGAGCGGCTGGCGGTCAGCTGCCCGCAGGCGGTGCCTCGCGCTGTGGTCGCCGGGGACCCGTGCTGCGACCAGTTGCAGGCCAGTGCGCCCTTCCGGGCCGACTACCGGCGGGCGTTGGGGGTGCGGCCTGGGCAGCGGCTGGTGGTGGTGTCGTCCACCTGGGGCGAGGGTTCCGTCCTGTCGGCCGGTGATCCGGACCGCGCGGTGCTGCGGCGGGCACTGGCCGAACTCCCGCTGGACGAATACCGGGTGCTGGCCGCGGTACACCCCAACGCCTGGTACGGGCACGGGGCCTGGCAGATGCAGAGCTGGCTGGCGCCGCTGGTGGAGCACGGGCTGATCCTGCCGGTGCCGGACAGCCAGACGTGGAAGGCGGCGCTGCTGGCGGCGGATCGACTGCTGGGCGACCACGGCTCGCTGACGCTGTACGGGGTCCGGCTCGGGGTGCCCGCGGTGCTGGGGGCCTTCGCCGAGGCGAAGGTGGCGGTGTCGTCGCCGATGGCCAGGCTCGGGGAGCTGCTGCCGCGGCTGTTGCCGCACACCGGCGTGCAGGCCCAGTTGGAGGACGCGGCCGTCCGGCAGGCGGGAGACGCCGAACTGCAGGTCGTTCGGGAGTCGTTGACGTCGCATCCGGGCCGTTCTGCGGCCCTGCTGCGGCAGTTGTTCTACGGCTGGCTCGAACTGCCCGAGCCCGAGCGGCCCGCGGTGCCGTCGCTGGTGCCGCTGCCCGCGGGCACGGTGGGGCGGGCGCTGCCCGCGGAGCCGCCGGTCTTCGCCTCCACGGGCCTGCGGGACGGCAGGGCGCATCTGCGCCGCTTCCCCGCGGCGCTGCAGCGCGGGACGGCGGAGCGGCACTTGGCGGGGGCGCATCTGCTGGCCGACGTGGACCACCCGGACACGGAGTGGGTGGGGTCCGCCGATGTGCTGACGGTGCCGGCGGGCCGGCCGCTGCGGACGGCGGGTGCGGACGCCTGGGGTGCGGTCTTCCGGCGGTACCCGGGCCTTGCGCTGCTCGCGGTCGAACAGGACGCGGGCGGTGCGCTGCTGGTGCTGCGGGACGGGCGCACGCTGCGGGCGGTGTGGGCGGGTGAGCGCCCGTGGTGGGCGACGGCCGCCGCGGCGGCGTCCGTCGTCCACGACCATGTGATGGCGGTGGCAGGGCCTGCGGGAGCGGACCCGGTGCGGATCGAGGTGCGGACCGGGGAGGGCTGCGGCACCGGGCTACTCGACGTCGCCGCCGGGTGAGGCTCCCCCGCCGTAGCGGGCCAGCAGGCCGGCCGCGTCGGCGGCGCGCGGGCTGGTGAGGGCGCGGAAGATGTCGCGGGCCGCGGCCAGGTCCGCCGCTGCCCGGGCGCTGCCGCCGGACTCGCCGTGCAGGGTGCCGCGCAGCAGCAGGATGTCGGCCGTCTGGTACGGCGTGCCCTGTCCATCGAGTGCGGCGAGCGCCCGGTCGGCCGCGTCGAGTGCGGCGGCCGTCAGTCCGGCCGCGCGCCGGTCCTCGGCGTAACGGGTCAGCGCCTTGGCCTGGTTGAAGCGGTTGGGCGGGGCCAGGGCGGCGAACCCGTCGTGCGCGGCGAGCAGTTGGGCCTCGGCCAGGTCGTGCTCGCCCGCCAGGGCGTGGAAGGTGCCGCGGTGCAGGGCGAAGAGGGCGCGGCCACGCGGGTGCGCGATGCCGCCGAGCGCTTCGGCCGCCTGGTCGATACGGGCCAGCGCCTCGTGCGGTGCGCCCATCTTGGCCGCGAGCAGGCCGAGGGCTTCCAGGGCGCTGGACCGGGTCCTGCGCTCGGCCTCGGTGGGGGTCCTGCCGGGTGCGGCGACCAGCTCCATGGCAGCGTCCAGGTGGGTGCGGGCCTCCTGCGGGTCGCGCCGGTCGGCGCTGCATCGGTCCTGGTGGGCGAAACCGGTCTCGAAGTGCATACGGGCAAGCGCGAGCAGGTCGTTGGTCTCGCGGGCCGACGCGACACCCCACTGGTGGACCCTGATCCAGTCGGTGTGCCGGCGGGTCTTGAGGAAGTAGGTGTGCATGGCCTGGGCCATCCGCCAGGCCTGCTCGTGGCGGCCGGCCTCGTGGGCCAGCCGCACCGCCTGGCACAGGGTGTCGTGGCGGCGTTCGAGCCCTGCGACCACCGCCGCCTCGTCGACCGGTGCGGTCGGGGCGTAGCCCGGGTAGACGCCGGCCGGGTCGTGCCGGTGGCGGCCGGACAGTGCGGCCTCGGAACGCTCAAGGACCTCCAGGTAGAAGGCGGTGACCTGGTCCGTGACGCGGTCGCGGGCGGCCGCGGTCTCCTCGGTCCGTGCACGCTCCAGGGCGTGGCTGTGGATGAGGGGGTGCGCGAAACGGTACCGGGTGCCGCTCACCGGCTGGACCAGGCCTGCGGCGGTCAGCCGCCGTAATGCGCGGTGCCGGGCGGCGAGTTCCATGTCGGGCAGCGCCGCGCGCAGCACGTCGGTCTCGAACTCGGCGGTGGGGTGCAGGCCGAGGCTGCGGTAGACGCGGGCCGTCTCCGGGTCCAGGTCGCGGTAGCCGGGGGTCAGGGCCGCGGAGACGGACATGTCCTCGTCCATGTCCGCGGACAGGGCGTCCATGCGGGTCGCTGCACGGGACAGTGCCGCCGCGACCTCCTCCGCCAGGCCGGGCGGCCCGACGGCCAGTTGCGCCCCGACCGCGACCAGGGCGAGGGGCAGGCCGTCGCAGCCGGCGGTGATCTGCCGGACGGCCTCGGTGCCCGCGGTGTCCGGGTCGAGCCGCCCGACGCCCACCAGCAGCCTGCGGCTGTGCTCGCCGTCCAGCGGGCCGACCGTCAGCGGCTCGGCGTCGAAGCCGCCGACCAGGCCCGGCAGCAGGGAGCGGCTGGTCAGCAGCACGACGCTATCGGGCAGTTCACCGTCCTCCGGCACCAACTGCCTGACCTGGGCGGGGGTCATGACGTCGGTCAGCAGGAAGACCGCACGCCGGCCGTGGACGGTGCGCGCGAGCAGGCCGAGCAGATCGGCGGGTTCCGCGGGCAGGTCCTGTACGGGCACGCCGAGCCGGCGCAGCCAGCCCTCCAGCACGGCGGCCGGCGACGGCGGGTTGCCGCGGGTGTCCCGCCCGAGGGACGCCTCCAGCTGGGGTCCTGTCAGGTCGCCCGCGTTGCGCTGGAGCCAGCGGCGGGCCAGGGCGTCCTTGCCGATGCCCGGGATGCCGGTCAGATAGAGGAAGGCCGGGACGCCTGCGGCGGCGCGTTCCGCCACGACGGTGTCCATCCGCAGCAGCAGGTCCTCGTTGTTCTGGTAGTGACGCATCGGCCGCACCGTGATGCGCGGCAGCCGCGCGGGGTGCTGCGCCGCGAGGGACGGCGGGGCGGTGGCGGTCCGCTCCTGCCCGATCGCCTCGGCGAGCAGGTCACGCAACTGCGGTGCGAGGTCGGGCCGTTCCCGCAGCAGCGTGGTCAGCGCGGCCCGCAGGGCGTCCTCCAGTGCTGCCGCGGCGCTCCCGGCGGCCTCGGAGTCGCCGCGCGCCCGGGCCGCGGCCAGGTCCTGCCCGGCCTCCGCCAGCTCGCCGGGCAGCACCGCTTCGCCGACGGGGTCCGTACGCCCGAAGAGCCGCCCGAGCCGGGCCTTGACGCTGGTGAAGGTGTCGGTCACCAGCAGGGTGACCAGCGCGGCGGAACCCGGCCCCCACAAGCTCGCAAGCTCAGCGTCCATCCGTCCCCCGCTCCTGCCGACTTCCGCTGCCCCCACGGTATGCGGTCCAGGCCACTGCGTACGGCGTGTCGCGCCATGTCGCTCCCCCGGGTCGCCACGCCCGGCTCCTCCCGAGGGGGGCGGCCGGGTCAGCGGGCGCGGAGCCAGTGCAGTGCGGCGGACGCGGTGGTGACGGTGGGCAGGCCCGGGGGCGGGGCCGGGCGGCGGACGATCAGGACGGGGAGGGCCGCCTCGCGAGCGGCGGCGAGCTTGGGGGCGGTGGCCGGGCCGCCACTGTCCTTGGTGACCAGGACGTCGATGCGGTGCTCGCGGAGCAGGTCTCGCTCGCCTTCGAGGGTGAAGGGGCCGCGGTCCAGCAGGACCTGGCAGTGCGCGGGCAGCGGGGGAAGCGGCGGGGCGATCGAGCGGGCCAGGCAGGGCAGGGGGACGCCGGCGAAGGCGGCGAGGTCGCCGCGGCCGACGGTGAGGAAGGGGCGGTGCCCGAGGCCCGGGAGCAGGGCCGCCGCCGCGGCGAGGCTCTCGGCCCCGTGCCAGCGGTCGCCCTCCCCCGGGCTCCACCCGGGTCTGCGCAGCGCCAGCAGCGGTACGCCCGCGGTGCGGGCCGCGAGCGCCGCGTTCCGGCTGATCGCCTCGGCGAAGGGGTGGGTGGCGTCGACGACGACGTCGACCCGCTGCTCGCGCAGCCACCCGGCCAGGCCCTCGGCCCCGCCGAACCCGCCGGTCCTGACCTGCCCGGCAGGCAACCGCGGCTCGGGCGTACGTCCCGCGAGCGACGTCGTCACCCCGAACCGCCCGTCGCCGGCGAGCAGTTCCGCCAACTCCCGGGCCTCAGCGGTACCGCCGAGCACCAGCACCCGCCGCATCACGCCGCCCCGCAGCGCAACCGCCGGCCCGCCGCATCGACGGCACCCCGCCGCCCAGGACGTACCCCGCGGCGAGCCGCCGCCCGGCACCGAACACCAGCAGCCGCCACCGGCGCGGGCCACCGACGTACCGGACGTGCCGCACCCGGCAGGCTGTCCTGCGCGGCGGGCCGGGGCGCCGCCCCGGCGCGGTTCTCGCCGACGGGCGTTGCGGGCCCCGGGCAGGCCGGGGCGGGGCGCCGCCGCGCGCCGGGCGTCACGTCGGACCGCCGCGAGGAGACCTGCGGAGCAGGTACGTGTCCATGATCCAGCCCTTGCGGGCGCGGGCCTCGGCTCGGGTGGTGCGGATCTCGGCCGCGAGGGTGTCGGTGAGGGGGCCGGACAGCAGGATCTCGTCGGGGGTGCCGAGGTAGGCGCCCCAGTAGATGTGCAGGCCCTGTCCTGTGAGGGCGGTGAAGGCCTGGTGGGCGTCGAGCATCACGACGACGTCGTCCACGCCGTCGGGCAGTCCGCCGTCGGTGAGGCGGCGGCCGGTGGTGATGTGGACGGGGCGGCCGACCTGGTTGAGGCCGGTGCGGTGGCGGGCCGCGAGCGTGGCGACGCTGCTGATGCCGGGTATCACCGTCCAGTCGAAGTCGCCGGCACCGCGGGCGTGGACGTCCTCCAGGATGGCCAGGGTGCTGTCGTAGAGCGCCGGGTCGCCCCAGACCAGGAACGCCCCGCAGCCGCCGTCGGCCAACTCCTCGGCGATGAGCCGCTGGTAGAGGTCGCCGCGGCGGCGGCGCCAGGCGTCGACGGCCGGTGCGTACGCCCCCGTGGCGACGCTGCGGTCGCGGTCCGGGTCGGTGGCGACGACCACCCGGTGGGAGCGGGAGGCGTGCCGCCGCAGGATCTCCTCGCGCAGGTGCGCCAGGTCCGACTTGTCCTCGCCCTTGTCGAGGAGGAAGAACACGTCGGCGCGCCCCAGGGCGCGTACCGCCTGCAGGGTGAGCTGTTCGGGGTCACCTGCGCCGATGCCGATGACGTAGATCTGTTTCACCCGCCGGAGTGTGGCACAGGGGTGCCGGGGGCGGTGCGCAGGGCGCAGTCGCCGCACAGGGCGCCCTTGCGGTCGGGGGCGGAGCGGTAGATCAGGCAGCAGCTGCGCCGCAGGAAGGCCCCGCCGGTGGTGCGGGCGCTCTGCGGGCGCAGCGGAGGGCGTTGCAGCAGCAGGTCGGTGAACGCCCGGGCGCGGGCGCCCAGTTCGGGACGGGCGGCGGCCAGTGCGGTGGCGGCGCCGTTGACCGCGGAGGCGGTGTTGCCCAGCAGGATGTGCGGCGAGACGCCGGACTGGGCGACGCGGGCGGCGAGTTCGGCGAGCGGCCCGGCCAGCAGCAGTGCGGCGACCGTGTCGGCGAGCCGGGTGAAGTCGGGTTGCGGCTGGTGGAGGGCGTCGTCGGGCAGGGAGAGCGGGACGGGGCCGCCGAGCGCGGGCTGCCAGCGCACGGCGTCGAGGTCGTAGCCGAGCGGCCGCCCGTGCAGGACCGCGGCGGCCAGTGCGGGCGACGCCAGCCTTGCGGCCAGGCCGAGATGGGCGACCGACGCGGCGACCCGCGGTTCGACCGCCGACGCGGGCTGACCGCCGGCCGCGGCGAGGTAGCCGCGGACGGCGGCGGCCCGTTCGGCGAGCAGCCCCGTGCTCATCGGGCGCCAGGGCTCCGCGGGCGGTGCGCCCGCGGGGTGGATGGTGACGGCGAAGAACGGCCCGAGCGCGGTGATCTCCTCGACCAACGCGCCCGGTGCCGCCGTGCCGTGCGGCTGGCGCGTCATACGGGTAGCGGCGCCGCTCCTGGTGCGGCGGCCTGGGTCCGCGGGTGCAGGAGGCGTTCCGCCAGCGGCGCGAAGACCAGGCCGATCGCGGTCCAGAGCAGCAGTTGGGCGGCGACGGAGTAGCAGCGGAAGGAGAACAGCACGTCGGCGGGGAAGCCCGGGTAGACGATGCGGCCGTCGGCGTCGGTCAGCGGCAGCGGTGTCTCGGTGGCGTGGTTGCCGAAGTGCTCCTTGTTGTACGCGAGATGGCCCAGCGGGGGCAGGATCGCCATGACGGCGCCGATGGCGACGACGAAGGCGCCGGCGGCCAGCAGCGTGGCGTTCCAGTTGCCGAACCTGGGCTGCAGCCGTCTGCCCAGCCACGCTGCGGCGACCAGGAAGGCCACCGAGAGCAGCACCATGATCAGGTAGAGGCCGCTGCGGGCCCTGATGGTGTCCTCGTGGCCGATGGCGGGCGGGTTGGCCGGGTACTTCAGGAACGGCACCAGGTACATGCCGAGGAATCCGCCGCCGGCGACCAGCAGGGCAAGGGTGCGGGCGCGCAGCCGGCCGACCCGGCCCAGGCACACGGCGTAGGCGACGGCGAAGAGCGCGCCCATCGCCATACCGAAGACGATCATGCCGGCGCCGATCCCGACGTCAGCCTGGACGGTGCGGCTGAACAGGTCGGGGTCGGCGCCGGCCGCGGGCAGCCCCGCGGCCTTGTCCAGTGCGGCCTGCGCGGCGTCCCTGCCGCTCTCGTAGTCGATCGCCTTGCCGATCTGCGGCTCGGCGAAGACCCGCGCGAAGAGGAAGGCGAGCAGCCCGGCGGCTGCGCCGGCCAGGAGGCCGCGCAGGATGAGCTTCTTTTCCATGTCGAGTTGTCCGATACCTCGGGTTCCGGCGGTGTCAGTGGCAGGGGAAACCGAGGAAGTGGCGGGCGTCGTGGACGAACTCGTGGATGTGCATGTCCTTGCCGAAGACGGAGACGGCGCCCTGGTCGACACCGATGAAGTAGTAGGCGACGAGGGCGAGTACGGCGGTGCCGACCAGCCACAGCGCGGCCTTCGCGGCGGGCAGGACGACCGGCGTGGCGGCCGGGCGGGGTGCGGAAATGCTGCTCAAGGTGAGCCCTCCTTCGGGGATCGTGCGTCCCTGTTCCATGGGCGTCGTGATGAGCGGCTGTCTGACTCCCCGTTACGCCGGTTGCGGCGGCGGGTCACAGTGGCGCGACCGTGCTGGAATTCCACCAGCTTCCCCACGTCATCACTACACGCCGAGCGTAGGGCTCCGTTCTGTCGTGCGTCAATCAGGACGAACGGACATCGGCCACGCTTTCCCGGCAGGTGTGATCAGCGTCTCCGCGCGGCCGGTCAGCCTGTCCGCACGGGTGGTCGGCGCCTGCGGAGCAGTGCGCCGGCGCGCTGACCTCGGCGGGTGTGAACGCGGCACGGCAGGGGCAGGCTATTGCGAGTCATTCGCAACAAGTAGTCTGTTGCGGTAAGCGCCCCCTGCGGCTCCGACGGAGGACGAACGATGACCACCACCACCGAGGCCCCCGCCCCCGCAGGGTCCCGCTGGCGCCGGATACGCGGCTCGATGACCCGGGCGGAGTGGACCCGGCTGGGCGGCATGGCCGCCTTCATCGTGGCGCTGCACGTGATCGGGTGGTTCACCCTGGTGGCGATCGTCGCCCCCGAGCACTACAGCGTGGGCACGAAGTCCTTCGGCATCGGCATCGGGGTGACCGCGTACACCCTCGGTATGCGGCACGCCTTCGACGCCGACCACATCGCGGCGATCGACAACACCACCCGCAAGCTGATGCACGAGGGCAAGCGCCCGCTGTCGGTGGGCTTCTGGTTCTCGCTGGGCCACTCCAGCATCGTCTTCGCGCTGGCCTTCCTGCTCTCGCTCGGGGTGAAGTCGCTGGCCGACCCGGTGGAGGACGACAGCTCCGGTCTGCACACCGTGACCGGCTGGATCGGCACCACGGTCTCGGGGACGTTCCTGTACGCCATCGCCATCGTCAACCTGCTGATCCTGGCCGGGATCTGGAAGGTCTTCCGGCAGATGCGCGACGGCCACTTCGACGAGGCCGCCCTTGAGGAGCAGCTCAACAACCGCGGCCTGATGAACCGGCTGCTCGGCCGGCTGATGAAGTCGGTGACCAAGCCCTGGCAGATGTACCCCATCGGCCTGCTGTTCGGGCTGGGCTTCGACACCGCGACCGAGATCGCCCTGCTGGTGCTCGCGGGCTCGGGCGCCGCCTCGGGCCTGCCCTGGTACGCGATCTTGTGCCTGCCGGTGCTGTTCGCGGCCGGCATGTGCCTGCTGGACACCATCGACGGCTCGTTCATGAACTTCGCCTACGAGTGGGCCTTCTCCAAGCCGGTGCGCAAGGTCTACTACAACCTGACCATCACCGGCCTGTCGGTCGCGGTCGCGCTGATCATCGGCACCGTCGAGCTGCTCGGCCTGGTCGGCGAGAAGGCGGACCTGCACGGGGCCTTCTGGGACTGGGTCGGCGGGCTGGACCTGAACATCGTCGGCTACGTCATCGTCGGCCTCTTCTTCACCACGTGGGCGGTGGCCTTCGCGGTGTGGAAGTTCGGCAACATCGAGGAGAAGTGGACGGCGGGGCTGCGGACCGCCGAGCAGCAGGACTGACCGGCCCCTCCCCCTTCCCGCACCCAGTGCCCAGCCGCCCCGCGGCTCATTCCGTGCCGGCCGGCGAGCGGCGCTCCAGGGCGGTGCGCAACGCCGCCAGCGTCGCCGCCATCGCGTCGAGTTCGCCCCGGGGCACGCCCGCGGTCAGCGCGGCGGCCCGGCGCTCGACCGCGGGGCGGGCGCGGTCCAGCAGGGCGGCGCCCTCCGGGGTGAGGCCGAGCACCGAGGAGCGGCGGTCCTGCGGGTGCGCGCTGCGTACGCACCACCCGGCAGCCTCCAGGCGGTCGACTCCCTTGCTGGCGGCCCCCACGGTGATGGCCACCTCGCGGGCGATGTCGAGCACCCGGCATCCGGGCACCCGGCCGATGATCTCCATGAACTCGAACTGGCCGAGGCCCAGGCCGAGTTCCGCCTTGAGTCCGGAGTTCAGGGCGTTGTAGAGCCGGGTCTCGACGCGGACGAGGTCGATGAAGACCTCAGTGGCGTAGCTCACAGAAAGCTCCTTTAGATTCCAGGGAATCAACTTCTGGGGAATCCGGTTGGCACGGGACAGATGCATTCCAAGGAATCCATCATTCCTCATGCCCTGGAGGCCAGCATGACCCGGCAGCAACGCGACACCCTGGACGCCCTGCTCCGCAGCGCCCCGAGCGACCACAACCCGGAACCCGAGGCCGAGCGCCTCGCCTTCGCGCAGGCCCTCACCCGGCCGGCGCCCGAGGGCGTCGCCACCCGCAGGACCGTGCTGGGCGGGCGCCCGGCACTCGAACTGCGCCCGTCCGGCGCAGGACGCCGCGGCCTGCTGCTCTACCTGCACGGCGGCGGGTACGTCGTCGGCTCGCCCGACACGCACGCCGGGCTGGTCGGCGAGCTGGCCCGGCGCGCCGGGACACCCGCGGTGTCGCTGGACTACCGGCTGGCGCCGGAGCACCCCTTCCCCGCCCCGGTGGACGACGGGCTCGCCGCCTACCGCGAGCTGCTGGCGGGCGGCATGGACCCGGGCGAGCTGGTCGTGGCCGGCGACTCGGCCGGCGGCGGCGCCGTGGTCGCGCTGCTGCTCGCGGCCCGGGAGGCCGGGCTGCCGCAGCCGGCGGCGGCAGCCGTCCTGTCGCCATGGGTGGACCTCACGCTCAGCGGCGCGAGCATGCGCACCAAGGAGGACGCCGACCCGATCTTCACCGCACAGGACCTGCGGGCCTACGCCGACCACTACCTCGGCGACCGCGACCGGGCGCACCCCTGGGCCAGCCCGGTCTTCGCCGACCTGACGGGGCTGCCGCCGCTGCTGGTGCAGGTCGGGTCGAACGAGGTGCTGCTGGACGACGCCGTACGCCTGGCCGGCCGCGCGGGCGCCGACGAGGTCGACGTCACGCTGGAGGTCTGGCCCGGCGTGCCGCACGTCTTCCAGCACCACTACGGGCGTCTCGACGACGCGGACGCCGCACTGGACCGCGTGGCCGCCTTCCTCACCGAGAAGGCGGCCGCGCGGCCGGCCGTCGCGCGCTGAGCGGCGCGCGCCGGCGGGCGGACTCAGTCCGCCGGCCGGGTGCCGATCAGCACCGTCGCACCGAGGTCGTCGTCGGTGGCGACACGGGTGGCCAGGCCCGCGGCGGAGAGGATGCCCGCCGCCGCCGCGGCCTGGCGCTCGCTCGCCTCCGTCAGCAGCGAGCCGCCGGGCGCGAGCCAGCCGGCTGCCTGCGCGGCGACCCTGCGCATCACGTCGAGGCCGTCGCCGCCGCCGTCGAGGGCGATCAGCGCCTCGTGGTCGCGGGCCTCCGCGGGCAGCAGGGCGACCGAACCGCTGGGAACGTAGGGGACGTTGGCGGCCAGCAGGTCCACGGTGCCGCGCACCTGCGGGGGCAGGGCATCGAAGAGGTCGCCGCGGTGGACCTGCCCGCCGGCCGCGGCGAGGTTGCCGGACGCGCAGGCGACGGCGGCCGGGTCGAGGTCGGCGGCGTACAGCCGGGTGCGCCCCAGGGCCGCCGCCAGGGCGGCGCCGACGGCGCCGGAGCCGCAGCACAGGTCGACCACGACGAGTTCGCGCCCCGGCGCGGCGGCGGCCCTGCCGAGTGCGGCGGCTTCGTGCACCAGCAGTTCGGTGCGGCGCCGCGGCACGAAGACCCCGGGGTCGACGGCGATCCGCAGACCGCAGAAGTCGGCCCAGCCGACGACGTGTTCGAGCGGCAGCCCGCCGGCCCGCCGGGCGACCATCGCGGCCGCTTCCTGCGGGCTGGTGGCGGTGGCCAGGATGATGTGCGCCTCGTCCTCGGCGAAGACGCAGCCCGCGGCCCTGAGTTGGGTGACGACGCCTGCGTGGAGCGCCAGCAGGGGCAGCGGTGCGGCGGGGGGTGTGGCGGAGTCCGACATGTGAACCTCTCGGGAGGGCGGTCGGCGCTCCCCCGGCCCGGTCAGGAGGCCGTCGGCCTCGCGGGGCCGTGCGGTGGGAGCGCGACATACGGAACAGCGGTGATCGGTCCCACCTCCTCTGCTGGAAACGGCGTGTTGCCGGTCGGCGCCCAACCTACCCCACCGGCGGTACGGCTGCTTCCACTGAACCGCTGTGTAACGGTTAAGCATCAGCGCTGAATCACTGTCTTTACCGCCCCACAACCCAATGCAATAGTGCCGTCGTTCCACTACTGAATCGCTTAAGTACCGCGCTGCGCGTCGTCCCCTCCCGGACTCGCTCGGACGTCGTGGAAACGGAGATGGTGCACATGAAGCGCTCAGCACTCGCCGGTTCGCTGCTCGCCGCCATGGCGCTGCTGGCGACGGCCTGCGGCGGCGGAGGCTCCTCGGCCTCCGGCGGGGACTCCGCCGACTCACCGGCGGACCCCGGCAAGGTCACCGGCGACATCAAGGTCCTGACCCAGCGCACCGACCTGGTGCAGGACGGCACGATGAAGAAGTACGCGGCCGAGTTCACCAAGCTCTACCCGAAGGTCCATGTCACCTTCGAGGGCATCACGGACTACGAGGGCGAGGTCAAGATCCGGATGAACACGTCGAACTACGGCGACGTGCTCATGATCCCGGCGGCCATCAAGACCCTGGACTACCCGAAGTTCTTCGCCTCGCTGGGCACCGCGGACGCGCTGGCCGAGCAGTACACCTTCACCGACAAGGCGACGGTGGGCGGCAAGGTCTACGGCATCGCGAACTTCGCCAATGTCCAGGGCTTCGTCTACAACAAGACCGTGTGGCAGCAGGCCGGGATCACCGACTGGCCCACGACGCCCGACGAGTTCCTCGCCGACCTGGCGGCCGTCAAGGCCAAGACGTCCGCGACCCCGTACTACACCAACTACAAGGACGGCTGGCCGCTGACCGCCTGGACGCAGGTCCAGGGCGCGGCGACCTGCGACCCCAAGGCGGGCGACGAGCCGGCCACCCAGTCCGACCCCTGGCAGGCCGGCACCGACCTGAACATCGGCGACACGCTGCTGTACGACATCGTGCACGACAAGCTCTCCGAGCAGGACCCGACCACCACCAACTGGGAGAACAGCAAGAACCTGCTGGCCACCGGGAAGATCGGCACCATGTGGCTGGGCTCGTGGGCCATCGTGCAGATGCAGGACGCGGCCAAGAAGGCCGGCAAGGACCCGGGCGAGATCGGCTACATGCCCTTCCCGGCGCAGAAGGACGGCAAGTTCTGCACCCCGGTCGCGCCGGACTACCAGGAGGCGGTCAACATCCACTCCGGCCACAAGGCGGCGGCGCGGGCCTGGATCGACTGGTTCACCGACAAGTCCGGCTACGTGCAGACCAACCAGGCCGTCCCCACGCTCAAGGGCGGCGCGATGCCGTCGGCGCTCAAGCCCTTCCAGGACGCCGGTGTGCGGTTCGTGGAGATGTCGCAGGCGCAGAGCGCCAAGGTCACCAGCATCGACAACCAGTCCGAGATCGGCATGACGAACAAGCCCGACTACCGCCGGCACCTGATCGACGTGGCCCGCGGTGCGGCAGGCGGCGACCTGCACGGCATCTTCGCCGACCTCGCCAAGAAGTGGGCCTCCGCGCAGAAGACCGCAAGCCTGTGACCCGCGCCCGGGTCTGGCGGACCGTGACGCCGTGGCTCTACCTGGCGGTGCCGCTGGCTCTGCTGGTCACCTTCACCTGCATACCGGTGGGGAACATGATCAGGGACAGCTTCACCGACTGGGACGGGGTCAGCCCCGACCGCAACTACGTCGGCACCAGGAACTACGTGGAGCTGTTCACCAGACCCGAGCTCTTCCAGGTCTTCTTCGTCAGCATCTACTACCTGGTCGCCTCGGTGGTGCAGATCGTGCTGGCGCTGTACTTCGCGACCGTGCTGAGCTTCGACGTGCGGTTCAGGAACCTCTTCAAGGGGATCCTGTTCTTCCCCTACCTGATCAACGGGGTCGCGATCGGCCTGGTCTTCCTGTACTTCTTCCAGCCGCACGGCACCCTCGACACGGTGCTCGGCGCCTTCGGGGTGCACGGCCACCACTCCTGGCTGGGCAGCGGGCGCGTCGCCAACACCTCACTCGCCGGGGTGTCGGTGTGGCGCTTCATGGGCCTGAACTTCGTGCTGTTCCTGGGCGCGATCCAGTCGATACCCGGCGAGCTGTACGAGGCCTCGGAGCTGGACGGGGCCAACCGCTGGCAGCAGTTCCGGCACATCATCGCGCCGGGCATCAAGCCGGTGCTGAGCCTGAGCGCGATCCTGGCGATCTCCGGATCGCTGTCGGCGTTCGAGATCCCGTTCATCATGACCAACGGCGCGGCGGGCACCCAGACCTTCGTGATCCAGACGGTGAAGCTGGCCTTCGAGTTCAACAAGATGGGGCTCGCCTCGGCGGCGGCCGTCGCCCTGCTGGTGATCATCCTGCTGGTGACCTGGCTGCAGCGCATCGTGGTGCCCGACGAGAGGAACGATCTCGTATGACCCGCAAGGCGCTGCTGAGGTCGCTGGTCTACCTCTCGCTGCTGCTGGCCTGCGCGGTGGTGCTGCTGCCGCTGCTCGCGGTCTTCCTGACCTCGCTGAAGACGTCAGGGGAGATCAGCCGGGGCAGCGGCGCGCTCACGCTGCCGCACGACTGGCTGAACTACCACAACTACGTGACGGCCTTCAGGGCCGGGAAGATGCTCAGGGCGTTCTGGAACACCGCCTTCATCCTGGTGTTCTCGATCGGCGGGACGGTGCTGATCGGCTCGATGGCGGCGTTCGCGATCGACCGCTTCCGCTTCCGGCTGCGCCGGCTGGTGGTCGCGCTGTTCCTGGTCGGGTCGCTGGTGCCGAGCGTGACGACGCAGGTCGCCACCTTCAAGATCGTGGACAGCTTCGGGATGTTCGACAGCCGGTGGGCGCCGATCGTGCTGTACATGGGCACCGACATCGTGTCGATCTACATCTTCCTGCAGTTCATCAGGGGCATCCCGATCTCGCTGGACGAGGCGGCCAGGATCGACGGGGCCAACTCCTTCACCATCTACTGGCGGATCATCCTGCCGCTGCTCAAGCCGGCCATCGCGACCGTGGTGATCATCAAGGGCATCACGGTCTACAACGACTTCTACATCCCCTTCCTGTACATGCCCTCGGAGAACCTGGGCACCATCTCGACGTCGCTCTTCCGCTTCAAGGGGCCTTTCGGCGCGCATTGGGAGGACATCTCGGCCGGCGCGATCCTGGTGATGGTGCCGACGCTGGTGGTCTTCCTCTTCCTGCAGCGGTTCATCTACAACGGCTTCACCCGGGGGGCGACCAAGTAGCCCGCACCTGCCCGCGGTCGCACTGCCCTTTCAGTGCCGCGGCGGGGCCGTGCTGCCGCGCGGGGTCAGTACCGGCGTGGCGACCGGCCCCGCTTCCGGCTGCCCGCCGTCGAGTACGGTCAGCAGCCGGCGGGCCACCTCGGCGCCGAAGCCGAAGACGTCGTGGCTCATCGCCGACAGCTCGGGCCGGGTGAGCCGGCACAGCTGGGAGTCGTCCCAGGCCAGCAGGGAGATGTCGCGCGGCACCGACAGGCCCATCTCGGCGGCGACCGACAGGCCGGCCACCGCCGTCAGGTCGTTGTCGTAGAGGACCGCGGTGGGGCGGTGCGGCGAGGCGAGCAGCGTACGGGTGGCGCGGGCGCCCTGGGTGCCGGAGAAGTCGGTGTCGATGCTCGACCACTGCTCAAGGCCCAGCTCGTGTGCTGCGGCCTCGAAGGCGGCGGCCCTGATCGCGGTGTGGCCGAGTTCTGCCGCGCCGCCGACCCGGGCGATCCTGCGGTGGCCGAGCGCCGCCAGGTAGCGCACGGCCTCGCCGACGGCCGCCGCGTCGTCGGTCCAGGCCGAGGGCAGGCCGCCGGTGAGCGAAGGGTGGCCGACGGCGACGGCGGGCAGGCCGAGGCCGGCCAGTTCCGATGCCCGCGGGTCGTCCTTGCGGAAGTCGACCAGGACCGACCCGGAGACCTGCCGGGAGCGCCACCAGGCCCGCTGCACCCCGATCTCCTCGTCGGCGTCCTTGACCAGCCGCAGCAGCAGGGCGCCGCCGCGCTCGGCGAGGACGCTCTCGATGCCGGAGATGAACTCCATGTAGAACGGTTCGAGTCCGAGCATCCGGGCCGGGCGGGCGATGGCCAGGCCGACGGTGTCGGTGCGGGAGCCGGACAGGGCGCGGGCCGACAGGCTGGGCTCCCACCCCAGCGCGCCGGCCGCCGCCAGCACCCGGGCGCGGGTGGCCTCCGAGACGCCGGGGCGGCCGTTGAAGGCCATCGACACCGCCCCCTTGGACACGCCCGCGAGAGCGGCGACGTCCTTGATGGTGGGGCGGTGTCCTGGGCCGGCCGGGGAGGACCCGGTCACAGGGCCACGCCCGCATCACCTTCCCGCACGGCCGTGTTCACGCAGTACAGCGCGGCCGCGGCGGCGTCGGACGAGGGCACCTCCCAGCCGCGTACGGTGATGGTGACGCTCTCGCCGGGCAGCAGGGTGGTCAGGCCGGTGTCGGCGGTGACGCCGGGGCCGAGCCGGTCGGCCTGCAGCAGCAGGTCGCGCAGCAGGGTGCGTGCGGTGACGGTGACGGCGGCAGAGCCGTCGGGGTGGACGGCCAGGTCGAGGTCCCAGCCGGGCTCGGGGTAGCCGAAGTCCTTGTCGCGGACCGGGAACCAGAAGGCGCGCAGCTCCCCCGCCCGTACGGTGAGCAGTTCCTTGCCGCTGCCGTCCGCGGGCAGCACCTGTGCGGGCAGGGCGACTTCGGCGACGGTCCTGGGTGCCGCGGTGAACGGCAGCCGTACCTCGGCAAGTACGGCGCCGTCCACCGCGACCCGGCACAGGACCGCCGTGCCCGTCCAGTCCTGCGCGGTCTGGTTGACCAGCGCCGCGACGAGGCCGTCGGGGCGCGGTTGCACGGTGACGAGCCGGTCGGCGTAGAGCCGCTTCAGCTCGTGGTAGAGCGGCTTGGGGCGCTCGTCGCCGTCGACGGCGGCCCAGGAGGTCACCGGCCAGCAGTCGTTGAGCTGCCAGACGACGGTGCCCGCGCACACCGGCCAGTGCGAGCGCCAGTGCTCGATGCCGGTGGCGACGGCCCGCGCCTGGTTGACCTGGGTCAGGTAGTGCCAGGTGTCGAAGTCGGCGGGCAGGGGGAAGTGCCGGGCGAGTCCGCGGGTGAGCTTGCCGTTGCCGTCCGCGGCCTTCTGGTGGTGCAGCATGCCGGGCGAGTCGGGGGTCAGCGGGTCGTCGGACACGGCGCGGCGGGCGGTGGCGTACGCCGGCGGCGCCTGCCAGCCGAACTCGGCGACGAAGCGCGGGACGCTGTCGCGGTAGTCGGTGTAGTCGGTGCGGTTCCACACCTCCCAGGAGTGGGCGGTGCCGTGCCGCGGGTCGTTGGGGTGGTGGTCCCACGAGCCCGACCAGGGGCTGCCGGCCCAGTAGGGTCGGGTCGGGTCGGTCTCGGCGACGACCCTGGCCAGCAGGCCCAGGTAGTAGCCCTCACCCCAGGAGTCGCCGGCCAGCGCGTCCTCCCACTCCCAGTCGCGGAAGCCCCACAGGTTCTCGTTGTTGCCGTTCCACAGCGCCAGGCTCGGGTGCGGGGCGAGCCTGGCGACGTTCTCCCTGGCCTCGGCCTCGATCTCGGAGCGCAGCGGCTGCTCCTCGGGGTAGGCGGCGCAGGCGAAGAGGAAGTCCTGCCACACCAGCAGGCCCAGTTCGTCGCAGGCGTCGTAGAAGTCGTCGCTCTCGTAGATGCCGCCGCCCCAGACCCGCACCAGGTCGACGCCGGCGTCCACGGCCTGCTGCAGCCGGCGCCGGTAGCGGGCGGCGTCGATCCTGGTGGGCAGGGCGTCGTCGGGGATCCAGTTGACGCCGCGGGCGAAGACCGGGGTTCCGTTGACGGCCAGGGTGAAGGCGGTGCCGTGCTCGTCGGGCGAGGTGTCGAGGGTGACGGTGCGGAAGCCGACGCGGCGCTGCCAGCGGTCGAGTTCCCCGGCCGGGGCGGCGGGGTCCAGCAGGGTGACCTCGCAGTCGTAGAGCGGCTGGCGGCCGTAGCCGTGCGGCCACCACAGGTCGGGGTCCGCGATCTCGGCGACCGCGGTGGCCCGGTCCGCTTCCGCGGGCACGGCGGTCTCGGTGACGGTCTCCCCCACCCGCAGCCGTATGGTCAGCGGCCGGCCGGCGCCTGCCGCGGTCCTTTCCAGGACGATCCCGGCCTCGACCCGGCCGGTGCCGGCGGCCACCGTGACCTGCGGGGTGACCCCGGCCAGCCGGGCGGTGGACCAGTGCTCCAGGCGCACCGGCTTCCAGATCCCGGCGGTGACCAGGGTCGGCCCCCAGTCCCAGCCGAAGGAGCAGGCCATCTTGCGGATGTACTGGAAGGGCTCGGGGTAGGAGTTGGGCCGCTCCCCCACCAGCGACCTGACCCTTTCCGCCTCGGTGTACGCCGAGGTGAAGGCCACGGTCAGCGCGGTGCCTGCGATGGCCGAGCGGTCGGCGGTGACGTCGAAGCGGTGGCTGCGGTGCATGTTGCGGGTGGCGCCCAGCCTGCGACCGCCCAGCGTGATCTCGGCAACGGTGTCGAGCCCGTCGAAGACCAGGTCGCTGCGCTCGTGTCCTGTGGTGTGCGCGGGCAGCGCCGTCTCGTACGTCCAGTCGGTGCGGCCGACCCAGGCCGCGTCCTGCTCGTTGCGGTCCAGGAAGGGGTCGGCGAGCAGGCCTGCGGCCAGCAGGTCGGTGTGGACGCAGCCGGGAACGGCGGCGGCGACGGTGTCCTGTCCGCCCGCGGTGCCGGGGCCGAGGGGGCCGTCGCCTGGGCCGGCGCCTGTGCCGCCGCCCGGCAGGCGGAGCTTCCAGCCGTCGACCACCGGTGTGACGTCCTTCATCGCTTCTCCTTGCCCCTTGCCTGCGGCGTCGGCTGGTCCCTGGCCCTGGGCGGGCCGGGGCCATTAAACGGTAAAGCACGGCAAGCGCTGATGGGAAGCAGGTCGTTCGGAAGAGAAGGCCGTATTTACTGAACCGATACAGGTGGTGTTCCCGGGGCTGCCGCCCGCCCACGGGCAGTGCGGGCGGTCGGCAGGACACCCGCGGGCCGCGGTCGCTCAGGCGCGGTGTCGAAGGGCCAGCGCCACGCAGGCGGCGGTGGCCGCGATCGCGAGGGCCGCGGGCAGCCGTGCCCATGAGGTGTCGGCGACAGGCGCGGTGGCGGCGGCGAAGACGACGGCCGCAGCGGCGGTGGCGGCCAGCGCGGGGGTCGCGCGGTCGGTGCCCGCGGGAGCGGTCGCCCCCATCGTCCAGCCGTCGGTGACCAGCAGATAGGCGACCAGCAGCCCGGTGACGCAACCGGCCAGCCACACCGCGGGGCCGGTCAGCGCGGCCAGCACGATCGCACCGGCCGGCAGCAGCGTGTTGCGCCGGTGCACGGCGACCGCGGACCACCGCATGGAGCTGAGCACCGGGCGCGTGTCCACCATTGGCGCGGCCCACCAGGCGGCGCCCGCGGCGGCCAGGACGAGTGCCCAGCCGGCGACGGGTGCGCCGAGGACCCGGGGCGGGTTGCAGGCGGCCACGGCCAGGGCGGTGCCGAGGATGCGGGCGGCCAGCCGGTGGGCGGCGGCGCGGTTCATCGGCGTCCTCCGTGGATGCGGGTGCGCAGCAGCGGCGCCAGTGCCAGGTCGAGGGTCTCGCCCGGCCGGTGGGCGATGACGGCGATACCGCGTTCGGTCAGCGCGAAGCGCATGGCGTCGCGGTCGGCGCGCCACAGCCGCAGGGCCAGCTCCCCGGTGCGGTCGCCGGGCTCCACCGTCGGGTCGCCGCTGGGGATCTCCACCACGACCAGCGGGTTGGCCCGCGACCTGACCTGGTCGAGCACGTCGATGATGCGCTGGTCTGTGAGCGGGGTGAAGACGTAGACCAGCGCGCTCTCCGGCAGCGCGGGCGGCGGCAGCCTGCGCAGCCCGCTGGTGCGGTAGCCGAGGTCCTTGCGGACGTCCAGGACGCTCTCCACGATCCGGTAGAAGTAGCCCTGGCCGCTGCCGGGCTGCAGCCAGCGGGTGGCGCCGCCGACCGAGACCACGCCGATCCTGTCGTGGGTGCGCAGGTAGGCGCGGACCAGTCCCGCGGCGGCGCGGAAGGTCTCGTCGAGCGAGGACGTACCGGTCGCCGGGTCGCGCACGTCGGCCAGCACGTCGAGCAGCACGACGGTGTCCGAGGCCTTCTCCGCGGCGAACTGGTGCAGCTGGAGTTCGCCGCGGCGGGTGGTCGCGGGCCAGTGGATGCGGCGCTGCCGGTCGCCGCGCACATACGGGTGGATGCCGGTGACCTCGACACCCTCGCCGCGCTGGGTGGAGGTGTGCTCACCGAGCCGCTGCGGCAGCCGCACCGGGATGGGGGTCAGGCCCGCCGCGGTGGGGACCGGGAAGACCGCGACCTCCCCGAGGTCGACCCGCACGGTGCGGCGGGCGGCGCCGCCGGTGTCGTACACGTCGAGGTCCACGGTGCCGAGCGTCCAGCGGCCCCAGCGCTGTGCGGTGAGGGTCAGCCGGATCCGCCCCTCGGTGACACCGAGGTCGTCGAGCCGCACACCCGGGCCCAGCGTGATGCCCGGGTCGAGGCGGCCCGCGGCGCCGTCGTGCGCGAGGGTGACCGTGGCGGTGATCTGCTCGCCCTCGAAGCAGCGCCGCGGCTCGACGTCGACGGCGGGGGTGAGCTGCTGCGGTCTGCGGCCGGCGGGCAGGGCCAGGGCGAGCAGCGCCAGCGGGGCGGCGGCCGCGGCCAGCAGCCAGGCGTGCCCGGTGACCAGGGCGGCGGCCACCGCGACCGCGGCGAGCGTGCCGTAGCGCAGGGTGCGTTCACCGGCCCGCCAGCCGGGCGGCGGGGCGGGCGGCGGTTCTGTGGGCGCGGACGTCGCCCCGCCCAGCGCCCGGTCCAGGGCGGGGGGTCGCCCGGTCATGACGCGACGGGGCTGCGGGGCAGGGTCTGCGGCGCGGCGACGGACTGGACGATCTCGGCGATCACGTCGTCGGCGTCGATCTGCCGGACCCACAGCTCGGGCTTGAGGGTGACCCGGTGGGCGAGGGCGGCGACCGCGACGTCCTTGACGTCCTCGGGGGTGGCGTAGTCGCGCAGGTCCAGGACGGCGCGGGCGCGGGCCAGCTGGACCAGGGCGAGGCCGCCGCGCGGCGACGCGCCGACCTGGATGTGCTGGTGGGAGCGGGTCGCGCCGACCAGGGCGACGACGTACTCCAGCAGGTCCTCCTCGACCTCGACCTGCTCGACGGCGGCGCGCATCGCCAGCACCTGCGCCGGGCTGCCCAGGGTGCGCAGCACCGCCTCGGGTGCCGCGCGCCCGATCCGGGCGCGCAGCATGCCGGTCTCCTCCTGCGCGCTCAGGTAGCCCATCCGCACCCGCAGCAGGAAGCGGTCGAGCTGGGCCTCGGGCAGCGAGTAGGTGCCCTCGTACTCGATCGGGTTGGCGGTGGCGATGACCACGAAGGGGTGCGGCAGCGCGCGGGTACTGCCGTCGATCGACACCTGCGACTCGGCCATCGCCTCCAGCAGCGAGGCCTGGGTCTTGGGCGGGGTGCGGTTGATCTCGTCGGCGAGCAGCAGGTGGGTGAAGACCGGTCCCGGCCGGAAGACCATGTCGGCGGTGCGCTGGTCGTAGAAGGGGGCGCCGGTGACGTCGGAGGGCAGCAGGTCGGGGGTGAACTGGATACGCCGGAAGTCCAGGCCGAGGGTGGTGGCGAAGGAGCGGGCCAGCAGCGTCTTGCCCAGGCCCGGCAGGTCCTCGATCAGCACGTGCCCGCCGGCCAGGATGCCGAGCATCACCATGTCCAGCGGCCGGGGCTTGCCGACGACGGCGGTACGGATCTCGGCCAGGACTTCCGCGGCCCGCTCCCCCGCCTGCCGCGGTGTCAGGGCGTCGTGGTCGTACAGGTGGTCGTGACTGCTCAACTCTGGTCCTCACTGTGCCTGGTGGTGTACGGGCGGCGGCCGGTCGCGGCGCTCACAGCGCCTCCAGCCGGTCGAGCAGCGCGCGGAGCACCCTTTCTGGGTGGTCGGGGCGGTGCGCGGGGCGGCGCTCCGGGTCGATCCACGGCCACAGGTCGGCGCCGACGAGGGCCTTGGCCCGCTCCGGCCTGCGGTAGAGGTCGACGCCGTGCCGCTCGGCGAGCCGGGCCGCGAAAAGGCGCTGCAACTGCGGTCTGAGGGTGGCGTTGAAGTGCACGTCACTGCGGTCGCCGATCGACTTGTCGACAACGCGGTGCCATTCGCCGAGGGCGGGAGCCCGGCTGCCGAGCAGCCGCACCGAGCGGCGGAAGCCGCTGTCCTGGGTGCCGGCGCCGGTGACGTAGCGGGCGATGGCCAGGCCCGCGACGGTGCACACGGCGAGCCCGGTGGCCAGGCCCGGCAGCCCTTCGGCCAGGCCCAGCAGGGTGACCGTGACGGCGCCTACGGCCGCCAGCAGGACCAGCGAGTGGCGCACGGACCCGGGTGCGCCGGGCTCTGGGCGGTCGTTCACCGGTGGACTCCCGCGGTCGGCTGCGTTCCGCCGGTGCCTGGCTGCGGCAAGTCAGCGCCATCGGCGGCGGCATCGGCGGCGGCGTGCTCGGCGAGCTGGGCGGCGATCCCGTCGAGGGCGGCTGCGGCGCGGCCGCGGTGGGTGTCGTCCATGGGGTGCGTGGAGTAGCGGGCCTCGCGGAACAGCGCGGTCAGGTCAGAGGCGTGCGGTCCGGTCAGCAGTCCGCTGCCCGCGGCGCGCTCCAGCAGGTCCTGCGGGCTGTCCGAGGCCCTGCGGGCGACACCGGACTGCCCGAGCGAGGCCTCCATCGCCGCGTAGCAGGCGATGACGGCGGCCCGGGCGTCGCTGCCGCCGAGCAGCGCGCGGCGCCCGGAGTCCACGGCGTCGGCGAGCACCTCCTGCTCGGCGGGCCGGTAGGTCTCCGCGGGCTGCGGCTCCTCGCTGCGCCGCAGCAGCCGCCACAGCCGGTAGGCGGCGAGCAGCAGCGCCAGGACCAGCGCCACCAGGGCGATGGTCAGCACGACGTGCGGCACGCTGATGCCCTTGTCGCCCGAGGACTGCCCCAGCGGGTGCTGCCTGACCGGGGGCGGGGTGCGGTGCGGGGTGGCGGGCAGGCGGGTGTACTGCTCGGCGGGGGTGGAGCCGCCGGACGGGAAGTGGTGCATCGTCAGCAGCAGCAGCGGCACCACCAGGGCGGCGGCGACCAGGGTCACCCGCACCACGTCGGCGAGCCGCTGCTCGAAGGGCGGCAGGTCCTGCTGGTAGCCGAGCCTGGAGCGGTAGCGGCTGCCGGCCAGCAGTCCCGCGGCCAGGCAGCCGATCGCGATCAGGATGACGACGGCGGAGTTGTCCAGCGGCCCGCCGCTCTTGGCGGTCAGCGACCGCCCGGGGCGCAGCAGCACCGCGCCGAGCGCGGTCCCTGCGACGGCGACCACGGCGAGCGCCGCACCGGCGGCTCCCACCCGGCCGCGTCCCCCCGCTGCCCCCGTGCCCTTCCCGCGTGGTGCGTTCTGGTGCTCCCCGGCTTGTCGCGCCCTGGCCGTGGCATGGTCCTCGCCCACCGCCGCCTCCCCTCGTCGCGCTCGGCAGCTTCGCACACCCCCGCGCGGCTGTCAGCAGCGGCCCCGGGCAGCGGGCGTTCCGCTTGCGCCCGGCCGGCGGGCAGGGCGCGGCGCAGGTGGGGGACCTGCGGCCTGCCCGTACAAGCTGCGAGGGACGACACATTGATATATCCATGAAGAGACAAAGGGATGACCCGGGGGACGCCACCGGCACGCGATGCCGCCGCCGAAAGGGCCACGCCATGCAAGCGCCGATCAGCCCCGCCGTACTCGCCGACCTGCGCCGTCCGCGGCCGTACCCGGCCGTCTCCGTGCTGCTGCCGACCCACCGCCGCGAGCCGGACAACGCGCAGGACGCGGTGCGGCTGCGCAACCTGCTGGAAGAGGCCAAGGACGCGGTGCACAACGACCCCGAGGTCTCGCGGGCCGACCGCATCGACGTGATCGGCCAGCTCGACCAGGCGCTCGGCGAGGTCGACCTGGTGCACGCGGAGGACGGCCTGGCGATCTTCGCGGCGCCGGGCGAGCACCAGGTGTGGACGCTGGCCAGGACGGTGCCTGCCCGGGTGCTGCTCGCGCAGACCTTCCTGACCCGCAACCTGGTGGCCGCGCACGTGGCCAACCAGCCGTTCTGGGTGCTGGCGCTGTCCGCGGACGTCGCGACCCTGTGGAGCGGCTCGAAGGGGCGGGCGCCCGAGCAGGTCACCGGGTCCTTCCCGGTACGGCGGGTGCCCGAGGACTTCGACCCGGAGCGTGAGGAGCAGATCGGCGACACGCCGAGCACCTTCAACGACGAGCGGACCCGGCAGTTCCTGCGCCAGGTGACCGAGAACGCGGGAGTGGTCGTGGCGGCCGACCCGCGGCCGATGTACCTGGTCGGCGAAGCGGAGGCGCTGGCCGCGCTGGACGACGCGGGCAGGCTGGTCAAGGATGCCGCCGGGCGGATCGCCCAGGGCGGGCTGGCCGAGGGGCCCGCTGAGGCGCTGCGCCAGGCGCTGGCCGCAGCGGCCGGGCAGCGGGCCGAGGAGGAGGTCGCGGGCGTGCTCTCCGAACTGGACGACGCCCGCAGCCGCAAGGCCTTCGCCGGCGGCGTGGACGAGGTATGGCAGTCGGTCGCCGAGGCGCGGGTGGCGCTGGTCGCGATCGAGGACGGCTATCGCACGACGGTGCGGGACGACGGGGACCATCTGGTCCCCGCCGCCGCGGGCGACCGCGGGGCGCGGGACGACATCGTCGACGAGATCGCCGAGCAGGCGCTCGACACCGGGGCGCGGGTCCGCTTCGTCCCCGACGGCGAGCTTGCCGACGTCGGCCACGTCGCGGCCGTGCTGCGTTACTGAGCCCCGCCCGCAGGGCGGGGCACTCAGGGGCGCGGGGAACCGCGCGACCAGCCCCCACCGGGGGAAGGTCCGGACACGACCGGACGCGGCAGGTCGCGCGGAAACCCGGCACCAAGGTGTTGCTCACACCTGCCAGAGGCGCTTCTTCTGGTACGAGCGCTGCCAGAGGAGCTTGTTGGCCGCGCGGACCGGGGGCGGGAACGCCGCCAGGAATTCGCGCTGCTCCTGGGCGGTGGCGCCGTCGGCGACCCAGGGGATGTAGACCGCGACGCCCTTGACGCCGAGGTTCCTGGCGTTGGCCAGGCCGAAGGTCCGCCACTCGGCGGGTGAGAGCACGTCGTTGATCAGCGGCAGCGCGCTGTCCTCCTCGTGCCCGAAGTGGTGGTCCATCACCTGGTAGAGGTCCTGGATGCGGGCTGCGAGGTCGTCGGCGCCGGACCTGAGGGCGGTGTCGACCGCGGTGATCCGCGGGCCGAGTTCGGCGTGCTCGGCCTCCATCGCCTCCATCAGGCGCTGGTCGTCGGGGCGGTCCTTGATCTTGGCCTCGACCTGCGGCCACAGGGCCGCGTCCTCCACGGAGTGGTGGTTGTCGAGCTGGCGGCTGAAGTTCTCCCAGCCGGCCAGGACCTCCGGCGTGCCGGCCCGGCCCGCGTCCACGGCGGCGGCGAGCCGCCGGAGGTCGCGCCGGAAGGCGCGGTGGGTGGCGTACATGATGGTGAAATCGATGTCCTGCTGTGTGTCGGCCACGGCGGACTACTTCCTTCGGCACGTGTCGGAGTCCGCCGCCCCGGGGCGGGGTGGCGGGGAGCGCGGCGACGGACCGGCGGCTCCCCTCCGGCACCCGTTTCCGGGCTGCTGCCGGGCCGTCGTCCACGCCCCATGCATCACAGAGCGCCCGTATGCGGCGGTTGTGACAGTCCGGTCGGCCCGGGTCGAAAAATCGCCGGTGCAAAGCCTGAGGAATCGGCACAAATACGCCGCCTGGCGAGACGCACATCACATTTCGGCCAGCGGATGTCACGCTGGGAGGTGCGTACGCCCTCTCAGGGCCAACGGGGAAACGCACCACAGGAGGCCCACTCGTGTCCGACACTCCGATCCGGCAGCACACCGCGGCGGCGGGCGACCGCGCCACGGAGGTGTTCGTCAACCACCGGGAACTGCTGTTCTCCGTGGTCTACAACATGCTCGGCAGCGTGTCCGACACCGAGGACGTCCTGCAGGAGACCTGGCTCGCCTGGACCCGCCGCAGCGGCAAGGCGGCCGGCGCGGACATCGACAACCCGCGGGCGTACCTGGTGCGGATCGCGGTGAACCAGGCGCTGGCGCGGCAGGCGAGCATCATCAGGCGCCGGGAGACCTACGTCGGCCCGTGGCTCCCCGAGCCGCTGGCCACCGGGGCGCAGCAGCCCGCGGACCAGCCGCAGGCGGCGCAGGCGACGGACGCCGCGGAGTCCGCGCTGCGCAACGAGTCGGTGTCGATGGCGATGCTGGTGGTGCTGGAGACGCTGACCCCGCTGGAGCGGGCGGTCTTCGTGCTGCACGAGGTGTTCGGCTACCCGCACACCGAGATCGCCGCGATCCTGGAGCGCAGCCCTTCCGCGATCAGGCAGCTGGCGCACCGGGCGCGCGAGCACGTGCAGGCCCGCAGGCCGCGCTACCAGGCCGACCGGCAGCTGCAGCGGCAGGTGACCGAGCGCTTCATCGCGGCGGCGCTGGGCGGCGACCTGGCGGAGCTGATGAGCCTGCTCGCCCCCGACGTGACGCTGTGGACCGACGGCGGCGGCAAGGTGAGCGCCGCGCTGCGGCCGGTCTCGGGCCAGGAGAAGGTGGCGAAGCTGGTCACCGGCTACGCCGCCAACCGGCTGCCCGACACCGTCGACATCCGCTACCGGCAGGTCAACGGCGACCCGTCGGTCGTGGTCTTCTCCGGCGACTCCCCCACCGCGGTCATGGTCGTGGACCTGGACGCGGACAGCGACAAGGTCACCGACATCTACCTGGTCACCAACCCGGACAAGCTCTCCGGGGTATCCGCGGCTCAGGCCGGCGGGGGCGGCGGGGAGGACGGCCCGGCGGCGCCCTGAGCGGCGCGGCAGGCGCGTGACAGGCCCCGGAAGGCCCGGAAGGCCCCGGACATGCGGGAGCCCCGGCCGGGACGGGGGGACCAGGCCGGGGCAGTCACGCATGACGGGCTCGGGGGCGCCGCGTCACACCGTTAGTTTAACACTCAATGAGCGTAGTCGAATCCACCCGGCGCAGGTGAGGTGCGCAGCGGCGTCGCGGCCGGGGCGCCGGAGTCGCCGCCGGGCACGCCCGAGGCGGGCACCTGCGGGCCGTGCAGGGGAGCGGAGGCGGCGGGGCCGCCGAGCAGGTCGCAGAATTTGCGGGCGTCGGTGGGCAGGTCGCGCCGCCAGGCCATGGCGACGATTGGCGCGAGCAGCAGCAGCGCGGCGCTCAGGCAACTGGTCACGGACAGCCGGACCAGGGTGCCGTCACCGTGCGGGATCAGGTCGAAGCCGTAGACGGGCACCTGGGTGCCCAGCGGGCTCCACATCCGCTGCCCGCGGAAGACTATGCGGCGGCAGGGCTCGAAGTGGTCGCACACGAGCCGGTGCGGCCGCCGCCTGCCCGGGTAGCGGTAGCCGTAGGCCGCGTCGCGGCCGGGGGCCACGGCGTCGGCGTCGACGGAGGCCACCCCGGAGCTCCACAGGGCGAGATTGCGGGCGTCGGCGAGAAAGTCGAAGACCTCGGTGTCCGGCCTCGACACGAAAACGCTCGTGGACACGCTCGGCATCACAAACCTCCCCGGTAGCGGCGTGGGCGGCGGGCCATGGCACGCGGCGCGGACCTGACCGTGGTGCGCGCTGCGGGCGATGGGACGCTGCCTGTTTCACTCCTCTCCGAAAGCGTGCCCCGCAAAGGTGCCCATGTCGTGGCAATACACCCATTGGGGTGATCACCCTGGGTGTCCGGGGATGAAACCGCAGGCCGCAGGCCGATAGCCTGGCCGCGTGGACGAGCAGAAATCCCCGACCGTGTTCGAACGCGGTACCGACGGTCCGAAGGTGATCGTGGCCGGTATCGACGGCTCGGACTCGTCCTGGCGTGCCGCGGCCTATGCGGCGGGGATGGCCCGGCGGCAGAACGCGCTGCTCGCCCTGGTCTACGTGCAGCCGTACCTGCCCGGCGGGGCGGCGCTGGGTGTCCCGGTCTCGGAGGTGGACACCGGGATCGCGGCCCAGCTGGTGGCCGAGATCCGCGCGTCGGTGGAGCGGCTGCGCGGCACCTTCCAGGTGCGGTGGGAGTTCCACACCTTCCGCGGCGACCCCTTCGGCGGCCTGGCCGCGGCGGCCGACCAGCTGACCGCGGACGCGGTCGTGGTCGGCGCCTCGGAGCGGGCCGGCCACCGGCTGGTGGGCTCGGTGGCCGTCCGGCTGGTGAAGGCGGGCAAGTGGCCCGTCACCGTCGTGCCGTAGCCCCCTGCCGCACCCGGTCGCCCGGCGCGGGGGCGTACTTGTAGCCGACCCGGCGCACCGTCACGATGCTGCCGCGGTGGTCGGCGCCGAGTTTGCGGCGCAGCCGGGCGATGTGGACGTCGACGGTGCGGCCGTCGCCGACGTGGCCGTACCCCCACACGGTGGTGACCAGCTGGTCGCGGGAGTGCACCCGGTGCGGGTGCGCCACCAGGTGCGCGAGCAGTTCGAACTCCAGGTATGTCAGGTCGAGCTGGCGGTCGTCGACCGCGGCGGTGCGGCGGTCCTCGTCGATGCGCACCCCGCCGGCGGCGGGCTCCTGTACGGCGGCGGGCGGCGCGGCGGCGGCCGCGCCCGGTTCCGCGGGCACCAGCACCAGGTAGCCGACCATCGGGGCGCCGCCGGGCGCGGCGGGGAGCACATGTCCCGGTGCGGGCAGCCAGGTCGCGCCCGGCGGCAGGAAGTCGGGGGCGGGCCGCGCCTCGTCGGGGCGTACCGCGCGCAGCCGCTGGCGGTGGGCGGCGGTGACGGGGAGGGAGGTCAGGGAAGGCAGGTCGGACATGTCTCGGCTCTTTCGCGCGAAGGGTCGTGGGACTCCGTTGTGCGCGGGACCGGTTGCCGCCGTGCGGCCGGCTGCGGCCGGTGAGGGCCGGGCCTTGCGGGCAGGTCAGCGGGGGACGCGGGTCCGCGCGGGGATCGCGCGGCAACACCAGCGGTCGAAGTGGTGCTCCTGCCGGGACGGCCAGAAGGGTTCGAGGTCGCTGCGACCTGTCCCGGTGTCAGTAGTGCCGACCATGTCCCCCATTGAAGCAGACGGCGGCGCGCTGGTGTGAGGGCGCGGGGCGGCCGGTGACGTGCGCCGTGTCACCCCCGCGCCGGGAGATGTGCCGTATCCGCTGGTACGGGGCATTTCGCAGCGGCACCGCGGCTGCTGGTTCTGCCTATTCTCTGCACCATGACGTGGTTGCGTGCGCTGCGGGAGACCGCCAGGTCGGGCCTGCGGGTGGAACGCCCCCGTCTCGAACCGCTGGTGGCGCTGCGGGCCGCCGGCGGTGTGGCGATCGTGGTCGGCCTCGCACTGTGGCTGTGGTCGCCGCCGGTCGCCGCGTCGTCGGCCTTCGGGGCCTTCGCGGCCGGCATGGCGACCTTCCAGCGCAGCTGGCGGCCGCGGCCGGTGCTCGCGCTGGCCGCGGGCGCGGGGCTGGCGGTGAGCACCTTCCTGGGGTATCTGGCCGCCTCGCACGTGGTGTTCTTCGTCCTGCTGCTCGCGGTGTGGGCCTTCGCGGCCGGCATGGCGTGGGCGCTGGGCCCGACGACCGGCACGGTCGCGTCGCTGACGGTCGCGGTGATGCTGGTGACGGTCACTCTGCCGACGTCGGTGCTCAGCTCGTTGCAGCACGCGGCGCTCGTGGGGCTCGGCGCGCTGGTGCAGGCGGCGCTGATCGTGGTCTTCCCGATCCGCCGCTGGGGCGCGCAGCGCGACGCGCTCGCCGACGCCTTCGCGGCCGAGGCGGACTACGCGCGCCGGCTGCGGCACGACCCGCTGGCGCCCTTCGACCCCGAGCCGCTGATGACCGCCCGCAGCGCGGCCGTGGTGACCGCCTGGCAGGCCAGGCGGCGGCCCGAGGAGCTGCACGGCAGCCGGGCGCTGGCCGAGCGCATCCGCCCGGTGCTCGCCTCGCTCGCCGACCCGACGGTGGGCGCCGCCGCCGAGGGTCCCGAGCGCGACCGGGCGCGCGAGGTGCTGGCGGTGGCGGCCTCCGTGCTGGACGCGGTGGCCCGGGCGATCAGGGACGGCGGCGCGGTCAAGGTGCCCGCGCGGGCGGACGAGCTGCTGCGGGCCGACGCGCCGGGCGCACAGCTGACCGGTGCCGCGCGCAGGTCGGCGACCCGGCTGGTGTCGCTGCTGAGCGCCGCGGTGGAGCGGGCCGAGGGCTCGGGGCCTTCGGACGCGACGGGCACCGCGCACCTGCTGCGCCCGTCGCTGGGCGAGCTGCTGCCGACCGCGGTGCGGACGGTACGCCGCCAGATCCGCTGGGACTCGCCGATCCTGCGGCACGCGCTGCGGGTCGCCGCGGTGGCCTCGGCCGGCTATCTGCTGGGCACGGTGCTGCCGCTGGGGCACGGCTACTGGGCGCCGCTGGCCGCGGTGATGGTGATGCGGCCCGACTTCACCCAGACCTACGAGCGCGGGGTGGCCCGCTTCGCCGGGACCCTGGTGGGTGTCGCGCTGGCAACGGCGATCACGCAGGCCGCGCACCCGGGCACGTACACCTTCGCCGCGCTCGCGGTGGTCAGCGTCGGCCTGATGTACCTGCTGCTGCGCAGCGGATACGTGGTCGCGCAGGCGTGCGTGGGCGCCTATGTGGTCTTCCTGCTGGGCATGGGCGGTACGCAGCTGGAGCAGACGGTCCGCGACCGGGTGCTGCTGACGCTGCTCGGCGGGCTGCTGGCGATGCTGGCCTACGCGGTCTTCCCCGCGTGGGAGACCCCGCGGCTGCGCGACCGGCTGGCGGAGTGGATCGAGGCGACGGCCGGCTACGTGGCCGCGGTGATGGACGCGCACGCGGAGCCGTCCAGGCGCCGGCCGGGCGCGGTGCGCCGGGCACTGCTCGACCTGCGGGCGGCGGGCGCGGCCTGGGACCAGGCGGTGACCAGGGCGGATGCGGAGCCGGTGCGGCACCGCGGCCTGTCGCGCAGCGCGGTGCGGGACGCGGACGCCGCGCTGTCGGCGGTGGGCCGGGTCGGCCTGGTGATGGAGGCGCACCAGCCCGCCAGGGACGCGGTGCCGGTGCCGGAGGCGGCGCGTTTCGCGGCGGCGCTGCGGGAGACCACGGCGGTCGCGGCCGGCGAGGTCAGGGCGCGCAGGGCGCCGGACTGGCAGGCGCTGCACACCGAGCTGGCCGGCTGGGCATCCGACCCGGCGGGCGACCGGGTGGTGCGGCGCGGCGCCGCGCTGCTGGTCGAGACCCTCGACGAGCTGGCCGAGGCGCTGCGCCCCAGGTCGGCGGGCCGCCGCCACCCGGCGGGCAGCCAGGGGGCGCCCTAGGGCAGGAGGGCCGGGCGGGCGGGTCTAGGCTGGTGGGCCGGACCAGAAGGAGCCTTCCCATGCACATCGGCACCATCCACGGCGTGACGGACCTGGCGCTGTCGAACTCGCCGGGCCCCGGCCCCGTGATGCGTACGGTCATCGTCGTCACGGTGGTCGGCGTCGCGCTCATGGCGTGGTTCCTGCTGCGCGGCTACGGCAACGACAAGTAGCCGGCCACACGTAACCGCCCGGCCCGCCGTACCCGGTGCGGGGTCCGGCGGGCCGCGCTGAGCAGGCCGGTGCCGGTCAGCGGATCGGGACGCCGGACAGGGTCCTGGCGATCACCAGCCGCTGGATCTCGCTCGTGCCCTCGAAGATCGTGTAGATGGCGCTGTCGCGGTGCATCCGCTCGACCGGGTACTCACGGGTGTAGCCGTTGCCGCCGAGGATCTGGATGGCCTGGGCGGTGACCTTCTTGGCGGTCTCGCTGGCGAAGAGCTTGGACATCGAGCCCTCCGCCGAGGTGAAGGGCTTGCCCGCGGTCGCCATCCAGGACGCCCGCCACACCAGCAGCCTGGCCGCGTCGATCTGGGTGCGCATGTCGGCGAGCTGGAAGGCCACCCCCTGGTTGTCGATGATCGGCCGGCCGAACTGCTCGCGCCCCGTGGCGTATTCGAGGGCGTATTCGTAGGCGGCCCGTGCGGTGCCGACCGCCATCGCGCCGACGGCGGGGCGGGACGCCTCGAAGGTGGCCATGGCGGCGTTCCTGCCGCCGCCCGCACCGCCGGAGGCGGCCCGCTCGCGCGCCCTGGCCAGCCGCTCGTCGAGCTTGTCCTTGCCGCCGAGCAGGCAGTCGCCGGGAATGCGGACGTCCTCGAGGACGACCTCTGCGGTGTGCGAGGCGCGGATGCCGTGCTTCTTGAACTTCTGGCCCTGCGAGAGCCCCGGGGTGCCGGGCGGCACGATGAAGGAGGCGTGGCCGCGGGTGCCCAGTTCCGGGTCGACCACGGCGACGACGACGTGGACATCGGCGATGCCGCCGTTGGTGGCCCAGGTCTTGGTGCCGTTGAGCACCCATTCGCCGGTGGCCTCGTCGTACACGGCCCGGGTGCGCATGGCGCCCACGTCGGAGCCGGCGTCGGGCTCTGAGGAGCAGAAGGCGGCGACCTTGACGTCGGCGGCGTCGCCGTACATCTGCGGGACCCAGGTGCCGATCTGCTCCTCGGTGCCGTTGGCGAGCACGCCGACCGCGGCCAGCCCGGTGCCGACGATGGACAGCGCGATGCCGGCGTCGCCCCAGAACAGCTCCTCCATCGTCATCGGGATGCCGAGACCCGTGGGGTCGAAGAACTGCTGGGCGTAGAAGTCCAGCGAGTACAAGCCGATCTTGGCCGCCTCCTGGATGATGGGCCACGGGGTCTCCTCGCGTTCGTCCCACTCGGCCGCGGCCGGGCGCATCACGTCGGCGGCGAAGCCGTGGATCCAGTCGCGCACGGACCGCTGGTCGTCGTTGAGATCGAGCGTGAAGTCGCCCATCGTCCCCTCCACATGCTAGTTACTTGCGGTAACACCAGTCTGTTACCGTCAAGTAAGCGATGTCAACTCGCCAAACTCCGCGTGAGCGCCCGAGCCGGGGGTGTTACGTTGCGCAGACCACCGGCAATCGAACAGCGGGAGGGCGCGGTGGAGACCGGCCAGCGTGACGACCAGCGGACGGCCACCCAGCGGCGCCGCACCGAACTGCTCGAAGCCGCGGAGCGCGTGGTGCTGCGGGACGGGCCCGAGGCGTCGATGAACGCCATCGCGGCCGAGGCCGGCATCACCAAGCCCATCCTCTACCGGCACTTCGGCGACAAGAGCGGCCTGTACCGGGCCCTGGCCAAGCGGCACACCGACGCGCTGCTCGCCACCCTGCGCACCGCGCTCGACTCCCCCGGCGACCGCAGGGACCGCGTCGAGGCGACGCTGCACGCGTACCTGTCGGCGATCGAGACCAGGCCGCAGGTCTACCGCTTCCTGATGCACCCCGCCGAGACCCCCTCGGACGAGAAGGGCTTCGACGTCGGACGGCACTCGGTCCCGCTGCTGCGCCGGATGGGCGAGGACCTCGGCGAGGTGATCGCCGAACGCCTCGACCTCGGCCCCGACACCCGCGAGGTGGCCAGGGTCTGGGGCCACGGCATCGTCGGGATGATGTACGCGGCCGGCGACTGGTGGCTCGGCGAGCGGCCGCTGTCGCGCGACCTGCTGGTGCGTCACCTGGCCGACCTGCTGTGGGGCCGGCTCGCCGAGACCGGCGACCGGGCCGGCAGCCGCGGGCTGTGACACCCGCCCGCCGCCGGGCGGCGCGGTGCCGGTCCGCGGCGCGGAGTCGATAGGCTGGCCCCGACCGGAACTTGCCGGCCGCCGCAGCGGCCGCCCGGGGGACGGAAAACCGGCCGGCGCAGGCGGCATCGCGGCCGGAGTCGAGGAGGAAGACAGACGATGGCAGGCAACTCGGAGCCGCTGTCGCCACGGGCGAAGCTGGCCGTGACGGCGGGCAGGGCGGCGGCGGCGGTGTCCCGCGCGGCGGGCAAGGGCAGCGGGTCGGTGATCGGCGGCAAGGTCGCGCTGCGTTTCGACCCCGACCTGCTGGCCAGGCTCGCCCGGCACCTCGACGTGGTGCTGGTGTCCGCCACCAACGGCAAGACGACCACCACCCGGCTGCTCGCCGAGGCGCTGCGGGCCGGCGGCCCCGTGGTCTCCAACGCACTGGGCGCCAACATGCCGGCCGGCATCACCTCGGCGCTGGCCGGCGGCTCCGACGCCCGCTTCGGCGTGATCGAGGTGGACGAGAAGTACCTGGCGGGCGTCGCCAGGGACGTCTCCCCCAAGGCCATCGCCCTGCTGAACCTCTCGCGCGACCAGCTCGACCGGGCCGCCGAGACCCGGATGCTGGCCGAGAAGTGGCGCGAGGGCCTGGCCGGCTCCGAGGCGATCATCGTCGCCAACGCGGACGACCCGCTGATCACCTGGGCCGCCTCCTCCAGTCCCACCGTGGTGTGGGTCGCGGCCGGCCAGTCCTGGAAGGACGACGCCTGGTCCTGCCCGTCCTGCGGCGGTGTGCTGCAGCGCCCCGGCGACGACTGGTACTGCGGCGAGTGCGGCTTCCGCCGCCCCACCCCGACCTGGGCGCTGTCCGGCGACCACGTCGTGGACCCCTACGGTGTCGCCTGGCCGATCCAGCTGCAGCTGCCGGGCCGGGCCAACAAGTCCAACGCGGCCGTCTCCGCCGCGGTGGCCGCCGCCTTCGGCATCGACCCCAAGGTCGCCCTGGAGCGGATGTACAAGGTGCAGGCCGTCGCCGGACGCTACGACGTGGTGTCCTTCCTGCAGCGCGACCTGCGGCTGCTGCTGGCGAAGAACCCGGCCGGCTGGCTGGAGACCTTCTCGCTGATCGACGGCCCGCCCACCCCGGTGATCCTGTCGGTGAACGCGCGCGGCGCCGACGGCACCGACACCTCCTGGCTGTGGGACGTGGACTACACCCGGCTGGCCGGGCACCCGATCCTGGTGATCGGCGACCGCAAGATGGACCTGGCGGTACGCCTTGAGGTGGCGAACCTGCAGTTCCGGGTCTGCGCCAACCTCGACGAGGCGGTGCGGTCCGCGCCGCCCGGCCGGATCGAGGCCATCGCCAACTACACCGCCTTCCAGGACCTGCGCCGCCGTGTCGGCAACTGAACCGCCGAGGAGAGCACGAATGAGTGAGTCCAGCCTGCGCCTGGTGTGGGTCTACCCCGACCTGCTGAGCACCTACGGCGACCAGGGCAACGCGCTGGTGGTGGAGCGCAGGGCGACGCAGCGCCGGGTGCCGGTGACCCGGGTGGACGTCCGCTCGGACCAGCCCGTCCCCACCTCGGGCGACATCTACCTGATCGGCGGCGGCGAGGACCGCCCGCAGCGGCTGGCCGCCGAGAGGCTGCGCCGCGACGGCGGGCTGAACCGGGCGGTGGCCAACGGGGCGATCGTCTTCTCGGTGTGCGCCGGCTACCAGATCCTCGGCCACGAGTTCATCAACGACCTGGGCCGCCCCGAGCCGGGGCTCGGCCTGCTCGACGTGGTCAGCACCCGGGGCGAGGGGGAGCGGTGTGTCGGCGACGTGCTCGCCGACATCGACCCGCAGCTCGGCCTGCCGCCGCTGACCGGCTTCGAGAACCACCAGGGCATCACCCACCTCGGGCGCACCGCCCGGCCGCTGGCCCGGTTGCGGGTCGGCAAGGGCAACGGCACCGGGGACGGCACCGAGGGCGCCTTCAACGACACGGTGTTCGGCACGTACATGCACGGGCCCGTGATGGCCCGCAACCCGCACATCGCCGACCTGCTGATCAAGCTGGCCCTCGACGTGAACGCGCTGCCGCCGGTGGACGACCAGTGGTACGACGCGCTGCGCGCCGAGCGGATCGCCGCGGCGGTGCAGCCCGCCTGACCGGCGGGGCGTCACGCTCCGGAAGCGTCGCCTGGTGTTCGGGTAATCGTCAGGTGTCCGCAGTGCGGTCGGCGTGGAGGCGTGCGCGACCGGCTCGGTAAGCTTGCCGTGATCCATCCGGACGACGTGGTCCGGCCGTCCGGTCGAGTTGCTTGGAGTATCGAGAGCATGCGTATTGGTGTCCTGACCAGCGGCGGCGACTGCCCCGGGCTGAACGCCGTCATCCGGTCCGTGGTGCACCGCGCCGTCGTGGACCACAACGACGAGGTCATCGGCTTCCACGACGGGTGGAAGGGCCTGCTGGAGTGCGACTACCGCAAGCTCGACCTGGATGCGGTGAGCGGCATCCTGGCCCGCGGCGGCACCATCCTCGGCTCCTCCCGGGTGCAGCCCGCGCATCTGCGCGGCGGTGTCGAGCAGGCCAAGGGCCATGTCGCCGACCTCGGCCTCGACGCGATCATCCCGATCGGCGGCGAGGGCACCCTGAAGGCGGCCCGGCTGCTGTCGGACGCGGGCCTGCCGATCGTCGGGGTGCCCAAGACCATCGACAACGACATCTCCTCGACCGACGTCACCTTCGGCTTCGACACCGCGGTCACCGTGGCCACCGAGGCCCTCGACCGGCTCAAGACCACCGCGGAGTCGCACCAGCGGGTGCTGATCGTGGAGGTCATGGGCCGGCACACCGGGTGGATCGCGCTGCACTCGGGCATGGCCGCGGGCGCGCACGCGATCGTGGTGCCCGAGCGGCCCTTCGACGTCGAGGAGCTGGCCGCGGTGGTCGGCAAGCGCTTCGAGGCCGGCAAGAAGTTCGCCATAGTGGTGGTCTCCGAGGGCGCCAAGCCGCGTGAGGGCACCATGGAGTTCTCCTCCGGCGCCACCGACGTCTACGGCCACGAGCGTTTCAGCGGTGTCGCCAACCAGCTGTCGGTCGAGCTGGAGGAGCGCCTGGGCAAGGAGGCCCGCCCGGTGATCCTCGGCCATGTGCAGCGCGGCGGCACCCCCACCGCTTACGACAGGGTGCTGGCCACCCGCTTCGGCTGGCACGCCGTGGAGGCCGTGCACAACGGGCGGTTCGGCATGATGACCGCGCTGCGCGGCACCGACATCACGCTGGTGCCGCTCGCCGACGCGGTGCAGCACCTCAAGACCGTGCCGGCCGACCGCTACACCGAGGCCGAGTGCGTCCTGTGACCCGCTGACCTCGACGGCGCCGCCCCCGCGCGCCCGCAGCCGCCCCCGCCCGGACCGCCGGCCGGGGGCGGTCCTACTCTGGAGCGGGCACAACGGTCGAAACGGCCTGCTGCCGGTCGGCGCGAGCAAGGAGTGAACGGATGGACCACGGTGGACACGGCATGCACATGGATCTGCCGCCGTTCACCCTCGGCCGGGGGCTGGCCTACAGCAGCGGCGACCCGTTCTTCCTGATCGGCTGTGTGCTGCTGCTGGCGCTGTACGGCTTCGCGGTGGTGCGGCTGCACCGGCGCGGCGACCGCTGGCCGGTGGGGCGTACCGCGGCCTTCGCCACCGGGGTGCTGACCGTCGGGCTGACGATGTGCACCCGGCTCAACGACTACGGCATGGTCATGTTCAGCGTGCACATGGTGCAGCACATGGTCCTGAGTATGCTCTCGCCGATCCTGCTGCTGCTCGGCGCCCCCGTGACGCTGGCCCTGCGGGCGCTGCCGGCGGCCGGCCGGGGCAGGACCGGGCCGCGCGAGCTGCTGGTGAAGCTGCTGCACAGCAGGTACCTGCGGGTCATCACGCACCCGGCCTTCACCATCCCGCTGTTCGTGGCGAGCCTGTACGCGCTGTACTTCTCGCCGCTGTTCGACTTCCTGATGCGCAGCGAGGCCGGGCACCTGGCGATGATGGTGCACTTCCTCGCGGTGGGGCTGCTCTTCTTCTGGCCGATCATGGGCGTCGACCCGGGGCCGCACCGGCCCGGCTACGTGATGCGGATGCTGGAGCTGTTCGCCGGGATGCCCTTCCACGCCTTCTTCGGCATCGCGGTGATGATGGCCAGCGAGCCGCTGGTGACGACCTTCAAGCACCCGCCGGCGTCGCTGGGCATCGACGCGCTCGGCGACCAGACCGCGGCCGGCGGCATCGCCTGGGCCTTCAGCGAGATCCCGTCGGTGATCGTGCTGGTGGCGCTGCTCTTCCAGTGGTACACCTCCGAGCAGCGGCAGGCCCGCCGCAAGGACCGGGCCGCCGACCGGGACGGCGACGCCGAACTCGTGGCGTACAACGCGTATCTGGCCTCCCTGGAGGCGCGCGGCCGCGGCTGAGCGCCCCCGCGCTGGTGGCGTCCCGCGGGCGGGCACTACTCTGCCGGGGCGCCGGTGGACCGGCGCAGCGCGGCCCGGGCGTGCCGGGACCTGTCGAGGGGGAGGCGGCCCGTGTTCTACCGGGTGCTCAAGTACGTGATTCTCGGACCGCTGCTGCGGCTGCTGTTCCGGCCGCGGATCGAGGGCATGGAGAACATCCCGGAGAGCGGTGCGGCCATCGTCGCGGGCAACCACCTGTCCTTCTCCGACCACTTCGTGATGCCGGCGATGCTGCCGCGGCGGATCACCTTCCTGGCGAAGGCCGAGTACTTCACAGGTCCCGGGCTCAAGGGCCGGCTGACCGCGGCCTTCTTCCGCGGGGTGGGCCAGATACCGGTGGACCGCTCGGGCGGCAAGGCCTCGCAGTCCGCGATCGACGCGGCGCTCGGGGTGCTGGGCCGCGGTGAGCTGCTGGGCATCTATCCCGAGGGCACCCGCTCGCACGACGGCCGGCTCTACCGCGGCAGGACGGGCGTGGCGGTGATGGCGCTGCGGGCGCACGCGCCGGTCGTGCCGTGCGCGATGCTGGGCACCTTCGAGCTGCAGCCGCCCGGGCGGAAGATCCCGCGCATGGGCCGGGTCACCATCCGCTTCGGCGCCCCGCTGGACTTCAGCCGCTTCTACGGCATGGAGGGCCAGCGCGAGGTGGTGCGGGCGGTGACCGACGAGATCATGTACCAGGTCCTCGCGATGTCAGGCCAGGAGTACGTGGACCGCTACGCGGGCGACGTGAAGGCCGAGCAGGCCGCCCAGCAGAAGGGCGTGGCGGCGCGGCTGCGCCGCAAGTCGTCCTGACAGGGGCAGGGCGGCCGGTGCGGGAAATCGCCTCGCACCGGGGGCAGGTGGCCGCCTAGCCTCGCACCCATGAGTGCGCGGCTGCGGAACATCGCCAGGGAGAACGAGCAGATCGTCGCGGAGGGCGGCTACCGCGGCCCCGCCGGGCAGTGGGTCGACCCGCGCCCGCGGTGGCCGCGGCGGCGGGGGGCACCCGGCTTTTCGGCCCGGACCCCGTGCCGGTGCCGGCGGTCGAGGCGGGGCCGGGCGCGCGCTGCACGGTCACCCCTGAGGACAGCGTCGCCGCCGCGCGGCGGCTGACCGCGGCGGACGGTGCGGCGGTCGCGGTGCTGAACTTCGCCTCCGCGCGCAATCCCGGCGGCGGCTACCTCAACGGGGCGCAGGCGCAGGAGGAGGCGCTGTGCCGGGCGGCGGCGCTCTACAGCTGCCTGCTGCGCGCCCCGGACTACTACGAGCACCACCGCACGCACCGCGACCCCTTTTACTCCGACCGGGTCATCCACTCCCCCGCGGTGCCGGTCTTCCGGGACGGGCGCGGCGGGCTGCTGGACGTGCCGTGGACGGCGGGCTTCCTGACCTCCCCCGCGCCCAACGCCGGGGTGATCGCGCGGACGGCCCCGGAACGTAGCGCGGAGGTCGGGCCTGCGCTGGACGCGCGGGCCGAGCGGGTGCTCGAGGTGGCGGTGGCGCAAGGGTACCGGCGGCTGGTGCTGGGTGCCTGGGGCTGCGGCGTCTTCCAGAACGACCCGGCCAGGGTGGCCGCCGCCTTCGCCGTGCTGCTGCGGCCGGGCGGCCGGTTCGCGGCGGCCGTGGACGAGGTGGTCTTCGCGGTGCTCGACCGCCGGCCCGACTCCCCCGTGCGTGCCGCCTTCGCCGCGGCCTTCCCCGGGGTGCCCGCCTGAGATGCCGCGGGCCGCCGCCCGCACCTGTCAGCAGGGTGCGGACGGCGGCCCTTTGCGTACGCGGCCGGCTACGGCACGGGGGTGGCGTGCGGGGTGCACACCACGTCGTGCCGGTCGAGCGTGCCGTGCAGCAGGTAGTCGTCGACGCGCGAGTTGATGCACGGGTTCACCAGGTTGGTGACGCCGTGCGAGCCCGCGCCCTGCTCGGTGATCAGCCGGGATCCCGCGAGCCTGCGGTGGGCCTCCAGCGCGCCTGGGTACGGGGTCGCCGCGTCGTTGGTGCTCTGCACGATCAGCACCCCGGGCAGCCCGTGGTGGGAGCGCACGTCGACCGGCGTCTGCTGGTGCACGGGCCAGGTGGCGCAGGGCAGGTTCATCCAGGCGTTGGACCAGGTCAGCAGCGGGTAGGTGGCGTTGAGCGCGGTGTTGTCGCGGTCCCACCTGTGCCAGCTGGTGGGCCACTTGGCGTCGGTGCACTCGACCGCGGTGTAGACGGCGGTGCCGTTCTCCGCGGTGATGTTGCCCGCGGTGTCCGACATGTCGGGGCCTGCCGCGTCCACCATCGCCTGCGTGTCACCCGCCGCGTACTGGCTCCACACGCTGGCGACGGTGGCCCAGGTGGAGTCGTAGTAGGGGGCGTTGGTGAAGAAGTTGAGCAGCTCGTTCGGGCCGACGACACCGCCGATGGGGTGCGCCTTGGTCGCCGCCCGCAGCGCCTCCCACTTCGCCTGGACCTGGGCGACCGTGCTGCCCAGGTGGTAGACGGAGTCGTATTTCGCGACCCAGGCCTCCCAGTCGGCCCAGCGGCCCTGGAAGGCGACGTCCTGGTCCAGGTTGTTCTGGTACCAGACCTGGTCGCGTGACGGGTCGACCACGCTGTCGATGATCATCCTCCGGACGTGGGTCGGGAAGAGCGTGGCATAGACCGAGCCGAGGTAGGTGCCGTAGGACACGCCCAGGTAGTTCAGCCGGTCCTCGTGCAGCGCCGCCCTGATCACGTCCAGGTCGCGGGCGGTGTTGGGGGTGGTCATCTGGGAGAGCATCGCCGCGCCGGTGCGCTCCAGGCAGCCCTGCGCGTACTCGGCGGCCAGCTTGCGCTGCGCCTGCTTGTCGGCGTCGCTGTCGGGCACCGGGTCGGCCTTGGGCGCGGAGACGTACGCTTGCGGGTCCTCGCAGGAGATCGGCGCCGAGTGGCCGACGCCTCGCGGGTCGAAGCCGATGAAGTCGTACGCCTTGGCCGTCTTGGTCCACAGCGGCGCGGCGGTGGCGCTGCGCACCGGGAAGCGCAGGCCCGAGCCGCCGGGGCCGCCCGGGTTGTAGACCAGGGCGCCCTGCCGCTCCTCGGCGGTGCCGGTGCTGGCCGCGCGGTCCACGGCGAGCTTGATGGTGGCGCCGTACGGCTTGCGGTAGTCGACCGGCACGGTCACCCAGCCGCACTGGACCGGGGCGGCCAGGCCCCAGTCGGCGGGGCAGTCGGCCCACTGGATGCCGGTGCGGCGGGCGTTGAGCGCGGCGATGGTGACGCCTACGGACTCCGGTACGGTCACCGCCGGCGGGCGGTACGCCGGTGCGGCTCCCGCGGTGGCGGCAGGCGCCGCGGCGACGGCGCCCGCGATCAGGGCGCCGGTGGAGACGAGCACGATCGTGCGTCTCACGTCGAACCTCCCCCTCTGGACCGTGGCTTGTGACCACGGTTGTCACAGTGATTGAGTGCGAATCCTTTCCGCTGTGGAGTCACTGTGAACAGGCCAGCCGGGTGATTCTTCATCAAAGCGTGATTTCGCTGGTGAGTTGGCCTGAGCCGCATGGGTGACGGCCGCCTCGGCGAGGGCGGAGACGAAGGGGTGCGGCTCGGTGCCGTCGCCGGCCAGCTCGGGCTGGAAGAGCGTGGCGAGGTAGAAGGGGTGGCCGGGCAACTCGGCGATCCTGGGCTCCCCCTCGCTGTCGTGTCCCGTGAAGCGCAGCCCCGACTCGGCCAGCAGCGGCAGCAGCGCGGGCACGGGCCCGTAGGCGCAGTGGAAGCGCTCGACGCTCTCCCGGCTGCCGAGCAGCTGCTCGGCGCGGCTGCCCGGGACGGTGGTCAGCCGGCCCTCGTGGCCGACCAGGGAGCAGGCGAGCGGGCCGATCAGCAGGTCATCTGCCTCCTCCGGCGGGCGCGGGTCGTTCTCGGCGTGCCGGGCGGTGGCCAGGCCGCAGACCGTGCGGGCGAATTCGAGCAGCGCGTGCTGGAAGCCGCCGCAGGTGCCGAGGAAGGGGATGCCGCTCTCGCGGGCGGTGCGCACCGCGGTCAGTGCGCCGGCCTCGCTGCGGTAGGGGCTGCCCGGCAGCAGCCATACGGCGTCGAAGCCGCGGACGGCGCCGGGCGAGCGGGCGTCCTGGGTGGGGATCCAGTAGCCCTCGACGGGCAGGGCGTGTCGGCGCCGCAGTGCGTCGAGCAGGCCGGGCACGCGCTGGTGGGAGCGGACGGCGGGGCTGCGGTCGCCGACCAGGGCGATACGGGCGGTGGCCCGGCGGGGCGCTTTCCGGGAGGTGGCCCTGGAGGCGGCGGTCGCGGTTTCGGGGCGGGAGTCGGTTGTGCGGGAGTCCGTTGTGCGGGAGTCCGTTGTGCGGGAGTCCGTTGTGCGGGAGTCCGTTGTGCGGGAGTCCGTTGTGCGGGAGTCCGTTGTCATGACGCTCATCGTGGGCCTGGCGGCACTATCGCGTCCAACGATTCATTCTGCTCGGTGCATCAGTGATACTGATGGCCATGGATCCGCATCTGCTGCGTACGTTCACGGTGGTCGCCCGGCTGGGGTCCTTCTCGGCCGCGGCCCAGGAGTTGGGCTACACCCAGTCGGCCGTCTCCCAGCAGGTCGCCGCGCTGGAGGCGGATCTCGGTGTGCCGCTGCTCGGCCGCCGCCCGGTCGCCCCCACCGAGGCGGGCGCCCGGCTGCTGGACCACGCGGGTGTGCTGCTCACCCGGCTCGCGGCGGCCCGCGCCGACGTCGTACGCGTGGCCCGTACGCCGGTGGTGCGGCTGGTGGTCGGCGCGGGCGGCTGCGCCTTCGGGCCGCGGGCGGCGCGGGCGCTCGCACAGGTGCGGGGTGCGATGCCGCGGGTCGAGGTGGCGGTGCGCGGCATCGAACGGGCGGCGGCGGTCCCCGCGGTGGTCGCGGGCGACGTCGACGCGGCCCTGGTGGACGGGGCGGTGGCACCGACCGACCCGCTGCGGCTGGCGCAGGCCGAGGGCCTTGCGGTGGAGCTGGTCGGCGAGGAACCCCTTGCGGTAATGCTGCCGCCGGGACATCCGCTCGCCGGGCGCGACGCCTTGCGCCTCGCCGACCTCACCGACGCGCTGTGGCTGGACGCCCCGGGCGCCGCGGTGCCGCTGGCGGACCTGCGGGCGGCGTTGCCCGCGGCCTACCCGGTGGGGGTGCCCTATGCGGGCGGTGACGCGCGGGTGCTGCACGAACTGGTCGCGGCAGGGCACGGGTTGGCGGTGCTGCCGCGCTCGGCGGCGGGTCCGCGCGCGGTGCCGCTGAGCGCACCGCACCTGGTGCACCGGGTGGAGCTGGTACGGGGCGCCGCCGCCGGTCCTGCCGCCGAGGCCTTCGCCGCGGAGCTGGCCGCACCCCGTTGACCACAGGTCCCTTACCCGGACGGGTCCTGCCACAGGCGGCTGGTCGGGGAAGGCACCGGTGGGGACCAGCGCGCGGCGGCGCCCTGCGGGGGGGCCGCGACCACCGGGCGGCGGTCACCTCCCGACGTCCGGGGCCGGCATCCACCTCCAGGGCGCACCGAGCACACCCACGGGCCGACCTCGGCCCTGCGGTCCACGTCGGCCGTGCGTGCGGGCGAGATCCGCGACTTGCCTGCTCGCCGCCCCCGTCTCCGCCCGCTGACGGCACCGGCCGGCCGCTCCCTGTCAGCCCGTCAGGGCGGCGGCCTCTGCCGCGGCGGCCTCCGCTGCCGCGACCTCTGCTGCCGCGGATTGCGCGAAGGCGGTCCTGGGCGCGAGCGACATCAGCAGCACCCCGCCGCCCGCGAGCGCCGTACGCGAGGTCAGCGGCGGCAGCGGCAGGGCGGGGCCCGGCGTTGGCCCCGGCACCAGGAGCAGCTGGCCGACACCGCGGTACGGGCCGAGGACCGCGGGGCCGTCCCAGCCGGGCGCCGCCCCGGGGCCGAAGGCCAGCTCCTGGTCGAGCAGCGGCCGACCGGCCTGCTCGACGGTGAGCCGGCTGGTGAGGTGCCCCGCTTCCTCGCCGTGCCGCCCGAGCACCAGTTCCTCGCGCAGCACCAGCCGCGCGCCCGGGGCGAGGTGCACCCGGGTGGTCATCCGCAGGTCGCTGCCGCGGGCGGCGATCACCGGCTCGGGCAGCCACCGCAGCTCCGCGTCCTCGCCGACGGTCAGCCGCACGTCGTAGCGGGCCTGCCGCCGCTCGCGCCCGGGCAGCGAGACGGTCGCGGCGGCGGAGTCGACGGTCAGCCTCGCCCCTGCGGCGACGTCCACCTCGATACGCAGCCGGTCACCGCCGAGCGGTCCGCTCATCGCCCCGACCACGGTCACGCGGGCCTCGCCGCGGCGGGCCGCGCGGGTCCTGCGCAGGGCGAGCGGGCCGGCGCCCGCGAGCACGGGCAGCGCGGTGCCGCCGTACCGGTCGCGGGCCGCCCCGATGCGGGCGGCCGCGGTGACGCTCATGCCGTCCAGGCCGTCAGCCGCTCGCCGACCCACGCGGCGACCGGCGCGATCCCCTCACCGCGGGTCACGGAGGTGAACACCACCGGCAGATCGCCCCGTTGGGCGGCGGCGTCGCGCGCCATCCGGTCCAGGTCGGCGCCGACGTAGGGCGCCAGGTCGGTCTTGTTGACGACCAGCAGGTCGGCGGTGGTGACCCCGGGGCCGCCCTTGCGGGGGATGTCGTCGCCGCCCGCCACGTCGATCACGAAGATCTGCGCGTCGACCAGGCCCTTGGAGAAGGTCGCGGTGAGGTTGTCGCCGCCGGACTCGACCAGCACCAGGTCGAGCGGTCCGACCGCGTCCTCCAGGTCCTCGACGGCCTCCAGGTTCGCCGAGATGTCGTCGCGGATCGCGGTGTGCGGGCAGGCGCCGGTCTCGACGCCGACGATCCGCTCGGGCGGCAGCACGGCGCTGCGCAGCAGGAACTCGGCGTCCTCGCGGGTGTAGATGTCGTTGGTGACCACCGCGATCGACAGCCGGTCGCGCAGGGTGCGGCACAGCGCGGCGACCGTGGCGGTCTTGCCGGATCCGACCGGCCCGCCCAGGCCGATCCGCAGCGCGCGGCGGCGCCCGTCGGGGCCGACGGCGGCGGAGGAGTGCGCATAGCGCTCGGGGAAGACCTCGGGGTGGTCGCGGTGCATGTCGGTCTCCGTCGGTCGAGGGGCGGATGGGTGGCGGGTCGGGCGGCGGGAGTGGCTGCCGGGCCAGGGCGTACCCCGGGTGGCCGGGTGCCGCCCACGGCGCGCGGGCCTCTGGGGGCAGGGTGCCGACGGCGACGGGACCCGGCCCGGGGCAGGACGGCCGCCCACGGCAAGGTGCCCGCCCGCGGCGGGGTGGCGTACGGCGGCGGCCGGCGCCGTCATGAGGCGAACAGCCGCACCGGCCAGGCCGCGTGGTCCTCCGCGCTGATCTCCAGCAGCGGTGCGGAGGCCGCGGGCAGGGCGCTGACGCCGTGGGTGCGGGCGCGGTGGGCCGCGCTCGCGGCGGTGCGGGCGGTGGCATCGATCTGCGGCGCGAGCCTGGCCAGGACGGCGGCTGCGTGGAAGGGGTCGAGACTGAGCAGCCGTACGGCGGCGGTCGCGGGGCCTGACACCGACTCGTACGCCGCCGCGTGGGCCGCGGCCGAGGGGGGCAGGCCCGCGGCCTGCGCGGTCAGGCCGAGGACGACCGGCTGGTGGGCGCCGCGCGGGCGGGCCGCGGCGAGCGCGTCGAGGCCGGCGGAGGGCCAGGTGGCGCGGGCGGCCCGCATCAGCTGGCGGCCGAGCCGCCGGGAGACCGAGCGCAGCGCGGCAGAGGGCGTACGGGCGTCGGCCGCCGCGTCGAGTGCGAGCGGGTCGAGTCCTGCGGTCGCCGCCGCGGCCAGTGCGGCGGCGACCAGTCCTGCGGTGTGCAGCCGGCCGCGGCAGAAGTCCGCGAGGCCTGCCGCGTCCCTGATCCGCCCGTCGGCGACCGCCGCCTCCGCGCCGCCGGAGTGGGCGTGGCCGCCGGCCGGGAAGCGCCCGTCGCTGAGCAGCAGCAGCGCGGTGAGCGCCCCGGGGATCGAGGTGCCGGCGGTGTCGGCGTCCGTGCCGGTCTCGGTGTCCGTTTCGGTCATCGGGTCCCCGGCCTCAGAAGAGGAAGTAGCGCTGGGCCATGGGCAGTTCAGCGGCCGGTGCAGGTTCCACGACTTCGCCGTCGATCGTCACGGTGAAGGTGTCGGGGTCGACGTGGACGTCCGGCAGCGCCGCGTTCTCCCGCATGTCGGCCTTGGTGACCGCGCGGGTGCCGCGGGCCGCGGTGAAGTGCTTGGCCAGGCCCAGGCGTTCCGGCAGCCCGTCGTCAAGTGCCGCCTGGTTGACGAAGTTGACCGAGTTCGCGGCGGGGGCGGCGCCGACGCCGCCGAACATCGGCCGGGGCAGGACGGGCTGCGGGGTCGGGATCGAGGCGTTCGCGTCGCCCATCTGCGCGTAGGCGATCTGGCCGCCCTTGATCACCAGGTGCGGCTTGACGCCGAAGAAGGCCGGGTCCCACAGCACGAGGTCGGCGAGCTTGCCCGGCTCGACCGAGCCGATCTCGTGGTCGAGGCCCTGCGCGACGGCGGGGTTGATGGTGTATTTGGCGACGTAGCGCCGTGCCCGGTGGTTGTCTGCCGGACCGTCCCCGGGCAGCGAGCCGCGGCGGCGCTTCATGACGTGGGCGGTCTGCCAGGTGCGCAGCGCGATCTCGCCGATGCGGCCCATGGCCTGCGAGTCGGAGCTGATGATGCTGATCGCGCCGAGGTCGTGCAGCACGTCCTCCGCGGCGATGGTGGACGGGCGGATCCGGGACTCGGCGAAGGCCAGGTCCTCCGGTACCGCGGGGTTGAGGTGGTGGCAGACCATCAGCATGTCGAGGTGCTCCTCGACGGTGTTGACGGTGTGCGGCCGGGTCGGGTTGGTGGACGACGGCAGCACGTTGGGGTGCGAGACGACGCTGATGATGTCGGGTGCGTGCCCGCCGCCCGCGCCCTCCGCGTGGTAGGCGTGGATGCCGCGTCCCGCGATCGCGGCAAGGGTGTCCTCGACGAACCCGGCCTCGTTCAGCGTGTCGGTGTGCAGGGCCAGTTGCGCCCCGGTCTGCTCGCACACCGTCAGGCACGCGTCGATCGCCGCGGGTGTGGCGCCCCAGTCCTCGTGGATCTTGAAGCCGACCGCACCGGCCCGCAACTGGGCGTGCAGCGCTGCCGGGTTGACCGTGTTGCCCTTGCCGAGCAGGCCGACGTTGACCGGGTAGGCCTCCAGGGCGGCGAACATCCGCGCCAGGTGCCAGCCGCCCGGTGTGATGGTGGTGGCCTTGGTGCCCTCCGCGGGTCCCGTGCCGCCGCCGAGCACCGTGGTGACACCGGAGGCGAGGGCCTCGTCCATCAGGGTCGGCGAGATGAAGTGCACATGGGCGTCGATGGTGCCTGCGGTGAGGATCCGGCCGTTGCCCGCGATGACCTCGGTCTCCGGACCGATGACCAGGTCGGGGTGGACGCCGTCCATGGTCTCGGGGTTGCCGGCCTTGCCGAGGGCGGTGATACGGCCGTCGCGCAGGCCGACGTCGGCCTTGACCACACCCCAGTGGTCCAGCACGACCGCGCCGGTGATCACCGTGTCGGGTGCGCCCTCGGCGCGGGTGGCGCGGCCCTGGCCCATGGACTCCCTGATGACCTTGCCGCCGCCGAAGACCGCTTCGTCCCCGGCGCTTCCCGGGCCGCCGGCGAGGTCGCGTTCGACCTCGACGACGAGGTCGGTGTCGGCGAGCCGGATGCGGTCGCCGGTGGTGGGACCGTAGAGGTCGGCGTACACCGGGCGGGTCAGCTCAGCCATCGAGGGCTCCCCCCGTCTGGCCGCGCAGACCTGCGACCACCCGGGCGCCGGCGATCGGCACCAGTTCGACCTCGGCGGGGATGCCCGGCTCGAAGCGTACGGCGGTGCCCGCGGCGATGTTCAGCCGCAGACCGCGGGCCGCGGCCCGGTCGAAGCTGAGGCCGGGGTTGGCCTCGGCGAAGTGGTAGTGCGAGCCGACCTGCACGGGGCGGTCGGCGGTGTTGACGACGGCCAGCCGGGTGACGGGGCGTCCGCTGTTGAGTACGACCGGCGCGTCGGCGTACAGGATCTCTCCGGGAATCACGCCGCCCCCTCAGACGATCGGCTCGTGCACGGTGACGAGCTTGGTGCCGTCGGGGAAGGTCGCCTCGACCTGCACGTCGTGGATCATCTCCGGGATGCCGTCCATGACGTCGTCGCGGGTCAGGACGCCGCGACCGGACTCCATCAGCTCCGCGACGCTGCGCCCGTCGCGGGCGCCCTCCAGGATGTGCGCGGTGATCAGCGCGACGGCCTCGGGGTGGTTCAGCCGCAGGCCGCGGGCTCGCCGCCGCTCGGCCACGTCGGCCGCGACATGGATGAGCAGGCGTTCCTGCTCGTGGGGGGTCAACCGCACAGCCGCACCTCACAGTCTCCGGCAAGGCATGTGAGATTAGTTCGGCGGGATTTCGGGCGCGTTAACGGCTGTTACGGGCGCCGGTCGCCGGTGCCGGGTCCGCGGTGCTCGGCGGCGATGCCGAACCTGCGCCGTTCGCCTGTGGCAGAAGCCCGGGAGCCGACCGTGGAGACCGTACTGATCACCTGCTCCTCGGGACGCTCGTCGAGTTCGCGCAGTCGTTGCAGGTCAGCGGCGGAGACGAGGGCGACGAGCGGCTTGCCGTGCCGGGTCAGCACCACCTGTTCACCGCCGTAGACCACGCGGTTGATGAGGTCGGCGAGCTCCGCCCGCGCTTGTGTCACCGGGACGTCATGGGTCATGCTCCCCATCATAACGAGATGTACGTCCTGTACATTTTGAACGTATGGAGGTGCCTGCCATGACCCACCCCGCGGCCCGCTACGTCCTGCCGGAGTTCACCGAGCGCAGCAGCAACGGCGTCCGCACCATGGACCCGTATTCGAAGCTGCTCCAGGAGCGGATCGTCTTCCTGGGCACCCCGATCGACGACACCTCGGCCAACGACGTGATGGCCCAGCTCATCCACTTGGAGAGCGCTTCCCCGGACCAGGACATCCATCTCTACGTCAACTCCCCCGGCGGCTCCTTCTCCGCGATGACCGCGATCTACGACACGATGCAGTTCGTCACCTGCGACGTCGCGACGGTGTGCATCGGGCAGGCGGCGTCGGCCGCCGCGGTGCTGCTGACGGCGGGCACACCGGGCAAGCGCATGATCACCCCGGGCGCGCGCGTCCTGGTCCACCAGCCGTCGCTGGGCGAGGTGGTGCAGGGCGACGTCTCGGACCTGGAGATCCAGGCGAACGAACTGCTGCGCACCCGCGAGACGTTGGAGACGCTGCTGGCCCGGCACACGGGCCAGGGCCTCGACCGGGTGCGGGCCGACATCGAGCGGGACAAGGTCTTCGACGCGGAAGCCGCCGTCGCCTACGGCCTGGTGGACCGGCTGACCACCAGCCGCAAGCCCAACGGCCCCGCCTCCGGCCCGCGGTGAGCCGGGTGGTGCCGGAACTCCCGCCGCTGCCCGCGCTGACCCGCTCCGAGGGCGAGCTGATCGACTGCTACCTGGAGGTCGTGGACCTGCTCGGCCGGATCAACCCCTCGCGCACCACCGACACCTACGGGGCGCTGCGGGCCGCACAGGCACTGGTGGGCAGGGCGGTTGCGCTGCGCGAGGCGCTGGCGGTAATGCATCTGCGCGGTGAGACGGAGCTTCACCACACCACGCTGGCACGGGCGCTGCGGGTGCTCGACGGTGAACGCCGTTCCTCTCGCCCGGTGGTGCCGCCCGCGGCAGGGCCGCAGGGCGCGCACTGACGCCTCCCTGCGGGTCCTTGGGGACGCCTTCATGCCGCGCGGTCGTCACTCAGCGGCGCGACCACCCCCGATTCGGCCGAACATCGGCTCAGCCCATTGGCGGATCGGCAACCCGGCGCGGGACGTCGGCGCGGTTGCGTACCCGTTTGCCGACCGCTCGCAAGCACGCAGGTCACACGGCCCGGCGGCGAGCACGACCACCCGGAAGGCGGAGCGCTGTCACCCGGAGGGCGGCAGTGTGACGAGACTCACATCGGGCGTTTCCCGCCCGGTGCGGGCGCGTCGGGTGCGTAACGATCCGTGGTGACGACAAGCCCCCGCCGCCGTGGCGGGGCGGTCCGCACGGACGCCGAATCCCGCCGGCGTGCGGATGCCAGGTCGACACGAGTGCAACGGCGGGAGCGGAGGACCCAGGCACGACGGGGCGGCCGCCCCGAGCACGAACCGCGCACGAATCCGAGCGTGAGCCCGTGCACGACAAGGCCGCCTCTTGGGGTGAAGCCGCTGCATGCGGCCGGGCATCTTCGCCTGCTCGAACCCGACAGGTCATCCTTCGCAGGCTGACGACGAAGGGTTGCGCATGACCGCGCCTCACGCACTGTCCGCACGGCTGTCCCGGATCGGGGCCGCGTCCGTGCTCACCGCCGCAGCAGTCGCCGTCCCCGCCCTGCTGCCCGGCGCCGCACAGCAGGCGGGAGCCGCCACCTTGGCCGCGAAGGCCCTCGGGGTGGCGGCATCCAAGCAGGGCTCCCCCTACCAGTGGGGAGCCGCAGGACCCAACCGCTTCGACTGCTCGGGGCTGACGCTGTACTCCTTCCGGCAGGCGGGCAAGAAGCTGCCGCGCACCGCGGCGGCGCAGTACGGCAGCACCACGCACATCGCCGCGTCGGCCCGCCGGGCGGGCGACCTGGTCTTCTTCCACTCCGGCTCGTCCGGCTCGTCCGTCTACCACGTCGGGATCTACGCCGGCGGAGGTGAGATCTGGCACGCGCCCAAGACCGGCGCGCGGGTCCGGCTGGAACGCATCTGGACCGGCAGCGTGTGGTACGGGCGGGTCTGACCCGGAGAGCGATCCGGCAAACGATCCGGAGAGCGCTCTCCCGAACGGGTGGGGAAAACCCGCCCGGGAGAGCACGTCCGGACGGGTCAGTGGATGAGCTGGTAGTTGCTGTCGAGGACGGCGCCCTTGCCGGGCTGGGACTCGTCGTAGCCGTGGGCGTCGCACTGCAGGCCGCCGTTGATGCAGTGGGCGACCATCGCGGACTGGGTCGCGGTGTCCCAGTCGGCGAAGAAGTCGTAGTGGAAGGAGTAGCCCGCGCCGCTGGACAGGTGCACCTGCGACATGTCGCCGTTGACCGGCCAGGCCATCTTGAACTCGATCATCGGCAGCGCGACGGGGTGGTCGGCCGGGCACACGTTCTGGTTGGCACCGGTCGCCACCGGATAGGCCATGTGGCTCTTGTGGTCAGGGGTGTCGAGGTGGATGCCGTCCCAGCAACTGGGCGCCTGCAGCCGGATGTTCAGCTGGGTGTCCTGGGTGCTGGGGCAGGTCGCGGGGAAGTTCCAGTTGTGGTAGCTGGTGCCGCACTCCCAGCCCTCGACGGTGCCCTTGAGGTTCTTGAACTCGTCCTGGGTCTGCATCGGGCTGCCGACCACGAACCGCAGGCCCTTGGGGAAGGGCCGGACCGAGGTGTAGTCGTTGACCGACGACTTGTAGTAGATCGTCTGCGGCCCGATCGGCAGGACCTTCTGGTCGCCCTTGAACAGCGAGGGCATCCAGTAAGCCGACTTGTCCCCGGGCGCCAGACACGCCGTCCCGCCGGCCGCTTCGAGCGAGGCGGTGGTGGAGCCGGCGTTCGTGCTGGTGTTGCCCATGAAGGTGTGGTCATGCGACTTCCCCGGCTGGCCCGGGTAGACGATCGGGTCGTCGGGGGCGGTGTGGTCGGGCGCGCACTTGGCCTGGAACTCGTGGAAGTACGCGTGCGGCGGGTCGTACGTCGACGGCGTCACGCCGGTCACCGGCGGGTCGGCCATGATGTAGCCGTCGCCGTCCGGGTCGTCGCCCGAGGTCTGGTCGGACACCGCCATACCCGGCATCTCCGCCATCGCCTGCCCGGCGGGAGCGCCGTGGGACGCGGCAGCCGACGAGCCGGCCGGCGCCGCGGCGGGGGTGCTGGCCGCCGCGTTCGCGGTGAGCAGTGCGCCGCCGCCGACCGTGACCAGCGCGAGGGCGACGAGCAGCCCGGGGATCTTTCTCGGCCTCCGTGGCATGGAAACCTCCTTGTGCGCAGGGGGGATGTTGCGGGCATGACAGCCCACACGCCCGGAATACGCCGCATCGGCGATCCGGGAGTCGGGAGAGCGCTCTCCCGGCCTCGGAATGGTCCGCCCGCACTACGGATGTGTCAACAGTTGGTGAAGTGACGCAAACAGCCCCGCCACCGGCTCCCGCGACCCGAACACCCGCCGACCTGCGGGGCGTTGGGATGTGAGGGTCCTGTGAAGACCCCGACTTCCCGGGACGGACGGGGACTTGCCGGTCCTGCACCGGCGCGGCCGCCGCTCCAGGCGGCGGTTCAGCCGGCCGGGACAGCGGTTCAGGCGACCGGGACCGCCCACGGAAGCATGATCCACACGGTCTTGCCGCCCGTGTCGGTCGGTGTGACCTGGAGGCTGCCGCCGGACTCCGCGGTCAGGTGGCGCACGATCACCATCCCCCGGCCGTTGTCCTGCTGGACGGCGGCGGCCTCCTGCCGCGGCCAGCGCGGGTGGCTGTCGGTGACGCCGATGTGCAGCTGCTCCGAGCGCTCCAGGCGTACGTCCACGGTGAAGGTCGGCGACAGCCCCGAGGTGTGCAGCACCGCGTTGGTGGCCAGCTCCGAGACGATCAGGCGGACCGCGTCCACGGCAGGGGACCCGGCCGGCAGCCCCCACTCCCCCAGCACACCGCACACATAGCGCCTGGCTGTCGTCACCGACGCGGGGTCGCTCGGCAGGGTGACGGATGCTTCCTGAAGATCTGCCATGGCGACGCTTCCCTTTCCCGCCGTGACCTGGCCCCGGTGCGCACCCGCGGCGGAGCGGGGAGCCCGGTGAATCGGGCCGCCTCGCTTACGTCGGGTTCGCGCCAGAATGACACTCATCGTGCCGCCAATACGGACGTTCCACAGGTGTCTGCATATATCTGTCGCTCAAAACGGTGAACTCTGCTACGTGAGAGCGCATTTGGTCGGCAGACTGTCGTATCGGGTGAATGGGGCGGCGTGCTGTGCGGCATGCCGCACACCGAGGAGGCGCGAGAACCGATGGAAAGAGTGCCAGCCGTACGCCGGCGCAGACTCGGCGCGGAACTGCGCCGGTTGCGTGATCTCGCGGGACTGACCAGCGGTGAGGCCGCCGACCTGGCGGGGTGGCACCAGTCGAAGGTCAGCCGGATCGAGACCGGCCGCAGCAGCGTGCGGGCCGAGGACGTCAACCTGCTGCTCGACGTCTACGCGGTACGCGACCGCGACGTCCGCGAACTGCTGCGCACGCTCGCCGGGTACGGGCACCAGCGCGGCTGGTGGCACGACTTCCGCGAGGTGCTGCCGGTGGAGTACCGCGACTTCATCAGCCTGGAGACCGGGGCGACCCGGGCCAGGTCGATGGAGACCAGCGTCGTCCCCGGGCTGCTCCAGACCCCCGCGTACGCGCAGGCACTGACCGGGGACGTCATGCCGCAGCTCGGTCCGCGCGAGGTGGCCGCACTGGTGGACGTGCGGATCGCCCGGCAGGCGGTGCTGCACCAGGACCCGCCGCTGGAGCTGACCGCGGTGCTCGACGAGGCGGTGCTGCGGCGCGAGGTCGGCGGACCCGAGGTGATGGCCGGTCAGCTGCGCCGGCTGGCCGAGGCGGCGGAGCTGCCGCAGGTGTCCCTGCATGTGCTGCCATTTGCCGCGGGCGGGCACATAGGGGTGACGGGTTCTTTCGTCATCTTCTCCTTTCCGCGCATTGCTGATCTGGATGTGGTTGTTCTTGACCATCTGACGAGTAGTCTCTGTGTCGATCGGAAACAGGACATCACCGCTTACGCCGCCGCGTTCGCCCGATTGCGTGATCGTGCGCTTCCCTGTGCGGAATCGGCTGCGATGATCGCTGGAATCGGTGAGGAGTTCTCGCGGATGCCGCGGCTCACCAAGGAGGAACACCCGTCATGACCGCGCTGACGCCGTCGCCGTACCCTCACGTTTCCAACAGTTCGACGCTCGGTGTTGCGTGGCGGCGCAGCAGCCACAGTACTGCGGCGAACAATTGTGTGGAGGCGGCAACATTGCCCTCCGGGCGGGTTGCGGTTCGCGACTCCAAGGATGTCTCGGGGCCGGCGCTCCTCTTCCCCTCCGGGGAGTGGGCGGCCTTCGTCCGCGACCTTTCCGCCCACGCGCTGCGCACCGTCTAGGGCCGCACAGGACCGCCCGTCCTGCCCCGGGCCGCCGTCCCCGGACCTTCCCCCCGGCGGTGGGCTGGTCGCGCAGTTCCCCGCGCCCCTGATGGTTGCCCTCTCGCGCCGAAGCGGGCGCCATCAAGGGCCCCGTCTGTCTGGGAGGGTGAGCGCTTTTAAGGGGCGCGGGGAACTGCGCGACCAGCCACGACGCACGCGAACAGTGAACGCAACAGAAAGTGGCACCCACCCAGGGGCTCGGGGAACTGCGAGGCCGGCCCCCACCGGGGGAAAGGTGCGCGACCGGCTGCAGGTGGCACCCGCCTA
>NZ_JAFFIX010000003.1 GCF_016916835.1 Actinacidiphila bryophytorum | reverse complement strand
TGTGCCAACGTACTGGAGCGGGCCGCCGGATGCAAATCCGGCGGCCCGTTCGTGGTCGGTGGCTTGACGGAGGGTCAGACCTCCACGACCACCGGCAGGATCATCGGGCGGCGGCGGTAGGTGTCGGAGACCCATTTGCCGACGGACCGTCGGATGAGCTGCTGGATCTGGCGGGTCTCCATCACGCCGTCGGAGGCGGAACGGGACAGGCCCTCCTCGATCTTCGGGATGACGGCGGCGAACGCCTCGTCCTCGATGCCCGAGCCACGCGCGTGGATGTTCGGGCCGCCGACGAGCTTGCCCGTGGTGCTGTCGACCACGACGAAGACCGAGACGATGCCCTCCTCGCCGAGGATGCGCCGGTCCTTGAGCGAGGACTCGGTGATGTCGCCGACCGAGAGGCCGTCGACGTACACGTATCCGGCCTGGACCTTGCCGGCGATTTTCGCCACGCCCTTGACGAGGTCGACGGCGACGCCGTCTTCGGCGATGACCGTGCGCTCCTTGGGGATACCGGTGAGCTGGCCCAGTTCGGCGTTTGCTCGCAGGTGCCGCCACTCGCCGTGGATCGGCATGAGGTTGCGCGGCTTGCAGATGTTGTAGAAGTACAGCAGCTCGCCGGCCGAGGCGTGGCCCGAGACGTGGACCTTGGCGTTGCCCTTGTGGACGACGTTGGCGCCCCACCTGGTGAGGCCGTTGATCACGCGGTAGACCGCGTTCTCGTTGCCGGGGATGAGCGAGGACGCGAGGACGACGGTGTCGCCCTCGACGATGCGGATCTGGTGGTCGCGGTTGGCCATCCGGGACAGGGCCGCCATGGGCTCGCCCTGTGAGCCGGTGCAGACCAGCACGACCTTCTCGTCCGGCAGGTCGTCGAGGACCTTGACGTCCACGATGAGTCCGCCGGGGACCTTGAGGTAGCCCAGGTCCCGCGCGATGCCCATGTTCCTGACCATCGAGCGGCCGACGAAGGCGACCTTGCGGCCGCGTTCGTGTGCGGCGTCCAGCACCTGCTGGATGCGGTGCACGTGGCTGGCGAAGCTGGCGACGATGATGCGCTTCTCGGCCTTGGCGAAGGTCTGCCGCAGGACCTGCGAGATGTCGCGCTCGGGCGGGACGAAGCCGGGGACCTCCGCGTTCGTGGAGTCGGCGAGGAGCAGGTCGATGCCCTCCTCGCCGAGCCGTGCGAAGGTCGGCAGGTCGGTGAGCCGGCCGTCCAGCGGGAGCTGGTCCATCTTGAAGTCGCCGGTGACCACGACCATGCCGGCCGGGGTGCGGATGGCGACGGCGAGCGCGTCGGGGATGGAGTGGTTGACGGCGACGAACTCGCAGTCGAAGGGGCCGATGCGCTCGCGGTCGCCTTCCTTGACCTCCAGGGCGTACGGCCGGATGCGGTGCTCCTGGAGCTTGGCCTCGATCAGGGCGAGGGTGAGCTTGGAGCCGATCAGCGGGATGTCGTCCTTCTCCCTGAGCAGGAAGGGGACGGCGCCGATGTGGTCCTCGTGGCCGTGGGTGAGGATGACGCCCACGACGTCGTCGAGGCGGTCCCGGATCGAGCTGAAGTCGGGGAGGATGAGGTCGACGCCCGGCTGCTCCTCCTCGGGGAAGAGGACGCCGCAGTCGACGATCAGCAGCTTGCCGCCGAATTCGAAGACCGTCATGTTGCGGCCGATCTCGCCGAGGCCGCCGAGCGGTGTGATGCGCAGGCCGCCTTCCGCGAGAGTCCGCGGGGGGCCGAGTTCAGGGTGCGGATGGCTCAAAAGTTTCTCCCTATCACGCACGCCGGATGGGCCTTCCTTGGCCGTGGCGTGCGGAACTGTGTGTGACTTTTCCGTTGGTGCACCGTCATGCGGGCGGTGCGAATGCATATGCGTCCGTGTGGTGCGTATTCAGTTGTGAAGTCTGTTGTCAGAGGTGTACCCCGCCGGCCGCGAGATCCTTCCTGAGGCGATCCGTGGCGTCCGCGTCGAGTTCGGTGAGCGGGAGCCGGAGCGGGCCTGCGGGCAGTCCGCGCAGCGCGAGGGCGGTCTTGGTGGTGATGACGCCCTGGGCGCGGAACATGCCGGTGTAGACGGGGAGCAGCCGCTGGTGGATCTCGGCGGCCTTGGCGACGTCGCCGCCGGTGTACGCGTCCAGCAGGGCGCGCAGCTCGGGGGTGACCAGGTGGCCGACGACGGAGACGAAGCCGGTGGCGCCGATGGACAGCAGCGGCAGGTTGAGCATGTCGTCACCCGAATACCAGGCCAGGCCGCTGCGGACGAGTGCCCAGCCGGCGGCGCCGAGGTCGCCCTTGGCGTCCTTGTTGGCGACGATCCTGGGGTGTTCGGCCAGCCGGACGATGGTCTCGGTCTCCAGGGGGACGCCGCTGCGGCCGGGGATGTCGTAGAGCATGACGGGCAGGCCGGTGGCGTCGGCGATGGCGGTGAAGTGCCGCAGGAGTCCCTCCTGCGGCGGCTTGCTGTAGTACGGCGTGACCGTGAGCAGGCCGTGGGCGCCGCTGCGCTCGGCCTGGCGGGCGAGCTCGATGCTGTGCCGGGTGTCGTTGGTGCCGACGCCCGCCACGACGAAGGCGCGGTCGCCGACGGCCTCGACCACGGCTCGTACGAGCTGGTCTTTCTCCGTGTCGCTCGTGGTGGGCGACTCCCCGGTGGTGCCGTTGACGACGAGGCCGTCGTTGCCCGCGTCCACCAGGTGGGCGGCGAGCTGCTGGGCGCCGGCGAGGTCGAGTGCGCCGTCCGTGGTGAACGGCGTGACCATTGCGGTCAGTACCCGCCCGAAGGGGGCCTTGGGGGTGGAGGTCGGAGCCATGGGTCCCACGCTACTCGGTGTGTATGGGGGCACGCAGCCGCGGGACCTGCGCAAAGGACTCCGGCGGTGTCTGCTCGGGGGTTCAGGCACCGCCGGGGTCCGTTTCTGCAGCCTAGATGAACCTCATGAATGCCTGCAATCCGAACACTTCGGACATTCACCCACGCCCCGGCGGCAGGGCGCCCCGCTACGGGGCGACACGCCCGTTGGCGTTGAACGCCGCATGGGTGAGCGGCATCAGCTGCGCCCAGGCGGTCTCCATCCGCTCGCCGACCATCTCGATCTCGCGTTGCGGGAAGGACGGCACCGCGGCCAGCTCGTGCTGGGTGCGCAGGCCGAGGAAGTGCATCAGCGATCGCGCGTTGCAGGTCGCGTACATCGAGGAGAACAGGCCGACCGGAAGGGTGGCCCTGGCGACCTCGCGGGCGACCCCGTCGGCGAGCATCGCCTGGTACGCGGCATAGGACTGCGCATAGGACTCCTCCATGGCCGCGACGGCCTGCTTGTGCTGCTCGGGTGTCCCGTGCACGAACTCGTACTTGCCGGGACGGCCCTGCTGCACCAGCTTGCGGTCGGGTCCGGGCACGTAGAAGACCGGCTGCAGCTCGCGGTAGCGGCCGGACTCCTCGTTGTAGGACCAGCCGACGCGGTGGCGCATGAACTCGCGGAAGACGAAGATCGGCGCGCTGACGAAGAAGGTCATCGAGTTGTGCTCGAAGGGGCTGCCGTGGCGGTCCCGCATCAGGTAGTTGATCAGGCCCTTGGAGCGCTCCGGGTCCTTGGTCAGCTCTTCGAGTGACTGCTCGCCCGCGGTGGAGACCCGGGCCGCCCACAGGACGTCGGAGTCCGACGCGCTGTGCTTGACGAGGTCGACGGTGACGTCGTCCCGGAATTCGACGGGGGCCGGCGGGGCTGCGGGGGTCCCGGTGGGGAGGTCGGTCGGCACCGGAGGGTCCTTCCTGCTGGGCGGCATTGCGGCGACCAGCCTAGGCGGTGGGTCCGACAGCGGGCCGCAGCCGATCGGCCGACCCGAAGTAGCCGAGGGGCCGCCGGGGCGGCTAGCCTCACCGGATCGGAGTGCACCCCGCTCCGACCTGCCCCCGCCGGAACCGGAAGAGGATTCTCCGCGTGTCCCTGCCCTACAGCTCCGCAACCGCCGAGACCGACGACCTCGCGGCCGGACGCCCGCTCCCCCACCTCGAGCAGGACCGCTGGATGCGGCCCTACCGCCCGGGGCCGTGGCGGGTCGCCACCGCGGCGCTGGCGCTGATGCTCGCCTCGTACCTGATGTTCGCCGCCCTGATCATGGCTGCCGCCGGCAACACGCAGGGAGCGGCGGTGTGCCTGCTGGTGGCGCTCGCGGTGATAGGGGCCACGCTGCGGCTGCTGCGGGTCGGCGTGTGGGTGAGCGGCAAGGGGCTGCGCCAGACGAGCTTCTTCAGCACCGTGACGGTGCCCTGGCGCAAGGTCGCCTCGGTGCGTACGGCGCAGCAGCCGGTGCGGGTGCTGGGGCTGCCGCGCAGCGTCCAGGGGCAGGCGCTGATCATCTCCCGCAACGGCGGTGAGCCGCTGCGCACGCAGCTCACCGACCACAACGCGGACTTCCTCGGCCGGGTCGAGGCCTTCGACATGGCCGCCGACGCCATCGAGGGCTGGGCCGCGGAACTGCGCTGAGCGCGCCGCGCGGCCCTGACGGCTCAGCGCGGCGATTTGCCGTCGTGCAGTGCGATGGCGCGCTGCATCGCCTTGCGCGCCCGCGGCGTGTCGCGGGCGTCGAAGTACGCCACCGCCAGCCGGAACCAGTTGCGCCAGTCGTCGGGCGCCGCCTCGGTCTCGGCCTGCCGCCTGGCGAAGACCGCGTCGGCCGAGTCCCGGTCGATGCGGCCGCTGGGGGTGCGGGCCAGCTCGTCGAGCGGCAGCCCGCCCTCGGCCTCCAGCTCCCGGCCGAGCCGTCCGGCGTGCCGGGCGAACTGCGTGGTGTGCCACAGGAACCAGGCGCCGATCAGCGGCAGCACCAGGACCGCGACGCCGAAGGCGACGGTGACCGGGCGGCCGTCGGCGATCAGCAGCACCCCGCGGTCGCCGACCAGGACGAAGTAGAACAGCAGCGCGGCGGCGGAGACGGCGTAGCTGAGTTTCGAGCGCATGCGGTCAGTCCTCTGGGGTGCCGGGTTCCGTACCGTCGAGGAAGTTCTCCAGCCCGTAGGTGAGGCCGGGGACACCCGGGACGGTGCGGGCGGCGAGCAGGATACCCGGCATGAAGCTGCTGTGGTGCAGCGAGTCGTGCCGGATGGTGAGGGTCTCCCCGGTGCCGCCGAAGAGCACCTCCTGGTGGGCGAGCAGGCCGCGCAGCCGTACCGAGTGCACCGGCACCCCGTCGACGTCGGCGCCGCGGGCACCGTCGAGGCCGTGCGTGGTCGGGTCGTGCTGCCGGCCGAGGCCCGCGTCCGCCCGGGCGGCGGCGATCAGCTGGGCGGTGCGGGTCGCGGTGCCGCTGGGGGCGTCCGCCTTGTTGTCGTGGTGCAGCTCGATGACCTCGGCCGACTCGAACCAGCGGGCCGCCTGCCGGGCGAACTGCATGGTCAGGACGGCGCCGATGGAGAAGTTCGGGGCGACGAGCACACCGGTGCCGGGGGCCGCGGCGAGCCAGCCGCGCAGCGCGGCCAGGCGCTCCTCGGTCCACCCGGTGGTGCCGACGACGGCGTGGATGCCGTGGCCGACGCAGAATTCCAGGTTGCCCATGACCGCGTCGGGGTGGGTCAACTCCACCGCGACCTGGGCGCCTGCCTCGGTCAGCGCCTCCAGCTGGTCGTCGCGGTCGATCGCGGCGACCAGGTCGAGGTCGTCGGCCGCCTCGACGGCGGCGGCCGCCGCCGAGCCGATCCGGCCCTGGGCGCCGATGACGGCCACACGGAGCTTGCTCATCGTTTCGGGGTCCTCCGAGTCGTGCGTACGGGGTGGGTCCTGCGTACGGGTGCGGCGCGCGTCCAGGCTAGGCGACGGCCTCGTGCAGCCGGGCGGTCTGCTTCTGCTTGAGCGGGCCGATCGCGGCCAGCGAGGGGCGCTGCCCGAGCACGTCGCGGGCGACGGCACGCACCTCGTCGGGCGTCACGGCGGCGATCCTGGCCAGCAGGTCGTCCACCGAGAGCTGGTCGCCCCAGCACAGCTCGCTCTTGCCGATCCGGTTCATCAGCGCACCGGTGTCCTCAAGGCCCAGGACGGTCGACCCGGACAGCTGGCCGATGGCGCGCCGCAGCTCCTCGTCGGTCAGACCGTGCTCGGCGACCTGGTTCAGCTCGTCGCGGCAGATCTTCAGCACCTCCGGCACCCGGGAGGGCTGGCAGCCCGCGTAGACGCCGAAGAGGCCGCAGTCGGCGAAGGACGAGGTGTAGGAGTAGACGGAGTAGGCCAGGCCGCGCTTCTCGCGGACCTCCTGGAAGAGCCGGGAGCTCATGCCGCCGCCGAGCGCGGTGTTGAGCACGCCGAGCGCCCAGCGCCGCTCGTCGGTACGGGACAGGCCCGGCATGCCGAGAACGACATGGGCCTGCTCGGTGCGCCGGTCCAGCACCTCGACCCGGCCCGAGGAACGCAGCGTCCGTGACCCGTCGCGGGGCGGCTGCGGCTGCGCCTCCGGGTCGCGCAGGGCGCCGGCGCGCTCGAAGGCCCGGCGGACCTGGCGTACGACGCTGGCATGGTCGATGTTGCCCGCGGCGGCGACCACCAGGCGGGTAGGGTCGTAGTGCTTGCGGTAGAAGCGGGCGACCTGGTCGCGGGTGAGCGCGTTGATGGTCTCGACGGTGCCGAGGACGGGGCGGCCGAGCGGGGTGTCGCCCAGCATCGCGGTGGTGAACAGGTCGTGGACCTGGTCGCCGGGGTCGTCCTCGGTCATCGCGATCTCCTCAAGGACGACACCGCGCTCGGCGTCGATGTCCTCCTGGCGGATCAGCGACCCGGTGAGCATGTCGCAGACCACGTCGATGGCCAGCGGCAGGTCGGTGTCGAGCACCCGTGCGTAGTAGCAGGTGTACTCCTTGGCGGTGAAGGCGTTCATCTCGCCGCCGACCGCGTCGACCGCCGCGGAGATGTCCAGCGCGCTGCGCCGCCCCGTGCCCTTGAAGAGCAGGTGCTCCAGGTAGTGGGTGGCGCCGTTGAGCACCGGGGTCTCGTCGCGGGAGCCGACGGCCGCCCAGATGCCGAAGGTGGCGGAGCGCACCGTCGGCAGCGTCTCGGTGACGACCCGCAGGCCGCCGGGCAGCACGCTGCGGCGCACCGTACCGATGCCGTCGGTGCCGGGCAGCAGGGTCCGCGTGCGGACGGCCCGCCCCTTGGTGGAGGGGCGGGCCGTCACGGCGGTGGAGCGGGTCGTCACTTGGCCGACTCGTCCTTCGCGTCGTCGGCGTCGCCGTCCTCGCCCTCGATCACGGGGACGAGCGACAGCTTGCCGCGCTGGTCGATCTCGGCGATCTCGACCTGGACCTTGGTGCCGACGCCGAGCACGTCCTCGACGTTCTCGACGCGCTTGCCGCCGGCGAGCTTGCGGATCTGCGAGATGTGCAGCAGACCGTCCTTGCCGGGCATCAGCGACACGAAGGCGCCGAAGGTGGTGGTCTTCACCACCGTGCCCAGGTAGCGCTCGCCGACCTCGGGCATGGTCGGGTTGGCGATCTGGTTGATCACCGCACGCGCCGCCTCGGCCTGGGAGCCCTCGGTGGCGCCGATCAGCACCGTGCCGTCGTCCTCGATGGAGATGTCGGCGCCGGTGTCCTCCTGGATCTGGTTGATCATCTTGCCCTTGGGGCCGATGACCTCGCCGATCTTGTCCACCGGGATCTTGATGCTGATGATCCGCGGCGCGTTCGGCGACATCTCGTCCGGGGAGTCGATGGCCTCCATCATCACGTCGAGGATGTGCAGCCGGGCGTCGCGGGCCTGCTTGAGGGCCGCGGCCAGCACGGACGCGGGGATGCCGTCCAGCTTGGTGTCCAGCTGCAGCGCGGTCACGAACTTCTTCGTGCCGGCGACCTTGAAGTCCATGTCGCCGAACGCGTCCTCGGCACCGAGGATGTCGGTCAGCGCCACGTAGTGCGTCTCGCCCTCGATCTCCTGGGAGATCAGGCCCATGGCGATACCGGCGACCGGGGCCTTGAGCGGCACACCGGCGTTCAGCAGCGACATGGTGGAGGCGCAGACCGAGCCCATCGAGGTGGAGCCGTTGGAGCCGAGCGCCTCGGAGACCTGGCGGATCGCGTAGGGGAACTCCTCGCGGGTCGGCAGGACCGGAATCAGGGCGCGCTCGGCGAGGGCGCCGTGGCCGATCTCGCGGCGCTTGGGCGAGCCCACGCGGCCGGTCTCGCCGACCGAGTACGGCGGGAAGTTGTAGTTGTGCATGTAGCGCTTGCGGGTCTCGGGCGCCAGGGTGTCCAGCTGCTGCTCCATGCGGAGCATGTTCAGCGTGGTCACGCCGAGGATCTGGGTCTCGCCGCGCTCGAACAGGGCGGAGCCGTGCACCCGCGGGATCGCCTCGACCTCGGCGGCCAGGGTGCGGATGTCGGTGACGCCGCGGCCGTCGATGCGGACCTTGTCGCGGATCACGCGCTGGCGGACCAGCTTCTTGGTCAGCGAGCGGTAAGCCGCGGAGATCTCCTTCTCGCGGCCCTCGAACTGCGGCAGCAGCTTCTCGGCGGCCAGCGCCTTGACGCGGTCCAGCTCGGCCTCGCGGGCCTGCTTGCCCGCGATGGTCAGCGCCTGAGCCAGCTCGCCGGTGACGGCGGACTCCAGGGCCTCGAAGACGTCGTCCTGGTAGTCCAGGAAGATCGGGAACTCGGCGGTGGGCTTGGCCGCCTTGGCCGCCAGCTCCGACTGCGCCTTGCACAGGACCTTGATGAACGGCTTGGCGGCCTCGAGGCCGCCCGCGACGATCTCCTCGGTCGGCGCCTCGGCGCCGCCCTCGACCAGCTTGATGGTCTTGTCGGTGGCCTCGGCCTCGACCATCATGATCGCGACGTCGCCGTCGTCGAGCACACGGCCGGCGACGACCATGTCGAACACGGCCTCCTCCAGCTCGCTGTGCGTGGGGAAGGCCACCCACTGGCCGCGGATCAGCGCGACGCGGACGCCGCCGATCGGGCCGGAGAAGGGCAGTCCTGCCAGCTGCGTGGAGCAGGAGGCGGCGTTGATGGCGACCACGTCGTAGAGGTGGTCGGGGTTGAGCGCCATGACCGTGCAGACGACCTGGATCTCGTTGCGCAGGCCCTTGACGAAGGACGGGCGCAGCGGGCGGTCGATCAGCCGGCAGGTGAGGATGGCGTCCTCGGAGGGGCGGCCCTCGCGGCGGAAGAAGGAGCCGGGGATCCGGCCGGCCGCGTACATGCGCTCCTCGACGTCCACCGTGAGGGGGAAGAAGTCGAAGTGCTCCTTGGGCTGCTTGGAGGCGCTGGTGGCCGACAGCACCATGGTGTCGTCGTCCAGGTAGGCCACGGCGGAACCGGCGGCCTGGCGGGCCAGGCGGCCCGTCTCGAAGCGGATCGTGCGGGTGCCGAAGGTGCCGTTGTCGATCACGGCTTCGGCGTAGTGGGTCTCGTTCTCCACTATGGGGATTCTCCTCGTCCTTGCCCGCGGGGCGTGTCCCCGTGGGCCATCGGTGGAGGGGCGTCCTGCCGGGGGCCGGTCTTCGATCGAAGCCACCGGGGGCGGAACCACCCGGGAGCCACTACCGAGGACCGGCGACTGCGGCGGATAGGAGGACGCTCCTCCTCATACGTTGTCAACAGCACCATTGCACCAGACGACGCAGGTGTCGCGCACGTCATGTGCGCGCTTCGTAGCCAGGTGCTTACGAACTCGGTGCTCCGACAGGGTGCGGTGCATATGGCAAAGGGAGCGGCCCCGTCGTGCGGGCACCGCTCCCTCTACGCGTCCTAGCGAACGCCCGCCGCGCCGGCACGGATGCCGAGGCGCTCGCGGAGCTCACGGAAGCGCGTGATGTCCTTCTTGGCCAGGTACTGCAGCAGACGGCGGCGCTGGCCGACCAGGATCAGCAGACCACGACGCGAGTGGTGGTCGTGCTTGTGGGTCTTGAGGTGCTCGGTCAGGTCCGAGATCCGGCGCGACAGCAGGGCCACCTGGACCTCGGGGGAGCCGGTGTCGCCCTCCTTGGTGCCGAACTCGGCGATGATCTGCTTCTTCGTCTCGACGTCGAGCGACATACGGACTCCTCTTGGGGTCACGGCCGGCGAGCGTCCCCGGTCTGCATCGCGGGGAAATCTCAGGTGACTCGCACGGCGTACGGTCACCGGGCGTGAACACACAGGTGACCGTCACCCAGAGTACCAGCCGGTCGACGGGCTCCTTACCGGCGGGTCATCGAACCCGCCGGGCATGACCCGCCGGGCATGCGTCCGGGCTGTCGGTGCCGCCCGTCAGTCGCTGCTCAGCCCGCGGACCGAGCCGTAGACCTTGAGGACGCCCAGGCACAGCGGGACCAGCGACAGCAGCACAGCGCCCTCGGCGAGGTCCAGGCTGCGGCCCCAGAAGGGGGACACGCCCTTGCGGGGCACGATCAGGCCGATCGCCACCAGCAGCACCGCGCCGGCCGCGATCGCCGCGGACAGCCACAGCGTGTGCAGGTCGAGCGGCCCGTGGTCGCCCCTGGCCAGGTGGATCAGCAGCGACATGTCCGGGTTGAGCGCCAGCCCGAGGATCAGCAGGGCCACCGCGAGGATGCCGGCGACCACCAGGCTCGCGACCTGGCTGGTGTAGCGGAAGAGCCGGGCGCGCAGCAGCGCCGCGACCCCGGCGGTCAGTGCGAGCACCTGGGCGGGCGCGGAGTCCGAGAAGCTCATCACCGCGGCGGCGCCCACGACGGTCGCCGCGCAGCCGCCGACCAGGCCGAGCAGCAGTTCGTGGCCGCGGCGGGCCTGCGCGGCGACCGCCTCGTAGTCGATGGCCTGCTCGGGCTCGCGGCGGTCGCCGTAGCGCTCCATGACCTCGGCGGACGGCTCGGGCGACCCGAAGCCGATCGGTAGCCGGGCGAAGCGCGCCGACCAGCCCGGCAGGAAGCCGACCAGGGCGACCGCGGCGACAGCCGCGACCGAGGCGACCCCCCGCGGCGGGGCGTCGGTGGCGATGGCGCCGTATGTCGCCAGGGTGCCGGCGGCGGCGAGGAAGGCCGACGCCACGAAGGGGGCGTCGCCGGTGGGCAGTACCGCGACCAGGATCGCCGAGGCCACCAGGACCGTCGCGCAGCCGACCATGAACTGCAGCCGTCCCGGGCCGTGCCCGTGGTCGGGGGCGACGATGCCGGAGCCGGCGATGAGCAGGTGCGGCAGCGCCGCGAGGCCCAGGGCGACCGCGGCGACGCGGTCGCGGTAGATCCGGGCGCGCACCGCGGCGAAGGCGACCAGGACCGTACCGAGCACACCGGCGACCACGCCCGGCATGGAGTGCATGTCGTGCCGGATCGGCTCCGCCCACCACAGCACGAAACCCATCATCACCAGCAGCACCGCGCCGCCGGTCAGGCCGACGACCCGCATCAGGTCGTCGTCCCAGCGGCGCCGGTCGCGGACGACGGCGGTGGCGATGGCGTCGGCCACGTCGTCGTGGACGGCCGGCGGCAGCGACTCCGCGTAGGCGCGCAGCGCGATCAGCTCGCCGTCCAGGACGCGCTGCGCCGACAGCGACAGGGCGGGGTCGAGGACACTGCCGTCCCGGCGTACGAGGTGGAAGCCGGTCGGCTCCTCCTCGGTCTGCACCTGCCCGGAAAGGCGCAGGATGTCGGGACGCAGATCGGCGACCGGAAGGTCGTCGGGCAATGCCACGTCGATCCTGCTGTCCGGTGCTACGACCGTGACGCGGCAGAATCCGGTCGCTGAGATCGTGCTCACCGCGCTGTGCCCCCTAGGGTGCTTCGGTTTTGCGTCAGCCAACTCCCGCCTGGCCGGTGGACGATGGCTGTAAGTAGTATCTGCGACAAAATATCAGTCACAACGGGTCGATGATCCCGGGGGGCGAGCACATCAGTGAGTTCGGTCATCGTCAAGCGTCCGGCGCGGGCATTCCCGCCCGAGATGCCGTCGGAAGAGCTTGAGCTGGCGTCACCGCCCGAACTGCAGCGCGGCCAGGACCAGGGCGTGATGATGATGCTGCTGCCCATGCTCGCCATGGGCGGCTCCGCGGCGTACTTCTTCATGCCGGGGTCCCAGCCGATCATGAAGGTCATGGGCGGTCTGATGATGACCTCCATGGTGGCGATGGGCATCGCCCAGGTCGTCCGCACCCGGCAGGGCGCCAGCGGGCACATGGCCGACAGCCGCCGCGACTACCTCAAGTACCTCGCCCAGCAGCGGCGCAAGGCCCGCAAGGTCGCCGACCAGCAGCGCAGCAGCCAGCTCTACACCCACCCGGCGCCCGACCAGCTGTGGGCGCTGGCCGCCGAGGGCAAGCGGGTCTGGGAACGCCGCCCGGGCGACGACGACTTCGGGCAGGTACGGGTCGGGCTCGCCCCGCAGCAGCTCGCCACCCCGCTGGTCGCCCCCGACACCGCCCCCGTCGACCAGCTCGAACCGCTCACCGCCCACGCCATGCAGCGCTTCATCGCCGCCTACGGCACCGTCGAGGGACTGCCGCTCGCGGTGTCGCTGCGGGCGTTCTCGCATGTCGCGCTGACCGGTGAACCCGAAGCGGTCTACGGGCAGGCGCGCGCGATGATCGCCCAGCTGTCGACGCTGCACTCCCCCGCCGACCTGGTGCTCGGCGTGGCCGCCTCGCCGTCCGCGCTGCGCGAGTGGGAGTGGGTCAAGTGGCTGCCCCACTCGCAGTCCCTGGCCGAGGTCGACGGTGCCGGCACCCGGCGGCTCGTGGTGGGCGACGTGGGCGAGCTGGAGGAGCTGCTGCGCAGCCGCCTGGAGGACCGGCCGCGCTTCCAGCGGGACGCGACCCCGCTGCTCGACCAGCCGCACCTGGTGGTCTTCGTGGACGGCGGCACGGTGCCCCCCACGTCCGTGCTGGCCGCGGGCGAAGGCCTGCTGGGCGTCACCATCGTGGAGATGGCGCCCGGCGAGACCGGCGAGCCGCGCGGCGACCTGTGGCTGCGCTGCACCGCGGAGGAGATGCTGCTGCGCTCGTCGGCCGGCGGCGCCTACGGCGGCGCCCCCGACCGGCTCAGCGCGATCGAGGCCGAGTCGCTGGCCCGGCAGCTCGCCCCGCTGCGCCCCGCGGACGGCGGCGAGGACGAACCGCTGCTGTCCAACCTGGACTTCACCGACCTGATGGGCATCGGCGAGGCCTCGTCCTTCGACGTGGCACGCGGCTGGGTCCCGCGCAGCCAGCACGAGCGGCTGCGGGTGCCGATCGGCGTCGGCGAGGACGGCGAGCCGGTCTACCTCGACCTGAAGGAGGCCGCGCAGGAGGGCATGGGCCCGCACGGGCTGTGCGTGGGCGCCACCGGTTCCGGCAAGTCCGAGCTGCTGCGCACCCTGGTGCTCGGCCTGGCCGTCACGCACTCCTCGGAGTCGCTGAACTTCGTGCTCGCCGACTTCAAGGGCGGCGCGACCTTCGCCGGTATGAGCGAGATGCCGCACGTGTCGGCGGTCATCACCAACCTGGCGGACGACCTGACCCTGGTCGACCGCATGCGCGACTCGATCACAGGTGAACTCCAGCGCCGCCAGGAGCTGCTGAAGTCCACCGGCAACTACGCCAACATCCACGACTACGAGCGGGCCAGGACCGCGGGCGCGGCCCTGGAGCCGCTGGCGTCGCTGGTACTGGTCATCGACGAGTTCAGCGAGCTGCTGACCGCCAAGCCCGAGTTCATCGACATGTTCATCCAGATCGGCCGGATCGGCCGGTCGCTGGGCGTGCACCTGCTGCTGGCCTCGCAGCGCCTGGAGGAGGGCCGGCTGCGCGGCCTGGACACGTACCTGTCCTACCGCATCGGCCTGCGGACCTTCTCCGCCTCGGAGTCGCGGGCCGCGCTCGGCGTGCCCGACGCCTACCACCTGCCGTCGGTGCCCGGTTCGGGCTATCTCAAGTTCGGCACCGACACCATGGTGCGGTTCAAGGCCGCATATGTGTCGGGTCCGCACCGCAGGGGCCGGGAAGCCGACGCCGCCGGCGGCGCGCAGAGCGGCCGCAGGGCCGCGCCCTTCACCGCGGCGCCGGTGGCGCTGAGCGCCCCGGTGGTGCAGCCGTTGGCTGCGCAGCGCGACGACGCCGTCGCCGACACCGTCCTGGACGTGCTGGTGCGGCGCCTGGAGGGCCGCGGCCCCGAGGCGCACCAGGTGTGGCTGCCGCCGCTGGACGAGGCGCCGAGCCTGGACCGGCTGATGCCGCTCGCGGTGACCGCCGACCGCGGTCTGCAGGCGAGCAGCGGGGTGGCGCTGGGAAGTCTCGCGGTTCCGCTGGGCATCGTGGACAAGCCGTTCGAGCAGCGCCGCGACCCGCTGACGCTGGACTTCAGCGGCGCCGCGGGCCACGGCCTGATCGTGGGCGGCCCGCGCAGCGGCAAGTCCACCATGCTGCGCACCCTGGTGGCGTCCTTCGCGCTGACCCACACGCCGAGCGAGGTGCAGTTCTACTGCCTGGACTTCGGCGGCGGCGCGCTGCGCGCGATGGACGGCCTGGCCCATGTCGGCGGTGTCGCGGGGCGCCTGGAGCCTGACCGGGTGCGCCGGGCCGTCGCCGAGGTCGCCGGAGTGCTGGCCCGCCGCGAGGAGGTCTTCCGCAGCCGCGGCATCGACACCGTCGCGTCCTACCGCAGGCTGCGGGCGACCGGTGAACTGCCCGACGAGCAGTGGGGCGACGTCTTCCTGCTGATCGACGGCTGGGGGGCGTTCAAGCAGGACAACGAGCGCCTGGAGCCTGTCGTCGCCGACATCGCGGCCCGCGGCCTGGGCTTCGGTGTGCACGTGGTGCTCACCGCGTCGCGCTACATGGAGGTCAGGGCCGCGCTCAAGGACCAGTTGCTCAACCGGCTGGAACTGCGGCTCGGCGACACCATGGACTCCGAGATCAACCGCAAGGTCGCGGCGAACGTGCCGGCCGGGGTGCCGGGCCGCGGCATCACTCCCGCGCAGCTGCACTTCATGGCGGGTCTGCCGCGGATCGACGGCAGCTCCTCGGCGGCCGACCTCACCGAAGGCGGCGCAGGTTTGGTCGAGGCGGTCAACTCGGCTTGGACAGGTGCGGCGGCACCCGGTGTGCGGATGCTGCCGACGATGCTCACCGCCGAGCAGCTGCCGGACGGTTCGCGCTTCCCGGAGCGCGGCATCGCGATCGGCATCGACGAGACGGCACTCGCCCCGGTCTTCGTGAACTTCGAGACCGACCCGGTGCTGATCATCTTCGGCGACAGCGAGTCGGGCAAGACGGCCGCGCTGCGGCACATCGCCCAGCAGCTCAGCCGGCGCTACACCCCGCAGGAGGCGATGCTCGTCGTCGGCGACTACCGGCGCACCCTGCTGGGCTCGCTGCCGGAGAGCCACATGCTGGAGTACATCGCCGCGTCCGCCGCGATGGAGACGCACATGACCGAGGTGCAGAAACTCGTCGAGCGGCGCGCCCCGGGACCCGACGTCACCCCGCGGCAGCTGCGGGACCGCAGCTGGTGGAGCGGCCCGCAGCTGTTCGTGCTGATCGACGACTACGAGCTGGTCTCCGCCGGCAGCAACCCGATGGCGCAGCTCGCCGACAGCCTCCCCTTCGCCCGCGATGTCGGCGTCCGCTTCATCATCGCCCGCAGCAGCGGCGGTGCGGGGCGCTCGATGTACGAGCCGTTCATGCAGCGCGCCAAGGAACTGGCCGCGCAGGGCCTGGTGTTGTCCGGCGACCCGAACGAGGGCGAGCTGATGGCCTCGGTCAGGCCGCGCCCGATGCCACCCGGGCGGGCGATCTTCGCCGCGCGGCGCGGCGGCGCCCGGTTGGTGCAGCTGGCCTGGACCGCCGAGGGGTGAGCCGGGCGGTTGACGCCGGACTTCCGCTTTCCCCGCCGCCTGCTAGGTTTTTTGTCGGGATGAGTGCGGCCGCAGGTCGGCGGCCGCACCGGCGATGGGGGCACGATCATGAAGTCGGACTGGGACCGGCTGTACGGTTCCGGCGGTGACCAGGCGCCGGGCGAACCCGGTGCGAACGGCAACGGCTCGGACAGTACCGGCGGAAACGGCTCGGACAGTACCGGCGCGAAAGGCGCCGGCTCTGCCGGTGCCGGTGTCGACGGCGGTGACGCCGGCGGCGCCTGGTCGCGGCTGACGGAGCTGGTGGACCGTGCGGGCGACAGCCCGCAGGTGCCGGTCGCCGCGGCCTTCGGCATGCTGCCCAGCGCCCAGGAGGGCGCCCACGCCGCCCTCGTCTCGGAACTCGCCGACCTGCACGCGGGCAACGGCGACCCCGACGCTCTGCTCGACGCCTTCCGGGCGAGCCTGGTCATGGTGCCGACCCTCGACGGCGGCGACCTGTGGGCGACCAGCATGGGCGGGGTGCACTGGGTGTACGCCTTCTCCGACGACACGGAACTGGCCCGCTTCGTGATGGCGCGGGGCGCCGACGGCTCCTCCGACGTGGACTATGTGACGGTCTACGGCTGGCGGCTGCTGGACGAGGTCGTGCCCGCGGTCGGCGAACCGGCAGGCGTGGCACTGGACGTGGCGGGCAGCCGCCCGATGATCTTCCCGCCGGTGGCGGGAGTGGTACCTGACAGGGCCGCGGTGGACGCCGTGGCAGGCAACGGGGAGGAACGATGACCGGAGGCGGGGGCGGCGACGGCTACAACGTCACCGAAACGGCGCTGGCGCAGACGGCGGCCGGGCTCAACGGCGTCATCCACGAACTGCAGTCCATGGGCCAGGAGGCGGCGGCCGACGTCGGCCGCGGCTTCTCCAACCTCAAGCTGACCGGCATGCAGACCGGGCACGACGGCCTCACGTCGGCCTTCGACGGCTTCTGCGACCGGTGGGAGTGGGGCGTGCGGACCATCGTCCAGGACGCCGACCAGATCGCGCAGCGGCTGGGCCTGGCGGCGGGCACGTACTACGAGATGGACCAGTACGCCATGAAGACCCTCAAGGTCGTCGTGGCCTCCGACATCGGGAACCCCAACCTGACGGAGGAGCAGGAGGAGAACATGTCGTGGAGCCAGATCGGCTCCGACAACCCGATCAACGACTTCCTGCACCCCGACTACAGTGCCAAGTCCGCCCAGCAGGCGCTCTCCGACATGGGGCAGACCTGGAAGGACACCGCCCACGACATGAGCCAGTCGATCCCCCTGGAGACGGCGGCGACACTCAGCGGGCACAAGGACGAGTACGACCAGACGCTCGACCAGATCTACGGCCCCACCCCCGAGGAGCGCGCGCAGCAGCAGGCGCAGGGCGGTGGCACCGGCAGCGGCGGCTGATGGGCCTCAGGGCGCTGGTCGACGGGCTCGGCGACGGCGGCGACCGGCTGCTGCGCTCGGCCAAGCGCACGGCCGGCGCCCTGCTCGACGACAACGCCCACCTGCTGGCCGCGGGCCTCGACGCGGCCGGGCTGCACCGGGCGGCCGAGTGGACCGAGGACACCGGCGACCTGATCGCCGACCGCCTCGGCGCCGACGTGGCCGAGCAGCAGCTGGGGCAGACCGCGGAGCCCGGGGACCTGCTGCACGGCGACCCGGGCCGGCTGCGCGCCGCCGCAGGGCACCTGCGCCGCCTGCACACGGCCTTCGACACCGGGCGCGCGGGCCTGTCCAGGCTCGACCCGGGCAACTGGTACGGGGCCGGCGGCGACGCCTTCCGCGCGGCCTTCGCACCGCAGCCCGCGGCATGGGGCCGGGCGGCCACCGCCTGCCAGGACGCGGCCGACGCCCTGGAGCGCTACGCCTTCACCGTGGAGTGGGCGCAGCACAGGGCAGAGGAGGCCGTACGGCTGTGGCGGCGCGGCGCCCGGGCGCGCAAGCAGGCAGCGGCGGCCTACAACGCCGACGTCGACCGCTACCGGGCCGCACTGGCGAACGGCGCCGCCGACGTACCGGCACGGCCCGGCCCCTTCACCGATCCGGGCGCCGACGACCGCGGCGCCGCAGCCGACCTGCTGGCCGCCGCGCGTGACCAGCGCGACACGGCCGCCCGCGGCGCCGAGGCCGCGGTACGGGCGGCGACGGCACTGGCCCCCGGGCTGCCGGACTTCACCGGCCGCTTCTGCGCCCGCACGGCCGACCTCTTCGCCTCCGCACCCATCCGCCTGGAGCACTTCGCGGGCGGGCTGATCCGCAGTGCCACCGACGCGGTGCGCTTCGCCCGCGGCCTGAACCCGTACGACCCGTACAACCTCACCCATCCCGCGGCCTATGTGACGCGGCTCGACGGCACCGCCGCCGGGATGCTCGACCTCGCCCTGCACACCGAGCGGCTGCCCGGGCTGCTGCTCGGCACCGGCTGGGGGCGCGACGGCGACGAGGCGAGCGGGCGGCTGCTCGGCAACGTCCTGCTGGCCCTGGCCACCGACGGCGGCAGCGCGGCGGGCCGCAACGCCGCGGGCTGGCGCAACGCCGTACCGCCGCGCGGCGCCACCCTCGACGACATCCGCAGCGCCCTGCGCGAGGGACCCGACGGGCTGCAGCCGGTCGACCACGCCGACCAGCGGGCGCTGGAGAAGGCGGTGCCGCGCAACCGGGACGGCAGCTTCCAGCGCCACCCCGACCCGCGCGGCGACTGGACCCGGCTGCAGAACGACGGCGGCACCCAGGTGGCAGGCCGGTCGAACAACTGCGCCGACAACGTACGGGCCGCCCTGGAGACCTGGTACGGCAACCCGCAGGTCGCGGCGGCCCGTACGGTCAGCAGGGCGGCGGACGGAACGCTCGACGTGCTGAGCGCCGAACGGTTCGGCGTGGAGAACGGCAACGTATGGGGCGGCACCGCATTCGACTACACAGGACCAGGACCTGCCGCGTACGAGCGGGTGGCCGACGACGTACGCGGCGCGGGGCACGGGTCGAGCGCCTTCGTCCACGTCGAGTGGCCGCCGACCGTCGACGGCGTGCGCACCTCGCACGTCTTCACCGCGCTGAACCACCGCGGCGAGGTGTTCTGGTTCGACCCGCAGGCCGCCCTCGTCAGCACCGACCCCATCCACCGCGGGGCGCGGCATGTCTTCCACTACGTCCTGGACGCGGAGCGGCGTCCCGTCGCCCGCCGCGAGGACCTGACGGCGGCCAGGGAGTAGCCCGTTGACGGAGGACGACGCGCGGCGGATCGCCGCCCTGCACTACTGCTGGCGCCTCGCCGGCGGCGAACCGGCCCCGACCCGAGCCACCGAGTTCGACGCGGGCTTCATCGTGCTGCCCGTGCTGCCACCACCGCCGCCGGAAGTCCCCGGGCAGCCACCGCACATGACGCCGCCCGGAACAGCCGCTGTCGTCGTCGACAAGACCACCGAATCAGCCACCGTCGTGCCCTACCACGGCATCGAGGGAACGGCCGACTACTACCGCCGCATCCGGCGCTGAGCCGGCCCCCGCGGCCGGGCCGTATCGCAGGCCCGTAGGCGCCGCGCGGAACCGGAGGCCGGAAAAGCCCGTTCCGACGCCCTCTGTCGCCCTGCCTGGCCTGGCCGTTCGGGACCCGAAGATGCAACCCGTGGCTGGAACCTGAGAGTATGGGCCGATCGTCTACACAGTCACAAGCGGACCGGCCGCCGAACCGGCACCGCGCAACAGCACCGCGGGGGTGGGCTGATGGGCCTCGGAGGCTTGATCAACAAGATCGGCGACGGTGGCGAGAAACTGCTTGGCAAAGCCAAGAAGAAGGCCGGCGAGCTGATCGACGACGGCGCCCACCTCGTCGGTGACGGCCTCGACCACGTCGGCCTGCACGATGCGGCGGACTGGGTCGACGACCACGGCGACTCCATCGCCGACCACCTCGGCGCCCATGTCGACGAGCAGCAGCTCGGCCAGACCGAGGAGCCCAAGGAGCTGATCCACGGCGACTCCAACAAGATCCGCGAGATCTCCGGGCACCTGAGCCGCTTCCACTCCGCCTTCGACACCGGCCACACCGGCCTGACCCACCTCGACCCGGGCAGCTGGGACGGCGACGGCGCCGAGGCCTTCCGGGCGAAGTTCACCCCGCAGCCCGCCAAGTGGGCCAAGGCCGCCACCGCCTGCCAGGACGCGTCCAACGCGCTGGAGCACTACGCCTTCACCGTCGACTGGGCGCAGGGCCAGGCCAAGGAGGCCGTCCGGCTGTGGAAGCAGGGCACCGAGGCGCGCAAGCAGGCGGCGACCGCGTACAACGCGAAGGTCGACCAGTACAACAAGGACCTGGCCAGCTACAAGGAACTGGTCGACGGCAACGGCGACCCGGGCAAGCCGCCCGTGGCCCCCGACGCCTTCGTCGACCCGGGCGCCGGTGACAAGAACCACGCCAAGGAGATCCTCAGCGCGGCCCGCAAGCAGCGCGACACGGTGGCGGGCGAGACCGAGGCCAAGGTCCGCACCGCGACCGCCCTCGCCCCCGCCAAACCGGACTTCACCGACCGTATGAAGGGCGACGGCGGCGACTTCCTCAAGTCCGCGCCAATCCAGGTCGAGCACTTCGCCGGCGGCCTCATACGCTCCGGCACCGACATGCTGAAGTTCGTCCGCGGCCTGAACCCGTACGACCCGTACAACATGACCCACCCCGCCCAGTACCTGACCCACCTCAACTCGACGGCCGCCGGACTGGTCGACATGACCGCGCACCCCGAGCGGCTGCCCGGCATCCTGCTCGGCAGCGGATGGGGCTCGGACGGCGACGAGGCGGGCGGCCGGCTCGTCGGCAACATCCTGATGGCGCTGGCCACCGACGGCGGCAGCGCGGGCGCCAAGGCCGGCGTCGAGGGCGCGGGCAAGGACGCGGCGGAGCAGGCCGCCAAGGACGCGGCAGAGAACGGCAGCAAGTGGAAGGGCCTCGCCAAGTCCACCTCCGACGTCAAGGGCAAGGCCTTCCACCAGGGTTCGATGACCCCGGCGGAGGAAGCGCAGTTCCTGCACGACGAGTACCCGTGGCTCAAGGACGTCAACAGGACCGGCGAGCCGGGCTACACCCAGAACTGCTCGAAGAACGTCGAAGCGGTCAACGAACGCCTCGACGGAATGCCCTCCCACGCGACCCCGTTGGAGAACCCGCAGTGGCCGAGCCCGGCACGGCTCGGCAATCCCGGCGCGAAGTTCGAGGACGTCGGAAGCTACGACGACATCATCAACGACATGAACGCGCGCGGCGAGGGCTCCCGGGGCGTCGTCTACGTCGGCCGCGGCAATTCCGCGCACGTCTTCAACGTCGTCCACGACAGCAACGGCGTGGTCTTCCTCGACGGCCAGAGCGGCCGATTGGCGGACCTCGAAAAAGGCGTGCAGATCAAGTACATGCCGTACAAGTAGCCTGGACAGCGCGGGCAGGGCGACGGCACCGCCCGACGCCCCGCGGCCAGGCAGAGCCCCCGAGACCGGGCGCGGCCACCGGACGGGCCGCAGCAGACGAAGAAAGGTGCACCTGTGATGACCGAGGAGGAGGCGCTCGCCGCCGCCTGGGCGTTCCTGCGGGACCGGTACGGCGACGGGCCGCCGACGATCGTGATCGCGCCGGGAAGCACCACCGAGTACCGGCTGGCGTGGACCGTCCACTTCGACACGCAGGAGCACATCGACACCGGCGACATCATGCAGGCGCCGCTGGTGCGCGAGATCGTCGTGTTCAAGGACGGCTCCCTGATCGACTTCACCCCGAGCGCCCTGAGCACGCCCAATGCCAGGGCCTGGTTCGAGGACGGCGTGTGGCCCGAGCAGCTCAGTCGGCTCACCGACCCGCGGGTCTTCGGCACCCAGTGGACCCGCCGGCCGCCCGGCACCGGGGCGTGAGGACATGACCGACCCCTACCACCTCGCCCACGAGTGGCTCAGCGCCACCTACGACGTGCCGCTCGACATCCAGCGCACGCCGGTCGCCGAGACCCCGCGGGCCTGGGTCTTCAGCACCGCCCTGCGCCCCGCCGAGGGCGCGCGGACCACCGAGCCCGCCCCCATGCTCACCTCCCTGGTGTGCGTGCCCAAGGACGGCGCACCGCCCTTCCACCCGGCCACCGACGACCCGTGGGGCGACCTGGCCGACTTCGAACGCGACCCGCGCCCCAGGGACCCCGCCGAACAGGCCCGCAGGACCAACGCCAGGGGCGCCGTGCTCGCCGCCCACGCCTCGGTCGGCGGTGCGCCCGCGTCTGCGCTGCCCTGGCAGTCCGCCCACGAGGGACCCACCTGGTGGGACGACTTCCTGCGGCGGTACTTCCCCACGGCCGAGGTCGGCCCCTGCCCCGACTGGGACACCGTGATCGCCGCCGTCGGCGAACCCGGTCCCGGCACCGCGGGCGTGGTGTGGGTACGCCGCGAACTGCACGGTTCGGAAGCCACCGGCCACCTGCTCTACGCGCACAACAACGACGGCCAGGTCGCGCTCCTCGACCCGCAGGGGCAGCGGCTCGCCCGGCTGGAGACCGAGAACGTCCGGCAGATCGTGCTCGCCAGGATCCCCGCGCCGTCCGCACAGCCCCCCGCCGCGCGGGCGGCCCGCGGCCCCGCCGACCTGGCCTCCGCGGTACGCGCGGCCGAGGCCTGGCTGGAGCACGTGCACGGCGGCGACGTCGTCCTGGTCGAGCCCTCCGCCGCCGACGAGACGGCCCGCGGCTGGCTCTTCGCCTGCAACACCCGCGCCTTCCTCGCCGACGGCAACCCTCAGCACGCGATGCTGGACGCGGCACTTGTGGTGCCCAAGGACGGCTCCGTGCCGTTCGGGCTGCCCAACTCCGACCCGTGGGAGTGGTTCGAGCGCTGGGACCAGGGCGCACAGCCCGGCGTCGACGGCTTCCCGCTGCCGCCCGAGCCCGGCCCCGCGGCATGGTTCGCACCGACGATGAGCCCACTGGGCGCCGTCCTGTCCGTGACGGACTACACCGACTGGCCGACGCTGATCGCCGGGCTCACCGAGATGCCCGTGGGCTCGCGCTCGGTGGTGTGGCTGCGCAGGAACGACCGGCGCGGCCGCGAGTCCGTGGGGCTGCTGTGCGTCGCGGCGCAGACCGACACCGGCCTGGTCCTGGTCGACACCGCGCGGGACGCCCCCGCGGAACTGGAGAGCGACGGGGTGCGGTCGCTGCACGTGGTCCAGTACCGCTGAGCGCTCAGGCTGGGGGCGCCGTTCGGCTCAGGAACGGCGCCTGCGGTCGCGCAGCGCCACCGTCGTACCGGTGACCAGGAGCAGCGCCACGGCCACCCCGCTCACCGTGTACGCCGCCGTACGCTTCTCCCGCTGCCGCGCCGGGTCGCCGAAGGTCAGAGCCGCGGGCACGGCCCTGTCCTGGCCCTTGAGCACTCCGGGGTCCGGCGTCGGCGAGTCGATCGGCTTCCCGTCGTCGGTGAGCGCCCGGACCGGGTCCACGACCCCCCAGCCGACCAGGGAGTTGTGCCCGAGCGAGGTGCGCTGCGCCGTCTGCTCGATCTGCGCGATGACCTGCTGTGCGGTCCACTTCGGGTGCTTGGCGCGGATCAGTGCCGCCACCCCGGCGACGTAAGGCGCGGCAAAACTGGTGCCGTTGTCCACGCACTGCCCGCCGCCGGGCACCGTGGACAGCATGTCCACACCCGGGGCCGCCACGCCGACGAAATCCCCCGCCTGGGAGAAGGAGGCGCGTTCGTTGTTGCGGTCCGAGGCGCCGACCGCCAGCACTCCCCGGTAGGCGCCGGGATACGTCGTGCGCGCCTTGCCGTCACCGCCGTCGTTGCCCGCCGACGCGACGACCACGATGTTCGCGTTCACGGCCGCCTCGATGGCGCTCTCCAGCGCGGGCGAGTTGCTCGAGGTGTCCTGCGAGATGTTGATGACGTCGACATGGGCGGCGACGGCCTTCTGCAGCGCCGTGATCAGATGCGGCACCGTACCGGTGCCGTCCTCGCCGGCCTGCCGGATCGAGATGACCTTCGCTTCGGGCGCGAGTCCCACGAAGCCGGTCGAGGGCGAAGGGCGGGCGGCGATGATGCCGGCCACCTCCGTGCCGTGCCCGACCGGGTCGGTCGTGCCGTGGCCCTTGGGATCTATCAGGTCAACGCTGGCCCCGGCAATCACCGCGCCCGTCAACTGGGGGTTCCTGATATCCACCCCCGAGTCGATCACCGCGACGGTGACGCCCTTGCCCCGGGTGTCCTGCCACAGCTGGTTCATCAGCACGCGCTGCAAGGACCAGGGCGTCTGCTTCACCGGCGGCGCGGGGAACGTGCACTGGCCGTCGCCGTCCAGCGGCTCCGCAGCCCGCGGCGAGTCGGGCCGGACAGTGGACGCGGTCGGTGCGGGCTCCGCTGGCGTGCCGGGCGCGGCGCCGGCCGGCGCGGCCGACCCCAGGACGGCTCCCGGCACCAGCGCGAGCACCGCCGCGGCAGCGGCAGCCACCGACGCGGCACGCCGGTGCGGCGGCCCTGCAACCCTCACGACGCCTCTCCTCGGCTCCTCGGCCCGTTCGCCGGCTCCTCGGCCCGTTCGCCCGGAAGGGCCGACCTGCCGCCGACCCGCCGGTCGACCGCCATGGCGGCGGGCCGGCGCGGGTCGGCCGCACGGCCGGTCGATGTCAGCCGAAGTAGGACGCGGCCTTCTTGTCGGCCGCGTTGTAGTGACCGCTCGCGATCTGCACCTTGCTCGCGATCGACTCCAGCACCTCGTGCATGTGGTGGGTGCGGTTCGCCCACTCGTTCGCGACGGCGTGGAAGGCCGTCTGCGCGTCGCCTTCCCAGTACGCGGCGACCGCGCGCACGCGGGTCAGCAGGTTGTCGAGGTCGGTCTCCAGCTGACCGGCCTGCTGCTTGATCGCACCCGCGGCCTCGTCGAGCGAGGAATATGTGACCTTGAGTTCACCGGGATCGGACATGATTACCCCCCATGGAAGTAGGTGATACGGCTCGTGGCGTGATGGTCGGCGACCGACCCGGACGGCAACCCGGTCAGGACCGGGGCGATGGCCGGATCAGGGACCGGGTCAGAGACCGGCGATGCCGCTGCCGGCGGCGCTGCCGTTGATGTCGATGCTCTTCATGTCCTGGAGGACGTCCTCATCGGTGGAGCCCGAGGTGAGGTTGGTGTCGTGCACGGCTTCCTTGATCTTGTTCAGCAGGATCGCCAGTACACGGTGGTCCTCGTTGATCAGGCTCTGCTGCGCGTTGAAGGCGTTCGCGCCGATACCCCGCCAGTGACCCTCGAGGTTGTCGATCACCGTCTGGAGCGCCTTCACCTGGCGGTCCATCGAGCCGACCATGTCGTAGATGTCGGTTTCCAGCTTGGCCAGCGAAGCCGCTGTGACTTTCATTCCGGCAGTCATGTCTTCTGCCCCTCCCCCATGCAATCGCGTGTACGTCGTCGCGGGCGAATACGTTACCCGCTCACTCTAGCCACAACACCTGCCGATCCCAACAGGGGACCCACTGCTCCCAGTTGCGCCCTAATAGGGCGGCGGTGGCGGAGGCGGCCGGTAACCACCATACGGCGGTGGCTGCTGCGGCGGCTGCTGAGGTTGTAGCGGTTGCGCCACAAAAGCCGGCGCGGCAGCGGCGGCGCGACGGCGCCGCCCGCGTAGGGCCAACGCCGTCCCGGCCGCCGCCAGCACGACGACAGCCGCCCCGGCGGCGATCCACGGCGTCGAACTCCCGCCCCCGCCACCGGAGTCGGAAGCCGCGGCCGCGGACTTGTCCGAATCGGACGCGGAAGAGGAAGCGGACGGCGCCGGAGCGCCGGTGCCCTCGGCGCCGTCCGTCGGCGTCGCGGACACGTCCGCACCCTGCTTCCAGCCCTCGTGCTCCGCCAACGGGTACACATCAGCAGGCCCGGGATCCCCCGGCGTCTGCAACGCCACCCGCGGCCGCACGGCCCCGTACCCGATCGCGTCATTCCGCTCCGCCCCGTCCGTGGGCTTCGACGCGGTATTGAGCAGCACACGCAGCACCTGGTTGGCGGTCCAGGCGGGGTGAGCGGACCAGACGAGGGCGGCGGAGCCGGAGGTGAGGGCGGACGCGTCACTGGTGCCGCTGCTCGTGTTGACACAGTTGGGCCGGATCCCGCTCGGGCAGGCCTTGGAGATGTTGTCGCCGACCGCTGAGATGTCTACCTGTGGGCCTTTGGTGGACAACGTGAGCGCGTTGCCGTTCCGATCGAGAGCGCCGACACCGACGACACCGCGGCTGGCCGCGGGGTAGGCAACGGGGCTGCCTTTCTCACCCGAGTTGCCCGTGGCCGCAAAGATCAGCTTGCCCTTGTCACGAGCGTAGTCCACGGCACTCTGGAGTCCAGCGATGTCCTCCGGTCTCAGGGAACTGGCCGGAACGCCCTGGGAAATGTTGATGACACGCGCCTGGCTGTCAGCTGCGTAACGCAGCGCCTTGTCCAACTCAAGGGTGAAAGACTCGGCACTCGCAGCTTCGTTCGTATCCCGCGGGTCGTTGAACACTTGGATCGGAAGAATCTTTGCTGCCGGTGCGGCCCCAATAGCACCGGAACCACCTTCCGCAGCCCCGGTGCCAGCGATCAGGCTGGACATCCCAGTTCCGTGGCCGTCTTTGTCTTTGTAAGGCGAGCTGACCGGATACGTGAAGCTTGTCCCCGCCAATACCTGCCCTTGGAGATCCGGAATCGTCCGGTCAACCCCGGTGTCGATCACGGCAACAGTGATACCCGCGCCTTTGCTGATCTTCCAGGCTTCGGGCAACCGCATCGCGTCAATGTGCCACTGCATCTGACGAAGGGTCTGCGCCTGCGCGGGCAGCGCCCCGATGCTCAGCATCAGGGCGCCGCTCACGGCGGAAACGGCCAGGGCACGCTGTACCCAGGTACGTGCCCGGCGTTTCATCGCTCTTCTCCTCGCGGTGCGGCTCGGTCGGATCGCCGTCGTGTCAGTCGATAACGGGCGGTGCGACATCGTCACGGGTCGGGATCCAGTCGTCCTCTTCGATGAGGTGGTCAGGCCGGCGGCTGTTGCGCCGCCGGTCCCGGTCGGAGGAACGACCCGTCCCGGGTGCGAACTCGCCGGCCGGTGTACGGCCCACGACCCCGCCGGGCTCGCTCGCCAGACGACCCGCGCTGCCTCGGGTCATGCCGTTGCGGCCACCCATGCCGGGGGTGGCGCCCTCCGCCATGCCACCGGGCATCCGAGCGGCAGCGCCCCGGCCGCCGATGACGCTCCCCCGAGGCACTTGCCCTTGCGGGCGACCTCCGTACATCCCCGGCTCGTTCGTCGGACGCCCGCCGTAGATCCCGTTCGTCGTGCTGCGCCGCACGGGCGGTGCGGCACCGATCTCCTCCGAGGGTGTCGTCAGGTTCCGCGGATTGAAGGGACCATTGCCACGCGGACCACCGGAGGTGTTGACCGGCTCCACGTTGCGCAACTGGTTCGGCACGGTCGGCCCGAACTGCTGGTTCTGATTGGGGATCGGCTGGTAGGAGTTGGGCAGGTTCGGCCCTGTGATGTGGGGACCACCACCGGTGGTGGTCGGGGCCACGGGGCTCGGCTGCGTCGGTGAAACGGTGGTCACCGGCCCGGTCGACTGGATGTGCGTCACTGGCGGCGTGTTGGTCTCCGGCACCTGTGCCACCGGCGATCCGACCCGGGAAACGTGCGACACGTCCCCGCTGGCCGAGACCTTCTCCAGCCCACCATGATCGGCAGGCTTCACCGAACGCGTTGAACTGCTGCTAGTTTCCGATGTGTATGGGGACGGCGTACCGGTCGTAGAGCCATAGTGCGCAGGGTCGTAGTCACGCACATCACTCGGCGGCACGAAAGTCGTCGGCATCGGCGGATACGTCGGCGGCTTCGCGTTGTTGATGATCGCCGCCGAGAAGGAGTACGACTGCGCCAGCTTGTGCATCTGGTCGGCGGCCTGGATGCGGGCCGTCTCCAGTTGCGTGTGGGCCTGGGAGATCTCCTTCTGGCCGTCCGGGTCGTGGCGGGCCACGGGGTCGGCGTGGAGGGCGTCGTAGGTGGCCTTGGGGCCGGCCGGGACCTTCGGGATGTCGCGCTTGACCGTGCGCAGCGTGTCGGCGGCGGCCGTGAGGGCCTTGCCGGTGGAGTCGGCGTAGTCGCCGAGCGCCAGCGTGGACTTGGCGACGTTCTTGCCCCAGTCCTTGAAGGCGGCGCCGGACGTGCCCTCCCAGTCGACGTACGCGATGTGGTCGTTGAGGTCGGTGCCGATCTGGTTGATCTTGGTGACGGCCGTGGTGAGGCGGTCACCGAAGCCCGCGAGGGCCTCGGGGTCGGCGTGCTGGACCATGTCCAGCATCTGCTCGTGCGAGAACGACTCGAAGTCGGTCCGCGAGAAGTCGAGTGCGTGCTCGACCGTCTTCGCGATGTTGGCGAACCACCCGCCGGGAGCGCTCCCTGACGTGTCGGTCATGTCCTGCCCCCGTTTTCTGTCGTTTCCGCCGGGCTGTGCTCACGGGTCTCGCAGCTCTCACCGCGCGTCATCCGACGCCCCCGCTGCCCGCCTGCGAACCGTTGCCGTTGCCGTTGCCGTTCCCGGTGCTGCCGTTGTCCGTGGTCGCCGACGCGTTCGCGGGCTGGCCCGCGAGGTTGCCCTTCGGCGCGTTGGGGTCCAGGGCCGGGTTGTAGGCCTGGACGATCTGGTCGTTGAGGTCGAGGAGTTTGCGCTGGGTGCCGAGGTCGACGTTCTTGAACGTCGAGTGCCCGATGTGCAGCGAGAGGCTCATCGCCTCGATCTGGTTGGCGAGCGTCGCGGAGAGCTGTTCGAGCTGGCCGTGGACGTAGTCGTACGCCTTCATCAGGTCTTCGGCCTCGCCGAAACCGCTGCCGATCTGGGCGGACTTGACCCGTCCCTGGCCGATCTCCTTCGGTGCGAAGTCCGAGCCGTCCAGCTCGTCCAGCAGCCCGTCCACTCGTGTCTTGAACGTGCGCAGGTCCTCCAGCGCAACGTGCAGACTGGCTCCGCCGCCGTCTACTGGTGCTTCCATTCGAACGTCGCCCCTCCCCCATGACCCCGGTGGCCACAGACACCACCTGAGTCGAGCTTACCCGCATCCCTTTACGCGGTGCGATCAGGATCCCTGGGGTTGTGCGGCGCTTGCGGTGTCCAATGCCGGTCCCTTCGGCAGAAGTTCGGACCATACGGACGGGATCGACATCGGTTTGACGTCCTGGTAGCCGAGCCTGACGGAGGCCTGGTTGACCTCCTGTTTGGAGTCGGAGGCCTTGTTGGCAGCGGCGCTGTCGTTGTTGCGGGAGACCGCGTAGCGCAGGCCTGTGTCGGTGACCAGGAACAACGTGCCGCCGCTGGTGTCGGTGCCGCTGACCTCCTGGTAGAGCAGGCCGCTGCCGGGCGTCACGTAGGCGCTGCTCGCACCCTCGACGATCTGCTCGGGGTAGTCCTTGCCCGCCCACAGGGTCGTCTTGAGTCCGGGTGTGCCGTCGGTCCTGTTCTGCAGCACGCTGCATGCGACGTCGCGGGGTGAGTCGCCGGTCGACGTGTTGACCTGGCTGGGGTCGCTCTGCGGCCAGTCGTCGGGGAGGAAGGGCTGCAGCAGTGTGACCGGGATGCTGGTCTGCACGGGGGCGGTCTGGTGGTTGGCCTGGAGCAGCAGCAGGGAGGCGAACTGGGTGATCGGTGCGACGCCGTCCTTGGTGACGACGTAGTACTCGTAGCCCTTGCCCGAGACGGCCCGCAGGACGGTGCCGACGGTGGTGCTGCCGCCGGGGACGCCGATGACCTTCTTGGTGCTTCCGCGGTCGTCGACGGACGGGAACCAGATGGGGGTTCCCTTGTGCAGCGACGCGAGCCAGGTTTCGGAGACGGTCTGCGGCTGCGGGTCCTCACCGAAGAGGGTGCGCAGCAGCAGGCCCATGTCCTCCGGCTTGCGGGACTGCGGGTCAGGGCCGCCCAGTTCGTACTTCGTGCCCCGCGGGTCGACGAGGTACTGGATGCCGTCCTGGTTCTGTACGTAGAGGACCTGGCTGCCGTTGAGCGCGGACGGGCCGTTCATGGCGGCGGCCTCGTCGCCGCCGAGCACGAACACCGCCTGCTGGGCCGCGTGACTGCTGCCGCCGCCGGGCCGGTCGCACACCGCCCACGCCTTGGGTTTGCCCGCGTCCGTCGCACTGGGCAGCCGGTCGGGCGCGTAAGGGATGCCTATGGTGGCGCCGTGCTTGAGTCCGCTGTGGTCGAGCACGGACTCCTTGACCTTGATGACGTCGTAGGCCCCGGGGTCGAGCAGCAGGCGTGCCGACGCCATGTTGAGCACGGGGTGCAGCACCGGCTTGTGGGTGTCGGCGTCGTTCAGTACGACGTACCGCGTGGTGGACTCGTCGGCGACGATGACGTGCTTGCCCGGCTCGTCCCAGCCGTGCGGCACCGAGGGGCTTATCAGACCCCAGGCGCCGAAGCCCGCGAGCAGGACGGCGCCGACGACGATGCCGGGCACCAAGGCGCGCATGGGGCGCGGCGCACCCTCGTCGGACCCGGAGGGGCTGGGCTGGAGAAAGGCCGCCACCACGCGTTTGCGCGCGAAGGTGTAGGCGTTGAGCTGTTCCTTGCGTGAGGCCATCGTTCCGCTTTCCCCCCGGGTGACGTCCGCTGGGACCCGCTGCCGTCAGGCACCGTGCCGTCGCGTTGGCAGGGTCGGTCCCCTACTATGCCGGGTGCGCCGCATGTCCTACGACACCGGTACGGTGAGCGGACATCATGACGCCGCACGACGGAGGGCGCAGGGGGATGACCACCGCAAGCACAGCACGCCGTGATCGCAGGCACGGTCCGGCACCGGCCGCGCTGCACCTCAGTTCGCGCCCCGGGCGGATCGGTGTGCTCCGGTTGCACCAGCTGGCCATGGTGGAGGTCGCGGCGGCGCTCGTGGCGATCGGTGCGGCCACCAGCAAGGCGGTGATGGTGCCCTGTGCCGCGGTGGCGGTGCTGCTGGTCGCGGCTGCCGTGCTGCGCCGGCGGGGCAGGCCGCTGCCGGAGTGGCTGACCAGTGTGCTGGCGATGCGGCGCAGGCAGCGCGAGGCGGCCAGGGAGGCCACGCGGGATGCGGGGACGCCGGGCGGCTCGGCAATTGCCGCGGGTTCCGGGCTGATCGACCCGGCGCTGGCGCCGATCACCGAATGCGACCCGGCGCTGCGCACGTACACCTTCACCGGGCGGCGCCGTGAGCGCAGCGTCGGGATGGTGGGCGACGGTACGTTCGTGACGGCGGTGCTTCTGGTGCAGTCGCGCGACGAACCGCTGCGCACTGCAAGGCCGATGCCGCTGGGGCTGCTCTACGACGCGCTGGAGGTCGACGACATATCTCTGGCGTCCGTCCAGGTCGTGCAGCACGTCCAGCCGGCCCCGGCTCCGCACCTCCCCGCGCAGGCGGTGGCGGCGGTGTCGTACGGGCCGCTGCAGGCGCAGTACGGGACACCCGCGATACGCGTGACCTGGGTCGCGCTCAAGCTGGACCCGGAGTTGTGCCCCGAGGCGGTGCTGGCCCGCGGCGGCGGTCTTGGCGGCGCCCAGCGCTCGGTGCTGCGGGCCGCGGACCATCTGGCCAGCAGGCTGGCCGGGGCCGGTTTCGAGGCGTCGGTGCTGGACGAGGAGGAGCTCACCGCGGCCCTTGCCACGTCGGCGGGCGTCAACCCGCTGGCGACGGCGCTTGCCGGGCGGCTCGGCACAGGCCAGCGCAGGACGCTGGAGCGCAGCCGCGCCTGGCGGTGCGACGACCGCTGGCACACCACGTACTGGGTGGGCCGCTGGCCGCAGGGCGGCGGCGCGCTGCCCACCGCCCGTACGGTCACCGCGCTGACGGCGGTGCCCGCGATGGCCGGAAGCTTCGCTCTGACACTGAGCCGCGGCACCGGGCAGACGCCGGCGCTCAGCGCGTACGTACGGATCACCGCCAGGGACGACCGCCAGCTGACGTCGGCGCGGCGGGAACTGGAAAGGGTCGCGCGGCGCCACAAGGTGGGGCTCGTACGGCTCGACCGCGAGCAGCTGCCCGGCGTCCTGGCCACGCTGCCGCTGGGAGGTACCAGCTGATGTCCACTCAGCCGATGTATCAGGGACCGCGCGCGGGCATGCGGCCCGGCGGCGAACCCGACCAGGCGCTGCCCCCGCAGCGCCGCAAGGCCAGGCCCGGCTTCGGGCTGCGCGGCCCCCGGCGGGACCGGCACGGGCTGTCGGTGCGGCAGCTCGACTCCATGTCGCTGCCGCTGGGCGACGACGGTGTCGTCTCCGGGATCGACGAGGCCGGAAATCCCGCGGTCCTCGGGCTGTTCCGCCCCGCGCAACTCGACGTCGTCGTGATCGGCAGCGTGTGGACCGCCCAGGTGCTGGCGCTGCGCGCGGTCGGCACCGGTGCGCGCGTCGCGGTCGAGTCCGCGCGCCCCCAGGTGTGGACGCCCCTGGCGCAGGCCGCGGGCGGCGGGCAGCAGTGCATGACCGTGCACGACGTGAAGGAGCTCCCCTCGCAGGGGCCGACGGTGTCCAGCCCGGTGCTGGTCGTACGGGACTGCGGTACGTACCCGCCGCGCAGCCGCCTCGCGAAGGCGCCCTGGCAGGCCGTCCTCACCCTGCTGCCCTTCCTCGGCCCGCAGGCGCCCAGGCTGCTCGGCGAGGCGGGGCTGGTCGGCATCCAGCGGGTCTCCCCGCAGGAGGCAGAGGTCCTGGCCAAGGTTCTCCGCCTCACCCGCGAGGAAGCCGCGGCGCTGCCCGCGCTGGGGGACGGCGTCATGCTCTGGGGGACGCCGCAGCACCGGCAGTTCGTGCTGGTGCAGCCGACCGATGCGGAGGTGGGCCTCCTCGGGGAGGCCCGTCGCATCGACTGACCCCCCCTCCCCCCGGGCGGCCGGTGTTCCGTGGGCCTGCGGCCCGGGGCAGCTGCCGCGGCGGCGGGCTTGGCGCGGCCGGGCTCGGCCCGGGCTGAGGGGGTGCCACTTGCCGTGCACCGGGCCGTTCCCCGACATATGGGCTGGGCGCGCAGTTCCCCGCGCCCCTGGGTGGGTGCCACCTCGGCTGAGTGGGAAGCCGACCCGGCATCGGGGGGGCTGGGCAGATGGATGCGGGCTTGGGAGCTGGGCCGCCGGGTGGGGGGACTTGGTGGAGTGGGTGGAGTTTGGGCGGGGTTGGGGGTTGGTGGGAGGTGGGGTCGTAGGCTGGGGTGGGCGCGGGGCGTAGGGGCGGTGGCGGGGAATGAGCGGAGCGGGCGGCCTGACGGCGGACGTGCACCGGCGATTAGGCTGTGCGTCGAGAGCGGCAGGGCGTGGCGGATGGGCGCCTGCCCTGCGGCGCACGGGGCGGGGAGCCGGCTGCAGGCAGCTCCTCGACGCAGACCGGGAGGCACAGTGAACAGCGATCGGGACGACAACCGCGCGGGCGGGGCCGCCCCTGTCGAGGAACCGGCCGAAGGTGAGGTGACGGGCGAGTACCGCTTCGACTTCACTCCGCCGGCCTGGTACATGCAGAACGGCAGCGGGACCGGCGAGGAAGACCCGGCGGCGCCGCCGCCGCAACCCGCGCCCGCCGAGGCGCCGGAGGCACCGGCCGCGCCGGCCGCGCCGGCCCCCGACGTCGCCGCGGCCGAAGACGTGACGGCTCGCGTACCGGCGTGGGAGATGCTGCCCCCGCGGCAGCCGCAGGAACCCGCGGCAGGGGCCACGCCGTTGGCCGGGGGCGCCGCCTGGTCGGCGACGGCCGTGCCGCCCGCGGCGCCCGAAGCGCGGGAGCCCGAGGCGCCGGAGCGCCCCGTCTGGTCGGGCACCCCGGTGTCGCCTGCCGTGCCCGAGCCCGCCGCCGCGACCCCCGCACCGGAAGCGGAACCGGAACCCGCCGCCGCGCCGCCGCAGGTTGCGGAGGAGGAGGACGACCCGGAGTCGCGGGGCGACTTGGTGGCCCGCGAGACCGTGCGGTTCTCCGCCGCGGCCTTGCGCCAGGAGATCGAGCAGCGGGCCGGCGTGCGGATCGAGGACATCGCACCGGCGGACCCGGTGGCGCCGCAGCCCGCAGCCGAAGAGCCGGCGGACGCCAGGCCCGCGGCACCGGCTGCGGAAGAGGCGCGGGCGGAACCGGAGGACGCCAGGCCCGTGGAGGCGCCGCCGCAGGATGCCGTGCCAGAAGACGCGCCGCCCGCGCCCCGGGCGCCCGTATGGACGCCGCTGCCGCAGGCACCGCCGGTTGCCGAGCCGCAGCCGTGGGCGCCCGCCGCGCCGCAGAGCGCGGTGCCGCCGCTGCCGCCGCACTTCGAGCGGGCAGTGCCGCAGTCCCCGACGCCGGAGAGTTCGCAGGCCTTTCCGGCCCCGGCGGCGCCGCCCCTGAGCCAGGCCGGTCCTCCGCAGGGTCCGCCCGCCGCTTATCCCCCGCCCGCGCCTGCGGCGCCGGCTCCTGCGCAGCCGGCTGGCGGCTACGGCTTCCCGCAGCCCCCGGCCCCGCAGCAGGCCGAACAGGGCGGTTACGGCTTCCCGCCGCCCGCACCGAACCTCCCTGCCCCGCCCGGCCCGCAGAGCGGTTACGGCTTCCCGCCGCCTGCGGCCGAGCAGCCCGGGCAGGGCGCGTACGGCTTCCCGCAGCAGCAGCCGCAGGCATCGCAGGCGCAGGGTGCGGTACCGACGGGTCTGCCGCAGCAGCCGGTGGCGCCGGTGGACAACAGGCCGCTGCCTGCCCAGGGCGGTTACGGTTTCCCGCCGCCTCCGCAGCCAGGGCACCCGCATCCGGTGGGCGCGGAGCCCGAGGCGGCGGGACCGCTGCCGCCGCTTCCCGCGCAGGGCGGCTACGGCTTCCCGCAGCAGGGCGCGGCAGTGCAGAACCTGCCGGCGCCGTACACCTCGCAACAGCAGCAGCCGCCGCAGCAACCGCAGCCGAGCCCGGCCCAGGGGATCGACCCGCGCCTGGGCGGCGACCAGGCCGCGCCGACAGCGCAGCCGGGTCCCGTGGACCCCCGCTCCGGGGGTTGGCCGACGGTGACGCCGGACCAGCGGCAGCGTACGACGCAGGGCGGTGCGCCGCTGGGCTACACCGCGGCGGTCGAGCTGTCGTCCGACCGGCTGCTGCGCAACCAGCCGAAGCCGAAGAAGCCCGGTGCCAATGCGCAGCCGAGCCGGTTCAAGATCGGCGGCAAGAAGGAGGAGGCGGAGCGGCAGCGGAAGCTGGAGCTGATCCGCACCCCGGTGCTGTCCTGCTACCGGATCGCGGTGATCAGCCTCAAGGGCGGTGTCGGCAAGACGACGACCACGACCGCGCTGGGGTCGACGCTCGCGAACGAACGGCAGGACAAGATCCTGGCGATCGACGCGAACCCGGACGCGGGCACGCTGGGCCGCCGGGTGCGCCGTGAGACGGGTGCGACGATCCGCGACCTGGTGCAGGCGATCCCGTACCTGAACAGCTACATGGACATCCGCCGCTTCACCTCGCAGGCGCCGTCGGGCCTGGAGATCATCGCCAACGACGTGGACCCCGCCGTGTCGACGGCGTTCAGCGACGAGGACTACCGGCGGGCGATCGACGTGCTCGGGCGGCAGTACCCGGTCATCCTGACCGACTCCGGTACCGGTCTGCTCTACAGCGCGATGCGCGGGGTGCTGGACCTGGCCGACCAGCTGATCATCGTGTCGACGCCGTCGGTCGACGGCGCGTCAAGTGCCAGTACGACGCTGGACTGGCTCTCGGCGCACGGCTACGCCGAGCTGGTGGCGCGCAGCATCACGGTGATCTCCGGGGTCCGCGAGACCGGGAAGATGATCAAGGTCGAGGACATCGTGGCGCACTTCCAGACGCGCTGCCGCGGTGTGCAGGTGGTGCCGTTCGACGAGCACCTCGCGGCGGGTGCCGAGGTGGACCTCGACATGATGCGGCCGAAGACCCGGGAGGCGTACTTCAACCTCTCCGCCATGGTCGCGGAGGACTTCATCCGCGCCCAGCAGGCGCAGGGGCTGTGGACGGCGGACGGCCAGAACCAGCCGCCGCACCAGGCGCCTCCGATGCCGGGTCCCTACGGGGCTCCCGGAGCGTACGGCGGTGCCCCGGCCGGCTACCCGGCGCCGGATCAGCCCGGCCAGCAGCCGTACGGCCAGCCGATGCAGCCGGGCCAGCCCGGACAACCTGGCCAGCCGGGGCAGCCCGGGCAGCAGCCGTACGGCCAGCCGATGCAGCCGGGGCAGGTCCCGCCCGCGCAGTACGGAGGCCCGCCGCAGGCACCGCAGCCGTACCCGCAGGCGGGTCCTGGCGGGCAGCCGCCGGCGCCGCAGCCCTTCCAGCCCCAGTCGCCGCAGCCGCAGGCACCCCAGCCGCAGCAGGGCTGGCCGGTGCCGCAGCAGCAGCCGGAGCAGCAGGGATACGGCTACCCCCCGCCCCCGCCGCCTCAGCAGCAGTAGGGGCGGGCGGGCGAAGAGCACCGCGCCGACATCGGGCCGCCGCCGTGGGTCTCCACGGCGGCGGCCCCTTGGCGTGTAAGGGCTCCGGGCGGTCGAGTACCCCGCCGGTCGTACACGGTGTCACCCCGGGGATGCAGCCGGCGGGCTACGGAATCCGCCCGTGGACCGTCGCGGACGGGGGGTCGGGAATCGGACGATGGAGACATCCTGATCGACCCCCCTCCGACGCACGCCAAGAGGTCCCTCCCATGATCGAAGCCCACGCCCTGACCAAACGCTACGGCGAGCGCGCCGCGGTGACCGAGCTGAGTTTCACCGTGCGACCGGGCGCCGTCACGGGCTTCCTCGGGCCGAACGGTGCCGGGAAGTCGACCACGATGCGGATGATCCTCGGGCTCGACGCTCCGACCTCCGGGGAGGTGTCGGTCAACGGGAAACGGTACGCCCAGCACCGTGCGCCCCTGCACGAGGTCGGCGCCATGCTGGAGGCGCGGGCGATCCACACCGGCCGGAGCGCCTACAACCATCTGCTGGCGCTGGCCGCCACGACGGGGATACCGCGCCGCCGGGTGGACGAGGTGATCGACATCGTCGGGCTGCGCGAGGTCGCGCGAAAGCGGGCAGGCGGCTTCTCGCTGGGCATGGGCCAGCGGCTGGGCATCGCCAGCGCACTGCTCGGCGACCCGGCCACGCTGGTGCTGGACGAGCCGGTGAACGGGCTCGATCCCGAGGGCATCCTGTGGATCCGCAATCTGCTCAAGGACCTCGCCGCCGAGGGCCGCACGGTCCTGCTGTCCTCGCATCTGATGTCGGAGATGGCTCTGACGGCCGAGCACCTGATCGTCATCGGCCGCGGCCGACTGATGGCCGACACGTCGGTGGCGGAGTTCGTACGGTCCGCGGCGGGCACGTCGGTGCGGGTGCGGACGGACGAGGCGGACCGGCTGCGGCAGGCGCTGGCCGGGCCGGAGGTCACGGTGAGTTCGACCGAGCGGGAGGTGCTGGAGGTCACCGGGCTGAGCAGTGACCGGATCGGCCGGATCGCGGCGGACTCCGGGATAGCCCTCGCCGAGCTGACGCCGCAGCAGGCGTCCTTGGAGGAGGCGTTCATGGAGATGACCAGGGACGCGGTGGAGTATCAGTCCCCGGCGCGCGAGCGGGAAGGACAGCCGGCATGAGTACGACGACCAGCACGGTCATGGCGGGCGGCCCCGTGCCCCCGGCCGCGGCGGCCGCCCCGCGCGGCCATGTCACCCAGCTGCGGGTGTTCCACTCCGAGTGGATCAAGATGCGCAGTCTGCGCTCCACCTTCTACACCCTGATAGCGGCCGTGGTGGCGTTGATCGGACTGGGTGCGCTGTTCTCGGCGTTCACCGCAAGCCACTGGGCGAGCATGAATCCGCATGAGCGGGCGGACTTCGAGCCGGGTATGACGAGCCTGCGCGGCTTCTTCCTGGCCCAACTGGCGGTGGGCGTGCTCGGGGTGCTGATGATCAGCGGGGAGTATGCGACCGGGATGATCCGGGCGTCGCTGTCCGCGGTGCCGGGCAGGCTGCCGGTGCTGTGGGCCAAGGCGGGGCTGTATGCCGCGGTCATCTGGGTGCTGACGACGGCGGGCGCGCTCGTCGCCTTCCTGATCGGCCAGGCGACCATGTCCTCCAAGCACATAGGGACGTCCCTGGGCAACCCCGGAGTGCTGCGCCAGGTGATGGGAGTCGGCCTGTATCTGACGGTCGTGGGTCTGCTTGGGGTGGCGATCGGCGCGCTGATCAGGAACACGGCGGGCGGAATCGCCACGGTGTTCGGGCTGCTGCTGGTGGTGCCGGTGCTCGCCGAGGCGCTGCCCACGTCCTGGTCGAACCACGTCAACCAGTGGCTGCCGAGCAACGCGGGCCAGTCGTTGATATCCCTGCACCGGGAGGCGCATACGCTGGCGCCATGGACCGGATTCGCGGTGTTCTGCCTGTATGCGGCGGTGGCGCTGGCGGCGGCTGCGGTGCTGCTCAAGCGGCGCGACGCGTGACGGTGGCGTGATGACGTTCGCGATGCCGTCCGCGGGCGGGGCGTCCGCGGAGTCGGCAGGGGTCCCTGGCCTGGGTGAGACGTCCGACCCGGGCCGGGTCCCCCAGGCGGGCGGGGCCTCGAACCCGGGCGGGATCTCGGACCCGGACGCCGTCCCGGGGCTCGGCTCGGCGGGCCGGGGGTCGTTGCCGGACGCCGGCGGTAGCGCGGGCGGGACGGTGGAGCAGGCGGCGGGGCCGGTGGGGCGGGTGGCGGCTCGGGTCGAGCGGGTGGGCCGGGCGGGGTATGCCCGGGTCGCCCGGTGGGTGCGGCTGTCGCCGCCCGCGCTGGACGCGGTCTTCGCGGTGGGGCTGTTCATGGCGAGCGCCGCGGCGTTGCGCCAGCAGCTGTGCGGCCGTCCGATGCTGCTGGTGCCGCTGCACGCGGCGCTGGTGCTGCCATTGGTCTGGCGGCGACGGGCGCCGATGGCGGTGTTCTGCACGATCGCGGGCACGGCCCTGGTGCAGTGGTGCCTCGACGTGCGGATCCCGACGGACGTGACCCTGCTCGTCGCGCTGTACGCGGTGGCCGCCTACAGCACCCGGCGGCGCACGCTGCTGGCGTTCGCGGTGCTGGAAGGGGGCATCCTGCTCGCGACGCTGCGGTGGTCGATGCACGACAGGGGCACGGGGACGTTCGTGTCGCTGTCGGCGATGGCGACCGCCGCGATGGTGCTGGGGCTCAACATGCGCAGCCGGCGGGACCGGTTGGCGACGCTGGAGGACCGGGCGGTCCGGCTGGAGCGGGAGCGCGACCAGCAGGCGCAGCTCGCGGTGGCCGGGGAGCGGGCCAGGATCGCCCGGGAGATGCACGACATCGTGACGCACAACCTGTCGGTGATGGTGGCGCTCGCGGACGGCGCGGTCTTCGCCCAGCGGCGCAGTCCGGAGCGGGCGGCCACCGCGATGCGGCAGGTGTCGGCGACGGGGCGGCAGGCGATCACGGACATGCGGCGCTTCCTCGGGGTGCTGCGGGCCGACGAGCCGGACGCGCTGCGGCATCCGATGCCGGGCATCGGGCAGTTGCCCGCGCTGGCCGAGCAGGTGCGGGCGGCGGGACTGCCCACCCGGCTGGAGGTGGCCGGTGATCCGGCGCTCGTGCCGGTCGCGGCGCAGCTGACGGTGTACCGGCTGGTGCAGGAGGCGTTGACCAACACCTTGAAGCACGCGTCCGCGGGGGCCAGCGCCGAGGTGCGGGTCGAGTGCGCGCCGGAGGCGGTGTCCGTCACGGTGACCGACGACGGCACCGGGCCTGCGTTGCCGCGCGACCCCGCCGCGTCCGCCGGGCACGGGCTGCCCGGGATGCGGGAGCGTGCCGCGGCCTATGGCGGCCGGCTGACGGCGGGGCCGCTGCCCGGCGGCGGCTGGCAGGTGGCCGCCGTTCTCACTCTGACCACTCCGGAGCCGTTGTGACCGCAGAATCCGCAGCATCCGCAGCACCGCCGGCGGGCGCCACCTCGCCGGGGAGGGTGGTCGCGGGCAGGAAGGAGGAGGCGCCGGTGATCCGGGTGCTGCTGGTGGACGACGAGCCGCTGCTGCGGATGGCGTTCACGATGGTGCTGGACGCGCAGGCCGACATGACGGCGGTGGGTGAGGCGGGGGACGGTGCGCAGGCGGTGCGGCTCACCCGGGAGCTGCGGCCCGACGTGGTGCTGATGGACGTGCGGATGCCGGGCACCGACGGGATCGAGGCGACGGCGCGGATCATCGAGAGCTGCCCGCAGTCGAAGGTGCTGATCCTGACGACGTTCGACCTGGACGAGTACGCCTTCGCCGGGCTGCGGGCGGGGGCGTCCGGCTTCCTGCTGAAGAACGCGCTGCCCGAGGAGTTGCTGGCGGCCATCCGGTCGGTGGCGGCGGGGGACGCGGTGGTGGCGCCGCGGATCACCCGGCGGCTGCTGGAGAACTTCGCGCACCAGCTGCCGGCGGCGGGCGGCGCCGAGGGTCCTGAGGCGGACGAGCGGCTGTCGCGGTTGACGGCCAGGGAGCGGGAGGTACTGGTGGAGGTGGGCCGGGGGCTGTCGAACACCGAGATCGCCGCGTCGCTGCACCTGGCGGAGGCCACGGTCAAGACGCACTTCAGCCGGGTGCTGGTCAAGCTGGAGCTGCGGGACCGGGTCCAGGCGGTGGTGTTCGCGTACGAGACGCGGCTGGTCCGCCCGACGTGAGCCCCGGGGGTGCCCCCGGGGCAGGCGGCGGTTAGCGGGCGTCGCTGCGGGAGGGCTGGGCGGCCGCCCCGATGAGGTCCCTGGCGCGCTTCACGTCGTCGGCCATCCGTTCGAGCAGGGCGTCGATGGTGTCGAACTTCTCCATCCCGCGCAGATAGGCCAGGAAGTCCACGGCGACGTGCAGGCCGTAGAGGTCCAGGTCGACCCGGTCGATGGCGTAGGCCTCGACGGTCCTGGTGGTGCCGTCGAAGGTCGGGTTGGTGCCGACGGAGATCGCGGCGGGCATGGCCTCGTCGCCGACGTGCAGCCATCCCGCGTAGATGCCGTCGGCGGGGATGGCGGTGTGCGGCAGGGTCTCGACGTTGGCGGTGGGGTAGCCCAGGTCGCGGCCGCGCTGGGCGCCGCGTACGACGACGCCCTCGACCCGGTGCGGGCGGCCCAGCACCTCGGCGGCGCCCTCCATGTCGCCCGCGCTGATCAGCCGCCGTGTCAGACTGGAGGAGAAGGGTTCGCCGCCGCCGGCCGCACCGCTCATGAAGAGGTCCACGACCTCCAGCTCGTAGTCGTACTTCAGCCCGAGCGCGGACAGGAAGTCGACGTCGCCCGCGGCCTTGTGGCCGAAGCGGAAGTTCGGGCCCTCCACCACATGCTTGGCGTGCAGCCCGTCCACCAGCACCGTGCGGACGAACTCGCTCGGTGAGAGCTGGGAGAACTCGCTCGTGAAGGGGATGATCAGCAGGGCGTCCACCCCGAGTGCCGCGACCAGTTCTGCGCGGTGGTGGTGGGCGGACAGCAGCGGAGGGTGGCTGCCGGGCCTGACGACCTCGCTGGGGTGCGGGTCGAAGGTCACGACCACCGACGGCAGCCCCATCTCGCGTGCCCGCTCCACCGCACGGCCCATGATCAGCTGGTGGCCCCGGTGGACGCCGTCGTAGGAGCCGATGGTGACGACGCAGCGTCCCCAGTCACCGGGAACGTCATCCAAGCCCCGCCAGCGCTGCACCTTGACGCTCCGCTTCCCTCGCTGAATCCATGACATTCGCTTTTCTGCAGAGCCAAGACTGCCATGTCCGCCGCCGCCGCGGATCCTCGGCCCGGCCGGGGCGTGCTTCCCCGCGGCGGCGGGGGCGGCTTCCGGTGCTGCTCAGCTGCGCTCGCCCGACGCCGGTGCGGGACGGCCGAGGCGGTGGCGGGCGCTCGGGCCGACGAGCGGGTCCCAGGTGGCGGTGTCGGTGAGCCAGTCGAGCAGCAGCCGGGAGAAGTCGGGGGTGGCGGCGGCGAGTTCGACGACGCGGCGGTCGAAGCGGGCGGCGCCCTCGGGGGTGCGGCCGAGCAGCAGGGCGAGGCGGCGGACCAGGTCGTGGGTGAGCGGCGGCGGCCGGCGGGCGGCGCCGTCGGCCGCCGCGGCGAGCAGGGCGTCCAGGACGTCGGGGTCGCGTTCCGTCTCCAGCACAGCGTCCAGGAGTTCCTGGCGCAGCGGCCGGGACAGGTGGCTGCCGGGGGCGGCGAGCACCGCGACCAGGATGCTGCGGACCTCCGGCGGGTGGTCGCGCAGCAGCGCGGTGGTCAGCGGCAGGACCACGGCACGCACCGCGGGTCCCTGTTCAAGCCGCAGGTCCAGGAAGCGGGCGACGCCCGCTGCCCCTGCGGGGCGGTGCCGCAGGTGGTCCTGGACCAGGGCGGCGGTCCTGCGGGCCAGCGCGGGGGCGGTGACCGCGGCCATCTCCGCGAGCAGGTCGTCGGCGCCGACCTCGGCGGACCGCAGCCTGGCCTGGAAGGCGGCGAGCACCGGTTCGGGATGCGTGGTCAGCGCCGCGGCCAGTGCGCCGGCCGGCAGCCTGGGGTCGCCGGTGGCGAAACGGTCGAGTGCGGCCGGGAGGTGGCGGGCGCGGGTGGCCGGGTCGCGGACCAGCATGCCCAGCACGGCGCCGTGCAGCGAGCAGTCGCCGGGGCGGGACAGTACGGCAAGGGCGGCATAGCGGAGGAGTTCGCGGTCGGCGTCGGAGCGCACGTGCAGGGCGGCGCGCGGGCCGTACGCGGCGGCTGCGACGTGCCGGTCCGGGCGCGGGTCGTGCGCCCAGCGGTCGACGGCCCGGCACACCGCGGACGGCTCGTCCTCGGCCAGCGCGGCCAGGAGTTCGTCGGCGCCGGGGTGGGCCGCGGCGACCAGGGCCTCGGTCAGGTCGTCCACGGCGAGCCTGCGGTGGGTGTGCAGCAGGGCCTGCGCGGCCGAGGCGACGGTCAGCCGCGGCCCGTCGATGCCGGGCGGTGCCTGGAGCGGGCGGTCGTCGTCGAACCAGCCGCACACCGCGGGCAGCACGTCGGCGGGCCGCTCGCACAGCAGCTCGGCGACGGCGGCCAGGAAGCGGTCGTGGCGGTCGGGCAGCCCGGGCGGGCCGTCGGCGGGCAGCAGCAGCCGCAGCAGTTCGAGGCGTTCTGCGACCGGCAGCCGCACCCGGCGCCAGAACCACGGCCCGAAGTCGCCGAGGCCGCCCATGCCCTCGGGGGTGAAGCCGCCGCGCTCCACGGCCCGTACCGCGGTCCTGGCTGCCAGGTCGCGCAGCACCGTGCGGCACACCGTCGCGTCGGGCAGCCGCAGCAGCACCTCGCGCAGCAGGTGCGCCGCCCACCACAGGGCGTCGCCGCGCCGGGCTGCGGGGCCGGGCAGGGAAGGCCGCCCGGCGACCTGCACGCCGTCGGGCCAGCCGCCGTCGTCGGAGTCCTGCTGCCGCAGCGTCCCGGGTACCGCGTCGGGGCGGGCGGCCCTGCGGGTCCTGGGGTTGGGCACGGTGTCGGCGTCGAGGTCGTCGGGGGGCGGCGCGGACGGGGCCGGCACCGTGACCGCAGGCGGGGGCGGTGCGGGCGCCTTGCGCGGGGTGCAGCGGGTGGGCGGCGGCGTCCTGTGGTCGAGGGCCTGGACGAGGCCGGCCAGATGCCCGGCCAGTTCCGCGGGCGGCGCCATCAGCAGCGCCTGCACGACGGGTCCCGCCCGGTGCCGGGGCACCGGCAGGGAGCGCGGCGCCGACGGCGGGGCGACGGCCGGCGCCGGCGGTACGGGCGGCGGCTGCCCTGCCCGCGCGGCGGGGCGGGAGGGGAGGCGTACGGGAGCGTCGGCGGATTCCGCGGCCGGGGCGGCGAACCAGCGGTGGACCAGGGCTTGCAGGGCCGCGGCCAGGTCCAGGTGCACGGCCTGCAGCCAGTCGGCGGCCTCCTCGTGGACGAAGCGGTAGCCGGCGCCCGCGGGGACGAGCAGGCCCTCGGTCAGCACGGCGGAGGCCCAGCCCGTACGCCAGGGGAAGAGCTCCTCGAAGGCCTCCCGGTCCAGCTCGCCCTGGCCAGGGCCGAGGCAGCGGCGGGCGGCCTCGTGCACCTGGCCCGCGACCCGGGCGGCCAGGTGCCGCACGCCGGTGCCGCGTACCGGCGGGTCGGCCGCGGCGGCCAGCCGGACCGCGATCCGCAGGCACATCAGGTCGAGGTGCGCGGCGAAGACCTGCACGCGGGAGGGGGTGCCGTCGGCGCCGCCCGGGACGGCCGCACGGACCTCCGACAGCAGCCGCAGCGTCAGCGGGTGCGCCTCGTCGGCGCTGCCGAGTGCCCCGTCGGGCAGGCCGTAGCGCTCGCGGGCCGCCGCGGCCTGCGCGGCGTCCAGGTCGCCGACGCGCACGTACGGCGGCAGCGGGCGGCTGCCGTCCTCGGGTGACCCGGGTGCCGGGCGCCCGTGCAGCAGGGCCGCGGGCAGCAGCCGGCCCGCCTGGTCCCAGAACTCGGGCCTGCAGGCGACGACCAGCCGGGCCGTCCCCGCCCGCAGCCAGCTCGCGGTGCCCGCGGTCCAGTCGTCGAGGGCGTGGGCGAGGACCGGCGGCATCTCCTCGGGGGCGTCGAGCACGATCAGCAGCGGGCGCCCTGCGGCCCGCGCGAGGTCGGCGACGGCGTCGGGCGAGGCGTGCAGCGGCTCGGCGGTCGTGGCGGCGCCGACGATCCGGGCCGCGGTGCGCAGCGACCGCTCCACCGCGTCCTTGATGCCGCCGTCGGCGGGGCGCAGTTCCGCGCCGCGCAGCCACACGGTGGGTGCGGGCAGTGCGCCGCGGGTGCGGCGGGCGGCGAGCCGGGCCAGCTCGGTGCTGCGGCCCGTGCCGGGCTCGCCGACCAGGCCGAGCACCAGCGGGGCGCTCTCCCCCCGTGCGGCGAGGAATTCCCGCAGGGCGTCGGCGACGTCCGGCCTGGCGACCGGCTCGCGCCACTCGGCGGGGCCGGAGGCCGCGCCCACGGAGGTCGCGGTCAGCTGGAGCGCGCCGGCGAGGTTCAGGTGCGGGCCGTAGCCGGGCACGGTCGCCGCGTTGCGGGCCAGCAGGTCGGTCAGCGCGCGGGGTGCGCCCGCGGGCCGCAGCGGCAGTGCGAAGCCGGCGGCGCGGTGCCCGGCGTGCAGGGCGGTCGCGACGACGCCGAGCACCGCGCCGGTCAGCGCGTCGACGACGGGCGTGCCGGAGGCCTGCGGCGGCACACGGCTCATGTCGGTGCCGTCCAGGGCGAGTTCGTAGACGCCCTCCAGCAGGTGGAAGCGGTCGGTGGCGGTGTACGTCACCGTGGCGGTGCCCAGCACCGTGCCCTCGGCGGGCTGCGGCAGCCGGACGCGGATCCGCCGCTCGGGGTGCGCGGGGCCGCCGGGCGCCAGTGCCAGCGGCGGCATGCTCAGCCCTTCGGTGGCGACCAGGGCGAGGCCCTCTTCCGGCAGTGCGGTGATGGCGGCGGCCTCGACCAGGCACAACTGCCCGCCGGGTGCGTGCAGCACCAGCCGGGCCAGGCCGTCGACGGCCTCGTGGCTGGTGACCATCGTGCCGTCGGCGTCGGCGAGGAAGCCGGTGCCGCGGGGGCGTCCTGCGAGGTCGCAGACCCGGACGAGTACGTCGTCCGCTCCGCCGCCCGCCGCCCCCCGTGCCGCCCCCATGCGGGCACCTCCCCCACTACCGCGCCCAGTTCGTCCCGCTTCGACGGTAGTGTCGGTTGATCGCCCCGCCTAGATCACCGGGCGAAGGCGCCCCCTCGTGCGCCCCGCCTTCACCCCGAGCGCCCCACCACCCGGGTGACACCAGGGCACCCCCAGGGTCGCGAGGAACTGCGCGCCCACCGCCATCCGGAGGGAAGGTCCCGGATCGAGGAAAAGAGGCACCCCGGAGGGCGGACCCACCGGGGTGCGGGCAAGAAGGGGGGCGTGCCCCCCACGGCTAGGCCGTGTTGTGGAAGTCCCGCCTGCCCCGCGACGCCTGGCACGCACACTCGCTGCGTTGTCGGAGTCGTCCGAGCAGGCCCACTACGAGGACGACCCTCCGCCTTGCGATCGCACGCACCGGACGCCGCGGGGCCCGCCCTGTGGGCGGACGGCGCTACTTCCAAAACACGGCCTAGGCGGGGAAGCCCGCCACGATGCGGGCTTGCCCTTGGTCCGGCTCCACCAGCGCCAGCAGCCGCCCGTCAGGCCCGAAGACGGCGTGCGGACCCGGCGCCAGCTCGGGCGCCCTGATGCGCACCCCGTGTCCCAGCAGCTCGGCCTGGGAGGCGTCGACGTCCCAGCGGGGGAAGGCCGCGGCGGCGGCGTCCTCGATGGGGAGGATGCGGAAGTCCTCGGTCAGCTCCTCCAGGGTGTGCGCGCCCGCGATGTCGTAGGGGCCGACGCGGGTGCGGCGCAGCGCCGTGAGGTGGCCGCCGACGCCGAGCCCGGCGCCGAGGTCGCGGGCCAGCGCCCGGATGTAGGTGCCGGAGGAGCAGACCACGGTGACGTACACGTCGAGCACCCCGGGGCCGGGGCGCACGTCCTGGACGGTGAAGGACGAGACGGTGACCGGGCGCGCGGGCAGGTCGAAGTCCTCGCCCTCGCGCACGCGGGTGTAGGACCGCACGCCGTTGACCTTGATCGCGCTGACCTTGGAGGGCACCTGCTGGATGGGGCCGGTGAGCGCCGCGATCCCGGCGTCCAGGGCCTCGCGGGTGATGGCGGCGACCGCCGCTGCCGGCGCCGTGGCGGTGACGTCGCCCTCGGCGTCGTCGGTGACGGTGGTCTGGCCGAGCCGGACGGTGGCGACGTACTCCTTCTCGGTCAGCGCGAGGTGCCCGAGCAGCCGGGTGGCCTTCTCCACGCCGATGACGAGCACGCCGGTCGCCATCGGGTCGAGGGTGCCCGCGTGGCCGACCCGGCGGGTGCCGGCCAGCCGGCGCATACGGGAGACGACGCCGTGCGAGGTGAGCCCCCCGGGCTTGTCGACCACGACCAGCCCGGAGGGTACTGCGGTGCGGGAGGTCATGCCGGTGACGTACCGCCCTCGTCGTCGGCCCGGTCGGCCCCGGAGTCCCCGTCGTCCTCGGCGTCCTCGGCGTCCTCGGCGTCCAGTTCTGCGTCCTCGTCGGCCGGCTTGCGGTACGGGTCGGCGTCGCCGGCGTACTGCGCGTCGGTGGCGGTCTTGCGGACCTCCTCGTCGGCGGCCCTGGCCTTGGCCAGCAGGTCGTCGATGGTCCGCGCGTTGTCCGGGAGGGCGTCGGCGACGAAGGCCAGGGTGGGCGTGAAGCGCACCCCGGTCTGCCGGCCGACCTCGGAGCGGAGCACGCCCTTGGCGCTCTCCAGTGCGGCGGCGGAGGCGGCCCGCTCCTCGTCGTCGCCGTAGACCGTGTAGAAGACCGTCGCCTCCCGGAGGTCGCCGGTGACCCGGGTGTCGGTGATCGTCACGTAGCCCAGCCGCGGGTCCTTGATCCGCCGCTGCAGGGTCTCCGCGACCACGACCCGGATGCGGTCGGCCAGCTTGCGCGCCCGCGCGGTGTCGGTCATCGTCTTCTTCTCTCTGTCCTGGTCGTCCTGGTCGTCCTGGTCGTTCGCCGACCGCTGCCGATGGGCTCAGTCGTCCTCACCGTGGATGCGCTGCCGTGCGGACAGCAGCTCCACTTCGGGTCGGGCGATCATCCAGCGTTCGCACCGGTCGAGTACGTCCTTGAGGTGCCCGAGTTCGCCCGACACCACGGCGATTCCTATTTCGGCCCTGCGGTAGAGGTCCTGTTCGCCGGTCTCCGCCACGCTCACCCCGAACTTCCGGTGCAGCTCGGCGACGATCGGACGGACCACGGACCGCTTCTCCTTCAGGGACCGTACGTCACCCAGGAGCAGGTCGAAGCACAGTGTGCCTGCATACATGGGTACGACGGTACAGGCGACGGCCGGGGCCGATCGACGGGATTTACCCCGCCGACCGGCCCCGGCCCCAGCCGTCGCCCGGCCGTACGGAAACTCCGTACGGCCGGGCCGCAGCGTCAGCCGCGCGGCTTCTCGCGCATCTCGTACGTCGCGATGACGTCGTCGATCTTGATGTCGTTGTAGTTGCCGAGGTTGATACCGCCCTCGTAACCCTCACGAATCTCGGTGACGTCGTCCTTGAAGCGGCGCAGGCCCTCGATGTTGAGGTTCTCCGCGATGACCTTGCCGTCGCGCAGCAGCCGGGCCTTGGTGTTGCGCCTGACCTCGCCGGAGCGGACCAGCACACCGGCGATGTTGCCGAGCTTGGAGGAGCGGAAGACCTCGCGGATCTCCGCGGTGCCCAGCTCCACCTCCTCGTACTCCGGCTTGAGCATGCCCTTGAGCGCCGCTTCGATCTCCTCGATGGCCTGGTAGATCACCGAGTAGTAGCGGACGTCCACGCCCTCGCGCTCGGCCATCTGTGCGGCACGGCCGGCCGCACGGACGTTGAAGCCGATCACGATGGCGTCGGAGCCGGTCGCCAGGTCGATGTCCGACTCGGTGACCGCACCCACACCGCGGTGCAGGACCCGGATGTCGACCTCGTCGCCGACGTCGAGCTGGAGCAGCGAGGACTCCAGGGCCTCGACCGATCCGGACGCGTCGCCCTTGATGATGAGGTTGAGTTCCTGCACCAGGCCGGCCTTGAGCGCCTCGTCCAGGTTCTCCAGGGAGAACCTGACGCCCTTGCGGGCGAAGCGGACGTTGCGCTCGCGGGCCGCGCGCTTCTCGGCGATCTGCCGGGCGGTGCGGTCCTCGTCGACGACCAGGAAGTTGTCGCCGGCGCCGGGCACGTTGGTCAGACCGAGGACGAGCACCGGAGTCGACGGGGTCGCCTCCTCCACGTTCTCGCCCTTGTCGTCGAGCATGGCGCGCACGCGGCCGTAGGCGTCGCCGACGACCATGGTGTCGCCGACCCGCAGGGTGCCGCGCTGGACCAGGACGGTCGCCACGGCGCCGCGGCCCTTGTCCAGGTGGGCCTCGATCGCGATGCCCTGTGCGTCCTGCTCCGGGTTGGCCCGCAGGTCGAGCGAGGCGTCCGCGGTGAGGATCACCGCTTCGAGCAGCTCGTCGATGTGCAGGCCCTGCTTGGCGGAGATGTCGACGAACATGGTGTCGCCGCCGTACTCCTCGGCCACCAGCCCGAACTCGGTGAGCTGGCCGCGCACCTTGGTCGGGTCCGCGCCCTCGACGTCGATCTTGTTGACCGCGACCACGATCGGCACCTCGGCCGCCTTGGCGTGGTTGAGCGCCTCGATCGTCTGCGGCATCACACCGTCGTTGGCCGCGACCACCAGGATCGCGATGTCGGTGGACTTCGCACCGCGGGCACGCATGGCGGTGAACGCCTCGTGACCGGGGGTGTCGATGAAGGTGATCCTGCGCTCTTCACCGTTGACGTCGGTGGCGACCTGGTAGGCGCCGATGTGCTGGGTGATGCCGCCGGCCTCGCCCGCGACCACGTTGGTCTTGCGGATCGCGTCGAGCAGGCGGGTCTTGCCGTGGTCGACGTGACCCATCACGGTGACGACCGGCGGGCGCGGCTGCAGTGCGTCCTCGCCGCCCTCGTCCTCGCCGAACTCGATGTCGAAGGACTCGAGCAGCTCGCGGTCCTCCTCCTCCGGGCTGACGATCTCCAGCACGTAGTTCATCTCGCCGGCCAGCAGCTCCAGGGTGGAGTCCGAGACCGACTGGGTGGCCGTGACCATCTCACCGAGGTTGAGCATCACCTGAACGAGCGACGCCGGGTTGGCGTTGATCTTCTCGGCGAAGTCGGTGAGCGAGGCACCGCGCGACAGGCGCACGGTCTGGCCGTTGCCGCGGGGCAGCAGCACGCCGCCCACGGACGGGGCCTGCATGGCCTCGTACTCCTGGCGCCGCTGGCGCTTGCTCTTACGTCCGCGCGCCGGACGGCCGCCGGGGCCGCGACCGAACGCGCCCTGCGTGCCACCACGGCCGCCCGGGCCGCCGGGACGCCCGCCGAAGCCGCCGGGACGGGGGCCGAAGCCGCCGCCACCGCCGGGAGCACCGCCGCCGGGACGGGGACCGCCGAAGCCGCCACCGCCGCCGCCGGGACGACCGCCGCCGCCGGGACCCGCGGGACGGCCGGCGAAGCCGCCGCCGCCACCGGGACGACCGCCGGGGCCGCCGGGACGCCCGCCGGGACCGCCGCTGCGGCCGCCGGGGCCACCGCCCGGGCGTCCGCCCGGGGAGGGCGCGGGGCGCTGCGGCATCATGCCCGGGTTCGGGCGCGGGCCTGCGGACTGCGGGCGGGGCATGCCGCCCGGCGAGGGACGGGCACCGCCCGCACCGCCGGGACCGCCCTGGCCGCCGCCGGGACGCGGGGCGCCACCGGGGCGCGGAGCGCCGCCGCCGGGACCCGCGGGACGCGGGGCACCGCCCTGGCCGCCGCCGGGACGCGGCGCGCCACCGGGGCGCGGCATGCCGGTGGAGCCGGACGTGAAGGGGTTGTTGCCGGGACGCGGGCCTGCGGGCCGCGCACCGGGACGTGCTGCGCCGCCCTGGCCGGGCGCGGGGCGCCCGCCCTGGCGGGGTCCGCCGTCACGCTGGCCTGCGTCGCGCCGGTCGCCGTCGCGCTGGCCGCCGGCCGGGGCCGGGCGTGCGGGGCGGGGGCCGGGGGTGGCGGAACCGGGCCTGGCGGGCTGGTTCGCCGGGGGTGCGGCGGGCGGCGCCTGGAACTCCGCGGCCGGCACGGGTGCGGCCGGAGCGGGCTTGGGCGCGGCCGGGGCCGGCTTGGGCGCGGCGGGACCCGGGCGCGGGCCGGGCGCCGGCGCGGAGCCGGTGCTCGGCGCGGCGGGGGCCGCGGGGGTGACGGGGCCGCCGGCGGCCGGCTTGGGCGCCGGGGCAGCGGGACGGGCCGGCGCACCCGGGGTGGGGGCCGGCTTGGCGGGGACGCTCTTGCGGGGTGCCGCGGGCTTGGCGGCGGACTTGCCGCCGTTGCCACCGCCGGGACCCTGGAAAGCGTCGGTCAACTTGCGGACTACCGGCGCCTCGATGGTCGAGGACGCCGAACGGACGAACTCGCCGAGTTCCTGGAGCTTGGCCATGACGACCTTGCTCTCGACTCCCATCTCTTTGGCGAGTTCGTAGACCCGGACCTTAGCCACTTCGCTCCTTTTAGGTCCGGGGTGATCGTCCGCCGGACCGTCGCTACTTCATGGGCGTACTCATCGCGTACTCATCGAGTGCTCATCGCAATCTCGACCTACTTCCATCTCGCGAGGTACCTGATCGCACGGGCTGACCCGTGCCGTACTCTTCTTGCCTTCTTACGGGGTTGCCTGCTGCTCGACAAACCGGCGCAATTCCGCGGTATCGGGCGCCACCGGGCCTCGGAAGGCCCGGCCGAACGCCCGGCGGCGGACCGCCAGGTCGAGGCAGGCAAGGGCGGGATGCAGATATGCACCCCGACCGGGCAGCGTACCGCGATGATCGGGAACGCAGGCGTCCCCGCTCATCACCACACGCAGCAGTTCGCTCTTGGCCGCTCGCTGACGACAGCCGACGCACGTACGCTCCGGGCATGCTGGCGACAGCGTCCGACCAGACACTCTTCAGTCTACCTCCCCGCGCGGACCTCACTCCTTCGAGTGTGCCGACGCACGGCTGTTCGTTTCATGGCAGCCGGGGATTCGGCCACACGTGGGTCGCGTTTCAGCCTTCCGGACGCGCCTGCACCGGTGACCGGGGGGCGGCAGGCGGCTGCTCGGCACCTTCGGTGTCGGGGCGGATGTCGATCCGCCACCCGGTGAGCCGGGCGGCGAGCCGGGCGTTCTGCCCCTCCTTGCCGATGGCCAGTGACAGCTGGTAGTCGGGCACCGTGACGCGCGCGGAGCGGGCGCCGGCGTCCACCACCTCGACCCGGGACACCCGGGCGGGCGACAGCGCGTTCGCCACCATCTCGGCCGGGTCGTCCGACCAGTCCACGATGTCGATCTTCTCGCCGTGCAGCTCGGCCATGACCGCCCGCACCCGGGCGCCCATCGGGCCGATGCAGGCGCCCTTGGCGTTGAGCCCGGAGCGCGCCGACCTGACGGCGATCTTGGTGCGGTGGCCGGCCTCGCGGGCGATCGCCTCGATCACCACCGAGCCGTCGGCGATCTCCGGCACTTCGAGCGCAAAGAGCTTCCTGACCAGGTTGGGGTGGGTGCGCGACAGGGTCACCGACGGGCCGCGGACGCCCTTGGCGACCCGCACCACGTAGGTGCGCAGCCGGATGCCGTGCTTGTACTCCTCGCCCGGCACCTGCTCCTGCACCGGCAGGATGGCCTCCAGCTTGCCGATGTCGACCAGCACGTTCTTGGGATCCTTGCCCTGCTGGACGACACCGGTCACGATGTCGCCCTCACGGCCGGCGTACTCCCCGAAGGTGACGTCGTCCTCGGCGTCGCGCAGCCGCTGCAGGATCACCTGCTTGGCGGTCGAGGCGGCGATCCGCCCGAAGCCGGAGGGCGTGTCGTCGAACTCGCGCGGCTCGGCCCCCTCGGCGACCTCCTCGGGGTCCTCGGTGGCCCACACCGTGACGTGCCCGCTGGTGCGGTCCAGCTCCACCCTGGCCCGGCGGTGGCTGCCCGGCTCGCGGTGGTAGGCGATCAGCAGTGCCGACTCGATGGCCTCGACCAGCAGGTCGAAGGAGATCTGCCGCTCCTGCACCAGGCCCCGCAGGGCCTTCATGTCGATGTCCACGGCTACGCCTCCTGCGTGCTCTCGTCGATGTCGCTGCCGCCGTCGTCGTCTCCGCCGTCGCCCGGGTCGTCGCCGTCGTCCAGTTGGTCACCGAGGTCGTCGGGCCCACCGGCCTTGCGGCTGAACTCGACCTCGACCCGGGCCTTCGCGATCTCCGCGAAGTCCGCGCGGGCGGGCTTGGGCTTACGGCCCTTGACGCCCGGCACCTCCAGGTCGAGACCCGTCTCGTCCACCGCCATGATCCGTGCGATCAGCTCGCCGCGCTCCCTGAGCGCCAGCTTCACCAGGCGTCCCGTGTTGCGCCGGAAGTGCCGCGGCTCGGTCAGCGGCCGGTCGGTGCCCGGCGAGGTGACCTCAAGGACGTACTCCGCCTCACCCATCACATCCGAGTCGTCCAGCGCCTGGGAGACGGTGCGGCTGACGGCCGCCACGGTATCCAGCTCCACCCCGTCCTCGGCGTCCACCACGACCAGCAGCTGCCGCCGCCGGCCCGACGCGGTCAGGGTGACGTCCTCCAGGTCGAGCCCGGCCTCGCCGACAAGCGGCTCAAGCAGCGCGCGCAGCCTCTCGCTCTGGGTGGTGCTCATCCGGGTGACTCCTCGGCCGCGTGTGCTGTTGTGATGGAAGGTCGCGTGTAAGGGCAAGGCTACCCGAGCCGGGGCAGCGCACCGCGCCACTCGGGCACCCGTACACTCCCCCCATGATCCCGGAGGCGGCCGCTCGGCTGAGCAGGCGGAGTGTGGTGGCGGCGGCCGTCGTGGCGGTCGGCGCCGGGTGCGGCAAGGGCGCTGACGGAGCGTCGGGAGCGCCCGACGGCAAGGCCCCCGCGGCGCTGCCCGGGGCCGCGGAACAGGCGGCGGCGGTACGCGACAGCGCCGAGCTGCTCGGACGGTACGACGCCGCCGCGGCCGCCCACCCCTCGCTCGCAGCCCGGCTGCGGCCGCTGCGGGCCGAGGTCGTACGGCACATCGAGGCCTTCGGCGGCACCGCGCCCGCCGGCACCCGGCCGCCCGCCGCGCCCGCCGGCACCACCGCCGCCCAGGCGCTGGCCGCCCTGGCCGCCGCGGAAAGGGCACTGGCCGACCGCAGGGCCGCCGCCCTGCTCACGGTGCCCGGCGAGCTGGCCCGGCTGATGGCCTCGGTCGCGGCGGCAGGCGCAGGCCACGCGGCACTGCTCGGCGCCCCGGCCGGCGGGAAGGACGGACGATGAACTCGGTCATCGACGCGGTGCAGGCGGCGCTGGCCGCCGAGCACGCGGCGGTCTACGGCTACGGCGTGGCCGGCGGCCACCTGACCGGCAGCCGCCGGGCCGAGGCCGCGCAGGGCTACGACGCCCACCGCGCGCGCCGCGACAGCCTCATGCGCACGGTCGCCGACCTCGGCGCCGCCCCGGTGGCCGCGGCGGCAGGGTACGAGCTGCCCTTCCCCGTCGCCGACGCCGCCGCCGCGGTACGCCTGGCCGCCTACGTCGAGGAGCGGGTGGCGGGCGCGTACGGCGACATGGTCCGCGGCACGGTCGGCGACCTGCGGCGGGACGCGGCGAGCGCCTTGCGCGACGCGGCGGTGCGGGCCGTGCGCTGGCGCGGCGGCAGCGTAGCCTTCCCGGGTCTGGCGGAACGCGGCTGAGCGGCCCCGCCGGGCCCAACCGCACGGAGGGCAGGGCACAGGATGGGTTCAGCAGCGCACCACGGACGGCCCGCCGCCGCGGACCTCGAACCGCCCGAGCGGCTGGTGCGTACGGTCACCGCGTGGGAGGGCGGCGCGGGCCGGGAGTGGCTGGCGCGGCTGCCGGCACTGGTCGCGGGCTGCTTCGACCGCTGGGGGCTGACCGTGGAGCGGGTCGTCGCGGCCGGCGGCCAGATCAGCATGATCGTGCTGGTCCGCACCTCGGACGGCGAGCCCGCCGTGCTCAAGGTCGGCATGGTCAACCGGGAGACCGAGCAGGAGCACGCGGCCCTGGAGCACTGGGGCGGGCGCGGCGCCGTACGCCTGCTGCGGGCCGAGCCCGCCGAGGGCGCGATGCTGCTGGAGCGGCTGCGGGCGGACGTCTCGCTGCGCTCGCTGGCCGAGCCCAAGGCGCTGCTGGAGGCCGAGGGCGTCCTGCAGCGGCTGTGGGTGCCGCCGGCGCAGGGCCACCCCTTCCGCTCGGTCGCCGCGGCCACCGGTGAGCTGGCGGCGCTGCTGCGGGAGCGTCGGTCGGCGCCCTATGCGGCGGACGCGGTCGCGGTGATCGACGACGCGCTGGCGGCGCAGGCCGAACTGGCGGGCTCGGCGGACGCGGTGGAGAGCGTGCTGCTGCACGGCGACTACCACCAGGGCAACGTGCTGGCGGGCGAGCGGATGCCGTGGCTGGCGATCGACCCCAAGCCGCTGGTCGGCGAGCGGGCCTTCGACCTGGCGTGGCTGGCCAGGGACCGGCTGTCCACGCTGGCGGCGCAGCCCGGTTCGCGGGCCACGGCCAGGCGGCGGATCGCCAAGCTCGCGGACGCGCTGGAGGTGGACGCGGGGCGGCTGCGCGGCTGGTCGGTCTTCCGTGCGGTGGAGGCCGGCGTCTGGTACCTGTCGGTGGGCGGCCGCGAGGACGGCGAGCTGCTGCTGGAGTTCGCCAGCTGGCTGTAGCCGCGGGTCAGCGCAGCAGCGGTAGCGGGGCGCCCATCACCGCGTAGGGCCGGGCGGCGCTGGGGAAGTGCACGGGCCGAGCCAGGTCGCGGTAGCCCAGGGCGTGGTAGAGCCGCCGGGCGGGGGTGTCGCCGTCGATCGCGGACAGGATGCTGCGCGGCTCGGTCGCCGCGTCGGTGATCGCGGTGATCAGGGCGCGGCCGATGCCGCGGCCCTGGAAGTCGGGCAGCACGTGCAGTTCGGTGATCACGAAGGAGTCGTCGAGCCAGTCGTCGTTGCCCTCCCGGCGCAGATACGGCTGCACGACGCTCGACCACCAGTGCGTACGGTCGTTGGGCAGCCCGTAGACGAAGCCGACCAGCCGACCGCTGCCGGTGCGCGCCGCCAGCGACCGCGCCCCGTCGCAGGCCAGGTGCCGCAGGACGATCTGCCGCCGGATCGCCACTTCGTCGGGGCCGAGGCCGAAGGCGAGCGCCTGGACGGCGAGCGCCTCGTCGACGTGCGCGGCAAGATCGACCGCCCCGATGACCACGTTCTCCATGGGCCGCGACCCTACTGCCTTTCTGACCTCGCTCCCCACAGCGTCCGTGCGCCGCACCTGCGGACCCGGGGGGGATGGCTAGAACAGGACGCTCATGAAGGCGCCGACCTCGGTGAAGCCGACCCGGCGGTAGGCGGCGCGGGCCGCGGTGTTGAAGTCGTTGACGTAGAGGCTGACGACCGGGGCGACGTCGCGCAGGGCGTAGTGCAGGACCGCGGCCATGCCGGACTCCGACAGCCGGCGGCCGCGGTGCGAGGGGGCCACCCAGACGCCCTGGATCTGGCAGGTGTGGCGGGTGACGGCGCCGATCTCCGCCTTGAAGACCACCTCGCCGTTCTCGATACGGGCGAACGCCCGCCCGGTGGAGACGAGTTCGGCGACCCTGGCCTGGTAGAGCAGGCCGCCGTCGCCGGCCAGCGGCGAGACGCCGACCTCCTCGGTGAACATCGCCACGCAGGCCGGCATGATCACCTCCATCTCGTCCTTGCGCACCCTGCGCACCCCCGGGTCGGGTGCGATGCCGGCGGGCAGCGCGCGGGTGGCCATCAGCGGCTGGTGGCGGCGCACCTCGCGGGCCGGCCCCCAGTGCGGTTCCAGCCGCGACCACAGCTCGGCGGTGGCCTCGGCGGGGCCGACGATGGACGAGCAGCGGCGGCCGGACCTGCGGGCGCGCTCGGCGAAGGCGGCGACCGCCTCCGGTGTGGCGCAGATCGGTACGAGGTTGGCGCCGGCGTAGCACAGCGAGGTGAGCTTGCCTGCCGCGTACCATCCCCACATCTCGCCGCCGAGCCGCCACGGGTCGAGCCCGGCGACATTGACCCGGGAGGTCACGAAGGCGTTGGCGACCGGGTCGCTGTGCAGCACGGCAAGCGCCGCGTCGAGGTCACCGGGTTCCAGGACGCGGGCAGTCGGGTGGGTCAGCACGTGGAGGCCTCACCGTCTTCGCCTTCTGGTCCGCTCGTGCAGGCGGGGAATGGTCTGGGCACTTTACCTCGCGCGGCTGGGCCGTACCCCGTGGTGGTGCCTCCCGGCCACGGGGCCGGCCGCTTTCGAGCCGTTCAGGAGACGCTCACCTGGGGTTCGCCCGAGGCCACGCCCGCGTCCTCCATCTGCTCGGCGAGCTTCATGGCCTCCTCGATCAGCGTCTCGACGATCTTCGACTCGGGGACGGTCTTGATGACCTCGCCCTTGACGAAGATCTGCCCCTTGCCGTTGCCCGAGGCGACGCCGAGGTCGGCCTCGCGGGCCTCGCCGGGGCCGTTGACGACGCAGCCCATGACGGCGACGCGCAGCGGCACCTCCATGCCCTCAAGACCGGCGGTGACCTGGTCGGCGAGCTTGTAGACGTCGACCTGGGCGCGGCCGCAGGACGGGCAGGAGACGATCTCCAGCCGGCGCTGGCGCAGGTTCAGCGACTCCAGGATCTGGATGCCGACCTTGACCTCCTCGGCCGGCGGGGCGGACAGCGAGACGCGGATGGTGTCGCCGATGCCCTCGGACAGCAGCGCGCCGAAGGCGACCGCGGACTTGATGGTGCCCTGGAAGGCGGGACCCGCCTCGGTCACGCCGAGGTGCAGCGGGTAGTCGCACTTCTGGGCCAGCAGCCGGTAGGCGGCGACCATCACGACCGGGTCGTTGTGCTTGACAGAGATCTTGATGTCGCGGAAGCCGTGCTCCTCGAACAGCGACGCCTCCCACAGCGCGGACTCCGCCAGCGCCTCGGGGGTGGCCTTGCCGTACTTCTCCAGCAGGCGGCGGTCGAGGGAGCCGGCGTTGACGCCGATCCTGATCGGCACGCCCGCGTCGGACGCGGCCTTGGCGATCTCCCGGACCTTGTCGTCGAACTGCTTGATGTTGCCGGGGTTGACCCGCACCGCGGCGCAGCCGGCGTCGATCGCGGCGAAGACGTACTTCGGCTGGAAATGGATGTCGGCGATGACCGGGATCTGGGACTTCCTGGCGATCGTGGCGAGCGCGTCGGCGTCGTCCTGGGTGGGGCAGGCGACCCGGACGATCTGGCAGCCGGAGGCGGTCAGCTCGGCGATCTGCTGCAGGGTGGCACCGATGTCGGAGGTCCGCGTGGTGGTCATGGACTGGACGGACACCGGAGCGTCGCCGCCCACGGCGACGCTTCCCACCTGGATCTGACGGCTTTTGCGGCGTTCGGCGAGCTTGATCGGAACATCCGGCATACCGAGCGAAATCGCGGTCATCTGCGTGGCTTCCCCAAGGTGTGGCTCAAGTCCCGGCGTGGGCGGGCTCCGCTTCGAGGTTACGGCACCCGCCCCGCGTCTCTCACTCGGCTCAGGGCATTACGAACTCAGTTTGACCGGGTTGACCACATCGGCGATCAGGACCAGCAAGGTGAAGGACACGAAGATTCCGGCCACGACGTACGCCACCGGCATGAGCTTGGCCACGTCGAACGGTCCCGGGTCGGGCTTGCGGAAGACCCGCGCGGTGTGCCGCCGCAGCGACTCCCACAGGGCGCCCGCCACATGGCCGCCGTCCAGCGGCAGCAGCGGCAGCATGTTGAACAGGAACAGCGACAGGTTGAAGCCTGCGACGAGCATCACCATGGTGGCGATCCGGTCGATGGCCGGTTCCTTGAGCGAGAAGACCTCGCCGCCGACCCGGGCCGCGCCGACCACACCCATCGGGGAGTCCGCCTTGCGCGGGGCGCCGTCGAAGGTGGCCCGCCACAGGTCGGGGATGCGCTGCGGCAGCCGCAGCAGCGAGTCCAGGCCCTGCCGCGCCATGTCGCCCATGTGGCCGACCGAGCTGGTGAAGCCCTGCGGCTGGATGTGGCTCGCGGGGCTGAACCCGAGGAAGCCGGCCGTCACCGTGCCGTCCTCGATGTTGCCGTCGCTGTCGGTCTTGGCCACGACGTTCTTGGTGATCACCGGGGTCAGGGTGACCCGCTTGCCGGCCCGCTCGACCACGATGACGGCGGGTCCCGCCCCGTTCCTGATGTCCTTGGACAGGTCGGCCCAGCCGTCGACCGGGCGGCCGTTGAACTCCAGGAACTTGTCGCCCGGCAGGAAGCCCGCGGTCTTGGCCGGCGCGACCGGGTCGGTGGGCAGGCAGGGGTTGTCCGGGTTGCGCTTGGCGGTGTCGGCCTGGGAGATCACGCAGTCGCTGACCGAGCTGACGACGGTGGTCGACTCGGCGATGCCGATGCCCATGAAGACCGACAGGGCCAGCGCGAAGGCCAGGATCAGGTTCATGAACGGCCCGGCGAACATCACGATGACGCGCTTCCACGGCTTGCGCGTGTAGAACAGCCGCGTCTCGTCGCCCGGCTTGAGCTCCTCGAAGGCGGCGGAGCGGGCGTCCTCGATCATGCTGCGCCACGGCGAGGTGGAACGGGCGGTGATCCTGCCGTCCTCGCCGGGCGGGAACATCCCGATCATGCGGATGTAGCCGCCCAGCGGGATGGCCTTGAAGCCGTACTCGGTCTCGCCCTTCTTGCGCGACCAGATGGTGGGGCCGAAACCCACCATGTACTGCGGCACGCGGATCTTGAACAGCTTGGCCGTGGAGAGGTGGCCCAGCTCGTGCCAGGCGATGGAGACCATCAGGCCCACGGCGAAGACCACTATGCCGAGGACCGTCATGAGAGCGGTCATACGCCTGTTGCCTCCGATGTCCTGGCCAGTTCCACGGCCCGGGCGCGTGCCCAGGCCTCCGCTTCGAGGACGTTCTCGACCGTCAGAGAAGTTCCCGGCTCGGGTGTGCCGTGTTCCTCGACGACCTGTGCGACGGTGTCCACGATCCCGGTGAACGCCAGCCGGCCGGCGAGGAAGGCGTCGACGCACTCCTCGTTGGCCGCGTTGAACACCGCGGGTGCGGTGCCCCCGAGGCTACCGACATGGCGGGCCAGTGCGACCGAGGGGAAGGCGTCCTCGTCCAGCGGGAAGAACTCCCACGTGGACGCCTTGGACCAGTCGAAGGCCGGCGCGGCGTCCGGCACCCGGTCCGGCCAGCCCAGGCCCAGCGCGATCGGCATCCGCATGTCCGGCGGGCTGGCCTGGGCAATTGTGGAGCCGTCGACGAACTCGACCATGGAGTGGATGTACGACTGGGGGTGGACGACGACCTCGATGCGGTCGAAGGGGACGTCGTAGAGCAGGTGCGCCTCGATCACCTCAAGGCCCTTGTTGACCAGCGTCGCGGAGTTGACGGTGATGACCGGGCCCATGTCCCAGGTGGGGTGCGCCAGTGCGTCAGCGGGGGTGACCGCGGCCAGCTCGGCCCTGCTGCGGCCGCGGAAGGGGCCACCGGAGGCGGTGACCAGGAGCTTGCGCACCTCCTGGCGGCGGCCGGCCATCATGGCCTGGAAGAGCGCGGAGTGCTCGGAGTCGACGGGCACGATCTGGCCGGGCTTGGCCAGCGCCTTGACCAGGGGGCCGCCGACGATGAGCGACTCCTTGTTGGCCAGGATCAGCACCCGGTCGGCCTGCAGCGCGGCCAGCGTGGGGCGCAGGCCGATGGAGCCGGTGATGCCGTTGAGCACGGAGTGGCATTCCAGGGCGGCGGCCTCGGTGGCCGCGCCCGGTCCTGCGATGATCTCGGGCAGCGCTTCTCCGGGTCCGTACAGCTCGGCCAGCAGCTCGCGCAGCGGGCCGACCGCTGCCTCGTCGGAGACGGCAACGGTCTGTACGCGCAGCTGGTGGGCCTGCTCGGCGAGCAGCCTGACCCGGCTGCCGGCGGCGGAGATCGCGGTGACGCGGAAGCGGTCCGGGTTGCGGAGCACCACGTCGATGGCCTGGGTTCCGATCGACCCCGTGGAGCCGAGGATCACGATGTCGCGGGGGCCGCCGTTCGCCGGTTCGCCGGCGGTGTGCGGGCGGTAGTGCGGGTCTGCGAGAGCATCCGTCATGGGGCCATTGTGTCGTGCGGAAGCGGTGCGCCGTCCACTGCCCCGCGCGGGCTGTGGACGGCGATCGGCCGCGGCGGGGCTCAGTGCACGGGCCGGTGCACGTTGGGGGTCTGCGACGGGCCGGGCTCGGCCGGCGCGATCCACGGGCCCTCCCGGCTGGGGTCGACGACGCCCGCTTCCAGCCACTCGGCGTCCCCGCGCAGCACCGCCCTGGTCAGGGCGCGGTCGGCGCTGTCAGTGTTGGTCCACAGCCGGGCGAACAGCTCGTCGGTACGCACCCGCGCCTGCTTGCAGAAGGTGTCGGCCAGCTGCCGCGCCTGCGGCCCGTTGTCGCCGCTCGCCGCCAGGTGCTGGGCACGGACGCACGCGGCGCTCATCGCGAACAGCTCCGCGCCGATGTCCACGATGCGGGCGAGGAAGTTCTGCTTGGTCTCCATCCGGCCCTGCCAGCGCGACATGGCGTAGAAGGTGCAGCGTGCCAGCTTGCGTGCGCTGCGCTCGACGTAGCGCAGGTGGGTGGCCAGGCCGTCGAACTCGGCGTACGAGGTCGGCAGCTGCCCGGGTCCCGCGACGAGCTTGGGCAGCCACTTGGCGTAGAAGCCGCCGGCCTTGGCGCCTGCCCTCGCCTTGTCGCCGAGCGAGACGTCCGGGTCGATGAGGTCGCCGGCGACCGACAGGTGGGCGTCGACGGCCTCCCGGGCGATCAGCAGGTGCATGATCTCGGTGGAGCCCTCGAAGATCCGGTTGATCCGCAGGTCGCGCAGCAGCTGCTCGGCGGGTACGGCCCGCTCGCCGCGGGCGGCCAGCGAGTCCGCGGTCTCGAAGCCGCGGCCGCCGCGGATCTGCACCAGCTCGTCGGCGATCAGGCAGGCCGCCTCCGAGCCGTAGAGCTTGGCCAGTGCCGCCTCGATCCTGATGTCGTTGCGCTCCTCGTCGGCCATCTGCGAGGACAGGTCGAGCACCGCTTCGAGGGCGAAGGTGGTGGCGGCGATGTAGGCGATCTTGGAGCCGACGGCCTCGTGCTCGGCGATGGGCCTGCCCCACTGCTCGCGGGCCGCGGACCACTGCCTGGCGACCTTCAGGCACCACTTGGCGGCGCCGACGCAGCCGGCCGGCAGCGAGAGCCGCCCGGTGTTGAGGGTGGTCAGCGCGATCTTCAGGCCCGCGCCCTCGGGGCCGATGCGGTTGGCGGCCGGCACCCGCACCTGGTGGAAGCGGGTCACGCCGTTCTCGATGCCGCGCAGGCCCATGAAGGCGTTGCGGTGCTCGACGGTGACGCCCTCGGCCGCGGCCTCTACGACGAAGGCGGTGATGCCGCCCTTGTGGCCCTCGGATGCGGGCACCCGGGCCATGACGACCAGCAGGTCGGCGACGACGCCGTTGGTGGTCCACAGCTTCACGCCGTCGAGCACGTAGTCGTCCCCGTCGGGGACGGCCGCGGTGGCGAGCCTGGCCGGGTCGGAGCCGACGTCGGGCTCGGTGAGCAGGAAGGCGCTGATGTCGCTGCGGGCGCAGCGCGGCAGGAATGCCTCCTTCTGCTCCTTGGTGCCGAACATCTTCACCGGCTGCGGTACGCCGATCGACTGGTGCGCGGACAGCAGGGCACCGACGGCGGGGCTCGCGGAGCCGACCAGGGCGAGCGCCTTGTTGTAGTACACCTGGGTGAGGCCGAGCCCGCCGTAGGCGGGGTCGATCTTCATGCCGAGGGCGCCCAGCTCCTTCAGGCCGAGGATCGTCTCGTCCGGGATGCGCGCCTCGCGGTCGATCCTGGCGCCGTCGATGGAGGTCTCGCAGAAGTCCCGCAGCCGGGCGAGGAACTCCTCGCCCTTGGCGACGGCGTCGGGCGACGGCTGCGGGTAGGGGTTGATCAGGTCGAGGCGGAAGCGGCCGAGGAACAGCTCCTTGGCGAAGCTCGGGCGGTGCCAGTCCCGCTCGCGGGCGGCCTCGGCCACCTGGCGTGCTTCGCGTTCTGAGACCTTGCGTGTTGCGGCGGGTGCGGACACGGTTGCGTCACCTCCGGGTAGCCGGTTACCGACCGGTGCTACCTGTCCGTACTACCCGATTTCCGCCGACCCCACCAGACGAGGCGTCAGCCCGGGGCGCAGGAGCGAGGTCCGCGCCCCGGGCCGGCCGCTCACAGGTCGAGGCCGGTGAGGACCAGGACCCTTTCGTAGGTGTAGTCCTCCATCGCGTACTTCACGCCCTCGCGCCCCGAGCCGGAGTCCTTGACGCCGCCGTAGGGCATCTGGTCGGCCCGGTAGGAGGGCGCGTCGCCGATGACCACGCCGCCGACCTCCAGCTCGCGGTGGGCGCGGAAGGCCAGCTGCAGGTCGTGGGTGAAGACGCCGGCCTGCAGGCCGAAGCGGGAGTCGTTGACGGCCGCGAAGGCTTCCGCGGGGCCGTTGACCCGATGCAGTGACAGGACGGGGCCGAAGGCCTCCTCGGTGGCGAGTACGGCGTCGGCGGGCAGGTCGGCCAGCACGGTGGGGGCGTAACTGGCCCCGTCGCGGGTGCCGCCGGTCAGCAGCTTGGCGCCCTTGGCCACCGCGTCGTCCACCCAGTCGGCGACGCGTACGGCCGCGGCCTCGTTCACCAGCGGGCCGACGTCGGTGGCCTCGTCCGCGGGGTCGCCGGTGGCCTGCTCGCGGACCTTGGCCACGATGCGCTCGGCCAGGGCGTCGTAGACGGCCGCGTCGGCGACGACCCGCTGCACGGAGATGCAGGACTGGCCGCCCTGGTAGTTGGCGAAGGTCGCGATCCGGCCCGCCGCCCAGTCCAGGTCGGCGTCCGACGACCAGTCGGCGAGCACCACGGCCGCCGCGTTGCCGCCCAGCTCCAAGGTGACGTGCTTGCGCGGCACCGAGTCGGCGATGGCGTGGCCCACGGTGTCGGAGCCGGTGAAGGAGATCACCGGCAGCCGCGGGTCCTGCACCAGCGCGGGCATCCGGTCGTTGGGCACCGGCAGGACGCTCCAGGAGCCGGCCGGCAGTCCTTCGGTCTCGGCCAGGATCTCGCCGAGCAGCAGCGCCGACAGCGGGGTCGCGGGCGCCGGCTTGAGGATGATCGGCACGCCGACGGCGAGGGCCGGGGCGACCTTGTGGGCCACCAGGTTCAGCGGGAAGTTGAAGGGGGCGATGCCCAGCACAGGGCCGCGCCCGAAGCGCCGGGTCAGCGCGAGCCTGCCGACACCGCCCGGGTCGGTGTCCAGCCGCTGCGCCTCGCCGGAGTTGAAGCGGCGGGCTTCCTCTGCGGCCCAGCGGAAGACCGACACCGCGCGGCCGACCTCACCCCGCGCCCACTTCAGGGGCTTGCCGTTCTCCGCGGTGATCAGCCGGGCGATCTCCTCGCTGCGCTCGGCCAGCCGCCGCGAGACATGGTCGAGCGCCGACGCGCGCACATGCGCGGGCGTCGCGGAGAACCCGGCCGCCGCGGCCTCGGCCGCCGCGACCGCCTGCTCGACCTGCGCGTCGTCCGGCACGCTCACCCGGCCGACCAGGGCGCCGTCCCAGGGGCTGGTCACGTCGAAGGCGCCGGTGCCGGTGGCCTGCCGGCCCGCCAGCCAGAACGCGTACGGGGCTGCGGTCGTCACGGTTCTTCCGCCCTTCTGTCGCCGGTGTCGCTGCCTGCAACGGTAGGCGCGGGCCGCGGCGGGCCACGTTGTCCACGGCGGAGTACGCGTACGCCGGCGCGCTACGGAATGGCCAGCGCAGCCGGGCGGGCCGCGTGCGCCGGAAGCGGCCCCGCCCCGCGGCCGCCGGCAATATCCTGGCGCCCCTGGCACGGGAGGGGACGGGCGATGGCGCAGACGGTCACGATCGCACTGGACGACGGCTCGACGGTGGAGGCGGAGATCGTCGGCGAGGTGCCCTTCCAGCACCCCGACGAGCACGGCGACTACGACGACGTGGGCGTACGCTCACGGGCCGCCGCGATGGGCTCCGCGGTCACCCTGACCCTGGAAGGGGTCCGCGACACCGTGCGCAGCGTCGGCCGCTGGGCCGCGCAGACCATCACCGAGGGCGGCGCCGCCGGCTCCCCCGACGCCTTCGAGGTGGAGTTCGGCCTCAAGCTGGCGGTGAAGTCGGGGCAGCTGCTCGGCGTCATCGCAGAGGCCGGGACGGAGGCGGGGCTGACCGTCCGGCTGTCCTGGGACCTGGCGGCCCGCAGGGCGGCGGCCGCTTCCGGCGGTACGGGTACGGGCGCGGGCGCGGGCGCGACGTCGGCGCCGTGACGGGGCCGGTCAGGCCGAGCCGGTCTCGGCCTCGGTCTTGAGGGCCAGCCACAGCTCCATGCGCACATCGGGATCGTCCAGGGAACGGCCGAGGATCTCCTCGACGCGCCGCATCCGGTAGCGCAGGGTGTGCCGGTGCACGCCCAGGTCGGCCGCCGCCGCGTCCCACTGGCCGTGGTGGGAGAGCCAGGCGTGCAGCGAGGCGACCAGGTCGCCGCGCGAGGTCGCGTCGTGCTCGCGCAGCGGCCGCAGCAGGCCCTCGGCGAAGGCCCGCACGGCGTCGTCCGCCAGCAGCGGCAGCACGGAGCCCGCGCCCACCTCGCCGTGCTCGACCAGGTTGCGGCCCCTGCGGACCGCGACGGCCAGCGCCCGCTCGGCCTGCCGGTGCGCCTCCGGCACCTCCTCGGGCGCAACCGCGGCAGACAGCCCCGCGGCCAATGCGTCCTCCGCCTCGGCCAGGTCGGCCGCCGCGGCCAGCGCGGTGGCGTCCTGCGCGGCCAGCACGATCAGCCGGCCGTCCTCGTGGATCGCCAGTAGCGGGTCGCCCGAGCGGGCGGCAGCCGCCTCGACCCGCTCGGCCAGCAGAGCCAGGGCCTCGGGGCCGCGCTGGGCGTCGGAGGGCTCGGCGATCAGCACCCGCACCGGGTGGTCGAGCAGGCCGCGGTAGAGGGCGCCGGCGACGCTGCGGGCGTGGCCGGCCTCGCCGGCCAGCAGCATCCGCAGCAGCGCCGCGGCCAGCCGGGTGTGCGCGTCCTGCAGGGTGCGGGACTGCTCCAGCGAGAGGGTCAGCAGGGCCACGGCGGCGTGCACGACGTAACGCGCAGAGGTGTCGAGGCGCTCCTCGGTGCCGACCGCGAGGAAGCCGCGCGGACGGCGCCCGGTGCCCAGCGACTGGATCTCGACCCGGTCCTCGCTGCCCGCGGGGCCTGCGACGGCGGCCCCCGCGTGCCCCTGGATGTCCCGCAGCCGGTCGATCTCGCCGGCCAGCCGGGCGGCGCGGCGGCCCGCCCACTCCGGTGCGGCGGCGACCACCGTGCCCGACGCGTCGTAGAGCGCGGCCCAGCCGTCGAGGTGGGCTGCCAGCCGGGCCAGCAGCGCCGCGGTGCCGTCGGGGGCGAGCGCGGCCCGGGTCAGCTCGCGCTGGGCGTCGAACCCCGCGGTCACCGCCTTGTAGCGCTCGGCCGCGAGCGCCGCGGACACGGTCTTGCTGATCGCGATGAAGGGCGTCCTGCGCGGCACTTCCAGCAGCGGCAGCCCGGCCCGCTCTGCCGCCGCCACCAGGGCGTCGGGGACGCTGTCGTGGCCCACCCCGACGCCGAAGCCCAGCCCGACGACCTTCGCGGCGGTCAGCCGCCGCACATAGCCGCGCATCGCCTCGGGGTCGCCGACCTCCAGCTTGAGCCCGGTGGTCAGCAGCAGTTCGCCGCCCTCCAGGTACGGGCCGGGGTCGTCCAGCTCGCTGGTGTGCACCCAACGGACCTCGCAGTCCAGCCGGTCCTTCCCGGCGAGGACGGTCAGCTTGAGCGCCGAGTGCTGCACGAGGGACGCGAGGGTGAGCGGCATACGGACCAGTTACCGGCAATCGCTGGACTTTTGGCCGACCGGGAGTGGTCGCCCCCTTCAATTGTGCCGCACCGTACAGGCGCGGCCCGTCACCTCGGCTGCACCCGCGCATCACCGGACCGTCACCCGGGCCACCCGGGCGTCGCCCGCGCCTCAGCCGCGCAGGTCCAGCAGGATCGGCGGGGCGTGCTCGCCCGCGGTCGCCGTCAGCGACAGCACCGCGTGCCCGGTCGGCACCGAGTGCGCGAGGTCGGAGGCTGACCACCGCTCCCGCTCCACCTCCCTGACCGTCACCGACTCCGTGGTGACCGCCTCGCCGGTGAAGAGCTTGCGCACCCCGCGGCTGAGCCGCCGCGGCAGGCCGCCGGACTGGTCGGGGGTCCTGGTGATGTCCCTGGTCTCCACCCAGGTGGTCCCCCATGCCTCGGCGAAGCGCTTGCCGTCCCAGGTGGTGACCCCGGACATCGCCATCCGGCACCCCATCGCGCCGAGCAGCGCCGTCCGCAGGTCCTCGGGAACGTCGTCCAGGGTCCGCAGCGCCATCAGGACGCCGGCGTTCGCGGAACGCAGCCGGGCGAAGCCGCGCACCGACTCCGGGGTGACCGCGTGCCCGGCGTCGTCGACCACCAGGCAGGCGAAGAGCGAGCGGTCCCGCCGCGCGACGGCCGCGGCGGTGAACTGCGCGAGCACCAGCCGCACCAGGATCCTGGCGGCCTCGGCGTGGCCGTGCCGCGGCAGGTCGACGCGCACCCGCACCGGGTGTTCGAGTGCGCGCATGGAGAAGGGCCGGGTGCGGCCCGTGACGTCGAAGAAGCCCGCGAAGGCCGGCCGGTCGAACAGCGCGACCCGGTCGGCGAGCACCGGGCCGATGTCGCCGCGCTGCCCGGTCTGCCGCTCGCGGGCGTTCAGCTCCCTGACCATCCCTGGCGCGCCCGCCGCGTCCAGCTCCTGGCGGAGGGCGGCGAAGGCGTGCGGGGTGCCGTCCAGCAGCTCGCGCAGCTCGGAGACGGCGGGGAAGCGGCCGCGGGCGGCGGCGAAGGGGCCGAGGATCTGGCCCAGGGCGGTCGCCGCCCTGCGCACGTCGCCGCTGCCCTGTGCGTCGACCAGCGCCTCCGCGAGGGTCGCCGCTGCCGCGTCGGGGTCGTCGGTGCCGTAGAGGTCCAGGTCGTAGCGCGACGCCGGGTCGGCGAGCCCGATGACGACGTCGTAGGCGTCGGCGGGTCCGAGGTCCGCGCCCGCCACGCCGACCACGACGACGGCGGCCTGCCCCGCCAGCGCCTGCAGGCACAGCGACTCGGCGACCGGGCGCACCACCTGCCGGGTCTTGCCCGACCCCGAGGGACCGACCACGACGAGCCCCGTGCCCAGCAGCGTCGGGTCGAGGGCGATGCCGGAACCGCGGTGCTGGTAGGGGTTGCGGTCGTCCTCGACGCCGCGGCCGATCCGCACCTGCCGGGCCAGCAGGTCGTGCGGTGCGGCGCGGTGCGGCAGGTCGCGCGCGCCCGAGGGGTGCCCGCAGGCCGCTCCCCCGTCGCGCAGCACGCCGTCGGTGAAGGCGTCGAGCCCGCCGGGGTCGGACAGCGCTGCGCGCCAGGCGCGGCTGATGCGGGTGTAGTCGACGTCGTTCATGCGGCCGGTGCGGACTTCGGTGGTGAGGCGGTCGGCGAGTGCGTGGCGCTGCGCGGCGCGCAGCTCCGGCCATTCGACGGGGTCGGGCAGGCCGGCCTGGACGGCGGCTGCGCTGCCCTTGTCCGGCTCGTCGACGAGCCTGCTCAGCGCGGGCGTCACGAAGCGCCGCCACACCTGGCCCCAGTTGCCGATCCTGGCGCAGATCCAGGCGAGCGCGAGGGTGCACAGCCAGGCCCAGATGCGGGTGACGATGTTGAAGGCGTTGGTGTCGCCGCCGGCGCCGCTGCGCCAGTGGTCGGGCGTGACCCATATCGCCGGCCAGATCCAGAAGTCGAAGTAGCCGTCCCTGAACACCGACCAGACCAGCAGCCCGACCAGCAGGCTGAGCAGGGCGCCGCCGAGGAGCCGCCTGGCGGGCAGCCGCCTGGGGTCAGGTTTGGGGCGGGGGGTGTGGCCGAAGCCGTAGATGCCGGGGGCGTCGGCGGCGCGGGGGGTGCGCAGCCAGATCTCCAGGGCGGAGGCGGGCGGCGCCTTGACCGGCATCGGCGGCGGCGCGGCGGGCCGCGGGACCGGGGTGCCGGGCCTGGGCGGTGCGGACGGCGGGGCCGGCGCGCCGGGCGGGCCGTCACCCGGCCGCCCCTGGCCGTGGCCGTAGCCGTGCGTGCCCTCGTAATCCATGGCTTCCATGGCGCGTCTGCCCCTCGTCGCCGCCGATGCGCACAATGTAGTCGAGCCGCTACACCCGACGAAAGGATCTTGGCCGCCGGCGGGCAGGACTCCGGTCCCCGGGGGGCGCGCGGGGCGCCGCACTGGCCGATCCGGCGAAGACCTGCCGGGCAGTGTGACCCTTCGGCGTATGCGGGTGCGCCCGGCGGCGGCCTAGCCTCGGGGAAGGTCCGGATGGAGCAGGGTCGAGGAATTCGAGGAGAATGCCCGTCATGAGCGAATTGCCGCAGGAGCGCAGGCTGGTCACCGCCGTGCCGGGACCGAAGTCGCAGGAGTTGTCGGCCAGGAAGGCGGCGGCGGTCGCGGACGGCGTCGGGGTCACGCTGCCGGTGTACGTGCGGCGGGCCGGCGGCGGGGTGGTCGAGGACGTCGACGGGAACCGGCTGATCGACTTCGGCTCGGGCATCGCGGTCACCTCGGTGGGCAACAGCGCCCCGATGGTGGTGCGCAAGGCGGCCGAGCAGCTGGCCGAGTTCACCCACACCTGCTTCATGATCACGCCGTACGAGGGCTACGTGGAGGTCGCCGAGCAGCTGAACGCGCTCACCCCCGGCGACCATGCCAAGAAGACCGCGCTGTTCAACTCCGGCGCCGAGGCGGTGGAGAACGCGGTGAAGATCGCCCGCTCCTACACCAAGCGCCCCGCGGTGGTGGTCTTCGACCACGGCTACCACGGCAGGACCAACCTGACGATGGCGCTGACAGCGAAGAACATGCCGTACAAGGAGGGCTTCGGCCCCTTCGCGCCCGAGGTCTACCGGGTGCCGCTGGCGTACGGCTACCGGTGGCTGACCGGTCCCGAGCACGCGGCGGAGGAGGCGGCGGCGCAGGCGATCGACATGATCACCAAGCAGATCGGCGCGGAGCACGTGGCGGCGATCGTGATCGAGCCGATCGCGGGCGAGGGCGGCTTCATCGAGCCGGCCAAGGGCTTCCTGCCGCGGATGGCGCAGTTCGCCAGGGACAACGGGATCGTCTTCGTCGCCGACGAGATCCAGACCGGCTTCTGCAGGACCGGGCAGTGGTTCGCGTGCGAGGACGAGGGTGTGGTGCCCGACCTGATCACCACGGCCAAGGGCATTGCGGGCGGGCTGCCGCTGGCTGCGGTGACCGGGCGGGCCGAGATCATGGACGCCGCCCACGCGGGCGGTCTGGGCGGCACCTACGGCGGCAACCCGGTGGCGTGCGCGGCGGCGCTGGGTGCGATCGAGACGATGAAGGCGCTGAACCTGACCGAGCGGGCGCGGCGGATCGGCGAGGTCATGGTGCCCCGGCTGCGCGCGCTGCAGGAGAAGTACCCGGCGATCGGCGAGGTCCGCGGGCGCGGCGCGATGATCGCGGTGGAGTTGGTGCGGCCGGGCACCAAGGAGCCGGACGCGGCGCTGACGGCCGCGGTGGCCAAGGCGTGTCATGCAAACGGCCTCGTGGTGCTCACCTGTGGGACGTACGGCAACGTGCTGCGCTTTCTGCCGCCGCTGGTCATCGGGGAGGATCTGCTGAACGAGGGCCTCGACATCATCGAGGAGGCCTTCGCCGGGGTGTGAGCGGCGGCAGGAGACGAGGCTCGTGAAGAACGTGTGGGGGCCTGATGGCGGACGGGTGATCGGGCGCCTCGCGGCGGGCGCGGTGACGTACGGTTTCACCGGAACACCCCGCTCGCGGTCGGCTCCGCAGGAGTCGGCGACGAGTGACAACGCGCCGGTGATTCCCCATCACCGGCACGGCAGTGCCCTCGCGCACGAAACCGCCGGGTCCGATGGTGGCCCCGGTACACCTCGCCGATCGGCCCGCCGTTCGTCCCACACCCCCCGGGACGGGCGGTACGGCGATCGTCATGGCCGCCCCGGAACTATCCCCCCTGTTCCGGGGCGGCGTTCTGCTGTCCGGGCGCTGGGCGCGCTCGGCGCGGTCTTCTGCGCGGGCCTCGCCCTCTTCGCACTGCTCACCTGGCAGGTCTCGGCCGGCGGTCCGCTGGTGGACCGGGACTGGTCGGTGCTGGGCTGGTTCCGGCGTGCGGCGGCGGCGCACCCCTGGCTGAACGGCCCGGCGCAGGCGCTGTCCGATGTCGGCAATGTGCAGGTCGCGGTGCCGCTGCTGCTGGCCGCCGTGGTCTATGCGGGTGCGCGCGGCCGGGCGGGCGGGCGCCCGCTGTGGTGGCTGCCGCCGCTGGCGGCCGTGGCGGCGATGGCGGCGGTGCCCCTGGTGGTCGGGACGGTGAAGTCGGCGGTGGCCAGGCCCGCGCCGGGCAAGGTGCACCTGGGTCCCGACGGCTACGCGGGCTTCTTCCCCTCGGGGCACACCGCGACCTCCGCGGTCGCCGTCGGTGCGGCGGCCCTGCTGGTGCTGCCGCTGGTCCGGCGTCCTGCGGTGCGCAGGTCGCTGGCCGCGGCGGCGGTGCTGCTGGCCGCGGCGGTGGGCGCGGCCCTGGTGTGGCACGGCTACCACTGGCCGCTGGACGTGCTGGCCAGCTGGTGCCTTGCCGCCTCGCTGCTGGCCACCGTGGCGGCGGCCGGGGTCGTGGCGGGTACGGCGGCCGGTCCGCGTGCCCCGGCCGCCGCTGGCGGGTCGAGCGCGGGCGGGTCAGCTGTGGGTGGGGAATCCGAGGTTGATTCCGCCGTGTGAGGGATCGAGCCAGCGCTGTGTGACGGCCTTGCCGCGGGTGAAGAACCTCACGCCGTCCTCGCCGTAGGCGTGGGTGTCGCCGAAGAGCGAGGACTTCCAGCCGCCGAAGGAGTAGTAGGCGACGGGCACGGGGATCGGCACGTTGATGCCGACCATGCCGACCTCGACCTCGTGCTGGAAGCGGCGGGCGGCGCCGCCGTCGTTGGTGAACAGCGCGGTGCCGTTGCCGTACGGGTTGGCGTTGATCAGCGCCAGGCCCTCGTCGTAGGTCGGCACGCGCACCACGGAGAGCACGGGGCCGAAGATCTCGTCGTCGTAGACGGACATGCCGGGCCGCACCCGGTCGAAGAGGGTCGGGCCGAGCCAGAAGCCGCTGTCCGCTGCGGCGTCCGACAGCGGGTGCTTGCGGCCGTCGACGGCGAGTTCCGCGCCGTCGGCGACGCCCGCGTCGAGGTAGGAGCTGACCTTGTCGCGGTGCACGCCGGTGACCAGCGGGCCCATCTGGGAGTCGGGGGCGCTGCCGGGTCCCACGGTGAGGCCGGCGATGCGCTGCCTGATCCGCTCGACCAGGTCGTCGCCGACCGGGTCCACGGCGACCAGAACGGAGACCGCCATGCAGCGCTCCCCCGCGGCGCCGTACCCGGCGTTGACGGCTGCGTCGGCGGCCAGGTCGAGGTCGGCGTCGGGCAGCACCAGCATGTGGTTCTTGGCGCCGCCGAGGGCTTGGACGCGCTTGCCGTGCCGGGTGGCGGTCTCGTAGACGTAGCGGGCGATCGGGGTGGAGCCGACGAAGGAGACGGCCTTGATGTCAGGGTGCTCCAGCAGCCGGTCGACGGCGGGTTTGTCGCCGTGGACGACGTTGAAGACGCCGTCGGGCAGTCCTGCCTCGCGCCACAGGGCGGCCAGGAAGTTGGCCGCCGAGGGGTCCTTCTCCGAGGGTTTGACGACGACGGTGTTGCCGGCGGCGATGGCGAGCGGGAAGAACCACATCGGGACCATTGCGGGGAAGTTGAACGGGGAGATCACCGCGACCGGGCCGAGCGGCTGGCGCAGCGAGTAGACGTCGATGCCGGTCGAGGCCTGCTCGGTGAAGCCGCCCTTGAGCAGGTGCGGGATGCCGCAGGCGTACTCGACGACCTCCAGGCCGCGGGCGATCTCGCCGAGGGCGTCGGAGTGCACCTTGCCGTGCTCGGAGACGATGATCGCGGCCAGGTCCTCGCGGTGGGCGTTGAGCAGTTCACGGAAGGCGAAGAGCACCGAGGTGCGCTTGGCGACCGAGGCGTGCCGCCACTGGCCGAAGGCGTCGAGTGCGGCGCCGACGGCCTGGTCGACGACGTCGGCTGCGGCGAGGTCGACCTGCCCGCTCACCTGGCCGGTGGCCGGGTCGTAGACGTCGCCGCGGCGCTCCGCGGTGCCGGCCCAGGGGCGGCCGGCGATCCAGTGGGTGATGTGCTGGGGGCTCGTCACGGGCTGACCCTTCCGTCGTGGTCCCGCCAGTGTCACCACGTCGGGCGCCCGGCGTAAAGCACCACGCTGGGGAGATCCGCACGCCTGGCACTACCCTCCGGCCAGTTGCGCCGCGGCCTCGTGCATGGCCAGTTCCAGCACGACCGGGTCGGTGAGGTGCCCGGTGCCGTCGGGCGGGACGAGCCAGCGCACCCCGCCGGTGGGGCGGCCGGGGTAGGGCACCACGATCCAGGTGCCGCGGCCCACGGCCCGCACCCCGGTGCCCAGCCAGCGGGCGGCGGTGCCCGGCGGGACGAAGAAGCCGATCCGCGCGTCGCCGAAGTCGGCCAGGACCGGCCCCGGCAGGTCCACCAGGCGGGTCAGGACGTCGAGGGTGGGGTAGCCGAGCGCACTGCCGAGGATCAGGACGTCCCATTTGCGCCCTGCGGGCAGCAGCGCCACCCCGAGCGGGTTGTCCTCCCATTCCCTGCGGACGGAATCCGGGTCGTGTGTCACCGATGCGAGCCATTCGACCGCGCTCTTCGCTCCGGCGCTGCCCATGCCGGGTCCTCCTTCTGCCCAGTGACGGGTGCTGTCAGGGGAGAGAGGAAGTTGGTGCGAAGTTATTACGCGGGTTCCGCTACTTGTCGGTAGTGGCACGGCTCACGCGGCGCCGGCCGCGCGCACCCCGGTGCGTACCCGGTCAGCTGTCGAAGCCGAGTCCGGCCCGGTCCATGGTGCGCAGCCACAGGTTGCGCCGGCCCTGCGAGCGGTCGGCGCGGGCCAGCGACCACTGGGTCAGCCCGATCCCTGCGGTGGCGAGCGGCTCGGGCGGGAAGGGCAGCGGCTTCCTGCGCACCATCTCCAGGCGGGTGCGCTCGGTGTCGGCGCCGGCCAGCAGGTCCAGGACCACCTCGGCGCCGAAGCGGCTGGCGCCCACCCCGAGCCCGGTGTAGCCGGCCGCGTAGCCGACCCGGCCGGCGCAGGCGGTGCCGAAGAAGGCGGAGAAGCGGGTGCAGGTGTCGATGGCGCCGCCCCAGGCGTGGCTGAAGGCCAGGCCTTCGAGCTGCGGGAAGCAGGTGAAGAAGTGCCGGGCCAGGGTGCGGTACGTCTGCGGGCGGTGGTCGTGCTCGGCGCTCATCCTGCCGCCGCGGGGATAGACCGCGTCGTAGCCGCCCCACAGGATGCGCTGGTCGGCGGTGAGCCGGAAGTAGTGGAAGCGGTTGGCGCTGTCGCCCAGGCCCTGCCGGCCGCGCCAGCCGACCGCGCGGCGGTGCTCCGCGGTGAGCGGGCGGGTGACCAGGGCGTAGTCGTAGACGGGGACGGTGTAGGGGCGGATCCTGCGGAGCAGGGAGGGGAACGCGTTGGTGCCCAGGGCGACGCGGTGGGCCAGCACCCGGCCGTAGGGGGTGCGGACCGCCATGCCGGCGCGGTGCCTGACCATGGCGGTGGCGGGGGTGCGTTCGTAGATGCGCACGCCCGCCTCCTCGGCTGCCCGCTGGAGGCCCCAGACCAGGCGGGCGGGGTTGACCATGGCGACACCGCGGCGGTCGTACAGGCCGCCGTGGAAGGTGGGCGAGTCGACCTCGGCGCGGACCTGGTCGCGGTCGAGCAGGTCGACCTCGACGCCGTTGGCCGCGGCAATTGCCGCGGCTTCGCGAAGCTCGGCATATTGCCACGGCTCGGTGGCCACGTCGATCTCGCCGGTGCGCTCGAAGTCGCAGTCGATGCGGTAGCGGGCGACGGCCTCCTCGATGGCGTCGAGGTTGCGCTCGCCGAGCGCGTGGAGCGCTCCGAACTCCGCGGGCCAGCGGGCCAGGCCGTTCATGGTGCCGTGGGTGAGGCTGGCGGCGCAGAAGCCGCCGTTGCGCCCCGAGGCGGCCCAGCCGACCCTGGCCCCCTCGACCAGCACCACGTCCCGGCCGGGGTCGCGCTCCTTGGCCAGCAGCGCCGTCCACAGGCCCGTGTAGCCGCCGCCGACGACCAGCAGGTCGCAGTCCTCCTCGCCGGTCAGCGCCGCCCGCGCGGCCGGCCGCGCGGGGTCGTCCAGCCAGTACGGCGTCTGCTCGGCGTCGGCGAGCGAGCGGGCTGCCGGGTCCATGCTTCCTCCGGTGGAGCTCGTGCGGGCGGTGCGGGCGGCCGGTCAGCTGCGCGCCCCCCTGCGGCGGCCGCCCACCAGCTGCCCTGCCACCACCAGCAGCACCGCGACCGCGAACATGGCCGTGCCGATCACGTTGACCTGCACGGGGGTGCCGCGCTGCGCGGAGCCCCAGACGAACATCGGGAAGGTCACCGTGCTGCCGGCGTTGAAGCTGGTGATGATGTAGTCGTCGAAGGACAGTGCGAAGGACAGCAGTGCGCCGGCCGCGATGCCGGGCGCCGCCAGCGGCAGCGTGATCCGCAGGAAGGTCTGGGCGGGGGTGGCGTAGAGGTCCTGGGCGGCCTGCTCGAGGCGCGGGTCCATGCTCATGATGCGCGCCTTGACGGCGACGACCACGAAGCTCATGCAGAACATGATGTGCGCGATGAGGATGGTCCAGAAGCCGAAGCGGATGCGCATGTTGAGGAAGAGGGTGCCCAGCGAGGCGCCCATCACCACCTCCGGCATCGCCATCGGCAGGAAGATCAGCAGGTTGGTGGCGGCCCGGCCGCGGAAGCGGTAGCGGGCCAGGGCGAAGGCCGTCATGGTGCCGAGCACGGTCGCGCCGAGGGTGGCGTAGACCGCCAGGCGCAGGCTGAGGGTGAGCGAGCCGCACATGTCGGCGACGCCGCAGGGGTGCTGCCAGGCGTCGGTGGAGAAGTGGTTCCAGGTGTAGTTGAAGCGGCCCTTGGGCTTGTTGAAGGAGAAGGCCAGCACCACCAGGTTGGGCAGGATGAGGTAGCCGAGCGCGAGGACTCCGGCGATCACCACGATGTTCCTGCACAGCCAGCGCATCGGACGCGTCTGCATCAGACCAGCTCCTCCGTCCCGGCTCTGCGGATGTAGACGGTGACGATCGCCAGGATGGCCGCCATCAGGATGAAGGACAGCGCGGCGGCCGTCGGGTAGTCCAGCACCCGCAGGAACTGCGACTGGATGACGTTGCCGATCATCTTCTGGTTGGTGGACCCCAGCAACTCGGCGTTGATGTAGTCGCCGGACGCCGGGATGAAGGTCAGCAGGGTGCCGGCGACGACGCCGGGCAGCGACAGTGGGAAGGTCACCTTGCGGAAGGTGGTGAAGGGCGTGGCGTACAGGTCGCCCGCCGCCTCGTGCAGCTTGCCGTCGATGCGCTCCAGCGAGGTGTAGAGCGGCAGGATCATGAACGGCAGGAAGTTGTAGGTCAGTCCGCAGACCACGGCCAGCGGGGTGGCGAGCACCCGGTCGCCCTGGGTGACGTGCAGCCAGGCGGTGACGTCCAGGACGTGCACGCGGTTGAGGAACCGCACCACGGGACCCTGGTCGGCCAGGATCGTCTCCCAGGCCAGGGTGCGGATCAGGAAGCTGGTGAAGAAGGGCGCGATCACCAGCACCAGGACGACGTTGCGCCAGCGCCCGGCCCTGAAGGCGATCATGTAGGCCAGCGGGTAGCCGATCGCCAGGCAGGCGGCGGTGGCGATGCCCGAGTAGAGCAGCGACCGCAGGAAGTGCGGCCAGTACTCGCGCAGCGCGTCCCAGTAGGTCGCCACGTGCCAGGTGACCTTGAAGCCCTTGTCGAGCGAGCCGGTCTGCACGGAGGTGGAGGCCTGGTAGACCATCGGGGCGACGAAGAAGACCAGCAGCCAGGCCACACCGGCCAGCAGCAGCAGATACGGAGTCAGGCGCCGCCGCCCCGCGGTCCTGCGGGGGGCGGCCTGTGCGGTTCCGGGGCCCGGCGCGGTCGGCGGCGGCCCCGCGGCCTGCGCGGTGGCGGCGCTCATGCGGCGGCCTCCTCCGCGTCGGCGTCGATCCCCGCGTCGATGTCCTGGGCCGCGTCGAGGCCGAAGGTGTGCGCGGGGTTCCAGTGCAGGACGACGGGGGCGCCGGGCACGAGCCGCCCGTCGCGTTCGACGTTGGGCACGAAGACCTCCAGCTCCGGGCAGACCGGGCTGTCGATCACGTACTGGGTGGAGACGCCGATGTAGCTGGAGTCGACGATCCGGCCGGGCACCCGGTTGCGCCCCTCGGCGACGGAGTCTTCGTCGTCGCGGTGGGTGAGTGCGACCTTCTCCGGGCGGATCCCGGCGAGCACCCTGCCGCCCGCGGCGACCTCGGCGGCGCAGCGGGCGGCGGGCAGGGTGAGCCGCTGCCCGGCGGCGACCAGCTGGATGTCGCCGCCCGAGGTGCCGGTGACCTCGGCCTCGATCAGGTTGGAGGTGCCGAGGAAGTTCGCCACGAAGGTCGAGCCGGGGTTCTCGTAGAGGTCGGCGGGGGCGCCGAGCTGCTCGACGCGGCCGGCGTTCATCACCGCGACGGTGTCGGCCATGGTCATGGCCTCCTCCTGGTCGTGGGTGACGTGGATGAAGGTGATGCCGACCTCGGTCTGTATGCGTTTGAGCTCGAGCTGCATCTGGCGGCGCAGTTTCAGGTCGAGGGCGCCGAGCGGCTCGTCGAGCAGCAGCACCTCGGGCTTGTTGATGAGCGCCCTGGCGACCGCGACGCGCTGCTGCTGCCCGCCGGAGAGCTGGTGCGGCTTTCGGCGGGCGAGGCCGCCGAGCTGCACCAGTTCGAGCATCTCGGCGACCTGCTTGGCGACCGACTTGATGCCGCGGCGGCGCAGCCCGAAGGCGACGTTCTCGTGGATGTCGAGGTGCGGGAAGAGCGCGTAGTTCTGGAAGACCGTGTTGACGGGGCGTTTGTACGGCGGCAGGGCGGTGACGTCCCGGCCGCCGAGGGCGACGGTGCCCGTGGTGGGCTCCTCCAGGCCGGCGATCATCCGCAGCGTCGTGGTCTTGCCGCAGCCGGACGCGCCGAGCAGCGCGAAGAAGGACCCGGCGGGGACGGCGAGGTCCAGCGGGTGGACGGCGGTGAAGGACCCGTAGGTCCTGCTGAGCCCGGTCAGGCGGACGGCGTCGCCGGGTTCTGCGGTGGGTGCGGTCGTCATGGCAGGTGTCCTCGGGTCAGGCGCCGATGAGCTTGGAGAACTTCTCCTCGTAGCGGGTGTCCTCGTCCTCGCTGAGGGAGCGGAAGCTGTGCGACTTGGCGTCCATCGCCGCGTCCGGGAGGATCAGCGGGTTCTTCGCCAGCGACGGGTCGATCTTCGCCAGGTAGGGCTGCACGCCCGCGACCGGGCACACGTAGGCGATGTACGCCGACACCTGGGCGGCGACCTGCGGCTCGTAGTAGTAGTCGATGAGGCGTTCGGCGTTGGTCTTGTGCCGTGCCTTCGCGGGGACCAGCAGGTTGTCGGTGGAGAACAGGAAGCCCGCGTCGGGGAAGACGTACTCGATGTCGGGGTCGTCGATCCGCAGCTGCACCAGGTCGCCCGCCCAGGCCACGCATGCGGCGATGTCGCCCTTGCTGAGGCCGTCGGTGTAGTCGTTGCCGGTGAACTTGCGGATCTGCTGGCTGTCGACGGCCTTCTGCACCCTGGCGAGCGCCGCGTCGTAGGTGTCGTCGGTGACCGTCTCCGGCTTGTGGCCCATGTCGAGCAGCGTCATGCCGATCGTGTCGCGCATCTCGGACAGCATCGCGACCCGGCCCTTGAGCGAGGGGTCGTCGAGGAGCTGCGATATGGAGGTGACCGCCCGCCCGCCGGTGGCTTTCTTGTTGTACGCGATGCAGGTCGCGATGCCCTGCCAGGGGTAGGAGTAGGCGCGGCCCGGGTCCCAGTCGGGGCTGCGAAAGCGCTGTTCGAGGTTGGCGAAGGCGTGCGGCAGGTGGGCGGGGTTGAGCTGCTGGACCCAGCCGAGCCTGATCATCCGGGCGGCCAGCCAGTCGGTGAGCACCATCAGGTCGCGCCCGGTGTCCTGGCCCGCGGACAGCTGCGGCTTGATCTTGCCGAAGAACTCGACGTTGTCGTTGATGTCCTCGGTGTACTTGACCTTGATCCCGGTGCGTCTGGTGAACGCCTCCAGGGTGGGGCGGTGCTTGCCGTCGTCCGAGACGTCGATGTACTCGGTCCAGTTGGAGAAGTCGACCGTCTTCTCCTGGGCCGAGTGGTCGCTGGACGCGGTGCTGTCGCCGGTGCGGCCTGCCGCGGGTATCCCGCACGCGGTCAGGCCCGCGGCGCCGGCGGCGCCCAGGCCCGCGGCGCGCAGGAACGTGCGCCGGCCCATCGCGCCCCGCCCGCCGCTCATACTGCGCCGCAGGGCCGCACGCAGCGGCGGGGGCAGGGGCTCGTACTGCTCCATGGGTGGTGCCCTCCGCTCTCGGGGCGTTCGCGGGGTTGTCGCCCTCCGACGTGGCCAAACCCCGGATTGGTGGCTGATCCTGGCAGAGGGGGCGCCCCTCAACAAGGGATTCCGTTGTTGCCTTTTGGTTACGCGACGAATTCTGTGCCCGAGGGCGGATTCACGGAGGGCCGCACCCGGGGCGGGCGGTGCTTCGCAGGCGGCGTTCTACGATGACGGGGCAGCACGGCCGCACCCCGGCCGCCGCCGCGCACGTGCCACCAGCCGAATCCGTACCGCTCGTCCAGGAGGACCCCGCATGTCCGACAGCGCCACCGCAGGCGGCCTCGACGCCTTCATCGCCGGACTGCCGAAGGCCGAGCTGCACGTGCACCACGTGGGGTCCGCCTCACCGCGCATCGTGGCCGAGCTGGCCGCGCGGCACCCGGACTCCGCGGTGCCGGCCGACCCCGCGGCGCTCGCCGACTACTTCAGCTTCCGGGACTTCGCCCACTTCATCGAGGTCTACCTGTCGGTCGTCGACCTGATCAGGGACGCCGAGGACGTGCGGCTGCTCACCTTCGAGGTGGCCAGGGACATGGCCCGGCAGAACGTGCGCTATGCCGAGCTGACCGTGACGCCGTACAGCTCGACCCGGCGCGGCATCCCGGAGCGGGAGTTCATGGCGGCGATCGAGGACGCCCGCAAGGCCGCGGAGGCGGAACTGGGCGTCATGATGCGCTGGTGCTTCGACATCCCCGGCGAGGCGGGGCTCGCGTCGGCGGAGGAGACCGCCAGGCTCGCGGTGGACCTGCGGCCCGACGGGCTGGTGTCCTTCGGCCTCGGCGGCCCCGAGATCGGCGTGCCCAGGCCGCAGTTCAAGCCGTACTTCGACCGGGCGCGGGCGGCCGGGCTGCACAGCGTGCCGCACGCGGGCGAGACCACGGGTCCCGAGACGGTGTGGGACGCGCTGCGCGAGCTGGGCGCCGAGCGGATCGGCCACGGCACCAGCGCGGCGGCCGACCCGCGGCTGCTGGACCACCTGGCCGAGCACCGCATCCCGCTGGAGGTCTGCCCGACCTCCAACATCGCCACCCGGGCGGTCGCGACGCTGGAGGAGCACCCGATACGGCGCATGGTCGAGGCCGGTGTCCTGGTCACCGTCAACAGCGACGACCCGCCGATGTTCGGCACCGACCTGAACACCGAGTACGCGGTCGCGGCGCGGCTGCTGGAGCTGGACCACGTCGGGGTGGCGGGGCTGGCGAAGAACGCCGTCGAGGCGTCGTTCCTCGACGCGCCGGGCAAGGCGCGGCTCGCCGCCGAGATCGACGCGTACGCCGCCGCGTGGCGCTGACCGTCGCCCACCGGGGCGACCCTTACGTCCACCGCGAGAACACGCTGCCGTCGGTCCGCTCCGCGCTGCTCAAGGGCGCGGACGCGGTGGAGGTCGACGTGCGGCTGACGCTCGACGGGGTGCCGGTGCTGCTGCACGACCCGTCGCTCGACCGCCTGTGGGGGCACCCGCAGGCGGTCGCCGGGCTCACCTCCGACGAGGTCTTCAAGCTCGGCGGCGGGCAGCTGCCGACCCTGCACGACGCCCTCGCCGAACTGCTGCGCCATGCGCGCGGGCGGATGCTGCTCGACCTGACCGGCGCCGACCAGGCGGCCCCCTCGCTGGCCGCGGTCCGCGACGCGGGTGCGCAGGAGCGGGTCTACTACTGCGGCGAGGCGACCGCGATGCGTGCCGTGCGGGACGCGGACCCGGCCGCGGAGATCGCGCTGACCTGGAAGACCTCGGCGTGGCCCGCGCCGGCGCTGCTGGCCGCCGTGGCGCCGCGCTGGCTGAACCTGCGCTTCGGGCTGGTCGACGCGGGGACGGTCGCCTACGCCCGCGAGCGCGGCCTGCTGGTGGCCGCGTGGACCGCCGACTGGCCGCGCTCGATGCGCCGCCTGCTGGCGCTGGGCGTCGACTCGGTCACCACCAACCGCCTGACGGCGCTGCAGCGACTGACGGGGCCGCCTGCCGCGTGAGCACGAGTGGGGGCCGCCCCTTCCGGAGGGCGGCCCCACTCGCGCGGGTCCAGCGGCTGCCGGACCCAGGCCGTGTTTTGGAAGTGGCGCCGTCCGCCCACAGGGCGGGCCCCGCGGCGTCCGGTGCGTGCGATCGCAAGGCGGAGGGTCGTCCTCGTAGTGGGCCTACTCGGACGACTCCGACAACGCAGCGAGCGTGCGTGCCAGGCGTCGCGGGGCAGGCGGGACTTCCAAAACACGGCCTAGTCGAGCGACGTCATGACGTGCTTGATCCGGGTGTAGTCCTCGAAGCCGTAGCCGGACAGGTCCTTGCCGTAGCCGGACTGCTTGAAGCCGCCGTGCGGCATCTCGGCGACCAGCGGGATGTGGGTGTTGATCCAGACGCAGCCGAAGTCCAGCCGCTTGGACATCCGCATGGCGCGGGCGTGGTCCTTGGTCCACACCGAGGAGGCCAGCGCGTAGTCCACGCCGTTGGCCCAGGTCACCGCCTGCTCCTCGTCGGTGAAGGACTGCACGGTGATGACCGGGCCGAAGATCTCGCGCTGGATCATCTCGTCGTCCTGCCGCAGCCCGGAGACGACGGTGGGCGCGTAGAAGTAGCCCTGCTCGCCGACCCGGTGGCCGCCGGTCTCGATCCTGGCGTGGGCCGGGATGCGCTCGATGAAGCCGCTGACCTGGTCGAGCTGGCGGGCGTTGTTCAGCGGGCCGTACAGGACGTCCTCGTCGTCGGGGCGGCCCGTCTTGGTGTCGGCGGCGGCCTTGGCCAGGGCCGCGGTGAACTCGGCGTGGATCGACTCGTGCACCAGGACGCGGGTGGCGGCGGTGCAGTCCTGGCCGGCGTTGAAGAAGCCGGCCACCGCGATGTCCTCGACGGCGCGCGGGATGTCCACGTCCTCGAAGACCACCACGGGCGCCTTGCCGCCCAGCTCCAGGTGGACGCGCTTGAGGTCCTTGGCCGCGGATCCCGCGACCTCCATGCCGGCCCTGACCGAGCCGGTGATCGAGGCCATCGCGGGCACCGGGTGCTCGACCATCAGCCGGCCGGTGTCGCGGTCGCCGCACACGACGTTGAAGACGCCCTTGGGCAGGTGCTCGCCCAGGATCTCGGCGAGCAGCACGGTGGAGGCGGGGGTGGTGTCGGACGGCTTGAGCACCACCGTGTTGCCCGCGGCGATGGCCGGGGCGAACTTCCACACCGCCATCATCATCGGGTAGTTCCAGGGCGCGACCTGCGCGCAGACCCCGACCGGCTCGCGGCGGACCATGGAGGTCATCCCCTCCATGTACTCGCCGGCCGAGCGGCCCTCCAGCATCCGCGCCGCACCGGCGAAGAAGCGGATCTGGTCGACCATGGGCGGGATTTCCTCGGTCGTGGTCAGGCCGATGGGCTTGCCCGTGTTCTCGCTCTCGACGGCGACGATCTCGGCGGCCCGCGCCTCGATCGCGTCGGCGATCCGCAGCAGCGCCTTCTGCCGGTCCGAGGGCGTGGTGTCGCGCCAGCCGGGGAAGGCGGCGGCGGCCGCGGCCATGGCCGCGTCGACGTCGTCCGCGCCGGACAGCGGCGCGGTGGCGTACGCCTGGCCGGTCACCGGGTTCACCACCTCGGTGGTCCGTCCGTCCGCGGCGGCACGGAATTCTCCGTCGATGTAGTTGCGCAGAGTACGGAGTTCGGTCACGGCGAATGCTCCCTGGTCGTCCGGATCGTGGTGCGGTGTCGGGTGTCCACGCACTGAGACAGCACCCAGCTTAGCCGGTGGACTGCCGTATTCGACATACCCACCTCCCACCGACAACCGAATCGGTATCCGCAGCGGCTCTCAGCGACGAATTTCATCGTGCGGGGCTTGCGGGACCGTCGACCTCTCCTGCACAGTGGGGCGCGTGGCCACACGTGACATGAACGGCACGCAGCCGTCGATAGACGCGGTGTCGAAGGCGATCATCGAGCAGCTCCAGGAGGACGGCCGCCGCCCCTACGCGGCGATCGGCAAGGCCGTGGGCCTGTCCGAGGCCGCGGTGCGGCAGCGGGTGCAGAAGCTGCTGGACCAGGGCGTCATGCAGATCGTCGCGGTGACCGACCCGCTCACCGTGGGATTCCGCCGGCAGGCCATGGTCGGCCTCACCGTCGAGGGCGACATCGACCCGGTCGCCGAGGCGCTGGCCGCGCTGGACGAGGTCGAGTACGTGGTGGTCACCGCCGGCTCCTTCGACCTGCTGGCCGAGATCGTGTGCGAGGACGACGACCACCTGCTCGAGCTGATCAACAAACGGATCCGCGCGCTGCCGGGCGTGCGCTCCACCGAGAGCTTCGTCTACCTCAAGCTCCGCAAGCAGACCTACACCTGGGGAACCAGATAGCCATGAGCGCAGACCTGTCGAAGACGGCGTACGACCACCTGTGGATGCACTTCACACGCATGTCGGACTACGCGGACGCCCCCGTGCCGACGATCGTCCGCGGCGAGGGCACGTACATCTACGACGACCACGGCAAGCGCTACATCGACGGCCTGTCCGGGCTCTTCGTGGTCAACGCGGGCCACGGGCGGCACGAACTGGCGCAGACCGCCTACAAGCAGGCGCAGGAGCTGGCCTTCTTCCCGGTGTGGAGCTACGCGCACCCCAAGGCCGTGGAACTGGCGGAGCGGCTGGCCCGGTACGCCCCCGGCGACCTGAACAAGGTCTTCTTCACCACCGGCGGCGGCGAGGCCGTCGAGACGGCGTGGAAGCTGGCCAAGCAGTACCACCGGCTGACCGGCAACCACAGCAAGTACAAGGTCATATCACGGGCCGTCGCCTACCACGGCACCCCGCAGGGCGCCCTGTCCATCACCGGGCTCCCGGCGCTCAAGGCGCCCTTCGAGCCGCTGGTGCCCGGCGCGCGCAAGGTCCCCAACACCAACATCTACCGGGCGCCGCTGCACGGCGACGACCCGGAGGCCTTCGGCCGCTGGGCCGCCGACCAGATCGAGCAGCAGATCCTCTTCGAGGGCCCCGAGACGGTCGCCGCGGTATTCCTTGAGCCCGTGCAGAACGCCGGCGGCTGCTTCCCGCCGCCGCCCGGCTACTTCCAGCGGGTGCGGGAGATCTGCGACACCTACGACGTGCTGCTGGTCTCCGACGAGGTGATCTGCGCCTTCGGCCGGCTCGGCACGATGTTCGGCTGCGAGAAGTTCGGCTACGTGCCGGACATGATCACCTGCGCCAAGGGCATGACGTCCGGGTACTCGCCGATCGGCGCGTGCATCGTCTCCGACCGCGTCGCCGAGCCCTTCTACCGCGGCGGCAACACCTTCCTGCACGGCTACACCTTCGGCGGCCACCCGGTGTCGGCGGCCGTCGCACTGGCCAACCTCGACATCTTCGAGCGCGAGGGCCTCAACCAGCACGTGCTGGACCACGAGGCCGGCTTCTTCCGCACCCTCGACCGGCTGCGCGACCTGCCCATCGTCGGCGACGTCCGCGGCAACGGCTTCTTCTACGGCATCGAACTGGTCAAGGACAAGGCGACCAAGGAGACCTTCACCGACGAGGAGACCGAGCGCGTCCTGTATGGCTTCCTGTCCAAGGCCCTCTACGACAACGGCCTGTACTGCCGCGCCGACGACCGCGGCGACCCGGTCGTCCAGCTCGCCCCGCCGCTGGTCTCCGACCAGGCGCTCTTCGACGAGATCGAGGGCATCCTGCGGACGGTGCTGACGCAGGCCTGGGCGAAGCTGTGACGCCCGCCGCCCGCGGGCGGTGACGGCTGCTCACCCGAACGGACGGATCGGCGCGGCCGGCCGCCGCGCCTGCGGGCGTACGCGCCCACCGCCTGCCTACGGTGCCGGGGAGTGACCGCCCACTCCCCGGCGTCGGCGACACACCGCCGCCCGCCGCCGGGGGACGACTCGCGGAGGAACGGCATGGTGGCACCGCCCGACAACGACGTGCTCTTCGCCCGCGCCCTGCGCCACTCCCACCGGGGCTCGCCCGCCCTGCTCGGCGTCTCGGTCGGGGTGCGCGAAGGGGAGATCCTCGGTGTCGTCGGTCCGCGCGGCAGCGGCAAGACGACGCTGCTGCGCTGCCTGTCGGGGCAGCTGGTGCCCGACCAGGGCGAGGTGTGGTTCAACAGCGGACCCGTCCACACGCTGTCCGCCGCCGCCCGTGACCAGTTGCGCAGGGAGCGCTTCGGCTGGGTCGGCAGCGAACCGCAGCTGCTGCCCGAGCTGACCGCGTGGGAGAACGCGGCACTGCCGCTGCTGATGCGCGGGGTCAGGTCGCGGGCCGCCCGCGCCAAGGCCCAGGAATGGCTGGACCGGCTCGACATCGGCGCCGCCGCCCGCAAGCACCCGGGGGCGCTGCTGCAGTCCGAGCGGCAGCGGATCGCGGTGGCCCGCGCCCTGGTCTCGGTGCCCGCGGTGGTCTTCGCCGACGACCCGGCCGCGCCGCTGCACCGCTCCGACCGCGCCCAGGTGCTGCGCACCCTCACCAGCGCGGCCCGCTCGCACGGTATGACGGTGGTACTCGCGGGCACGGACCCGGACACCGCCGGCTACGCCGACCGCACGCTGTCGCTGCGGGACGGCCGCCCGGACACCGCCTCCCCCGTCCGGGACCGCGAGACCCCCGACCCGGCACCGGCGAACGCATGACGCGCCCGGCACCCGCGTCCCGACGGGACCTGGACCACGCGACCGCGTACGCCCACCCCGGCACGCCCGGACGGCGCACCGGATGCGGTACGCCTCCCGGCCTCGTCGCCTGCGACGGGCGGGCGAGGGCATCGGCCCTACCGCGCCCGCAACCCCGTACGCTTTCGGGCGGCGTCGCCTGCGCGCGGCGGGCGACGGCATCCCACGCGCCCTGTCACGGCCGCCTTACGGCTCCTGACGTCGTCTCCCGCACCGGGCAGGTGGCGGCATGCTGAGCTGGCGGGTGGTGCGCGGGGCGCGGCTCGGCGCCATGGGGCGCTGGCTGACCGTGGTCGGGGCCGCGGGCGGTGCGGGACTGCTGCTGCTGTCGGCGCTCGGATGGGCGCTGGGCCATGCGCAGCCCGGCACCGGGGCCGGAGTGCGGCTCGTGTGGTGCCTGCTGCCGGTCGCGGTGACCGTGCACCTGGCGGCGGCGGTCGCCCGCGCCCAGCCGCTGGGGTGGCCGGACTCGGGTCTGGCCGCGGTCGGGCTCGGCAAAACCGCGACGGTGCTGATCGGCGCGGCGGGCGCCGCGCTGGCCTGCGCCGTCGGCAGCGGGCTGGCGCTGCTGCTCTTCGTCTACCTGCGCGGCGACCTGGGCGGCGTGCCGTACTCGGGGTCCGCTTCCGGTGTGCTGGGAGCCGGGCACCACCTGCCGGTCGCGGGGGCCGCGACGCTGCTGTCGGTGGTGCCGCTGGCCGCGGCCGGGGTCGCCGCGGCCGGGCTGTGGCAGCCGCGGACGGCACGCAAGCCGGGCGCCGCACCCGTGGGCCTGCCGTGGGGCGTGGCGCTGACCGCGGTCGGGCTGGCCGTGCAGGTGAGCGCGCCGCGCGGCGACGCGCTGCCGCTGCCCAGCGGCCTGGGCTCCGTGTCGCCCGCGACGGCGGCCGGCTGGCTGGTCGCGTCGGCGGGTCTGGTCGTCGCGGGGCCGGGTCTCGTGCACCTGTGCGGGCGGCTGCTCGCCCTGCACCGCCCCGGGGCGCTGCGGCTGCTCGCCGGGCGGGCACTGCAGCAGGAGGCGCGCAGGATCGGCCGCCCGCTCGGCCTGCTGTGCGCGACGGCCACGGCGGCCGTTGCCGCCTACGACCTGCAGAACGGCGACGGGCAGCGGCTCGGCCCGCTGACCGCCTTCGCGGCGGGCCTGATCGGCGTGTGCGTCCTGGCGATCGCGGGCACCGCGGTACTGGAGGCCAGGAGCGCCAGGGCGCGCTCCACCGCCGCGCTGCGCGACCTCGGCGCCTCGCCGGGTCTGCTGCGCGGGGCCGTCGCGCTGCGCGCGGGTGTGCTGCTCGCGGTGGCGATTCCCCTGACGGCCGTGATCGCCGGGCTCGCGACCGTACCGGCCACGCGGTGAGCAGACCGGCGGGCTATCGTGCTGGCGTGCCTGCCGACGCCTCCGCCCCGCCTGTCCGTGAGATCGAGACCCTGGAGGAGTTCGACCGGGTCGCCCTGACCGGCTCCTTCGCCGGATACCGCCTGCAGGCCGTCGACCTGACGGACCGTACGTTCGCGCTGCTGGTCGCCGACACCACGCAGGCGGTCTTCCTCGGCTGTCCGATGGAGCCGCAGGCGCTCGCCCATGTCAGGGCCGGCGGCGCCCTGGTCTTCCCGCCGGTCCCGCACCTGCCCTTCGACCCCTACCGGGCCGCCCTCTACAGCCCCGCCGAGCTGTACGCGGACCTCGCGGGCGGCTACGAGCACACCCCGGACGCGCGGGCGTACGAGTGGTTCACCTCGACCTCGGCGAGCGGCGACATACTCGCGTCGATGCTGCGCTCGATCCACGACGACGCGGTTGCCGACGCCCTGGACGAGCACCTGTCGGGCGCCCGGGTGGTGGGGGTCATGGGCGGCCACGCCATGAAGCGCGGCACCGACGCCTACGCCGGAGCCGCACGACTCGGCCGAGCCCTGGCGCGCGAGGGCCTGACGGTGGCCACCGGCGGCGGACCCGGCGCGATGGAGGCGGCGAACTTCGGCGCCTACGCGGCACCGCACGACGACGTGATGCTCGGCAAGGCGCTGTCGGTGCTCGGCGGGGCGCCGTCCTTCCGCCCGTCGGTCGGCGAGTGGGCGCTGACCGCCTTCGAGGTGCGCGAGCGCTGGCCCGAGGGCGGCACCTCGCTAAGCGTGCCGACCTGGTTCTACGGCCACGAGCCGCCGAACGCCTTCGCCTCGCACGTGGCGAAGTTCTTCGCCAACGCGGTCCGGGAGGACGCCCTGCTGGCCCGCTGCGATGCCGGCGTCGTCTTCCTCCCGGGCGCGGCGGGCACGGTCCAGGAGATCTTCGACGCGGCCACCCCGAACTACTACTCCTCGCGCGGCGAGCCCACCCCGATGGTGCTGGTCGACCGGGCACACTGGACCGAGCAGCTGCCGGCCTGGCCGCTGCTGAGCGCGCTGGCCCGCGACCACCCGATGGCCTGGCGCATCGCGCTGGTCGAGTCGGTCACCGAGGTGCCGGAGGCGCTCGCGCGGCTCGCGGAGAAGTGAGCGGGCGGCGTCCGCCGGGGAAGGCCGGAGCCGGCGGCGGCCGCGGGAAGGTCAGCCGGCCGCGGCGACCGCGTCCTCCAGCTCCTGGATCACGATCTTCTTCATGCCCAGCATCGACTTGACCGCGGCCTGGGACTTGGCCGGGTCGGGGTCGGCGATCAGCTCCTCAAGGCGCCGGGGCACGATCTGCCAGGACAGGCCGTAGCGGTCCTTGAGCCAGCCGCAGGGTCCCTCCTCGCCGCCGTTGCCCGACAGCGCGGCCCACAGGCGGTCGACCTCCTCCTGGTCTGCGCAGTCCACGGACAGCGACACGGCCTCGTTGAAGGTGAACTCGGGGCCGCCGTTGAGCGCGAGGTAGCGCTGCCCCGCCAGCTCGAACTCCACGAGCATGACGCTGCCGGGCGTGCCGGGGCCTGCCTCGCCGTAGCGCTGCACGCTGACGGTCCGCGAGTCCTCGAAGAGCGAGGTGTAGAACTGCGCGGCCTCTTCGGCCTGGCCGTCGTACCAGAGGAAGGTCTTGATCTTCTGCATGGTGTGCGCTCCCGGGTCTCGTCGTCCGGAGGGCGTCGTCGCGCCTCCAGCAGTAGGACGGTCCCGGGCCGGAAAACTCATCGGTCAGCGCGGCAGGACCACGATGTCGCCGGGGTCGAACCCGACGCCGACCGTCTCGCCCTCGCGCGGGGCGTCCCGCAGGGCGCACTCCGCTTCGAGCAGCGGCCCGCGCTCGGGCCGCAGCCGCACCCCGACATGGCCGCCGCGGAAGGTGCGGGCGACGACCTCGCAGCGCAGGGCGCCCCCGGCGGACAGCACGACACCGGTGGGCCGCACGAGCAGCCGGCACGGCCCTTCCGCGGTGCCCTCGGGCACCGGCAGCGGCCCCCACTCGGTGGCGGCGGCGGTGCCGGTGACGACGGCGTCGGCGATGGTGTCGAAGCCGAGGAAGCGGGCCACGAACTCGTCCGCCGGGTGCTGCCACACCTCGTACGGTGTGCCGCTCTGGGCGACCGTGCCGTCCCGCATCAGCACCACCCGGTCGGCCAGTGCGAAGGCCTCGCCCTGGTCGTGCGTCACGGCGAGCACGGTGGTGCCGAGCCGCCCGAAGAGCTGCCGCAGCTCCACCACCAGGCGTTCGCGCAGCGAGCGGTCGAGCTGGCCGAGCGGCTCGTCGAGCATCAGCAGCCGCGGCTCGGGCGCCAGCGCTCGGGCCAGCGCGACGCGCTGCTGCTCGCCGCCGGACAGCGTGGCGACGGCCCGGGCCTGCGCGTCCGGCAGTCCGACCAGGTCGAGCAGTTCCGCCACCCGGCGCTGCCGCTGCTCGCGCGGCGCCTTGTGCATACGCGGCCCGAAGCCGACGTTGCCGCCGACGTCGCGCTGCGGGAAGAGCTGGTGGTCCTGGAACATCAGCCCGACGCCGCGGCGGTGCGCGGGCACGTCGCGCTGGTCGGCGCCGTCGAGCAGCACCCGGCCCGCGTCCAGCGGGGTCAGGCCCGCGACGGCCCGCAGCAGCGTGGACTTGCCGCTGCCGCTGGGGCCCAGGACGCAGACGATCTCGTGCTCGGCGACGTCCAGGTCGAGGGCGTCCAGTACGGTCCGCGCCCCGAAGCGTACGGTCGCCGCGTCCAGCCGCAGCAGCGCGGTGTCCGCGGCCTTCGCGGCGCCCGCTTCCTCAGGTGCCGTGGTGTGTGCGGTGCTGTTTGCGGTGCTGTGTGCGGTCACAACTCCCCCGATCCGGTGGTGCGCAGGGATTCGAGCACCAGCAGCGAGGCGGCGCAGACGAGCATCAGGACGGTGCTCAGGGCCATCGCCTGGCCGTAGTTGAGCGCGCCCGCCCGGCCCAGCAGCCGGGCGACGGCGACCGGCAGGGTCGGGTCGTCGGGGCGGGCGATGAAGACGGTGGCGCCGAATTCGCCCAGCGAGACGGCGAAGGCGAAGCCCGCGGCAATGGCCACGGCCCGGGAGACCAGCGGCAGTTCCACCTCGCGCCAGACCCGCCAGGGGGACGCCCCGAGCACCGCGGCGGCCTCGCGCAGCCGCTCGTCGACGGCCCGCAGCACCGGCAGCATCACCCGTACCACGAAGGGCGTGCCGACCAGCGCCTGGGCGAGCGGCACCAGCAGCCAGGAGTCCCGCAGGTCCAGCGGCGGCTTGTCCAGAGCGATCAGGAAGCCGAAGCCGACGGTGACGGCCGAGGTGCCCAGCGGCAGCATCAGCAGCGCGTCGAAACCGCGGACCAGCCGCCCTGACGACCTGCGCACCAGTGCCGCGGCGGCGAGGCCCCCGACGGCCAGCGCGATGACGGTGGCGATGGCGGCGAAGCGCAGCGAGTTGCCCACCGTCTGCCAGGGGGCGACGCTGAAGGTGCCGCCGTCGGTGGAGCCCAATGCCCGGTAGAAGGCCAGCCCGTAGCCGCTGGGGGTGTCGAAGGAGCGGGCGACCAGTACGCCGAGCGGCAGCAGGATGAGCAGGGCCACCACTGCGAGCACCCCGCCCAGCAGCGTCCGTTCCGCCGCCCCGCGCGGGCGGTGCGCGGTCAGCGCCGGGTCCACCAGGCGCAGCGCGGACTGGCTGCGGCGTACCGCCCAGCCGTGCAGCGCGAGGATCACGGCGACCGCGGCGAACTGCAGCAGCGTCAGCACGGCGGCGGTAGGCAGGTCGAAGACCTCGGCGGTCTGCCGGTAGATCTCCACCTCCAGGGTGGAGTACATCGGGCCGCCGAGTACCTGGATCACGCCGAAGGAGGTGAAGGTGAACAGGAAGACCATCAGTGCCGCCGCGGCGACCGAGGGGCCGAGGGCGGGCAGCGTGACCCGCCGCCAGGCGGCGAGGCGGGAGGCGCCGAGCATCCTGGCGGCCTCCTCCTGCGCCGGGTCGAGCTGCGCCCACAGCCCGCCGACGGTGCGGACGACCACGGCGTAGTTGAAGAAGACGTGCGCGATCAGGATCGCCCACACACCGGTGTCGAGCCGCACCCCGAACAGCGAGTCGGTGAAGCCGTCGCGGCCCAGCAGCGCCAGGAAGGCGGAGCCCGCGACGACGGTCGGCAGCACGAAGGGCACCGTCACCACCGCGCGCAGCAGTCGCCGCCCGGGGAAGTCCAGCCGGGCGAAGACGTACGCGCCGGGCAGCGCGACCAGCAGGGTCAGTGCGGTGGACGCGGCGGCCTGCCAGCAGGTGAACCACAGCACATGGCGGATCCCGGCGTCGCCTGCCACGTCGGCGATCCTGCCCAGGTGCCAGTTGCCGCCCTCGTGCAGGCCGCGGGTGACGATCGCCGCCACCGGGTAGGCGAAGAAGGCCGCGAAGAACAGCAGCGGGAGCGCCATCAGGGCGGCGCGTACCCCGGCCCTGCGCCGGACCGCGGCAGCCGCGGGGTGTGCGGTGCCGCGGGGTGTGCGGGCGCCGCGGCCGTACGCCGTCCGCAGCGCGCTCACCGTGCGCTCACTTCAGGACGATCGAATTCCACGAGCCGACCCAGTCGTCGCGGTCGGCGGCGATCTTGTCGGGCGGCATCGTCGCGGGGTGGTCGACCGTCGCGCCGTACTTGGTGAAGACCGGCGGCAGGGCCGCGTCCTTGCGGACCGGGTCGACGTACATCTGCAGCGGCATGTCCTCCTGGAAGGCCTTGCCGAGCATGAAGTCGATCAGCGCCTGGCCGCCCGCGGTGTTCTTGGCGCCGTGCAGCAGACCGGCGAACTCGATCTGCTGGAAGCAGGTGCCGGTGGCCACCCCCACGGGTGACTGCGCGGGCTCGGGGGTGACGCCGACGACCTCGGCGGGCGGGCTTGAGGCGTAGGAGACGACCAGCGGCCGGTCGCCCTTGGCCTGCTTGCCTGCCGAGGAGCCGGAGAAGCGGTCGTTGTAGGCCTGCTCCCAGCTGTCGACGACCTCGACGCCGTTGCTCTTGAGCTGCTTCCAGTAGCCCTGCCATCCGCCGTCGCCGTAGGTGGCCGCGGTGCCCAGCAGGAAGGCCAGGCCCGGCGAGGACGTCGAGACGTTCTCGGTGACCAGCAGGTTCTTGTAGGCGGGCTTGACCAGGTCGGCGAAGCTCTGCGGCGGCGCCAGGTGGTGGGCGGTGAAGTAGCCGCGGTCGTAGTTCACGCACACCGCACCCGAGTCGATCGGGGTGACGCGGTGCTTGCCCGCGTCGAGCTGCAGCCCGGCGGGCACCTGGCCGAGGTCCTTGGCCGTGTACGGCGTGAACAGGCCGTTGTCGAGCGCCCGGGACAGCAGGGTGTTGTCGACGCCGAAGAAGACGTCGCCGCGCGGGTGGTCCTTGGTCAGGATGGCCTGGTTGACAGCCGCGCCCGCGTCGCCGCCGCGCAGCACCTTGACCGTGTAGCCGGTCTCCTTGGTGAATTCCGCGAGCACGGACTTCGAGGCGGCGAAGGAGTCGTGGCTGACCAGGGTGACGGTCTTCGAGCCGGAGTCCCCCGCGGCCTTGTCGCCGCCCTTGTCCTTGCTGTCGCTGCCGCACGCGGCCAGCACGATGGCGGCGGCGGTGGCGAGGGCCAGCGCGCCCATGGCACGCCGAGCTGTGGTTCTCATCGTCTGTGACTCCCTACGCCGGCATGACCCGGATCAGGTGGGAGGGTCTGCGGCCTGGGATCCTCGGTCAGATCCCTCGCCGCACTCTCAGCGCCGTCTCAGGCGCTCCCCTGTCGGAAATGTTCTGTTGTACGACCGTACGACGGTATGTCTGCCGCCGGTCGCCGACCGTACGATAGCAGCAGGTCAGCGCTCGGCTGCCGCGAGCTGCCCGCAGGCGCCGTCGATCTCCTGGCCGCGGGTGTCCCGTACCGTCACCGGCACACCGTGCGCCTCGAGCGCGGCCACGAAGGCCCGCTCGTCCTGCGGCCTGGACGCCGTCCACTTCGAGCCCGGCGTCGGGTTGAGCGGGATCAGGTTGACGTGCACGCGGTGGTTCTTCAGCAGCCTGCCCAGCCGGTCGGCCCGCCACGCCTGGTCGTTCACGTCGCGGATCAGCGCGTACTCCACGGAGATCCGGCGCCCGGAGACCTCGGCGTAGTGCCAGGCGGCGTCCAGCACCTCGCGGACCTTCCAGCGGGTGTTGACCGGCACCAGGGTGTCGCGCAGCTCGTCGTCCGGGGCGTGCAGCGACACCGCCAGGCGGCACTTGAAGCCCTCGTCGGCGAAGCGGTACATCGCCGGCACCAGGCCCACCGTGGAGACGGTGATGCCGCGCTGCGACAGGCCCAGGCCGTCGGGCTCGGGGTCGGTGAGCCGGCGGATGGCGCCGACGACCCGCTTGTAGTTGGCCAGCGGCTCGCCCATGCCCATGAAGACGATGTTCGACAGCCGGGCCGCCCCGCCCGGGACCTCGCCGTCGCGCAGCGACTTCATGCCGGCCACGATCTGGTGCACGATCTCGGCGGTCGACAGGTTCCGGTCCAGGCCCGCCTGCCCCGTCGCGCAGAAGGGGCAGTTCATGCCGCAGCCGGCCTGTGACGAGATGCACATGGTGACCCGGTCGGGATACCGCATCAGCACCGACTCGACGAGCGTCCCGTCGAAGAGCTTCCACAGCGTCTTGCGGGTGTCTCCGTCGTCGCACGTGGCGTGCCGCACCACGGTCATCAGCTCGGGCAGCAGGTCCTCTGCCAGCTTTCCGCGGGCCGCCGCCGGGATGTCCGTCCACGCGGCCGGGTCGTCGGCATACCGCGCGAAGTAGTGCTGCGACAGCTGCTTGGCCCGGAAGGGCTTCTCCCCGAGCGCGGCCACCGCCTCACGTCGCTCGGCGGGCGAGAGGTCCGCAAGATGCCGCGGGGGCTTCTTGGCCCCGCGCGGCACGGCAAAGGTGAGTTCTCCGGGTGCAGGCATGATTCCCCCAGTGTCGCAGACTCCGCGGGGTCAGCCCTTGCCGACGAAGGCGACCAGGAGCAGCCACACCACCGGGGCGGTGGGGAGCAGGCTGTCGAGGCGGTCCATGATGCCGCCGTGGCCCGGGAGCAGGGTGCCCATGTCCTTGATGTCGAGGTCGCGTTTGATCATGGACTCGCCGAGGTCGCCGAGGGTGGCGCTGACGGCCGCGGCCAGGCCCAGCAGCAGGCCCTGCCACCAGTGGCCGCCGTCGATGACGTACTGCATGAGCAGGGCGCCGGCGACCATGGCGAAGGTGATGGCGCCGAGCAGGCCCTCCCGGGTCTTGCCCGGGCTGATGCGCGGGGCGAGCTTGCGGCGGCCGAAGCGCCAGCCGACCGCGTACGCGCCGGTGTCGCTGATCACGGTGAGCAGCAGGAAGACCAGGACCCGGCGCGGGCCGTCGTCCGCGGCGAGCATCATCACCACGAAGGTGGCCAGGAACGGCACGTAGAAGGCGGCGAAGACGCCTGCGGTGACGTCCCTGAGGTAGCCGTGCGGGGGCTCGGTCATCCGCCACACCAGGACGGCGAGCGAGGTGAGCGCCATCGCCACCCAGGCGCCGTCGGCGCCCCGCAGGTAGCCGGCGACCACCATGGCGGCCCCGCCGACCGCGAGCGGGATCAGCGGGGCACGGATGCCCTTGCGCTCGGCGAGCCGCGAGGTCAGCTCCCACAGGCCGACGACCACGGCGGCCACGACGACGCCGACGAAGACCGCCTTGACGATGAAGAGGGCGGCCAGGACGATCACGCCCAGCCCGACCCCGACCCCTATCGCGGCCTGGAGGTTCCGCCCCGCGGACTTCTTCGCTGGGGCGGGAGGCTGCGGCGGCGGCTGGGGCGCCGAGGCCGGGGGTGGCGGTGGCATAGGAGGAGTCTTCCCCCTGGTGCCGCTTTCCGCGGCGGAACCCGCCGTGGCCGTGACCGTGTCCTCGGGCGCTCCCCAGTGGCCGGCGCGTGGCGAAGCGCCCCAGGAAGAGTCGTTCACTGAGCTTCGCCTCGCGTCGTCGTCGGGGTGGTGAGAGCCGGGACCCGGGCGGGGTCCTGGCGGCGGGTGCCGGGAGCGGGCCGGGAGGTCAGACCTCCAGCAGCTCGGCTTCCTTGTGCTTGAGCAGTTCGTCGACCTGCGCGACGTACTTCGCGGTGGTGTCGTCCAGCTCCTTCTCCGCGCGGCGCACCTCGTCCTCGCCGGTGTCGCCGTCCTTGACCATCTTGTCCAGGGTCTCCTTCGCCTTGCGGCGGATGCTGCGGATGGAGATCTTGGCGTCCTCGCCCTTGGTCTTGGCGACCTTGATGTACTCCCGCCGGCGCTCCTCGGTGAGCTGCGGGAAGACCACCCGGATGATACGGCCGTCGTTGCTCGGGTTGACACCGAGGTCGGAGTTGCGGATCGCCTCCTCGATGTTGCGCAGGCTGCTGCTGTCGAAGGGGGTGATCACCGCCATCCGCGGCTCGGGCACCGCGAACGAGGCCAGCTGGTTGATCGGGGTGACGGCGCCGTAGTACTCGGCCACGATCTTGTTGAACATCGCCGGGTGCGCACGGCCGGTGCGGATCGCCGCGAAGTCGTCCTTGGCGACGGCGACAGCCTTCTCCATCTTCTCCTCGGCTTCGAGGAGGGTTTCTTCAATCACCATGTGCTCCTGGTATTCAGAAGGCGGAGCCCTGGAGGCGCGGCCCCTGCGTGCGTCTGCTCTGCACGGTGTCCGACCGGCAGCGTGTTGTCCATCCCCCGTGGCGGGTTGCGACTAGTCCCGGGTGCCCTGGGTGTTGACCAGTGTGCCGATCTTCTCACCCTTCACCGCCCGCGCGATGTTGCCCTCGGCGAGCAGCTCGAAGACCAGGATCGGCAGCTTGTTGTCCTGGCACAGGGTGATGGCGGTGAGGTCGGCGACCCGCAGGTCGCGGGCGATGACCTCGCCGTACTCCAGGGCGTCGAACTTGACCGCCGCCGGGTTCAGCTTGGGGTCGGAGTCGTAGACGCCGTCCACGCCGTTCTTGCCCATCAGCATCGCGGACGCGTCGATCTCCAGGGCGCGCTGGGCCGCGGTGGTGTCGGTGGAGAAGTACGGCATGCCCATACCAGCGCCGAAGATCACCACGCGGCCCTTCTCCAGGTGCCGTACCGCCCGCAGCGGGATGTACGGCTCCGCGACCTGGCCCATGGTGATCGCGGTCTGCACCCGGGTCTCGACGCCCTCCTTCTCCAGGAAGTCCTGGAGTGCCAGGCAGTTCATGACGGTGCCGAGCATGCCCATGTAGTCCGAGCGTGCCCGGTCCATGCCGCGCTGCTGCAGTTCCGCGCCGCGGAAGAAGTTGCCGCCGCCGACGACGAGGGCGATCTCGTAGCCGTCCGCGACGACCGCGGCGACCTCGCGGGCGATGGCGTGCACGACGTCGGGGTCGACGCCGAGGCCGCCGCCGCCGGCGAACGCCTCACCCGACAGCTTGAGCAGGAATCGGCGGCGCCGGCCGGCGCCGCTGCCGGCGGAGCCGGGTGCGCTGGTCGGGGCCTGTGCGGCGGCTTCGTTCATGGAGTCTCCTCGTGCACGTACAAAGGAGGCCATTGCCGTGGGTCCTTGTGGGTTCCCGGTACGGCAATGGCCTCCTTGTCACATCTGCGGCCGGCCGGCGGGGGGGCCGACCGCCTACGACCCTAGCGGGGCCGCGGGGCGTTCGCTGCCCGGTGGCAGCCGCTGCCGGCCTGCGGGTGTGGCGGTCAGACGCCGACGCGGAAGCGGGCGAAGCGCACGAGCTTCACACCGGCCTCGTCGAGCACCTTCTGGACGGTCTTCTTGGCGTCCTTGGCGAACGACTGCTCCAGGACGACGTTCTCCTTGAAGAAGCCGTTCACCCGGCCCTCGACGATGCGCGGCAGGGCGGCGTCGGGCTTGCCCTCCTCGCGGGCGGTGGCCTCGGCGACGCGGCGCTCGTTCTCGACCGTCTCCGCGTCGATCTCGTCGCGGGTCAGGTACTTCGGCGCGAACGCGGCGATGTGCTGGGCGACGTCCTTGGCGGTCTGCGCGTCGGCCTTGTCCAGCTCGACCAGCACGCCGACCTGCGGGGGCAGGTCCGGGCTGGTGCGGTGCAGGTAGGAGGCCACGTAGCCGCCGGTGAACTGCGCGAAGCGGTCGAGCACGATCTTCTCGCCGAGGGTGGCGTTCGCCTCGTCGACGAAGGCCTGCACGGTCTGGCCCGGCTTGATCTCGGAGGCGAGCAGCACGTCGATGTCGGCCGGCTTGACGCTCGCCACGTGGGCGGCGACGGCGTCGGCGACGGCGACGAACTTGTCGCCCTTGGCGACGAAGTCGGTCTCGCACTTCAGCTCGACGAGTACGCCCTCGGAGTTGTCGTCGGCGATCAGGGACACCACGGCGCCGTTGGAGGCCGAGCGGCCCTCGCGCTTGGTGACACCCTTCTGGCCCTTGACCCGAAGGATCTCGACGGCCTTGTCCAGGTCGCCTTCGGCCTCCACAAGGGCGTTCTTGCAGTCCATCATGCCCGCGGCGGTCAGCTCGCGGAGCTTCTTGACGTCAGCGGCGGTGAAGTTCGCCATGGGTTTGAGTCTCTTCCCGAATGGTCGGTGGATCTACGGGTGGACGGCGGGGGCATCTGCCCCCGCCGTCGTCACGCGTGGTGCCCGGCGGCTGCGGGCCGCCGGCGCCTGGTCAGGCCTGCTCGGCGTCGCCCTCGGCGGCCGGCGCGTCCGCGGCCGGGGCCTCGGTCGCCGGGGCCTCGGTGGCGGGAGCCTCGGCAGCGGGTGCCGCCTCGGTCGCGTCGTCGGCCTTCTTCTCGCCCTCGAGCAGGTCACGCTCCCACTCGGCCAGCGGCTCCGCGGGGGCGCCCTCGGCCTTCTTGTCGCTGAGCGCGGCGCCGGAGCGGGCGATCAGGCCCTCGGCGACGGCGTCGGCGATCACGCGGGTGAGCAGCGTGACGGAGCGGATCGCGTCGTCGTTGCCCGGGATCTTGTAGTCGACCTCGTCGGGGTCGCAGTTGGTGTCGAGGATCGCGACCACCGGAATGCGGAGCTTGCGCGCCTCACCGACGGCGATGTGCTCCTTCTTGGTGTCGACGATCCACACCGCGCTAGGCACCTTCTGCATCTCGCGGATGCCGCCCAGGGTCTTCTCCAGCTTGTCCTTCTCGCGGGAGAGGACCAGCAGCTCCTTCTTGGTGAGGCCGGACGCGGCCACATCCTCGAAGTCGATCTCCTCGAGCTCCTTCAGGCGCTGCAGGCGCTTGTAGACGGTCGAGAAGTTGGTGAGCATGCCGCCCAGCCAGCGCTGGTTGACGTAGGGCATGCCGACGCGCGAGGCCTGCTCGGCGATGGCCTCCTGCGCCTGCTTCTTGGTGCCGACGAACATGATGGAGCCGCCGTGCGCGACGGTCTCCTTGACGAACTCGTAGGCGCGGTCGATGTACGACAGCGACTGGAGCAGGTCGATGATGTAGATGCCGTTGCGCTCGGTGAAGATGAAGCGCTTCATCTTCGGGTTCCAGCGACGGGTCTGGTGCCCGAAGTGGACGCCGCTTTCGAGCAGCTCCCGCATCGTGACGACGGCCATGGCCGTACTCCTTGATGTGCTCGGTTACCGCGGCCGCCGGACGGCGGTCGCGCCTGACGCCCCGGCGCGCCGTGCCACGAGGGACCGAGGGGCGCGGCCACCGTCCCGGTGAGGGGAGTGGGTGGCGGGGCGTGCGAAGTCGACCCGGTGACCCGGATCGCCAGAGAAAGTGTACGGGACCGGCGGAGCCACCGGCGACACCCGAGTTATCCACAGGCTACGACCATGATCATCTCTTGCGGCCGGAATGCGGGATCGTCGTGTCATGGCATTCACGGCGATGTGGTGGACGGTGGTCGCGGTACTGCTGGCGGGCGCGGGCGGCACCGCGCCGCCACGCGAGGCGGTGCCGCAGGGCGGCAGGAGCTGGCCGGTCTCCGGGCACGGTCCGCGCGGGCGGCCGGCGGTACTGCGGGCCTTCGCACCGCCCGCGACGGGCTGGGGCGCCGGGCACCGCGGGGTGGACCTGCGGGCGGGACCCGGTGCGGCGGTACGGGCCGCGGCGCCGGGCGAGGTGGTCTTCGCGGGGCGGGTGGGCGGCACGGGGGTGCTGGTCCTGCGGATCGGCCCGGGCCTGCGGGTCAGTTACGAGCCGGTGCGCGCGACGGTGCCGGTGGGCGCGCAGGTGGCGGCGGGGCAGCAGGTCGGGGTGCTCGACGGCGGGCTCGCGCACTGCCCGGCCAGCTGCCTGCACTGGGGGCTGATCAGCTCGGGGCCGGGCGGCGACGCCTATCTGGACCCGCTGTCTTTGCTGCCGTCGTGGATACGCCGGTCCGGCCCGTCGCGGCTGCTGCCCGTCCGCGGGGTCCCGGCGCCGGCGTGAGCCGGCGCACACGGGGGGCGGGGCGGGGTCAGCCAGTGACGCCGCGCAGGGCCATGGATATCGCGGCCCGGGTGATCCGCTCGGGGTCCTCGGCGGCGCCCAGCTCGATCCGGCGGACCGCCGCGTCGACCACGCCCTGCAGCAGCATCGCGGTCAGCCGCGGCTCCTCGTGGCCGAGGTCGGAGAGCGCGGCGACCACCATGGCGACCAGCCCGCCGTGGGCGGCGCGGATCTTCTCCCGTGCGCCGGGGTCCAACTCGCCCGCGGAGATCGCCGCGACGGCGCGGTGCCTGCGGTCCCCGACCAGGGCGAGCTGGCTGCGGACATACGCCTCGATGCGGCCCTCGGCGGTGTCGGCGGACTCCATCGCAGACTCCACCTCGGCGGCCCAGACCGGGAAGTCGACCGCGCACAGCTCCTCGACGACCGCGGCCCGGGAGCGGAAGTACTCGTAGACCGAAGAGCGGGCCAGCCCGGTCCGCTCGGCCAGGGCGGGGAAGGTCAGTGCCTCGGTGCCGCCCTCGGACAGCAGTGCGCGGGCGGCGTCCAGCAGGGCCCGGCGCTGCATCGTGCGGTGTTCGGCCACCGAGGCCGCTCGAATCCTGGGCATCCCACCACTGTAGACAGTGCGCGGGGGCGCTCAGCGGCCGACGTCGGCGAGCTTTGCCCGCAGTTGAAGCACCGACTTGGTGTGGATCTGGCTGACCCGGCTCTCGGTGACACCGAGGACCTGGCCGATCTCGGCGAGCGTCAGGCCTTCGTAGTAGTAGAGGGTGACGACGGTCTTCTCCCGCTCGGGCAGGGTGTTGACGGCGCGGGCGAGCAGCCGGCGCAGCTCGCGGTCCTCGGCGACCTCGACCGGGTTGTCGGCGCCGGTGTCCTCCAGGGTGTCCACCAGGCTGAGCCGGTCGCCGCTGTCCGCGCCGACGTGCAGCAGCTCCTCAAGCGCCACCACGTTGGCCAGCGACAGGGCGCTGAAGACGCCGTGCAGCTCCTCAAGCCCGACGCCCATCTCGGCGGCGACCTCGGGTTCGCTGGGGGTGCGCCGGAGCTTGGCCTCCAGGGTCGCGTACGCCCGCTCGACCGCCCTGGCCTTCTGCCGCACCGAGCGCGGGATCCAGTCCAGGGCGCGCAGCTCGTCGATCATGGCGCCGCGGATCCTGGTGATCGCGTAGGTCTCGAACTTGATGGCACGGTCCGGGTCGAACTTCTCGATCGCGTCGATCAGCCCGAACACGCCCGAGGAGACGAAGTCCGCCTGCTCGACGTTGGCCGGCAGCCCCACGCTGACCCGGCCGGCGACGTATTTCACCAGCGGCGAGTAGTGCAGGATCAGCTGCTCGCGCAGCCGCGCGTCCCCCGTGGACTTGTAGGTCCGCCACAGCGCGTCCAGCGATGTGGGGGCGGCGGGCCGAGGGGCAGCGGGGGCGGTGGTCGCGGCCGTCGCCCGTTCGGACCCGGGGGTGTACTGGGGCATGCGTCTTTGTGCGCCGTTCTGCCGTGACGTGGACGGGAAATCGAGCCTCCGAGAGCGTAGCGTGACCATAGTGTCGCTTATTGCTACATCCTCCGTATGGGACATGCGCAGATACGTTCCTCTACGGGTGCGTGGACGCCGGCCGCTCGCGGCGCCGGACGCCGGGGCCGCCGGACGTCCGCATCGAGCCATCATGGGGTGCGCCGGCGGCCCCGGCTCCGCCTCCGGCGATTCCCCCAGGTCATGGGCTTCCGCTGTCACCTGATGGTGTAGCCGCCGCGTCAACCGGCGTGCTGTGCGCGGCCGTCCCCTGCGGTACGGACCAACTGCCACCTCCCGTCCAGCCGTTCGACGAAGCCGAGCGCCTGCAATTCGTAGAGCCTGCTCAGCGTGTCGTCGCAGGTGGCCCCGGCGGCCTCGGCGATCTCCCGCACGTCCACCGCACCCCGGCCGGGCAGCATCTCCAGCACCCGGGCCGCCGCAGGGCCGAGCAGGTCGCGGGGCAGCACCGGGCCGCGCCGCAGCGGTGCCAGGTCGGCGCCGATCTCGCCGACCAGCTCCACGACTTCGGCCGCGTCCGTCACCAGCGCCGCTCCCCCGCGCAGCAGTTCGTGCACCCCTTCCGACAGCCCGCTGGTGCACGGCCCCGGCACCCCCATGGTCACCCGGCCCAGCGCCGCCGCCCTGCGGGCGGTGATCAGCGAACCGCTGCGGTAGCGGGCCTCGACCACCACCGTGCCGCGGGTCAGGGCGGCGATGACCCGGTTGCGCAACACGAACCGGCTCCTGGTCGGGTGTTCGCCGGGCGGCAGCTCGCCGACCAGCAGCCCGGCGGCGGCGATCCGCCCGATCAGCTCGGCATTGCCCGGCGGATAGGCCACGTCCACCCCGCAGGCCACCACCCCGATGGTCGCGCCGCCCTCCGCCAGGGCGCTGCGGTGCACCACGCCGTCCACCCCGTAGGCGGCGCCGGACACCACCACCCAGCCTGCCCTGGCCAGCCCCGCGCCCAGCTCCGCGGCCATGTGGGCGCCGTAGTCCGTGCAGGCCCTGGCCCCCACCACGGCGACCGACCGCAGCGCCCACAGCCGCAGTGACGGCCGCCCGCGCACCCACAGCCCGAAGGGGCGTTGCGGCCCGAGGTCGTCGAGCTGGCCCGGCCAGTCCCCGTCGCCGGGGCAGACGAAGCGCGCACCTGCCCGGTGGGCGGCGGCCAGGTCGGCGATCGGGTCGGCGCGGGCCGCCCGCCGGGCGTAGGAGGCGGTCCGCCGCGGGCTCGCCCCCGGCAGCCGGCGCCCGCCGCGGGCCGCCCGCAGCGCACCCTGCACCCCGCGGTCGCGTATCGCCCGCCCCATCACCTCATCCCCCGGGTCGGCGATCCTGGTCAGCGCCGCCCTGGCCAACCGCTCCTCCCACCCGGTGCACTCCGCCAGCCCCTCGGCCGCCGCCCCGCCCTCACCCCCGCTCCGGTAGGCCCAGCGCAACTCCTCGACCAGCCCCTCCTGCCCGCGCAACCTCCCGCGCACCGGCCTCCGGCCCAGCCCGGCGCCCGCGTCGGGCACCCCCGCATCGGGCTCGCCCAGATACGCCCCGCCCGGGCCGGGCTCGCTCACAGGCGCCACCCCGGCCACGCCCGACTGTGCCGCGTCCCCCTCGGCCGCGTCGGGCACCCTCGGGCCGGGCTCGCACGATTCTGGGGCGCCCACCTCCGGCTCGCCCACGCCCACCTCGCCCGGGCCGGGCTCGCCCACATCCGCCCCGCCCGGGTCCGGCCCGCCCGGGTCCGGCACCTGCCGGCTCATCGGGTGCCGGCCGGGGTCGGGCCGCGGCTGACGCCGGTGCGCAGGTGGAGTGCGGCTCTGACGTCCTCGACGTCGGGGCGGTCGTGGCCTGCCAGGTCGGCAAGGGTCCAGGCGACCCGCAGGACGCGGTCGAGGCCGCGGGCGGTGAGCAGCCCGCGCTCCATGTCCCGCTCGGCCGGGTGCATGGCGCCCGGGGCGACCGGCCAGCGGGTGCGCAGCTCGTGCCCGGGGACGTCGCCGTTGGCACTCCACGGGGTGCCGGCGTAGCGGGCGGCGGCCCGCGCCCGGGCCTCCCGCACCCGGGCGGCGACGACCGCGGTGCTCTCCCCAGGGCCGCGGCCGATCAGCTCGGAGCGGCTGACCGCCTCGACCTCGACCCGCAGGTCCACCCGGTCGAGCAGCGGCCCGGACAGCCTGGCCTGGTAGCGGCGCACCGCCGTCGGTGAGCACTCGCACCCGGCGCCCAGCAGTGAATAGCGCCCGCAGGGGCAGGGGTTCGCCGCGAGCACCAGCATGAAGTGGGCCGGCAGCCGTATCACGCCGGCCGAGCGGGCCACCACGACATGCCCGGACTCCAGCGGTTGGCGCAGCGCTTCGAGTGCCTTGACGGTGAATTCCGGCGCTTCGTCGAGAAAGAGCACTCCCCTGTGCGCGAGCGACACCGCTCCGGGTCTGGGCAGTCCGCTGCCGCCGCCGACCAGCGAGGGCATGGTGGCCGAGTGGTGCGGGGCGCAGAAGGGCGGGGTGTCCACCAGGGGGCGGCCCACCGGGAGGATGCCGGCCACCGAGTGGACGGCGGTGACCTCCAGGGACTCCTGCCGGGTCAGCGGAGGCAGGATGCCGGGCAGCCGCTCGGCCAGCATGGTCTTGCCCGCTCCCGGCGGACCTTTGAGGTACAGGTGGTGTGAGCCCGCCGCGGCGATCTCCAGGGCGAGCCGGGCCGCGGACTGGCCCGCCACGTCGGCCAGGTCAGGACCGGCGGGCCGGTCGCCGTCCCCGCGGCAGGACCCGGTGCCGCTCAGCCCCGCGGGCAGTCCCGAGCCCACCCCGCCGCCGTGGGCGGTGAGCCCGGCCAGCATCGGGTCGGGGCGGCCCTGGCCGTAGGGGCCGTCGTCCTCCTCCTCGGGGACGGGCTCGTCGTTGAGCACCGCCACCAGCTGCCGCAGGCTGCGCACCCCGAGCACCGATACGTCCGGCACCAGGGACGCCTCCGCGGTGGTGCGCTCGGGGACCACGACCTGCCGGTAGCCGGCCTCGGCCGCCGCGAGCACCGCGGGCAGCACACCGCGCACCGGCCGGACCCGGCCGTCCAGGCCCAGCTCGCCGATCATCATCAGATCGGCGATCGACGCGGGCGCGATCCGCTCGTTCGCCGCGAGGAGCGCGCAGGCCACCGCCAGGTCGAAGCCCGAGCCGCCCTTGGGCACGGACGCCGGGCTGAGGCCCACCGTCAGCTTCTTCTGCGGCCAGGCCTCGCCGCTGTTGACGATGGCGGCGCGCACCCGGTCCCGGCTCTCGACCAGGCTCTTGTCGGGCAGGCCGACCAGGGTGAAGGCGGCGAGGCCGGGTTCCAGGTCGGCCTGGACCTCGACGACCACTCCCTCGACGCCGATCAGCGCGACCGAGCACGTACGGGCGAAGCCCATCACGCCACCCCCCGCACATGCTCGACCGCGGGGGCACCTCGGTCGGGGAGGATCACGCCGACCAGGTCGATCCGCACCCCGCCCGGCGGCGCCCCGCCGCGCTCTGCGGTCCATCGCTCGGCCAGCGACCGCAGCCGCTCCAGCTTCGCCGGGGGCAGCGCCGCCATCGGGTGCTGGAACGGCCCGGCCCGCCGGGTCTTGACCTCGCAGACCACCAGGGCGTCGCCCTCGGACGCGAGGATGTCGATCTCACCGCCGCGGCCGTGCCGCCAGTTCCGCCCCAGGACCGTCAGGCCCGCTGCCTGCAGGGCGCGGACGGCGACCTCCTCGCCGTACCGCCCCAGCGCACCTCGTGCGTTCATGCGTACCACCTCCGTCACTCACTGTGACAGAGGTGGCCCCACTCAAGATGATCTTGCTCGCCGGCCTGTGGATAACTTCTGAAGGCCCTCAGCCGTTGAAGCCCGAGTCGTCCGACGGCAGATCCAGATCCGCCTTGTTCAGCTCCTCGATGTTCACGTCCTTGAACGTGAGCACCCGCACCTGCTTGACGAACCGGGCGGGCCGGTACATGTCCCAGACCCACGCATCGGCCATCGAGACCTCGAAGAACACCTCGCCCTGCACCGAGTGCACCTGCATCTCGTAGTCGTTGGTGAGGTAGAAGCGCCGTTCGGTCTCGATCACGTACTTGAACAGGCCGACGACGTCGCGGTACTCCCTGTAGAGCTTCAGCTCCATCTCGGTCTCGTACTTTTCGAGGTCCTCGGCGCTCATCGTGTGTTCCCCTTCAGCCGTGCGTTCCCCCATTGTGCGTCACACGGTCTCACGACCGCGCGGAAGTTCCGCGCACCCGGGACGTCCACGGAGGTCACCGGCGCCTGAACAGTCTGGCCACCGGGTCGTAGGCGGCGCCGCCCAGAATCAGCACGGCTCCGGCGATGACCGCGATCGTGAGCGGGCCGAGCGGCCCCTGCCCGGGGGACCCGCTGCCGGGGACCGCGTCGAAGGCGGAAGTCGGCGACAGCAGGCCCATCCGGGACGCGGGCCAGGCCACACCGTCCACCCGTGCGCGTACGTCGCTGACCGGGACGGAGCCCCCCTCGGCGTCCGCCAGGTGGATGCGGGAGTCCTCGGAGACCGCGCGGTTGTCGCCGAGCAGGAATATCTCACCGGCCGGGACCCGGGTGCGGAAGGGTTCGAGCGAGGCGGGGCCGCCGTCCTTGAGGTAGGTCTCGTCGATCGCCTTGCCGTTCACCATGAGCCGGCCCTTGGCGTCGCAGCACGACACCGTGTCACCGCCGACCCCGACGACCCGCTTGACCAGCGGCTCGCTGCCCCACAGCTTGTCCTTGAAGACCACCACGTCGCCGCGGTGCACGTCGGAGCCCGACACCTTCTGGGCCAGCAGCCGGTCGCCGGGCTGCACGGTGGGCACCATCGAATTCGTCGGCACCGTGTAGGGGCGGTAGACCACGGCGGCCCACACCGCGGCGCCCAGGAAGAGCACACACCCCAGCGCGATGACCGCGCCGGACAGCCGGTGGCCGAGTCTTCCCCTGCCGCCGGCTGTGCCGCGTCCTGCGGTGCTGCTCCCTGTGGTGCTGGTCATCGCACCGCTGCTGCTGCTCATGGACCGGAACCCTACCCGGGGGTACGGTCCCCGGTCAGCAGTCTTCCGCGCTCTCCTGCACCGGCCCGGCCTTCGACAGCAGCCGCCGCCTGCGCCACATCACCAGCGGCAGGGCGCCCGCGAGGCCGGCCGCCGCGGGGACGGCCGTACCGGCCGCGGCATTGATGCCGGGCTGCGAGAAGGTCCCGGGGATGGACAGCACGTCCCAGCGGGTGACCGGCCAGGCCACCACGACGGCGCGGCCCACCACGTCGCTGTTCGGGACGGTGCCGCCGCCCGGGAGCGTGGTATGGAAGCGGGAGTCGAGCGAGTCCTGGCGGTGGTCGCCCATCACCCAGATCCTGCCCTTGGGTACGTGCACGGTGAAGGGCACCTCGGGGCTGCACGCGGTGTTGCCCGGGAAGATGTACGGCTCGTCCAGCGCCTTGCCGTTGACCATCACCGGTCCCGTGCCCTTGCACGACACGGTGTCGCCGCCGACCCCGATCACCCGCTTGATCAGGTCCTTCTCGTCGGCGGACGGCATCAGACCGATGAAGCTCAGGCCCTTCTGCAGGCCGCGCACCACCACGTTGCTGCTCGGCGAGGGGTTCTCCGGCAGCCAGCCCCCCGGGTCGTGGAAGACGACGACCTCGCCGCGGGTCGGCGTGGAGCCGAACCACGGGGTGAGCTTGTCGACCAGCACCCGGTCGCCCTTGAGCAGGGTGTTGTTCATCGAGTCCGACGGGATGGAGAAGGCCTGCACCAGGAAGGTCTTGATCAGCAGCGCCAGCACCAGGGCGATGCCGATCAGCAGCGGCAGCTCCTTCCAGAACGACCGCTGCTTGCGGCCGTGCGCGGGCCGCCCCTCGTCCTCGTCGTCGTCCGGGTCACGCCCCGGTCCTGCGGGGCCGACCGGGCCGACCGGCTCGCCGGGAACGCCGCCGGCCATCGCCGGAATGCCGTTCGCGGGCAGACCGCCGCCCTGCGGGCCGCTGCCGGGCACGCCAGGCCCGGGCACGCCGTGCCCCGGCAGACCGTTCCCGGGCAGCCCGGAGCCCACCGCCGGGTCCGCCTCCCATGCGTCCTTGGCGGGGCTGCCGCCCGCCGCCGGGTCAGGCTTGGCGGGAGCCATGTCCGCACCGTCGTCGTAGACCGGCCCGGCCGGGGGGTGTCCGGGGACCGCGGCGTCTGCCGCCGATTCGTCGGCAGGGGGCACCTCGGCATCCCGCTTCTCGGGCTCGCCGGGTCCAGACCGTGCGCCGACCACCAGGTCCCCCACATCCACTCCTCACTCCAGTCCGCCGCCCGCGCCCCATCCGGCGCAGGCCCGCCACTCCCATAACGAGCGAGAGTTCCGCAGGAGTCGGTAGCTGGTTCGTCCTTTGACCGTTGTTGGCCGAGCCCACACTAGTGGGCTCAGCTGTGGCTCCCGCGGCGGCCGACCCCGGGGCCGGCACCGCGGAGAAGGTTGACGGCTCCTTGAGCCGCTGCCAGTGGCCGATCGGCCAGCCGATCGCAAAAGCCCGTCCGACCACCAGACTCTCCGAGATGGTGCCGCCCCCGGGCTCGTCCATGTGGTACCGCGAGTCGGCCGAGTCGGAGCGGTGGTCGCCCATCACCCACAGCCGGCCCTGCGGCACCTTCCTGACGAATTTCGTCAATGAGGGTGGATTTCCCGGATACAGATAGCGCTCGTCGATGGGCTTGCCGTTGACCAGCAGCCGGCCCTGGGCGTCGCAGCACTCGACGGTGTCGCCGCCGACCCCGATGACCCGCTTGATCAGGTCCTGCTCGCCGGTGGCGGGCAGCAGCCCGATGAAGGTCAGGACCTGCTTGACCTGCTTGACGACCACCGGGTCGGGTTTGGGCGCCGGCTCGCCCTTGAGCCAGGTGCCGGGGTCCTTGAAGACGACGACGTCACCGCGGTGCGGCTCGGAGCCGAACCAGGGGGTGAGCTTGTCGACCAGCACCCGGTCGCCGATCTTGATGGTCTGCTCCATCGACCCGGACGGGATCACGAACGCCTGCAGCAGGAAGGTCTTGAGCACCAGGGCGATCAGCAGGGCCACCATGACCAGCAGCGGCACCTCCTTGGCCAGCGAGCGCCGCCGCTTGCGGCGGACCTTGCGGGCCAGCCGGCGCCGCTCGATCCGGGTGTGGCCCGGCAGTCTCGGCGGCTGGGAGTCGTCGGGCGCCTCCTGCTCGGGAGCCGCCTCGCGCGCCCGGCCCGCGGCCGGACGCGCCTTGCCGCGGCTACCCATGTGCGCCGGCCGGGGCGGGGATCGCGGCGAAGGCGGCGGGGCGGCGCAGCCGGGTCCAGTGGCCGACGGGCCAGCCGACCCAGTCGGCCCGGCCGATCACCTTGCCCACGGGAACGGTGCCGCCGCCGGGATCGCCGAGGTGGTCGCGCGAGTCGCGCGAGTCGTCGCGATGGTCGCCCATCACCCAGAGTCTTCCGTCCGGAACCACGATGTCGAACGGTACCCGGGAGGGCGTGTCGCCGGGATAAAGGTAGCCCTCGTCCAGCGGGTGGCCGTTGACCAGCAGCCGGCCCTGGGGGTCGCAGCAGGTGACGCGGTCGCCGCCGACGCCGATCACCCGTTTGACGAAGTCCGTGCCGCCGCCTTCCGTGAACGACCCCTCGCCGTCGAACACGATCACGTCCCCCCGCCGCGGAGTCCCGCCGAAGCGGTACGCCAGCTTGTCCACCAGCACCCGGTCACCGATCCGCAGCGTGCCTTCCATGGAGCCGCTGGGCACTTGGAAGGGCTGCACCACGAAGGTGCTGACCAGCAGCAGCGCGGCCACAGCGGCGAGCGCGAGCAGGATCGTACGCCGCCATTCGGCCCACCACACAGGCACGGAACGCGCAAGGGCCGAGAGCAGCACGACAGAACGCGACCGCTCCTCCGGTTCCGCCTCGTCGGCGGCAGAGGAACGGTCGCGTTCCGGTACGGCTGCTTCGGTGTTCATCGAGGCCAGAGCTTATCCGGCCGCTGCCCCGATACGCCGAGCGGTCAGTTGTCGCGCTTCTCCTTGATCTTCGCGGCCTTGCCGCGCAGCTCACGGAGGTAGTACAGCTTGGCACGGCGGACGTCGCCGCGGGTCACGACCTCGATCTTCTCGACGATCGGGGTGTGCACGGGGAAGGTGCGCTCGACACCGACGGAGAAGCTGACCTTGCGGACGGTGAAGGTCTCGCTGACGCCCGCGCCCTGGCGGCGGATGACGACGCCCTTGAACTGCTGCACACGGGAGCGGTTGCCCTCGATGACGCGCACGTGGACGTTGATGGTGTCACCGGGGCGGAAGGCCGGGATGTCGGTGCGCAGGGACGCGCTGTTGACGCCCTCGATCAGGTTGGTCACTGGTGTCTGCTTCCTCGCCGATGCCACAGGTCATCGGCGGAACGTGGTGTTTCGTCAGGGGGTTCGCCGCCCCTTCCGGTCGGCGTCGTTCCCCCTGTGGCAGGGGCGCGCGCCGGACGGGCAGCAGCCGCTCATTCTTCCACGGCGTAGGGGCTGGGCCCAAATCGCCCGTCGGGTCCCGGCTGCCAGCCCAGGATGCTGAGCATCTCCCGGTCACGCCGGTCGAAGACGGCGGGGTCGCAGCGCTGCACCAGGTCGGGCCGGTTGGCCACGGTACGCCGCAGGGCCTCGTCCCGCCGCCAGCGGGCGATCTTGCCGTGGTGGCCGCTGAGCAGCACGTCGGGGATGCCGCGGCCGCGCCACTGGGGCGGCTTGGTGAAGACCGGCCCCTCCAGCAGGTTTGCCATCGCGCCGGGCGCAAAGGAGTCGTCGCGGTGCGACTGCGCATTGCCGAGCACTCCGGGCAGCAGCCGGGCCACCGCCTCGGTGATGACCAGTACGGCGGCCTCGCCGCCGGCCAGCACGTAGTCGCCGATGGAGACCTCATGGACCGGCATCCTGGTGCGGTACTCGGCGGTGACACGGCTGTCGATGCCCTCGTAGCGGGCGGGCGCGAAGATCAGCCAGGGGTGCGCGGACAGCTCGGCGGCCAGCACCTGGGTGAAGGGCCGGCCGCTGGGGGTGGGTACGACGAGGGCGGGGCCGCCGGCGCCCGCCTCGTATCCCGCGGCCAGGGTGTCGTCGAGTGCCTCGCCCCACGGCCCGGTCATCATGACCATGCCGGGGCCGCCGCCGTACGGGGTGTCGTCGACGGTGTTGTGCCGGTCGTGCGCCCAGTCGCGCAGGTCGTGCACCTGTACGTCGAGCCGGCCCGCCGCGCGGGCCTTGCCGACCAGCGAGACCTTCAGCGGCTCCAGGTACTCCGGGAAGATCGTGACGACGTCGATGCGCATGTCAGCCGTCCACGGCGTCGTCGCCGGCGCCGGTCCCGCCGGGTTCGGTGTCCTGCGGCGCGATGTCGTCCAGCAGCCCGGGCGGCGGGTCGATCACCGCGCGCTGCTCCTCCAGGTCGATCTCCGGCACGATCTCGGCGACGAAGGGGATCAGCACCTCCGTGTCGTCCGGCCGCCGCACGACCAGCAGGTCCTGGTACGGCAGGTGGCTGATCTCGGCGATCCGGCCGACCTCGCGGCCGTCGCGGGTGACGACGTCGAGGTCGATCAGCTGGTGGTCGTAGAACTCCTCGGGATCCTCCGGGGTCTCCTGCGGGTCCACCTCGGCGATCAGCAGCGTGTTGCGCAGCGCCTCGGCGCCCGTGCGGTCGCTGACGCCCTCGAAGCGCAGCATCAGCCTGCCGCTGTGCACCCGGCCCGCGGCGATGGTCAGCGGCCCGGTGGCGGCCGGATCCGTGGCCAGGACGGCGCCGGGCGCAAGCCGCAGTTCCGGCTCGTCGGTGCGCACCTCGACGCTCACCTCGCCCTTGATGCCGTGGGCGCGGCCGATCCTGCCGACTACCAGCTGCATGGAGCGCTTCACCTCTCGTACGTGATCGGTACGTGATCGCCACGTGGTCCGGTCCGCGGTCCGGCCCGCGGCCGTTTCGTACGACCTCGGGTCGTACGGCATACGGCTCGGGCCGGGAGCGGCATCGCCACCCCCGGCCCGAGCCGGTCTTCCGTGCGGTACGGCCGGCGCTCAGCGCACCTGGTCGACGTCGACCAGGTCGACGCGGATGCCCCGGCCGCCGAGCGCGCCCACGACGGTGCGCAGCGCGCGGGCGGTACGGCCGTTGCGGCCGATCACCTTGCCGAGGTCGTCGGGGTGCACCCGGACCTCCAGCACGCTGCCACGGCGCAGGGTGCGCATGTCCACCTGCACATCGTCGGGATTGTCGACGATGCCCTTCACGAGGTGCTCAAGAGCCTCCTCAAGCACGCTCAGGCCTCGGTGGACTCAGCCGCGGCCGGGGCCTCGGCGGTGTCGTCGGCCTTCTTGTCGGCCTTCTTCGCCTTGGGGGTGATCGCCTCACCCTTCGGCTCGTCGGCGCTGTCCTTGGCCGCGGCCTCGAACAGGGCGCGCTTGTCGGCCTTGGGCTCGGCGACCAGCAGCGGCGCGGGGGCCTCAAGGCCCTTGTACTTCTGCCAGTCACCGGTGAGCTTGAGGATGGCGAGCACGGGCTCGGTCGGCTGCGCGCCGACGGAGAGCCAGTACTGGGCGCGGTCCGAGTCGACCTCGATACGCGACGGGTTCTGCACCGGGTGGTACAGGCCGATCTCCTCGATGGCCCGGCCGTCACGGCGGGTACGGGAGTCGGCGACGACGATGCGGTAGTGAGGCGAACGGATCTTGCCCAGACGCTTCAGCTTGATCTTGACTGCCACGGGAGTGGGTTCTCCTGGTGTTGACGTGTTTGGGCACAGCGGACTTCCACGTGGGGTTGCGGGAGTCGTGCGCCCGATGGACGCGTCAGCCGAAGGAGAGAGGGTTCCTGCACGGCTGTCGAGTTCTCAGCTGGACATTCTGCCACACTCAGGCGGCACCCACGACCTCGGGGATACGGAAGGGCTGCCCGCAGGCACCGCACATGATGGGCGCCTGCGCGAGCACCGACGGCACGACGCGCACATTGCGCCCGCAGTCGCAGACCGCCTTGACCCGCACACCGCCGCCCGACGAGCCGTGGCGTGCGGCGGGGCCGCGGAAGGAGCTCGCGGTGTCCGCCGTGGTGGCCACAGTGTGGGCCTTGAGGGCGCGCTGCAGCCGGTCGATGGTCACCCGATATCGCTTGCGGGTGTCCGGGCGCATCACCACGAGCGAGAAGCCGCTGCTGGGGTGCGGCTCCTCGGCGTGGTCGAGGCCCATCTCGTCGGCGATGGCCAGGAATCGGCGGTTGTGGTAGCGGCCGGCACGCGAGGTGTCACGGATGCCGCGCGCTGCGGCGATCCCGTGCACGGCCTCATGCAGCAGCCTTTCGAAGGAGAGTGCGTTTCCGCAGGCGGACGACGACTCTCCGATCAGGGACTCGGGGGCGGCCAGATCGGGCAGCTCGGGGTGGTGCCGTTGAATGTCGGCCCACGCGACTGCCAGCTCGGCGGCGAGAACAGGTGGTGTCGTGCTCACGCCGTGACAACGAGCCGGGCGCTCCCGGTGTTCCGATTCCGGGCCAGCCCAATTAATTTGCACTGATCGGTCAGTTCCGGATGATGCGCCGTGGATGGGCGTGGATGGGCATGACGCAGGGCGGGTGCGGAGGACAGTGGAGAAGCCGCGCACCCGCCCCATCGAAGGACGAACCACGTATTACGTACATCGGTTTTCGGTCAGCGGACACCCGGGGGTGCCGCGCGGGGGCTAGTACGCCCGCGCGACGATCGCCAGGGTGCCGGGAGCGTCGTCCGAGTCGGGCACTGCGCCGTCCTTGGTGACCAGGCAGCGCACGGAAACGCCCTGCTGGGCCAGCTCCTCCTCGCCCACCGGACCGAGGTCGGCCCACGGGATGCGCGCCCAGCCGGTGGCCGCGGCCTCGGCCGCCTCCTCGACGGTCGCGACGTCCACGGTGCGGGATTCCCGGCGCTCGCGGGACTCCCGCAGCAGCTGCGCCTGGTCCTCCTCCAGCACCGTCGGCAGCAGCTGCGCCAGGCTGTCGAGCGCCACCGGCGCCTTGCCGCCGGGGATGCGCCGGGCCAGCATCGCGGTGCCGGCCTCCAGGTCGCGCGGGCCGATCTCGATGCGGACCGGCACGCCCTTCAGCTCCCAGTCGACCGCGCGGCGGCCGAAGGGGGTGTCGGTGCGGTCGTCCACGACGACCCGCAGCCCCGCGGCGGTCAGCTTCTCGCCGACCTCCCGCACCTTGGCCACGACCTCGTCGTCGCCCTTGATCGCCAGGACCACGACCTGCACATGGGCGAGCCGCGGCGGCACCCGCAGGCCGTTGTCGTCGCCGTGCATCATGATCAGCCCGCCGACCATGCGCGTGCTGCTGCCCCACGACGTCTGCCACACGTGCTCCTGCCCGCCCTCGGCCGACAGGTACTGGGTGTGGAAGGCCTTCGCGAAGTTCTGGCCCAACTCGTGGCTGGTGCCCAGCTGCAGGGCCTTGCCGTCGCCCATCATGCCCTCGAGGGTGAGGGTGTTGATGGCGCCGGCGAAGCGCTCCTTGGCCGTCTTGCGGCCCAGCACCACGTCCATGCCCAGCACGTTGGCCATGAAGTCGGCGTAGACCTCGCGGTGGATGCGCGCCGCGTAGTCCCGCGCGTCCTCGTACGTGGCGTGCGCGGTGTGGCCCTCCTGCCAGAGGAACTCGGTGGTGCGCAGGAAGACGCGCGGCCGCATCTCCCACCGCACCACGTTCGCCCACTGGTTGATCAGCAGCGGCAGGTCCCGGTAGCTCTGCACCCACTTCGAGAAGTACTCGTTGATGATCGTCTCGGAAGTGGGGCGGACCACGACCGGCTCTTCGAGGTCCTTGCCGCCGCCGTGCGTGACGACCGCCAGCTCCGGCGCGAAGCCCTCGACGTGCTCTGCCTCCCGGGTCAGGAAGGACTGCGGGATGAAGAGCGGGAAGTACGCGTTCTGCGCACCCGCCTGCTTGATCCGGGTGTCCATCTCCTGCTGCATCCGCTCCCACAGGCCGTAGCCGTACGGTCGGATGACCATGGTGCCGCGGACCGGGCCGTTGTCGGCCAGCTCTGCCTTGTTGATCAGGTCCTGGTACCAGCGCGGGAAGTCGTCCGCCTGGGGGGTGAGAACGGGAGCCTTTGCCATGCAGGCGATGGTACGTGTCGAGGCGCCCGCAGCGTGAATCGGTTACGGCTGCGGGACCGGTCGCGGAACGTGTGAAAAACGCCTTCCGCGGCCCCTGGACGGGGCGGGCAAACAGCAGTTGTCTGGCTCTCGGGGACGAAAGCGGCACACATTCCCACGGGGGCACACGGCGAAGCGTGGCTGATTGGGGCTTCGATGGCACCTACCCTCTATCGCGGATCCAGGCCGGAGACGGCACACCAGGACCGGGCGCGGGACTGGGCCGAGATCCAGGAACGCATGCTCGTACCGCTCTACGACACCGTCAACGACCGGCTCGACGTCGGCCCCGGCACCGGAATCCTCGCTCTGAACTGCGGTTCCGGCCTCGCACTGCTGCTCGCCGCGGCGAGGGGCGCGGCCGTCACCGGATACGACGCAGACCCCGGCCGGCTGCGCCTTGCCGCGGAGCGGATGGCCGTACCGCAAAGGCTCGGTACATTGCCGCGCGGCGCACTCGTGGCGGACACCGCGGCCTGCCTGCGCACCGGCGCACCCACATCGGCGGACGTGCGCGCCGGCGGCTACGACGTCGTCACCGCGCTCGACCCCGCCACGCCCGCGCAGGACCTGCGGCCCGCACTGTCCGCGGTCGCCGCCGACGCCCGGCCCGGCACCGCGGTGGTGCTGGCCGGCTGGGGGCCGCCGGAGCGCTGCTCGGCCGCCAGGGTGCTCGCCGTCGCGGCCCGGCTGGCCGAACCGCGCGGCGAGGCCGCGCCGACGCCGGGGATCGGCGGCAGGGACGACCTGGAGGACCTGGCCAGGGGCGCGGGGCTGCGCCCCGACGGCTCGGGCCGGGTGTCCTGCCCCTTCGGCTACCAGGACCAGGCCAGTGCGGTGCGTGGCCTGCTGGCGACCGGCCTGTTCGAGGCGGCGGTGGCCGCCACCGACCAGCAGCAGGTGGACAAGGAGATCGCCGAGGCACTGCACCCTTACCGGCGCCCCGACGGCACCGTCCGGATGGAGAACGTCTTCCGCTACCTGATCGCCCGCGTCTGACCGCCCACCCCACCGACCCCACCGACCGGCCCCCGCGAATTCGCTGGCCGCCTGCCGCGGCATCGGCAAGGCTGGGGGCATGCCCACCACTCCCCTGCCGCCCGGCACCCCGGTGTCCGTGCGCCTGGTCAAGGCCGGCCGCGACAAGGTCAGCTACCCCGCGACCGTGGTCGCCGACGACGGTGTCCGCGTCACGGTGACCGCACCCTGGTCGCTGCCCGACGTCCGGGACTTCGGCTTCGTACGCTTCGAGCCCGGCGACGTCTTCACCGAGCGCTACTGGCGCGACCGGTGGTATTCGGTCAAGGAAGTGTGCGACGCCCGCGGTGTGCGCAAGGGCTGGTACTGCGACATCACCCGCCCGGTGCTCGCCGCGGGCGGCGAGCTGGTCTCCGAGGACCTCGACCTGGACCTGTGGGTGTCGGCCGACGGCAGCCGGGTGCTGCGGCTGGACGAGGACGAGTTCGCCGACAGCGGCCTGGCCGAGCGCGACCCGGACGCGGCCGGGCGGGCGGTCCGTGCCCTGGACGAGCTGGAGGCGCTGGCCCGCCGCAAGAGCGGGCTGGCTCCCCTGCTGGACTGAACCGCGGCCTTGCGCCGGCAAATGCGCCGGGTACGGGCCGCGGTCCGTACCCGGCTACAGGCCGGGCCATTCCTCCGCGGTCATGGCGAAGCGTTCGTGGTCGCGCCAGGCGTCGTTGATGTAGAGCATCCGCGGTGAGAAGCCCTCGTGCCGGAAACCGAGCCGCTTGGCCATGGCCACCGAGCGGACGTTGTCCGGCTGCACGCTGATCTCCAGCCGGTGCAGGCCGAGTCCGTCCGGCTCGGCGGCGAAGCAGCGGTCCACGACCAGCCGCAGGCCCTCGCTCATCCGGCCGGTGCCGTTGTACGGCACGTAGCTGTCGTAGCCGAGCGCGCCGTTGCGGAAGCGGGCCATGACGATGTTGGCGACATTGCACTTGCCGACGATGCCGCCGTCCTCGTCGTTGATGATCAGGAAGGTCCGCAGCCCGGGGCCCTGCCGCCGCAGCAGCTCGGGCAGGACGTCGGGCTCCACCGGATTCCACGGCGCAAGGTGCTCCACGGACCGCAGCACCGCACCGCGGTGCGCCTCGGCGTCACTGGACCTGGGCTCTCTGATCGATACGCGCATGCACCCATCATCCCGCGAGGCCGCGGCGCCCCCGCATCAGCCCATGAACTTCTTGAACTCGTCGGGCAGTTCGAAGTCCTGGCCGCCGCCGGGCAGGCCGAACGGGCTGCCGCCCTGGCCGGCGCCCTGGCCCTGCTGCTGCTCCTCGCGGCGGGCAGCCGCCGCGGCCGCGTCGGCCTTGCGCTTCATCGGGTTGCCGCTCTGCCGCCGGCCCTTGGCCTGCTTCTGCTGCTTCTTCTGCCGGCCGGGGCCGCCGCCCATGCCGGGCATCCCCGGCATCCCGGGCATGCCGCCGCCCTGCGCCATCCGCGACATCATCTTGCGCGCCTCGAAGAACCGCTCGACCAGGCTCTTGACCGCGCTGACCTCGACGCCCGAGCCCTTGGCGATACGCGCCCTGCGGGAGCCGTTGATCAGGTGCGGGTCGGCGCGCTCGCCCGGGGTCATCGACTTGATGATCGCGGCGGTGCGGTCGACGTCCTTCTCGTCCAGGTTGTTGATCTGGTCCTTGATCTGGCCCATGCCCGGCAGCATGCCGAGCAGCTTGGAGATGGAGCCCATCTTGCGGACCTGCTCCATCTGGGCGAGGAAGTCGTCGAGCGTGAACTCCTTGGGGCCCTTCGCCAGCTTGGCCGCCATCTTCTCGGCCTCGGCCTGGCTGAAGGTCTGCTCGGCCTTCTCGATCAGCGACAGCATGTCGCCCATGCCCAGGATGCGCGACGCCATCCGGTCCGGGTGGAAGGCGTCGAAGTCGTCGAGCTTCTCGCCGTTCGAGGCGAACATGATCTGCTTGCCGGTCACGTGCGCGATCGACAGGGCGGCACCGCCGCGGGCGTCGCCGTCGAGCTTGGAGAGCACCACACCGTCGAAGCCGACGCCGTCGCGGAAGGCCTCCGCGGTGTTGACCGCGTCCTGGCCGATCATCGCGTCGACGACGAAGAGGATCTCGTCGGGGTGGGTGGCGTCGCGGATGTCCGCGGCCTGCTGCATCAGCTCCTGGTCGACGCCCAGCCGGCCCGCGGTGTCCACGATGACGATGTCGTGCTGCCGCGACGTGGCGAACTCGATGGAGTCCTTGGCGACCTTGACCGGGTCGCCCACGCCGTTGCCCGGCTCGGGGGCGTAGACCGCGACTCCGGCGCGCTCGGCGACGACGCTGAGCTGGTTGACCGCGTTGGGCCGCTGGAGGTCGCAGGCGACCAGCAGCGGGGTGTGGCCCTGGCCCTGGAGCCACTTGCCGAGCTTGCCCGCGAGCGTGGTCTTGCCGGCGCCCTGGAGTCCGGCCAGCATGATCACGGTCGGCGGCTGCTTGGCGAAGCGCAGCCGGCGGGTCTCGCCGCCGAGGATGGTGATCAGTTCCTCGTTGACGATCTTGATGACCTGCTGCGCCGGGTTCAACGCCTGCGAGACCTCGGCGCCCGAGGCCCGCTGCTTGACGTTGGCGATGAAGGCGCGTACGGCGGGCAGCGCCACGTCCGCTTCGAGGAGCGCGATCCGGATCTCGCGCGCGGTGGCGTCGATGTCCGCCTCGGACAGACGGCCGCGCCCCCGGAGGGTCTTGAAGGTATTCGCGAGGCGATCAGACAGAGTGTCGAACACGGTGGTCGCAGATCCTCGGGGTCGGGAGTGGGAAACGTCGCCTCCCAGAGTATCCGTCCGGGAAGAAAGCCGGTCCGCTCCCGGCAGGAAGCCGGTCCCGCCCGCCGGGGTGCGGCGGGCGGGACCGGGCTCAGCGCAGCGCCGCCTCGACCTGTCGTGCCACGTCCGCGGCCCGGGGCGGGGGCAGCGGGTTGCCGTCCTTGCCGACGACGTAGAAGGCGTCGACCGCGTTGGCGCCCAGCGTGGAGATGCGGGCCGAGCGCACGGTGACGCCGGTCGCGGTCAGGGCCAGGCCGATGCGGTGCAGCAGGCCGGGGGCGTCGTGGGCGCGGACCTCGATCACCGTCGCGGTGTGCGAGGTGTGCCCGGGGGCGACGGTGACCCGGGGCGGCGGCGCGGTGATGCCGCGGCGCCTGGGGTAGGCGGCCTCCCGCTCCGCGAGCCTGGCCTCGATGTCCAGGGTGCCCTCGAAGGCCCGCGCCAGGTCGGCCCGCAGCCTCGCGGTCTCGGGCAGTGCCCCGTACTCCGCCGAGACCCGCCAGCTGAGCAGCGCGACCTGGCCCTCGCCGATCGGGTCGACGGCCCGCAGGTCGGCGGCCCTGACGCCGAGCCGGTGCAGTGCCAGGACACCCGCGGCCTGGGCGAGCAGAGCGGGCCGGTCCGGGACGGCGAGCAGCAGTTCCACGCCGAGCGCCTCGTCCAGGGCGTCGCCCTCGCCGTCGGGCTCGGCGTGGGCGTGCAGGGCGAGGACGGGGCCGCCGGTGCGGGCGGCCTCGACGGCCAGGCGCTCCTCCTCCGCGGTGGAGTCCCGCTCTGCGGCCTCGGGCAGCGCACCGGTGTCCAGCGCCCCCGCGACCCGCTCGACCAGGTCGGCCAGCAGCGAGGCCCGCCAGGTGCTCCAGGCGGCCGGTCCCGTGGCCAGGGCGTCGGCCTCGGTGAGGGCGGCCAGCAGCTCCAGCGTGGAGGTGTCGCGTACGGTGCCGGCCACCGCACGGATGGTCTCCGGGTCGTCCAGGTCGCGCCGGGTCGCGGTGTCGATGAGCAGCAGGTGGTGGCGTACCAGCAGGGCGAGGGTGTCGGCGTCGGCGCTGGTGAAGCCGATCCTGGTGGCCATGTCGCGGGCGATGACCTCGCCCGCCTCGCTGTGGTCGCCGGGCCAGCCCTTGCCGATGTCGTGCAGCAGGGCCGCGGTCAGCAGCAGGTCGGGGCGGCCGACCCGGCGGGTGAGGCCGGCTGCCTGCACCGCGGTCTCGACCAGGTGCCGGTCGACGGTGAAGCGGTGCACCGCGTTGCGCTGCGGGCGACAGCGGACCCGCTCCCAGTCCGGCAGCAGCCGGGTGACCAGGCCTTCGGCCTCCAGGGCCTCCCACACCTGCACGGTGGACTCGCCCGCCCCCAGCAGCCTGACCAGCTGCTCGCGGGCTTCCGCGGGCCACGGCACGGGCAGCGGGCGGGCGGCGGCGGCCAGCCTGCGTACGGCGTGCAGCGACAGCGGCAGGCCAGCCTGGGCGGCGGCCGCTGCGGCCCGCAGCGGCAGGACGGGGTCGCGGTCGGGTTTCGCCACGAGCGCGAGCACCGCCTCGCCCTCCTGCTCCACGACGCCCTCGGCCAGCGGGACGCGCTCGGGTGTGCCGGCGCCCAGGGTGTTCCTGCCGCGGCCGAGCAGCCGCCGGCGCGGGCGGGACTCGCGGGCCTGCAGCACCCGGCCGACCTCGCGCCAGGTGACGTCGGACGCGTAGGAGATCCGCCGGGCGGCCTCGTAGACCTGGCGCAGCAGGGCGTCGGCGTCGAGCAGGCCGAGGGCGGCGGCGACCTGGTCCTGCTCCTGGAGGGCGAGCCGGTCGGTGGCCCGCCCGGTGACCAGGTGCAGGGCGTCACGGGCGTCCAGCAGCCGGGTGCGCGCCTCCTCCAGGCCCTCGCGGGGGGCGTCGGCCAGCCAGGACGCGGCGACGGCCCGCAGCGCCGTGGCGTCCCGCAGGCCGCCGCGGGCTTCCTTGAGGTCGGGTTCGAGCAGGTAGGACAGCTCGCCCTGGCGCTCGGCCCGTTCCTGGCACAGTTCGAGCAGTGCGGGCAGCCGCTTGGGCGCCTGGTTGCGCCAGTCGGCCAGGACCGCGGTGCGCAGGGCGGAGCCGAGGGCGGGGTCGCCGGCGATGTGGCGGGCGTCGAGCAGGCCGAGCTGGACCTTGAGGTCGTCGGCTGCGGCCTTGCGTGCCTCGTCGGGGGTGCGCACCGAGTGGTCCAGGGCCAGGCCCAGGTCCCACACCGGGTACCAGAGCCGGTCGGCCAGGGCGCCGACGGACTTCTCCGAGTCGTGCAGCAGCACCAGGTCCAGGTCGCTGCGCGGCGACAGCTCGCCGCGGCCGTAGCCGCCGACGGCGAGCAGCGCCCAGCCGCCGGTGCCGGTCGCCGCGGCGGCGTCGGTGGCAAGGCCGCTGAGCCAGCGGTCGGTGAGGGCGGCGAGGGCCGCACGGCGCGGCGGCCCGGACCGCGCCTCCTGGGTGAGGAGGCGCAGCCGGGCCGCCGCGTAACTGTCGTCCTGCGCTTCGACGCTGTCGGTCACTCGTTCTCCAGCGCTGGGTTCGGGGGTCAGAGCGCGTCGGGTCCGCGCTCGCCGGTGCGGACCCGCACGGCCGTGTCGACCGGCAGGCTCCAGACCTTGCCGTCTCCGATTTTGCCGGTTCTGGCCGCTTTCACCACGACGTCGATGAGCTGGTCGGCGTCGGAGTCCTCGACCAGGACCTCTATGCGGATCTTCGGCACCAGGTCGACGGTGTACTCGGCGCCGCGGTAGACCTCGGTGTGGCCGCGCTGTCTGCCGTAGCCGCTGGCCTCGGTCACGGTCAGTCCGTGGACCCCGAAGGCCTGCAGGGCTTCCTTGATCTCGTCCAGGCGGTGTGGCTTCACGACCGCGGTGATGAGCTTCACGCGTCCACCTTCTTGCTCGCCGCGGTGCCGACACCCGCCGGTGCCGCCGCGTGTCCTGTGCTGCCGATGCCGGAGAAGTCGTACGCGGTCTCCGCGTGCTCGGCCTGGTCGATGCCGCTGACCTCGATCTCCTCGGGAACCCTGAAGCCCATCACCAGGTCGATGGCCTTGGCGAGGATCGCGGAGACCACCACGGAGTAGCCGAGGACGGAGAAGACACCGACGGCCTGGACGCCGAACTGGTGCCAGCCGCCGCCGTAGAAGACGCCCTTGACGTCCTGGCCGACGCCGCCGGTGGCCAGCAGGCCGATGAGCAGCGAGCCGACGATGCCGCCGACCATGTGGACGCCGACCACGTCGAGCGAGTCGTCGTAGTTGAAGCGGTACTTCAGGCCCACAGCGGCGGCGCAGATCACACCGGCGATGACACCGACGGCGATGGCGCCCAGCGGGCTGACCGAGGCGCAGGACGGGGTGATCGCGACGAGTCCTGCGACCGCGCCGGAGGCGGCGCCCAGGGTGGTGAAGGAGCCGTGCCTGATCCGCTCGTAGAGCAGCCAGCCGATCATGGCGGCGGCGGTGGCGATCTGGGTGTTGATGAAGACGGTGGACGCGACGCCGTCGGCGGTGATCTCGGAGCCGGCGTTGAAGCCGAACCAGCCGAACCACAGCAGGCCGGCGCCGAGCATGACCCACGGCATGCTGTGCGGGCGCATGGGGTCGCGCTTGAAGCCGACCCGCTTGCCGATCACCAGGATGACCCCGAGGGCGGCCGCACCGGCGTTGATGTGGACCGCGGTGCCGCCGGCGAAGTCGATGACGCCCTTCTTCATCAGCCATCCGCCGCCCCACACCCAGTGGGCGACGGGGAAGTAGACCACGGTGGCCCACAGGGCGATGAAGACCGACCAGGCCACGAACTTGACGCGGTCGGCGAGTGCGCCGCTGATCAGCGCGGGGGTGATGATCGCGAACATCAGCTGGAAGGCGGCGAAGGCGAATATCGGCGTCCCGGTGGCCCCCCACAGGTCATCGGGGGCGATGTCGCGCAGGCCGAGCCAGTCGGTGCCGCCGATGAATCCGCCGTGGTCGCCGTCGAAGGCGAAGCTGAATCCGTAGCCTGTCCACAGCAAGGTGATGATCCCCAGGCTGATGAAGCTCATCATCAGCATGTTCAGGGCGCTTTTCACCCGGACCATACCGCCGTAGAAGAACGCAAGGCCCGGTGTCATCAGCATCACCAGCGCGGAGCTGAGCAGCAGAAACGCGGTATTGCCGGAGTCGAGCTTGGGCGCATCTGCGGCCAGTGTGAAGATGGCTGGTGCCATCGGCGTCTCCTCGTCATCCGAACGGCCCGAGCGGGCTGTGCAGGGGTGGGCCGGTTTTCGCCATGAGAGTGGCTGAGCCGGGTTTCGCCCGATGCCGCAGGGTGTTTCGCCGCCGTGACGAAGAAGTCGCGTGTGTTACGTGGAGATGAACCGTCCCCCGGTGCGGTGAAAGATGTATACGGGTGGGGAAAGAGATCGCGGGCCGCGGCCCGGGGCGCGCGACCGCGCGCTAGGCGGTCTCGGCGACCTCGGGCAGTTCGACCGCGAGCCGGTCGGAGAGCTGCAGGACCGCGGGGACGTCGCCGAAGTCGCGCACCGCGGTGCCGGTGGTTTTGCGGATACGGGTGTTGACCCTTTCCGACCTCACCCTTTTCGCGACCGTCATGGCCTGCTCGGTGAAATGCGCGGCCTGCTCGGGTTCGCGCTGCAGCAGGTGGACGCTGGCCAGCCCGACCAGGTTGAGGGCGTAGGCGCGCTGGTGGACGGGGTCGTTGCTGAAACCCTCGACGGCCTTCTCCATCACCGGGTGGGCCAGCGAGGCGTAGGCGGGGCTGCGGCCCGCAACATAGGCCAGGTCGCGGTAGGAATGGGCGTTCTCCGCGTGCAGCTCGGCCTCGTTGAAGAAGCTGATCCAGCTGGGGTCCTCGGCCGTTCGGGACTCGGTGAAGGTGTCCTCGGCGGCCCGGACGGCCCGGTGGCACTTGTTGACCTGGCCCATGTTGGCGTACGCCCTGGCCTCCAGCGCGTACAGCATCGCCTGGGTGGTGGCGCTCGCGGACTCGCGGCTGCCGTACTGGGCGAGGTGGATCAGTTCCAGGGCGTCGTCCGGCCGGTCCAGGTGGATCATCTGGCGGCTCATCGAGGACAGGATGAAGGCGCCCAGCGGGCGGTCGCCCGCCTCCTTGGCCGCGTGCAGCGCGAGCACCAGGTACTTCTGGGCGGTGGGCTGCAGCCCCACGTCGTAGCTCATCCAGCCGGCCAGCGCCGCCAGGTCGGCGGTGACGCGGTAGAGGCGCTGGGCGACGGCCTCGGGGTGCGACTCCTGGAGCAGGTCGGTGACCTCGTGCAGCTGGCCGACGACCGCCTTGCGGCGCAGGCCGCCGCCGCACTGGTTGTCCCACACGCGGAACATCTCCGCGGTGGACTCCAGCAGTTGCAGCTCCTGCTCGGACAGCCGGGAGGGCCGGGCGCCCCCTCCGCGGGGGCCGCCGATGACGGGGCCGGCGGCGGACGGCGAGTTCGGCACGAGCCAGCGCTGCATGGGCTCGATCAGGGCCGGCCCCGCGGACAGCACCAGGGAGGCGCCGAGGAAGCCGCGGCGGCCGAGCATCAGGTCGCTGCGGGAGAACTCGCTGATCATCTCGACGGTCTGCGGCCCGGCCCACGGCAGGTCCACGTCGCCGCCGGCCTGCGGCTGGTGGGCGGAGCGCAGGCCCAGGTCCTCGACGGGCACGACGCAGCCGAAGCGCTCGGAGAACAGCTCGGACAGGATGCGCGGTATCGGTTCGCGCGGCTGCTCGCCGTCGAGCCAGCGGCGCACCCGCGAGGTGTCGGTGCTGACGTGGTGCGCGCCGAGCTGGCGTGCCCTGCGGTTGACCTGCCGGGCCAACTCGCCCTTGGACCAGCCGCTGCGCACGAACCACGACGTCAGCTGCGCATTGGGCTGCTTTTCTGCTGTGCCGCCCACGGTCAAGCCCCCATCCCGGTCTCGCTCGACCCGTCCACCCAGTGATTACCAGGGTCCCTCGGGTCCTGTCCGCCGGTTGCCGAAAGTGTCGGCGGCCGGTCCGGTGGCCATGGACCGGACGGAGGTGCCTGCGGCACATGCGCAGGATGCGAACGGTTCACTGCCATGAACTCACGAACTGAAAGTAGTCCCAGCATCACTCGTCCGGCGACCACGGGTGGGGAAACGCCACCATTCGCCACCCCTTCGAATGAACTCGGTTGCGACTCCAGGCGATTCACTTGACACATGCCGGTCGCACGAGGTCGGGCGGGCGCGTAACCATCGCGGCGGCGATCCGTTGGAGGTGTCATGGTGTTCACGATCGGCAGCATGCGGGAGTCGCGACAGCAGCGGAACGGCGTACGGGAAGCCCTCGGCGCGGGGGCGCGGCCGGCAGTGCGTACCGGCGTGCGCCGGCGGACGCACGCCGGGGTGTGCACCACGGTCGGCGATTACGCAGGCCGCTGCGGCTGGGCGGTGGTGCCGGGAGCCCGGGTGGCCCGCGGCGGCGGAGCCTGCTCGTGCGGCAACGCAGAGTGCCGCGAACCGGGCGCGCATCCGCTGCCCTTCGCCGACGAGATCCCGGCCGGTGCGGCTCCCGCGGGCGCCGCGGAGGCGTGGGCGCGGGTGCCGGGCGCGGCGGTGCTGCTGCCGGCCGGCCGCTCCTTCGACGTGATCGAGGTGGCCGAGGCGCCGGGCCGCCGGGCACTGGTGCGGCTGGAGCGGATGGGGCTGCGGCTCGGCCCCGTCCTGCTGACGCCGGCCGGACGCGCGCAGTTCTTCGTCGCGCCGGGCGCGGCGGCCGAACTGCCGCACCTGCTCTACCGCATGGGCTGGGACGACGCGGAGCTGGACCTGCGCTGCCTGGGTCCCGGCGACCACGTCACCGCTCCCCCGTCGGACCTCGGCGGCCTCGGCCCGGTGCGCTGGCTGCGCGAGCCGCTGCCTGGCACCGCCCCGCAGCCCCCCGAGGCCAGGCTGCTGCTCGGCACGCTCGCCTTCGTGTGCCACCGTGCCCGGGCGTACGCCTGAACCGGCGGTACGCGTGAGCCGGCCGCCTCGGCCTGGCCGTCCGCATGGCCGAGGCGTGCGCATGACCGGGGCGTGCGCGTGACCGTACGCGTAAGGGGCGCCCGCAAGTACGGGCGCCCCTTACCGCTGTCCTGGCTGCGGCCTACTCGCCGATCAGCGCGTCCACGAAGGCCTCGGGCTCGAAGGGCGCGAGGTCGTCGGCGCCTTCGCCCAGGCCCACCAGCTTGACCGGGACGCCCAGCTCGCGCTGCACGGCGATCACGATGCCGCCCTTGGCGGTGCCGTCGAGCTTGGTCAGCACGATGCCGGTGATGTCGACCACCTCGGCGAAGACCCGGGCCTGGACCAGCCCGTTCTGACCGGTGGTGGCGTCCAGGACCAGCAGCACCTCGTCGACCGGGCCGTGCTTCTCGACGACCCGCTTGACCTTGCCCAGCTCGTCCATCAGGCCGGTCTTGGTGTGCAGCCGGCCCGCCGTGTCGATGAGCACGGTGTCGGCGCCCTCGGCGATGCCCTCCTTGACCGCGTCGAAGGCGATCGAGGCGGGGTCGCCGCCCTCGGGGCCGCGTACGGTCCGCGCGCCGACCCGCTCGCCCCAGGTCTGCAGCTGGTCGGCGGCGGCGGCGCGGAAGGTGTCGGCCGCGCCGAGCACGACGCTGCGGCCGTCGGCGACCAGCACCCGGGCGAGCTTGCCCGTGGTGGTGGTCTTGCCGGTGCCGTTGACCCCGACGACCAGCACGACCGCGGGCGACTCCTCGTGGCTCTCGGTGCGCAGCACCCGGTCGAGCGAGGGGTCGACCAGCGTGAGCAGTTCCTCGCGCAGCAGCCCGCGCAGCTCCGCGGGCGTCCTGGTGCCGAGCACCCGCACCCGGGTGCGCAGCCGCTCGACCAGCTCCTGGGTCGGGGTGACGCCGACGTCCGCGGTGATGAGGGTGTCCTCGACCTCTTCCCACGTGGCGTCGTCCAGGCGCTCCCTGGACAGCAGCGTCAGCAGGCCCTTGCCCAGGGTGTTCTGCGAACGGGACAGGCGGGAGCGCAGCCGGATCAGCCGTCCTGCGGTCGGCTCGGGCTGCTCGACCGGCGGCGCCGCCGGGACCTCCACCTCCTCCAGGGCCTCGGGCGCGAGGGTCGCCCCGGGCAGGGGCACCTCTTCGATGGTCCTGCGGGCTTCCTCCCGCGGGGGCGCGGCCTCGTCCCCGACGTGCGGTTCCGCGGGCGGCGCTGTGGTCTTCCGGATGCTCGGCGGGGCGCTGGGCGGCAGCTGCTGCTTCCTGCGGCGGCTGCCGACGACCAGTCCGCCGGCCGCGAGGACCACGACCAGGGCGATGACTACGACAAGGATGACGATTTCCATAACCCCCCCAGTATCGGGTACGCGGGCGCCGGCACCGGCCCGATACTCCGAGTACCGCCGGCCGGGTCACCGCGTCCGCTACCCCATCTCCTCCAGCGTCTTGCCCTTGGTCTCCTTCACGAAGAGCAGCACGAAGGGGATGGAGAGCACCGCGAAGCAGGTGTAGATGACGTAGGTGCCCGACAGGTTCCAGTCCGCGAGGGTCGGGAAGCTCGCGGTGATCGCCCAGTTGGCGATCCACTGGGCGGAGGCGGCGACGCCCAGGGCGGCGGCGCGGATCTTGTTCGGGAACATCTCGCCGAGGAAGACCCACACCACGACGCCCCAGGACAGGGCGAAGAAGAGCACGAAGACGTGGGCGGCGGCCAGCGCGACGACGCCCTGGGCGTGCGGCAGGGTGTCGCCGCTCTTGGCGGAGAAGGCCCAGGCCTCCAGGGCGAGCGAGACGGCCATGCCGCTGGAGCCGATCAGGGCGAGCGGGCGTCGGCCGATCCGGTCGACGAAGACCATCGCGATGGCCGTGCCGATGATGTTCACGATGGAGGTCGTGAAGGAGTAGAAGAACGAGCCGGACGGGTTGATGCCGACGGACTGCCACAGCGTCGAGGAGTAGTAGAAGGCCACGTTGATGCCGACCAGCTGCTGGAAGACCGACAGGCCGATGCCGATCCACACGATGGGCAGGAAGCCGAAGCGCGAGCCGAGCAGGTCGGAGAAGACCGACTTGTGCTCGCGGCGCATCGCGGTGCGGATCTCGTCCACCCGGGCGTCCAGGTCGGTCTCCTTGCCCTCGACGTCGGCGAGCACCGCCCTGGCGTCGGAGTCCCGGCCGACGGAGAGCAGGAAGCGCGGCGACTCGGGGATGACGAAGGACAGCAGCCCGTAGATCACCGCGGGGATGACCATCACACCGAGCATGACCTGCCAGGCCTCCAGGCCGATGACCTTTCCGCGCTGGTCGCCGTCCGCGATCTGCAGGATGCCGTAGTTCACCAGCTGCGACACCGCGATGCCGAGCACGATCGCGGCCTGCTGGAAGGACGCGAGCCGGCCGCGGATGGCCGGCGGCGAGACCTCGGCGATGTAGGCGGGGCCGATGACCGAGGCCATGCCGATGGCGAAGCCGCCGATGATCCGCCAGAAGGCCAGGTCCCACAGGGCGAAGGGCAGGGCAGAGCCGACCGCGCTGATGGTGAACATCACCGAGGCGATCTGCATGCAGCGGATACGGCCGATGCGGTCGGCGATCCGCCCGGCGGTGGCGGCGCCGATGGCACAGCCGATCAGGGCGATGGCGATGACCTGGGCGAGGGTGCCGGAGCCGATGTCGTACTTGTCGCGGATCGCCTCGACGGCGCCGTTGATGACAGAGCTGTCGTAGCCGAAGAGGAAGCCGCCCATGGCGGCGGCTGCGGTGATGAAGATGACGTGGCCCAGGTGTTCGGGCCGCGGGGACTTCTCGTCCGTCCCCGGGACGCCTTCCGTGCTGGTCACATCAGCTCCTCGTCCCCGGTGTCCGGCCCCCGCACGAGGGCTGGATCTTCAAGTCTTGGCCGACCGCGCGGCGGCCACCACTTGGAGGGGGCCGTCAGGCGGTCTTACGGCCGCCTTCCCGCAGACGCTGACTAATCACCTTGGACACGCCGTCGCCCTGCATCGAGACGCCGTAGAGGGCGTCGGCGACCTCCATCGTCCGCTTCTGGTGGGTGATGACGATGAGCTGGGAGCTTTCCTGCAGCTCCTCCATGATGCGGATCAGCCGCTGCAGGTTGGTGTCGTCCAGGGCGGCCTCCACCTCGTCCATCACGTAGAAGGGGCTCGGCCGCGCCTTGAAGATCGACACCAGCATCGCCACCGCGGTCAGCGAGCGCTCGCCGCCCGACAGCAGCGACAGCCGCTTGACCTTCTTGCCCGGCGGCCTGGCCTCCACGTCGACGCCCGTGGTGAGCATGTTGTCCGGGTCGGTGAGCAGCAGCCGGCCCTCGCCCCCGGGGAAGAGCCGGGAGAAGACGCCCTCGAACTCCCTGGCGGTGTCGTGGAAGGCGGCGGTGAAGACCTGCTCGACGCGCTCGTCGACGTCCTTGACCACCTGGAGCAGGTCGGCCCTGGTCTTGCGCAGGTCCTCCAGCTGCTCGGTGAGGAATTTGTGCCGCTCCTCAAGGGCCGCGAACTCCTCGAGGGCCAGCGGGTTGACCTTGCCGAGCTGGGCGTACGCCTTCTCCGCCGCCTTGAGGCGCTTCTCCTGCTCGGGGCGCACGAAGGGACGCGGCAGGTTGCGCGGGTCCTGCGGGTCCTCGGGCAGCACCTCGCCCTCGGCGGGCAGCGACGGCGGCACGGGCTGGTCGGGGCCGTACTCGGCGACCAGGCCGGCCGGCTCCATGCCGTGCTCCTCCAGCGCCCTGGCCTCCAGCTGCTCGATCCGCAGCCGCTTCTCCGCGCCCAGCACCTCACCCTTGTGGACGTCGCCGGTGAGCCGGTCGAGCTCGCTCTTCAACTCGCGGCCGCGGCGGCGCTCCTGGCCCAGTTCCGCCTCGCGCTCGGCCCTGGCCTGCTCGGCGGCCACGCGTTCCGCCTCGGCCCGGGCCAGTGAGACCTGAACGCAGTCCAGCAGCCCGCGCGCCCCGTCCCGCACCGCGGCGGCCACCGACGCCTCGTAGGCCAGCCGCAGCCTGCGGCGCTCGGCTCTGGCCCGGGTCTCGCGTTCTGCGCGGGCGGCCCGGTCCAGGCCGTCGGCCCGTCCCGCCAGTCCCTTGACGCGCTCCTCGTGCGTACGCAGCTGGAGCCGCGCCTCCATCTCCGTCTGCCGCGCGTTGGCACCGTCGGCGGCGAGCCGGTCGCGTACGGAGGTGTCGGGCTCCTCCTCGCCCGGCTCCTCCTGGGCCTCGCTCAGCCGGTAGGACAGTTCCTCGAACTCCTCGCGTGCCGCGGCCAGCGACTCCTGGCTGCGGCCGACCGCGGTGGCGGCACGGTCCGCCTCGCCCGCGGCGGCCCGGGCCTGGCCGCCGAGCCGGCCGAGCTGCTGGGCGACCGACGACTTGGCCTTCTCCGCGGCCCTGCGCCGCTGGCCCAGCTCGTCCACGGCCCTGGCCGCCGCCGAACGCCGCTCCTTGGCCTCCTGCTGGCGGTCCGCCAGCTGCGCGCACTGCTCTTCCAGCCGCTCCAGCTCCGCGGTCGCCTCGTCCACCTGCGCCTGGACCTCCAGCAGGCTCGGCGCCTTCGCACTGCCGCCGACCGCGGTGTGCGCGGCCAGCAGGTCGCCCTCCGCGGTCACCGCGGTCAGCTCGGGCCGCGCGCCGACCAGGGCCTCGGCGTCCTCCAGCGACTCCACGACGACGACGTCCCGCAGCAGCACCCGAACGGCGGGCATCAGGTCCTCGCCGCCCGCCACCAGGTCCGCGGCATAGCGCACGCCGGCCGGCAGCGACGCCCGCCGCTGCTCGGGCAGCCCCGTCACCGGCGCGGCGACCTGCGGCTCGCCGCCGCCACCCGCACCGGCGGCACCCACCGGGTCCCCGGCGAAGCCGAGCGGCTGCGCGCCGGACGCACCCAGGTGACCCTGCCCGTGCTCGCCGCCGCCCTGGCCGGAGTCATACCGCCCGCCGCCGGGCTGCCGCTCACCGCCGCCGCCCGGGTCGGACGGGGCGTGGCGCTCGTCGCCAGGGCGCGGTTCGGGGACGCCGGGCAGGGGGGTGGGGGTCGCGAGGAGGAGGGCGGCGCGGCCTGCGTCCTCCTTGCGGAGCATCCGCAGGGCCTCGGCGGCGGCCGACAGGCCGCTGACCGCGACCGCGTCGGCGGCGGCGCCCAGCGCCGCGGCGACCGGGATCTCGTAGCCGGGGGCGACCCGGAGCAGGGTCGCGGCGGGGCCGAGGACCCCGGTGAGCGGGCCGCCGGCGCCGTCGGCGGCACCGGCCAGCAGCGCGCCGCTGCCGTCCTTGCGGCGCAGCGCGGGCGCGAGGGCGTCGCGGCGGGCGGCGACCGCGGCCCTGCGGCGCTCGGCGGCGGTGGCGGCCTCGCGGGCGGCGGTGAAGTCCTCGTCGGCCGCGGCCTGGTCGGCGCGGGCCGCCTCGAAGCGGGCCTCGAGCTCGGAGTCGTCGGCGTCGAGGCCCTCGACCTGGGCGCGCAGCTCCTCGTACTCGGCCTGCGCGGACTCGGCCCGGTCGCGGGCCTCGTCGCGGGCGGCGGCCAGCCGGCCGATCTCGGCCTCAGCGGAGGCGGCCTTGGAGCGGGCGGCGTTGACCTGGCCGCTGAGCCGGGCCAGGCCTTCGCGGCGGTCGGCGATGGCGCGGGCGGCGCTGCGCAGCCTGCCTTCCTCCTCCGCGAGCCGGTGTTCCAGCTCGGCACGGTGCCCGACCGTGTCGTCCAGGGCGCGCTGGGCGGCATCCAGCGCCTCGCTCAGCTCGGCCTCCTGCTCGCGGATGCGGGCGGCTTCGCGTTCCATGTCCTCGGGGTCGCGGCCGCGCCGCTCCTCGGCGGGCTGGCCGGTGGCGTGCCGGTGCCGCTGCTCGGCGAGGCCGATGGTGCCGCGGACCCGTTCGGTCAGCTGGGACAGCGCGTACCAGGTGGCCTGCGCCTCGTTGACCCGCGGGGTCAGCTCGCGGACCTGCTCCTCAAGCCGGGCCTCGCGGCGTACGGCCTCGGCCAGTTCGGTCTCGACGGCCTCCTTGCGCTCCTTGAGGGCGGCTTCGTCCGCGACCTCGGCGCGCAGCGCCTCGCGCAGCGTGACCAGGTCGTCGGCGAGCAGCCGCAGCCGGGCGTCGCGCAGGTCGGCCTGGATGACGGCGGCCCTGCGGGCGACCTGGGCCTGCCGGCCGAGCGGTTTGAGCTGGCGGCGCAGTTCGCCGGTGAGGTCGGTGACGCGGGCGAGGTTGGCCTGCATCGCGTCGAGCTTCCGCAGCGCCTTCTCCTTGCGCTTGCGGTGCTTGAGGACACCGGCCGCCTCCTCGATGAAGGCGCGCCGTCCCATGGGGTCGGCGTGCAGCACCGAGTCGAGCTGGCCCTGGCCGACGATGACGTGCATCTCGCGGCCGATGCCGGAGTCGGACAGCAGTTCCTGGATGTCCAGCAGCCGGCAGGTGTCGCCGTTGATCTGGTACTCGCTGCCGCCGTTGCGGAACATGATCCGCGTGATGGTGACCTCGGCGTACTCGATGGGCAGCACACCGTCGGTGTTGTCGATGGTCAGCGACACCTCGGCGCGGCCCAGCGGGGGCCGCCCCGTGGTGCCGGCGAAGATGACGTCCTCCATCTTGCCGCCGCGCAGCGACTTGGCCCCCTGCTCGCCCATGACCCAGGACAGCGCGTCGACCACATTGGACTTGCCGGAGCCGTTGGGGCCGACGACGCAGGTGATTCCGGGTTCGAAGCGCAGCGTCGTCGCCGAGGCGAAGGACTTGAAGCCGCGCAGCGTGAGGCTCTTGAGATGCACGCCCGCCGACTCTACTAGCCGCCTGGCGTTTCACCAGGGAATGTGCAGGGCACATCAGACGGTAAGGAGCGGCAAGGGGCCGGTCTCAAGGGGGAGGGTGCCACGACGAAGGGACGCCGAAGCGTCCCTTGCGGTTACTGCAGATTCTGCGGTGTCAGCCTGTGAGCTGCTGCACAGTCCCAGGCGGTGTCCCTGGACAACCCGGTCCGGCGGGGTCGCCGGATCAGGCGAGTACGGGCTCCGCGTGAGCGACGTCGATGCTGAGCAGCGACTCTTCGTGCGACGCGACAGTCAGCGCGTCGTTCTGGGCCTGCATCCGGATCAGCTCGGATTCCAGGTCCTGAACACGCTGCTGCAGCCTTCGCATCTCGGCGAGGAGTCGCGGGTCGGGACCGCCGACGTAACCGAGAAGCGCCTTTGCCATGATGGATGGTCCTCCACGCTGAGTGACCGACCGAAGCGGTTTGGGTCGTGGGTGAGGGGTACGCGCCCGCGCAAGCTTGGATGCCGTGACCGCCGCTGAGCATTCGTTGGAGCCACGTTGCGCGGGGCTTCCAGCGTCTCACCAAATAAAAGAACGGTCAACACGATCACAGCCCAGTCGTCGGGTCCGCCTCAGAAATCACGGCGCAAAAGGCGCCGCGGGCTGCCCGCGTGGCATCGAGATCATCCTCGTGGGGGCAGCCTGACACGACATCCGCGATATGGCAACCGGTCGTGCCCGTCCAATCGCGGAACTTCGGCCACCCGGGTGCTGCCGCCGCGGGCCGCCGACGCGGGCGGCGTGACGGTCAGCGGATCTCGAACCCGTCGTACCCACCGCGCGGCTCCGACCAGATTTCCGTGACGCCGTCGGCGCGGCCGGGCGTGTCGCCGTGCTGCAGCCAGTCGAGCAGCTGCTGACACTGGTCACGGGCGCCTTCGGCGACGACCTGCACCCGGCCGTCGCCGAGGTTGCCCGCGTAACCGGACAGGCCGCCGATCTCCAGCGCGGTGGCCCTGGTCCACCACCGGAAACCCACACCCTGCACCCGGCCCCGCACCCAGGCGGTGAGCCGGACATTTTCGTTCATGCGGGGAGGTTATCCGGTCGGCAGGCCACCGGTTGCGACCGGAGCACCGCACCGCGAGGCGCGATTCGCTACAGTCGCCCCGCAGCAGGACTTCACTCGAACAGGTGAAGCACCGTGAAGCATGGAGGAGCGCACCGATGGGCCGACACAGCCGTCAGGCGCAGCCTGCCGCGTCGCAGCCCGGTCCGCACAGCCACCGGGGCCGCCGCCGGCACCACCCGGTGCGCACCGGGCTGCTGACCACCTCTGCGGTCATGGCGGTGGGCGCGGTCGCCGCGTCGTCCGGGCTGCTGTCAGGAGTGACCGGCGGGCTGACCTACGACGGCGGCGGCAGGGGCGGCGCACAGGCCGACGGGCCGAGCGGCCCCGCACAGACCGGCAGCGACCTCCCCTCGCCCCAGGGCACCAGCCACACCGCCATCCCCGGCACCGGCAGCCCCTCGCTCTCTGCGACGCCCTCCCCTTCCGCGACCACACCGACGGTGCGGGCTTCCGCGGCCCCGACGACCGCCAAGCCGTCCGCGAGCGCCTCGCCGACGCCGACCCGTACGGTGGCGGTGCCCACCACGCCCGTGCGCACCCCCGCCACCAGGGCGCCCGCCCCGAGCCCCAGCAGCGACAAGCTGACCGCCACCAGGGCGGCCATCCTGTCGCTGGTCAACAAGGAGCGCGCCACGGCCGGCTGCAAGCCGCTGACCGCCAGCTCCTCGCTCGACGGGCTCGCGCAGGCCTTCAGCGACGACATGGCAGCCCGCGGCTTCTTCGACCACACCGACCCCGACGGCCACACCCCCTGGGACCGCGCCAAGGCCCGCGGCATCAGCAACCTCGGCGGCGAGAACATCGCCCGCGGCCAGGCGGACGCGGAAGCGGTGATGACCGCCTGGATGAACAGCCCCGGCCACCGCGCGAACATCCTCAACTGCGACTACACCACCCTCGGCGTCGGCATCCACTTCGGCACCGGCGGCCCGTGGTGGACCCAGGACTTCGGCTTCTGAGCCGCTTCCCCGGCCGCGGCGGGTCCCGCTGGGGGGCGCTGTCGCGGGGTACGCTCTGGCCATGGGTGAGAGCGGGGTGCGGGTGGCGGACGTCTTCGACGTCTTCGAGCGGGACTGCCCCTCGCGCTCCACGCTTGGGCACGTCACCGGCCGCTGGGGCAGCCTCACACTGAGCGCGCTGCGCGAGGACGCGCTGCGCTTCAACGAGCTGCGGCGCCGGGTCGACGGGGTCAGCGAGAAGATGCTCTCGCAGACGCTGCACGCCCTGGAGCGCGACGGCCTGGTCGTCAGGGACGCCCGGCCGACCAGTCCCCCGCACGTCGAGTACCGGCTCACCGAACTGGGCGCGGACACCGCGGACCGGCTGCTCGCCCTGATCGGCCTGGTCGAGGAGCGGATGCCCGAGGTGCTCGCCGCCCAGCGGGCCTACGACGCGGCGCGCGGCACCGGCTGACAGCGCGGGCAGAAGTAGCTCGACCTGTTCATCCACGCACGGCGCCTGATCGGCGTACCGCAGCGGCGGCACGGCTGGTCCTCGCGGCCGTACGCGTCCAGCGACCGGTCGAAGTAGCCGGACTCGCCGTTCACGTTGACGTACATGCTGTCGAAGCTGGTGCCGCCGGCGGCCAGCGCGTCGCCCATCACCTCGCGGATGTGCCGGACCAGCTCGGCGGTACGCGGACGGGTCATGCCCGCGGTCGGCCGCTCGTAGTGCAGTTTGCTGCGCCACAGCGCCTCGTCGGCGTAGATGTTGCCGACGCCGCTGATCAGGCTCTGGTCCAGCAGCGCCCGCTTGACGGTGGTGCGCTTGCGGCGCAGGGCCGCGTGGAAGGCTTCCTCGTCGAACTGCGGGTCCAGCGGGTCGCGGGCGATGTGCGTCAGGGCCTGCGGCAGGCTCTCCGGGTCGCCGGGGACGGTCTCCTGGAGCGACAGCCCGCCGAAGGTGCGCTGGTCCACGAACCGCAGGTCCGTGCCCTCGTCGTCGGCGAAGGTCAGGCGCACCCGCAGATGGGTCTCCGCCGGTGCGCCGGCCGGGCGGATCAGGAACTGCCCGCTCATGCCGAGGTGAGCGAGCAGGGCTGCCCGGTCTGTGACCGGCAGCCACATGTACTTGCCCCTGCGGTGGGGGGCGCCCAGCTCCTGGCCTTTCAGGCCCGCAGCGAAGTCCTCCGCGCCGGCCGCGTGGCGGCGTACGGCACGCGGGTGCAGGACGCTCACCGTCTCGACGGTTCGGCCTGCTGCCCAGCGCGCCAGTCCCCGCCGCACCACTTCCACTTCCGGCAGCTCCGGCATGCCCTTTCCTTCCACGAAGGGTCCCCCTTCGGCAGGGGTAACCCCAGGGGGCGCGGGGAACTGCCCGCCCAGCCCCCCACCGGCGGGTGGTCCGTCTCCGACAGCAACAGCCCCTTCGGGCCGGTGACGACGTGCAGCCCGTCGACGGCTGGTCGCGCAGTTCCCCGCGCCCCTGGGGGGTGCCCCCCTGCGCAAGGGAACCGCACGGCCACCGCGGCCCGCGGAAGGGGCGCCGGCCCGGGGCACCCGGAGGCACCCCGGGGGGTGCCGTCAGCTCGCGGCGGCGGAGGTTTTGCGGATGGAGCGCCAGGCGGCCTCGGCCGCCTGCTGCTCGGCTTCCTTCTTGCTGCGGCCGGTGCCGGTGCCGTACTCGACACCACCGACGCGGGCGGCAGCCGTGAAGGTCTTCTCGTGGTCGGGTCCCGACTCGGAGACGACGTATTCGGGGACGCCCAGGCTCTCGCTCGCGGTGAGTTCCTGGAGGCTGGTCTTCCAGTCCAGGCCTGCGCCCAGGTTGGAGGACTCCTCGATGAGCGGGTCGAAGAGCCGGTGGACCAGCTCGGAGGCCGCGTCGAGGCCCTGGTCGAGGTAGACGGCGCCGATCACCGCTTCGAGGGTGTCCGCGAGGATGGAGGCCTTGTCCCGCCCGCCGGTGCCCTCTTCGCCGCGGCCCAGGCGGATGAACGCGCCGAGGTCGAGCCCCCGGCTGACGCCCGCGAGTGCCCGGGAGTTGACCACCGCGGCCCGCAGCTTGGCCAGTTGGCCTTCCGGCAGGTCGGGGTGGGTGCGGTAGAGGGTGTCGGTGACCACCAGGCCGAGCACGGAGTCCCCGAGGAACTCCAGCCGCTCGTTGGTGGGCAGCCCGCCGTTCTCGTACGCGTACGAGCGGTGGGTGAGCGCACGCACCAGAAGGGCGGGCTCAAGGTGATACCCGAGCCGCCCTTCCAGAAGCGTGTGGGACGAGGCTGTATCCGTCGTGGCGTCCGTCGCGGCCTGCTTCGGCGCTGAGGCGTCTGACATGGAGCCTGTCACCTGCCGATCAGACGTCGAGGACCTGACGGCGGTTGTAGGTGCCGCAGTTGGGGCACGCGATGTGCTGCAGCTTCGGCTCGTGGCAGCGCTCGCACGCCACCAGGCTCACGGGCGCAGCCTTCCACTGCGAACGGCGGTGGCGCGTGTTGCTGCGCGACATCTTCCGCTTGGGAACAGCCACGGCTACTTCTCCTGATCGTCGTCGGAGCCGTTTCCGGCACCGTTCTGCTGGGTTGTCGGATCCACGGTGAGATCCTGCAGGGCCGCCCACCGGATGTCGGTGACGTCGTGGTGGTGGTCCGGGTCGTCGGCGAGCCGGGCTCCGCACGTGGAGCACAGGCCCGCGCAGTCCTCCCGGCACACCGGCTGCATGGGCAGTGCGAGCACCACCGCGTCTCGCAGCACGGGTTCGAGGTCGAACAGGTCGTCCTCTAGTTCAAGCGTGTCCTCGTCCTCGGCGTCGTCACCGGCTTCGTCCCTGCGGGCGGTCCGGGTGTCGGCGTCGGGGTAGGAGAACATCTCCTGGAAGTCCGCGTCCAGCTCGCGCTCGACCGGCTCCAGACACCTTACGCACTCCCCCGTGACCGGTGCATGGGCGGTGCCGGTGACCAGCACGCCCTCCATGACCGACTCCAGGCGGAGTTCCAGCTCGACGGTGGCGCCCTTCGGCACCCCGATGACGTCGGCGATGCCGAGGTCGTCGGGGGCCGGCACCGAGCGGGAGACCTTCTTCATCGCGCCCGGGCGCCTGCCCAGCTCGTGCGTGTCGAACACGAGGGGGTTGCGGTGGTCAAGGCGGGTGTTCAGGGCTCCTGCTTTCCTCGGTCTTACCTGCGGCGCCCGTGGGTGGGCGGGCAGGCGGAAGCGCCGGCGATTCACACGGCTGGAAGTGACAGGATACTGGACGCGCAGCCCCCGCCCAAACGGGCCAGTGCGGGCCCGACCGGCGCGGACCGGTCAGCGGCCCTGCTCCAGTTCCCGCAGCCGGTTGAGGTCGATCATCCCGGTGTCGAAGAAGCTGGTCTCGTCCAGTGCGGCGGCCGGCTGCGCATACCCCTGGCCCTGCTGCTGGTACGGGATCTGCGGCGGGTACTGCTGCTGGTCGTAGCCGGGCTGCTGCTCGTAGCCCTGCTGGCCGCCCTGGCCGTAGTCGTAGCCCTGGTCCTGGCCGTAGCCGGGCTGCGGGGCGTACGGGTCGGCGTAGCCGGCCTGCTGGGCGTAGTCCTGCTGGTAGCCGTCGTCCTGGTAGCCGTCGCCGGGCTCGGCCGCGTAGGCCTGCTGCGCGTACGCCTCCTGCTGCCCCTGGTAGCCGTAGCCGGGGTCCTGGGCCGGCGGCTGGGGCTCGGCGGGCTGCGCCTGCGGGTCGTAGCCGTACTGCGACAGGTCGGCCTGCTCGGGCGCGGGCGCGGCCAGGCCCGCCAGGTAGTCGGCGTCGGACTGCTGGTGGTGGTGCTGCGGGTCGCCCTCGGCGCCGTCGGCCGCGGCGATCTGCGCGGCCAGGTCGTCGATGGGGTTGTGCCCGGTGAGCTTGAGCCGGCCGCGGCCGACGGCCTCCAGGGTCTTGCTGAGCACCGCCTCGAAGGCGCCGAGCTTGGTGTCGACGTACTCGTCGGCGCGGCGGCGCAGCGTCTCGGGGTCGGTGCTGCGCTCGGGGGCGTCCGGGTCGTCCTCGACGGGGAAGCCCTGCTCGTCGAAGTCGGGGTGGCGGCCGAGCAGCTTCTCGCGGCCGCGGTCGACCGAGCCGATGGTCTTGGTGAGGACCACCTCGAAGTTCGCCAGCTTGCTGTCGACGTAGTCGTCGGCCTCGGCGCGGATCTCGTCGGCCTCGCGGCGGGCCTCGGCGACGATCCGCTCGGCCTCGTCCTTGGACTGCCGGGCGATATGGGTGTCGGAGACCAGCGAGCCGCGTTCGGCGTGCGCCGACTCGATGATCCGCCGGGCCTCCGCCCTGGCCTCCTCGACCATCTGCTCACGGTCGCCGAGCAGCCCTTCGGCCTGGGCGAGGGAGTCGGGCAGCGCGGCGGACACCTCGTCGAGCATGGCGAGCAGCTCGGCCCGGTTCACCACGCAGGAGGCCGACATCGGCATCGACCGGGCGTTCGCCACGGTGGCCGCGATCTCATCGAGCTTCTTCTGGACGTCCACGCCGAAGACTCTAGCGCTGCCGCAGCTTGGTGTTCAGCGCCTCCAGAACCGGAGCCGGAACCAGGTGCGAGATGTCCCCGCCCCACTGGGCGACTTCCTTCACAAGGGACGAGGACAGGAAGCTGTAGGCGGGGTTGGTGGGGACGAAGAGCGTCTCGACACCGGACAGGCCGATGTTCATCTGGGCCATCTGCAGTTCGTAGTCGAAGTCGCTGACCGCCCGCAGGCCCTTGACGATGGCCGGGATGTCGCGCTGCTTGCAGAAGTCCACCAGCAGCCCGTGGAAGGACTCCACCTGGACGTTGCCGAGGTCGGCCGTGACCTCCTCGATCAGCGCGATCCGCTCGTCGATGCCGAAAAGGCCCTGCTTGGACTGGTTGATCATCACCGCGACGTGCACGACGTCGTAGAGCCGGGAGGCGCGGGCGATGATGTCGAGGTGGCCGTTGGTGACCGGGTCGAAGGACCCGGGACAGACTGCGCGGCGCATTGCTGGCTCCTCGCTCTGCGAACGGGCGTTACGCGGGTTCATGACCCGGCGGTAACTTGGGCGGCGCGACCGTACCAAAGAGTCGCCTCGCCGTACCGCCGGGAGCGCAGTGCTTCGAATCCGGCCGGCCAGTCGAAGGCACCGCCCCGGGTCCTGCGTTCCACGGTGACGAGTGTGTCCTGTGCGAGCCAGCCGCCGGTGCCGAGTGTGAGCAGGATCTCCCGCAGGTCCGCGTCCGGGGTGTCGTAGGGCGGGTCGAGGAAGACCACGTCGTACGGCTCGGCGGGCGGCGCCACGGCGACGACCTTCTCGGCCCGGCCGGCCCGCACCTCGGCGCCCGGCAGGCCGATCGCGGCGGCGTTCTCCCGGATCGTGCGGGCCGCCCGCGGGTCGGACTCGGCGAGCAGCACATGCGCGGCGCCGCGCGAGAGCGCTTCGAGGCCGACAGCGCCGGAACCGCCGTACAGGTCCATGAACCTGGCCCCCACCAGGGTGCCGCGCAGCGACTCCAGCGTGGAGAACAGGCCCTCCTTGGCCCGGTCCGACGTCGGCCGGGTCGCGGTGCCCGGCGGTACGGCCAGCCGCCGGCCGCCGGCCGCCCCGGCGATCACCCGCGTCATCTGCTGCCCACCCTTCGCGTCACGCTCCGCAGCCTATCCGCCCGCGCCGGTCCGGCTCCCGCTGCCGCCTCAGCCCTTGTCCAGATACTGCTCGCGGTCCGCGTCCAGCAGGCTGTCGAGGGCGCTGCGCAGGTCGGGGTGGCCGGTCAGCTCGGGGTCGGCCGACACCACGGCGACGGCCTCCTGCCGGGCCTGCTCGATGATCTCCCGGTCGTCGATCACCGTCAGCATCCGCAGGCTGGAGCGGCTGCCGGACTGGGCCTGGCCGAGCACGTCGCCCTCGCGGCGCTGCTGCAGGTCGATCTCGGACAGCTCGAAGCCGTCCAGGGTGCCGGCGACCGCGTCGAGCCTGCCGCGCGCCGGGCTCGCCTCGGGCGCCTCGGAGACCAGCAGGCACAGCCCGGCCGCCGACCCGCGGCCGACCCGGCCGCGCAACTGGTGCAGCTGCGAGACGCCGAAGCGGTCCGCGTCCATGATCACCATGGCGGTGGCGTTGGGCACGTTGACGCCGACCTCGATCACCGTGGTCGCCACCAGCACGTCCACCTCGCCGGCCGCGAAGCGCCGCATCACGTCGTCCTTGGCGTCCGGCGCCATCCTGCCGTGCAGCACCTCGACCCGCAGGCCGGCCAGCGGTCCCGCGGCGATCTGCTCGGCGACCTCCAGCACCGCCAGCGGCGGCCTGCGCTCGGCGTCGTCGGCCTTCTTCGCCGCCGCCTTGGCGTCCTCGTCGTCGCCGATCCGCGGGCACACCACATACGCCTGGTGCCCGCCCTCGACCTCCTCGCGCACCCGCTCCCAGGCCCTGCTGAGGAAGTGCGGCTTCTCCGCCGCCGGTACGACATGGGTCGCGATCGGCGAACGGCCGGCGGGCAGCTGGTCGAGCACCGAGGTCTCCAGGTCGCCGAAGACCGTCATCGCGACGGTCCGCGGGATCGGGGTCGCCGTCATCACCAGCAGATGCGGCGGCTGCGGCGCCTTGGCCCGCAGCGCGTCGCGCTGCTCGACCCCGAAGCGGTGCTGCTCGTCGACCACGACGAGCCCCAGGTCATGGAACTTGACCTTGTCCTCGATCAGCGCGTGGGTGCCCACCACGATGCCCGCCTCGCCCGTGACGAGGTCAAGCAGCGCCTGCCGGCGGGCGGCGGTGCCCATGGAACCGGTCAGCAGCACCACCTTGGTGCCCAGCTCCGAGCCGCCGAGCATGCCGGCGGACTCCGCCAGCTCGCCCATCATCTCGGTGACGGAGCGGTGGTGCTGCTGCGCGAGCACCTCGGTCGGCGCGAGCATCGCGGCCTGCCCGCCCGCGTCGACCACGCCGAGCATCGCGCGCAGCGCCACCAGGGTCTTGCCCGAGCCGACCTCGCCCTGCAGCAGCCGGTGCATCGGGTGGTCGGTGGCCAGGTCGGCGAAGACCTCGGCGGAGACGGTGCGCTGGCCGTCGGTGAGGGTGAAGGGCAGCTTCGCGTCGAAGGCCGCGAGCAGCCCGTCGGCGGCCGGGCGGCGCGGCACCGCGGGCAGCGCGGACTCCGCGGCCCGCCGCCGCGCCAGCGCGACCTGCAGCACGAACGCCTCGTCCCAGCGCAGCCGGTCCCTGGCCGCGCCGATGTCGGCCTTGGTACGCGGCCGGTGCACCTTCTCCAGCGCCTCGGGCAGCGAGGCAAGGCCGCGGGAGGCGCGCAGCTGGTCGGGCAGCGGTTCGCCGACGCCCGCCCAGCCGGTGCCCTCCAGCGAGTTCAGCGCGGTCTCCACGGCCTGCGCGATCTTCCACGAGGTGATCTGCTTGCACGCCGGATACAGCGGGATCAGCCGGTTGGCGAATGCGTCGACAGCCGCGACGGTCGCGTCGCCCGCGTCGCCCGCGTCGTCGGCGTCCAGCAGCTGGTAGTCGGGGTGCGCGAGCTGCCGGGTGCGGTTGAAGACCGACACCTTGCCGGAGAACATCCCGCGGCGGCCCGGGATCAGCCGGTGCGCGTGCGCATGCGCGGCCTTGCTGAAGAACACCAGCGTCAGGGTGCCGCTGCCGTCGCTGACCACGACTTCGAGGCGTACGCCGGAGCCGCCGCCGTACGTCCGCTTGTCCGCCTTGGAGATCTGCGCGACCACCGTCACGTACTCGTCGACCGGCAGGTCGGCCAGGCGGGTCAGCTCACCGCGCTCGGCATAGCGGCGCGGGTAGTGGTGCAGCAGGTCGCCTGTGGTGTGCAGGCCGAGGTGCTCGCCGAGCACCTTGGCGGTGCGGTCCCCGACGATCTTGCGCAGCGGTTCGTCCAACGGGTTGCCAGTCATCGCTCCCCATCTTGGCGCACACCCCTGACAAAACCGCGGCCCGGCAGCAGGTGGCTACTCCACGCCGATCAGCAGCGGGCAGGCCGCCTGCCCGCCCTGGTACGTCACCGTGTCCACCGCCAGGTGCCGGTCGCGGACGTGCGACTCCAGGCGGTCGGCGAGCCCGGGCGGCGCGGTCGCGCCCAGCACCAGGGTCACCATCTCGCCGCCGGCCGCCAGCATCCGGTCCAGGACGTGGACGGCGGTGTCCGCGACGTCGGCGCCGATCACCGCCACGTCGCCGTCGATCAGGCCGAGGACGTCGCCCGCCTGGCAGACCCCCGCCATCGTCCACGACTCGTGCTCGGCGACGGCGACCTCCGCGTATCGGGTGGCACCGGCCGCGGACGTCATCGCGACGACGTCCTCGTCGAAGCGGCGGGAGGGCTCGTGGACGGCAAGCGCCGCGATGCCCTGGACCGCGGAGCGGGTGGGGATCAGGGCGACCCGCACGCCGTCAGCGCGCGCCTGCTCCACCGCGGCGCCGGCGGCGGGCCGCAGCTCGGTGTCGTTCGGCAGCAGTATCACCTCGCGGGCGCGCGCCCTGCGGATCGCGGCGGCGATCTCACCGCTGGCCGGCGGCTCGCCCGGGCGCAGCGCCAGCACCGTCGCGCCGGCCTGCGCGCACAGCTGCGCCATCCCGTCGCCCCGCACCAGGGCCACCACGGCCCGCTCGTGGCGCTCCGCGGTACGCCCCGCCTGCTCCCCGAAGTGCGTCACACGGATCCGATACGGCCGCCCGGCGTCGATGCCCGCCTCGATGGCGGCGCCCACGTCGTCGACGTGCACATGCACGTTCCACAGGCCGTCGCCGCCGACGACGACGAGCGAGTCCCCGAGGCCGTCGAGGCGCTCGCGCAGCGCCGGGACCGCTGCCGCGGACGCCTCCAGCAGGTAGATCACCTCGAAGGCCGGCCCGCCGACGACCGCGCAGGTCTCGACGTCGGCCGCCGTACCCGGCACCGACGAGGTGCCCGCGCCCGGCACGGTCGCCGGGTCGCCGGTCACCGCGACGTCGCCCACCGTGCCCGGCAGGAACGACGTGCCCGCACCCGGCACCGACGAGGTGCCCGCGCCCGGCACGGTCGCCGGGTCGCCGGTCACCGCGACGTCGCCCACCGTGCCCGGCAGGAACGACGTGCCCGCACCCGGCGCCGTCGACGTGGCGCTCGGCGGGTCACCGGTCACCGCGTCGGACAGCGCCGCCAGAACCGCGACCAGGCCGAGGCCGCCGGCGTCCACCACACCGGCCGCCCGCAGCGGGCCGAGCTGCCCGGGGGTCGCCGCCAGGGCGGCACGGGCGCCGGCGTGGGCCGCGCGCACCACCTCGGCCAGGCCGCCGTCCGCCGCCTGCGCCGCGTCCGCCGCCGCGCTCGCCACCGTCAGTATCGTGCCCTCCTGCGGGTGGGCGACCGCCTCGTACGCGGAGTCCGCCGCCGAGCGCAGGGCGCGGCGCAGGGCGTCGGCATCCGGGCTGCCGCCCGCGGTGAGCGGCTCGTTCATGCCGCGCAGGAGCTGGGCCAGGATCGTGCCGGAATTGCCCCGGGCACCGATGAGGGCGCCGTGCGACATCGCCCGGAAGGCCTCCGGCAGCGTCGGCCCCGCCACCGGGTCCGCCGCCGCATGGGCGTCGAAGACGGCCTCGACGCTCTGGGCCGCGGACTCCACGGTCAGGTAGAGGTTCGTGCCGGTGTCGCCGTCGGCGACGGGGTAGACGTTGATCGCGTCGATCTCCTCCCGGGCCAGGCCCAGGGCCGCGAGGGCGAGCCGGCACCAAGTGCGCACCTGGGGTGCGGCGAGCGAGGGCGGCACGAAACCTCCTGCGGAGAGCGATTTCTCCGAGCCTAGCCGCCCCGGCCCCCGGGCTCCCCCTTCCCCCGGGTGGTCGGCTCGTCTCGCGGTTCCCCGAGCCCCTCGGCGATTGCCACTTGCTGTGGCGTTGCCTGCTTTCCCGCTCCTCGGGCTGGGCGCCAGTTCCCCGCGCCCCTGAAAAACGCTCCCCCTTCCTGCCCAGAGGGCGCCTCCTGAAAAACGCTCACCCTGCGCAGGCAGACGGCGCCGCCTAAAGGCGCCCGCTTCTGTGGGAAGAGGGCAACAACCAGGGGCGCGGGGAACTGCGCGACCGGCCACGACGGCGGGAAGAAGGCAACGCCACAGCAAGTGGCACCCACGCAGGGGCTCGGGGAACCGCGAGACGAGCCGCGCACCGGCGGGAGGGGGCCGGGGGACCCCCGGGGGCGTGGTAGTTTCGTTGCATAGGCGCAGCCGTTGTATGCTGCTCCGGTTGCCTGGGGCTCTCCCGGGCTTTTCCTCGTAAATGCATCTGAAGTCTTTGGAGTGTCCCGTGGCTGCCAACTGCGACGTCTGCGGCAAGGGGCCGGGCTTCGGCAACAGCATTTCCCACTCGCACCGCCGTACCCCGCGCCGTTGGAACCCCAACATCCAGCGGGTGCGCGCGGTCGTGGGGAAGACGCCGAAGCGGCTCAATGTCTGCACCTCGTGCATCAAGGCCGGCAAGGTCTCGCGCTAGCGCGTGACCCCTCCGCGCTGACGCGTTCTCGCAGCGGCGCAGCCGTCCGGCTCTCAGGAAGCCGGTCCACCTCGCGGTGGGCCGGCTTTTCGGCGTCACCCCGTCCGCAGGGACCTGGCCTGCCAGCCGTGGTCGACGGGGCCGATGCCGGCGCCGAGGGGGAAGCCGGCGGCGATGGCGCCGGTGACGTAGGACTTGGCGAGGCCGACCGCGGTGGGCACGTCGTGGCCCTGGGCGAGGCAGGTGGCCAGTGCGCTGGCCAGGGTGCAGCCGGTGCCGTGGGTGTGGCGGTTGGGGTATCGGGGGGCGTGGTACCAGCGTTCGGTGCGGCCGTCGGAGAGCAGGTCGGCGCACTCGGCGTACTGCTCGGCGTCGGGCAGGTGGCCGCCCTTGACGAGCACCCAGCGCGGGCCGCAGGCCAGTACGGCGTCGGCGGCGGCCCGCATGCCCTCCTGGTCGGTGACGGTGATGCCGGTGAGCCGGGTCACCTCGTCCAGGTTGGGCGTGGCGACGGTGGCCAGCGGGAGGAGTCTGCGGCGGACGACGTCGGGGGCGTCGCCGCGCAGCAGGGCGTCGCCGTGCTTGGAGGTGCCGACCGGGTCCACGACGACGGGCACGTCGAGCCCGGTGAGCAGGTCGGCGACGGTGCCGGCGAGTGCGGCGGAGCCGAGCATGCCGGTCTTGACGGCCTGGACCCCGATGTCGTCGACGACGGCGCGGAACTGCGCGCGTACCGCCCCCTGCGGCAGGTCCCAGGTGCCGTGCACGCCGAGGGAGTTCTGCGCGGTGACGGCGGTGACGACGCTCATGCCGTGGGCGCCGAGGGCGAGCATGGTCTTGAGGTCGGCCTGTATGCCGGCACCGCCGCCGGAGTCGGAACCGGCGACGGTGAGCACCCGGGCGGGCGGACGGTTCACGCGTCGTCGCCGAAGTGGTCCCAGCCGCCGGCCTTCTCCCAGGGGGCGCCGTCGACGGTGACCTGCGGGGTGCGTCCTGCGGGTGCGGTGACCGAGCCGATGACCCGCCAGCGGGCGGGCAGTTTCACGTCGGGCGGGAAGGTGGCGACGATGGCGTGGTCCTCGCCGCCGGTGAGCACCCAGTGCAGCGGGTCGACGCCGACGGCGGTGCCGATGTCGGTCATCTGCGCGGGCACGTCGACGGCGGCGGACCGCAGGTCGATGTCGGCGCCGCTGGCCGCGGCGATGTGGCCGAGGTCGGCGACCAGGCCGTCGCTGACGTCGGTCATGGCGGTGGCGCCGAGTTCCGCGGCCGCGGGTCCCGCGTGGTACGGGGGCTCGGGGCGGCGGTGGGCCTCGACGAAGGCGCGCGGGGAGCGGAAGCCGCGGGAGAGGACGGCGAGCCCTGCGGCGGACCAGCCGAGCCAGCCGGTGACGGCGACGACGTCGCCGGGACGCGCCCCCGATCGGGTGACGGCACTGCGGTTGCGCAGGTCACCCAGTGCGGTGACGGCGACGGTGATGGTGTCGCCGCGGACGACGTCGCCGCCGACGACGGCAGCGCCGGCGACCTGGCACTCGTCGCGGATGCCGTCCATCAGCTCGATGGGCCAGGTGGCGGGCAGGTCGGTGGGGACGACCAGGCCGAGCAGCACGGCGGTGGGGACGGCGCCCATGGCGGCGATGTCGGCGAGGTTCTGCGCGGCGGCCTTGCGGCCGACGTCGTAGGCGGTGGACCAGTCGCGGCGGAAGTGCCGTCCTTCGACCAGGATGTCGGTGGTGGCCACCACCCGCCGGTCGGGCGCGGTGACGACGGCCGCGTCGTCACCGGGGCCGATTTTCACGGCCGGGGTCGAGGTGAGGCGGGAGGTCAGTTCCCTGATGAGCCCGAACTCCCCCAACTCGCCCACAGTCCCCTTCATCTCATCGTCCCCTTAGGTCTCGGCATTCGCCGGTTCTGCTGCGTGTTTCCCGTCAATACGGGGGTCAGGTACCGCGCGGGTCTCCCCGCTGTGCGCGACGACGCGATAACGTGGCGTCCCCCTTCCCACATGATCCTCGTAGCCGCCCTGGAGGTTCCGTGGTACAGGCCTACATCCTGATCCAGACCGAGGTCGGCAAGGCCTCGGCAGTAGCGGAGGTGATCTCCAAGATCGACGGTGTCATCCAGGCCGAGGACGTCACGGGTCCCTATGACGTCATCGTCAGGGCCCAGGCGGACACGGTCGACGAACTCGGCCGGATGGTGGTCGCCAGGGTCCAGCAGGTGGACGGCATCACCCGAACCCTGACCTGTCCCGTGGTCCATATCTAGCCCCCGATATGCTCGCCCGGTGGCGCTCTTCCACCGGGTGGTTCTCATCAACGTGTCCGCCGTCGCGTGCCTTGCCGCGGCGGCGGCCTACGGTTTCGCGACGTCCGGTAGCGGTGACGGCGCCGTCGCCGTACCGGTTCCTGACGCGCGTACCGCCGGCTACTGCCGTGCGCTGCACGACGCGCTGCCGCAGAAGGTCCAGGGGCTGTCGCGGCATGGTGTGGGGTCGCGCTCCGAGCTGGTCACCGGGTGGGGGGACCCGGCGATCGTACTGCGCTGCGGGGTGCCGCGACCGGCGGTCGACGACGATCCCGAGGCCGACGGTGTCGACGCGGACGGGGTGAGCTGGTCGGTCGAGAAGGGGTCGGGCGGTTCGCTGGTGCTCACCACGACGCTGCGCCTGGCGTACGTCGAGGTGCGGCTGCCGAAGGAGCACGCCGTCGACATCGGTCCGCTCACCGACCTCGCCGCCGCCGTGAAGAAGACGATCCCCGAACTGTGAGGCCCCGCGGGTGGGCCGCGGGGCCGCAGGGACGTTTCAGCGCAGCCCGGTGGAGCGCCGCAGTGCCGCCTGGATGAGCCGGTCGACCAGCTCGGGGTAGTCCACGCCGCTCTCCTGCCACATCCGCGGGTACATCGAGATCGGGGTGAAGCCCGGCATGGTGTTGATCTCGTTGATCACGAACTCGCCGCTGTCCAGCAGGAAGAAGTCCGCCCGCACCAGGCCCTCGCAGGACGCGGCCTCGAAGGCGGCCACCGCGAGCCGCTGCACCTCGGCGGTCTGCTCGGGGGTGAGCGGCGCCGGCACGACGCCTTCCGCCGAGTCGATGTACTTCGCCTCGAAGTCGTAGAAGGCGTGGGTGGTGACCGGCGGGATCTCGGCGGGCACCGACGCGCGCGGCCCGTCCTCGAACTCCAGCACCGCGCACTCGATCTCGCGGCCGCGCAGCAGCGCCTCGACCACCAGCTTGGGGTCGTGCCTGCGGGCCTCGGCGATGGCCGCGTCGAGCCCTTCGGGGCCGTCGACCTTGCTGATGCCGAACGAGGAGCCGCCGCGGGCGGGCTTCACGAACAGCGGCCAGCCGTGCTCGGCGGCGAAGCCGGTGAGGCGTTCGCGGACGGCGGCCGGGTCGCGGTCCCACTCCCGCGGGCGGACCACGGTGTAGGGGCCGACGGCCAGGCCGAAGGAGGTGAAGATCCGCTTCATGTACTCCTTGTCCATGCCGACGGCGGAGGCGAGCACGCCCGCGCCGACGTAGGGGACGCCGGAGAGTTCGAGCAGACCCTGCAGGGTGCCGTCCTCACCGTAGGGGCCGTGCAGCAGCGGGAAGACCACGTCGACCTCGCCCAGTGCCTTGGGCACCGCGCCGGCCTCGGTGTAGACGACCTCGCGGCTTGCCGGGTCGACCGGCAGGACGACGGCGCCCTCGTGGTCGGCGACCTGCTCGACGGTGGGCATCCGCCGGTCGGCGATGGCCATCCGGTCGGGCTCGTCGGCGGTCAGCGCCCAGCGGCCCTCGGTGGTGATGCCGATGGGCAGGACGTCGTACTTGGTGCGGTCGATGGCGCGCAGCAGGCTTGCCGCGGTCACCACCGAGACACCGTGCTCGGAGCTGCGGCCGCCGAAGACGACGGCGACCCGCGGCTTGCGTGCGTAACCGGACGGCGCCTGGCGGACGGCGGGCTCGTCGGGTCCCGGGCTCTGGGGGGAAGGCAGGTTGCTCATGACGCGTTGACCTTACCTTTCGGACTTCGCGGACCGTGACATCAACTCCCGCACGGCCACGACCGGCGGCTTTCCGTTGTGCACGATATCGACCACGGTCTCCGTGATCGGCATGTCCACGCCGTGGCGGCGGGCGAGATCGGCCACCGACTCGCAGGACTTGACGCCCTCCGCGGTCCGCCGGGTGACCGCGATGGTCTCGGCCAGGCTCATGCCGCGGCCGAGGTTGGTGCCGAAGGTGTGGTTGCGGGACAGCGGCGAGGAGCAGGTGGCGACCAGGTCGCCCATGCCGGCCAGGCCCGCGAAGGTGAGTGCGTCGGCGCCCATCGCCATGCCCAGCCTGGTGGTCTCGGCCAGGCCGCGGGTGATCAGCGACGCCTTGGTGTTGTCGCCGAGCCCCATGCCGTCGGCGATGCCGACGGCGAGCCCGATCACGTTCTTGACCGCGCCGCCGAGTTCGCAGCCGACCACGTCGGTGTTGGTGTACGGGCGGAAGTACGCGGTGTGGCAGGCGGCCTGGATGCGGCGGGCCACCGCGTCGTCCCGGCAGGCGACGACGGACGCGGCGGGCTGCCGTTCGGCGATCTCGGGCGCCAGGTTGGGCCCCGACAGGACCGCGACCCGGTCGGGTCCGGTCTTGGCGACCTCCTCGATGACCTCGCTCATCCGCTTGGCGGTGCCCAGCTCGACGCCCTTCATCAGGCTGACCAGCACCGCGTCGCCGCGCAGCAGCGGCGCCCACTCGGCGAGGTTGCCGCGCAGCGTCTGGGAGGGCACGGTGAGGAAGACCAACTCGGCGTCGTGCGCGGCCTGCGCCGCGTCGGCGGTGGCGGTGACGGCGGCGGGCAGTTCCAGCTCGGGGAAGTACTCCGGGTTGTGCCGGGTGGTGTTGATGGCGTCGACGAGGGCGGGCCTGCGCCCCCACAGCGACACCTGGCACCCGGCGTCGGCGAGCACCATGGAGAAGGCGGTGCCCCACGACCCCGTGCCGTAGACCGCGCAGCGCACCGTCACTTGCCCTCCCGTGCCTTGCGCGGGTCGAAGAGCCCCTCGGGGGCCGGTTCGCCGCGCAGTTCCGCGAGCAGCTCGGTGACGGCGCGCATGATGGTCTCGGTGACAGCGCGCAGCGTCTCGGCGGTGGGCTCCAGGCCGTAGTAGGCGTCCAGGTCGACGGGCGGTCCTGCGACGACGCGCAGCGTCTTGCGGGGGAAGAAGCGGAACTTCTTCTCCTTCGCGTACGGCGGCATGGCCTCGTTGGCGCCCCACTGGGCGACCGGGATGACGGGGGCCTTGGTGAGCAGGGCGACGCGGGCGACGCCGGTCTTGGAGACCATCGGCCACATGTCGGGGTCGCGGGTGAGGGTGCCCTCGGGGTAGAAGGCCACGCACTCGCCCGACTCGATCGCGGTGACCGCGGCGCGGAAGGCGTTGGCGGCGTCGGTGGACTCCCGGAAGACCGGGATCTGGCCGGTACCGCGCAGCACTGTGCCGACGAAGAACGGCTTGAACAGGGCGGCCTTGGCCAGGAAGCGCGGCACCCGTCCGGTGTTGTACTGGAAATGCGCGTACGACAGCGGGTCGAGGTACGAGTTGTGGTTCACCGCCGTGATGAATCCTTCGTCGGCCGGAATGTGCTCCATTCCGCGCCAATCCCGCTTGAACAGCACAATGAGCGGCGGTTTCGCGATGACGGCCGCCAGGCGGTACCAGAAACCGATTCTGCGGCGGGACACCCGGACTCCTCTACGTTGCGATGGCGCTGCCGCTCAGCATCGCGGCTACCAGAGACTAACGCCAGGTCTCGGGCCGCCGGGGGGCACCTCTGACACTCGGTGACAATGGTGGGGTGGATGTGACGGGGATGTGGTCGCTCGTGGTGCCGCTCAAGCCGCTTGCCGTGGCCAAGAGCAGGCTGGCGGGGGCGGCGGGGGCGGTACGGCCCGCGCTGGCGCTGGCTTTCGCGCTGGACACGGTGGGCGCGGTGCTGGAGTGCGCGGAGGTGGCGGACGTCACGGTGGTCACCGACGACCCGACGGCGGGCGCGGAAGTGGCCGGGCTCGGGGCGCTCGTGGTGCCCGACGTCCCGGCGGCCGGGCTGAACGCGGCACTGCGGTACGGGGCGGGTCTCGTACGGCAGCGGCGCCCGTCGGCGGCGGTCGGAGCGCTGAACGGCGATCTCCCGGCCTTGCGGGCCGCCGAGCTGGGTGAGGTGCTCAGGGAGGCCGCGCGGCTGCCGGGGCGGGCGTTCCTGGCCGATACGGCGGGTCCGGGGACAACGTTGCTCACCGCGTCGCCCGGTGTCGCCCTCTCCCCCGGCTTCGGCGGCGCCTCACGGGAGCGCCACCTCGCCTCCGGCGCGCGCGAGATCACACTGCCGGGGGTGCCCTCGGTGCGGCAGGACGTGGACACCGCCGCCGACCTGGAGGCGGCCCGCGCACTGGGCCTGGGACCGCGCACCGCGCTGCTCTTCCCGGCCCGCACCGCCTGACTAGGCTGGGGCCATGCAAGCGACGGCGTTCACCTTTGACCCCGGCACCCGGGCGGGCAGTGTGCTGCTGGACGACGGGACGCCGGTGGCGTTCGACGCGGCGGCCTTCGACGCGGGCGGCCTGCGGCTGCTGCGGCCCGGCCAGCGGGTGCGGATCCGCACCGAGGGCGAAGGGGACGCGCGGCGGGTGGTCTTCGTGACGCTGCAGACGTATCCCGACCCGGGCGCGTAAGGCGGGGCACAGGGCAGCACGGAGGCGACGGCACCAGGCAGAGCCGAAACGGCCGCGCAAGGCAGGCCGAAAGCGGGCGCGTAAGGCGGGCCGGGACCGGGCAGGCACGCAGCGGGAGAACGGCGCGGGCCGGGCCACCCCTTGCGGGGTGCCCGGCCCGTCGCGGTCGTCCGGCGGCGCCGGAGTGCTACCTGGCGGCAGCCCGCTTGGCGGTGGTCTTGCGCGCCGAGGTCTTCTTGCCCGGCGTCTTCTTGGCGGTGGCCTTCTTGGCCGGCGCCTTCTTGGCCGCGGTCTTCTTGGCCGCGGCCGCCTTCTTCGTGGCGGTCTTCTTGGCCGCGGTGGTCTTCTTGGCGGCGGTCTTCTTGGCCGCCGTGGTCTTCTTCGCCGCGGTCTTGCGGGCGGTGGTGGCCTTCTTGGCGGCGGCCTTCTTCGTGGTGGTCCGCGCGGTGCTGGAAGCACCACCGGTCAGGCTGCCCTTGGGGGCCTTCTTGACCGCGACCTCGCCGCCGCGCGGGAGCTTCTTGGCCCCGCTGACCAGGTCCTTGAAGCCCTGCCCTGCGCGGAACCGCGGCACGGAGGTCTTCTTGACCCTGACCCGCTCCCCGGTCTGGGGGTTGCGAGCGTAGCGGGCCGGGCGTTCGACCTTCTCGAACGAACCGAACCCGGTGACCGAGACCCGGTCGCCGGAGACCACCGCGCGGACGATCGCGTCGAGAACCGCGTCAACCGCGTCCGCGGCGGCCTGCCGGCCGCCTACCTTGTCGGCAATCGCTTCTACGAGCTGCGCCTTGTTCACGTCTTCCCCTTCGGAAACTTGCCCGGCGAATGAGTGCGGGCCTTTTCGCACGCTAGGCGGATATATACCGCAAATCAAATACGAAACGGGCGAATCACCCTTGTGCCGCAACGAACTCGGGGGGCTGCGTGATCAGCGATCGGGGATTCCGAGCTCGTCCAACTCGGCCTCCAACACGTCCAGACGCCGTGCCGCGTCGGCGAGATCGTGCTTCGCCGCGGCGGTCACCGCCAGGAGCCTTCGGGTCAACTCCCGCCTGGTCTCATCAGGGACTTCGGCGTTGACCACCCGTGTGTGCGCGTGCTTCAGGCGCGCGGCGAGAACCCCGTAGAGGCGGAGTTGGCCGTCGCGTTCCATGCGTCGATTGTGCCATCTGCGGCGAGTTGTCAGCAGTGACAGGGCCAACCGGGTGTTCCGGGGTCCTTCCATCGGACTTTTGGACGGCCCGCGGGGCCTTGCGGCCGGCACTGTCGATCATGCCCCGCACCCCTTCCGGGCACACGAAAACGCCCCCCGCGAGGTCGCGGGGGGCGTTCTGCGGCCGACGGGAGCCGGCGGGAGCGGTGTCAGGCCCTGACGGTGCTCGGCTTGTGGGAGGGCCGGCGGCTCTCGAACGCGGCGATGTCCGCCTCGTTGCCGAGCGTCAGGCTGATGTCGTCGAGCCCTTCGAGCAGTCGCCAGCGGGCGTTGTCGTCCAGCTCGAAGGGGGCGGTCACGCCCTCGGCGCGCACCTCGCGGGCCACCAGGTCGACGGTGACCTCGGCGGTCGGGTCGGCCTCGGTCAGCTTCCACAGCTGCTCGATGACCTCCTGCGGGAGGACCACGGTGAGCAGGCCGTTCTTGAGCGAGTTGCCGCGGAAGATGTCCGCGAAGCGGGACGAGAGCACGGTCTTGAAGCCGTAGTTCTGCAGTGCCCACACGGCGTGCTCGCGCGAGGAGCCGGTGCCGAAGTCGGGTCCCGCGACCAGCACGGTCGCGCCCTTGCGCTCGGGGGCGTTGAGCACGAAGGACTCGTCCTTGCGCCAGGCCTCGAACAGGCCGTCCTCGAAGCCGTTGCGGGTGACCTTCTTGAGCCAGTGCGCGGGGATGATCTGGTCGGTGTCGACATTGCCGCGGCGCAGCGGCACGGCCCGGCCGGTGTGGGTGGTGAAGGCTTCCATCGGGCTCAGACCTCCGTCAGGACAGGGGCGTCGGACAGGTCGGCGGGCGAGGCGAGGCGGCCGAGCACCGCGGTCGCGGCGGCCACCTGCGGCGAGACCAGATGCGTACGGCCGCCCTTGCCCTGCCGTCCTTCGAAGTTGCGGTTGGAGGTGGACGCGGAGCGCTCACCGGGCGCCAGTTGGTCGGGGTTCATACCCAGGCACATCGAGCAACCCGCGTGCCGCCATTCGGCGCCCGCCGCGGTGAACACCTTGTCCAGGCCCTCGTCGACGGCCTGCAGCGCGACCCGTACGGAGCCCGGTACGACCAGCATCCGGACACCGTCGGCGATCTTGCGGCCCTGCACGACGGACGCGGCGGCCCGCAGGTCCTCGATCCTGCCGTTGGTGCAGGAGCCGACGAAGACGGTGTCCACGGCGACCTCGCGCAGCGGCTGCCCCGCGGTCAGGCCCATGTACTCCAGCGCCTTCTCCGCAGACAGGCGGTCGCCGGGGTCGGCGAAGGACGCCGGGTCGGGCACCGACGCGCTCAGCGGCGCGCCCTGGCCGGGGTTGGTGCCCCAGGTGACGAACGGCGTCAGCGCGTCCGCGTCGATCCGCACCTCGTGGTCGAAGACCGCGTCCTCGTCGGTGCGCAGCGTCTTCCAGTACGCCAGCGCCTCGTCCCAGTCCGCGCCGGTGGGGGCGTGGTCGCGCCCTTCGAGGTAGTCGAAGGTGATCTGGTCGGGGGCGATCATGCCGGCCCGCGCGCCCGCCTCGATCGACATGTTGCAGATGGTCATCCGGGACTCCATCGACAGCTTCTCGATGGCCGAGCCGCGGTATTCGATGACATAGCCCTGGCCGCCGCCGGTGCCGATCTGCGCGATCACGGCGAGGATCAGGTCCTTGGCGGTGACGCCCTCGGGGAGTTCGCCGTCGACGGTGACGGCCATCGTCCTGAAGGGGGCCATCGGCAGCGTCTGGGTGGCCAGCACGTGCTCGACCTGCGAGGTGCCGATGCCGAACGCCAGCGCGCCGAAAGCGCCGTGGGTGGAGGTGTGGCTGTCGCCGCAGACCACGGTGGTGCCCGGCTGGGTCAGGCCCAGCTGCGGTCCCACCACGTGGACGACGCCCTGGTCGACGTCGCCCAGCGGGTGCAGCCGCACCCCGAACTCGGCGCAGTTCTTGCGCAGCGTCTCCAACTGCGTGCGCGAGACCGGGTCGGCGATCGGCTTGTCGATGTCGAGGGTGGGGGTGTTGTGGTCCTCGGTCGCGATGGTGAGGTCGGTGCGGCGCACCTGCCGGCCGTTCATCCGCAGCCCGTCGAACGCCTGGGGGCTGGTCACCTCATGGAGCAGGTGGAGATCGATGAAGAGCAGATCGGGCTCGCCTTCGGCGCGGCGGACGACATGGTCGTCCCAGACTTTTTCCGCGAGTGTCCTACCCATCGCTGTCCCTCCGGCCCCGGCCTTCTTCGCCCCGGGCCAACTCGGTGTGTGGTCGGCGCCGTGTCTTCCGCGCCTGCATCCCAGCCTGACGGCTTCCCGGGAAAATTGAACTTGCGTTTCACAGTGTGAGACGCGAGTATCGTTGCATGGACAACTCTAGCGGCGTCGGCGTTCTCGACAAGGCTGCTCTGGTGCTCAGCGCACTGGAGTCAGGACCGGCCACCCTGGCCGGGCTTGTCGGCGCCACGGGCCTCGCCCGCCCCACCGCGCACCGGCTGGCGGTCGCGCTCGAACACCATCGCATGGTGGCCCGCGACATGCAGGGCCGCTTCATCCTCGGCCCCCGGCTGTCCGAGCTGGCCGCCGCGGCGGGCGAGGACCGGCTGCTCGCCACGGCGGGTCCTGTCCTGACGCACCTGCGGGACATCACCGGTGAGAGCGCCCAGCTCTACCGCCGGCAGGGCGACATGCGGATCTGCGTGGCCGCCGCCGAGCGGCTGTCCGGACTGCGGGACACCGTGCCCGTGGGCTCCACGCTGCCGATGAAGGCCGGCTCCGCCGCCCAGGTGCTGATGGCCTGGGAGGAGCCCGAGCGGCTGCACCGCGGCCTGCAGGGCGCGCGCTTCACCGCGACAGCGCTGTCCGGGGTGCGCCGCAGGGGCTGGTCGCAGTCGATCGGCGAGCGCGAGCCGGGTGTGGCGTCGGTCTCGGCGCCGGTGCGCGGCCCGTCGAACCGAGTGGTGGCCGCGGTGTCCGTGTCCGGGCCGATCGAGCGGCTGACCCGGCACCCGGGGCGTATGCACGCCCAGGCCGTCGTGGACGCCGCCGCACGGCTCTCCGAGGCGCTGCGCCGCTCCGGCTGACCGCCGCGCGCGGGCCGGCCGGCCAGTCCGCCTTCCCGGCCCGCGCCGTCCCCGCGGGCCGGGAGGGCGTTTTTCCTGCGTGGCCGGGCACGGATGAGCCGGGCCGGGAGTGCCCCGGGAAAACACCGAAGCCCGCCGCAGTTGCGACGGGCTTCACATTTTCCCGGTGCTGGTACCCCCGACCGGATTCGAACCGGCGCTACCGCCTTGAGAGGGCGGCGTGCTAGGCCGCTACACAACGGGGGCGGGCCTGGCGATCCTCGCGTCGTCACGTCCGGGAGCGACCCGGAGGGGACGGAATGAAAGGATCTGTACCCCCGACCGGATTCGAACCGGCGCTACTGCCTTGAGAGGGCAGCGTGCTAGGCCGCTACACAACGGGGGCTTGCATCGACATGCGCTGGGGTACCAGGACTCGAACCTAGAACAACTGAACCAGAATCAGCCGTGTTGCCAATTACACCATACCCCACCAGAACGCAACCCCTGCGGGCCTTGTTCGGCTTGCGCTCCCGGCCGGGCCTTTCGGCCCTCTCGGGCGGCGCAGGAAGAACATTACCCGATCAGGGACACCGCTCCAAAACGGGTATCGGAGCGCAGCAGCCCGGGCAGCTCGTGCAGTCCGGTGATCCGCGCCAGCTCCGGCCGCCCGCCGACCCCGTGCCGGTCGAGCCAGATCCCCAGCAGCCCCGCCTCCGACGCGCCACGGGCGTCGATGTCCGGCTCGTTGCCGACGTAGGCGACCTCGCGCGGCTCCAGGTCCAGCGCGCGGCAGGCGGCGTGGAACGCCTCGGCCTCGGGCTTGGAGACGCCCAGCTCGGCCGCGCACAGCAGCACCTCGAAGCGCTCCCTGACGCCGAGCGTGCGCAGCTTGCGGTCCTGGTGGGCGAAGGCGGAGTTGGACAGCACCGCGTGCCGGTAGCCGTCGGCCAGCCCGTCGAGCGCGGGCAGGGTGTCGGGGAAGAGCGCCCAGGCGGCCTCGTAGTGGACCATGTGGCGGCCGAACCAGGCCTCCGCCTCCTGGTCGGTCAGCGGCAGCCCGAGGAAGTCCCGTACGCGGTCCCTGCGCTGCCCCTCGAAGTCGCACTCGCCGTCGGCGAAGCGCCGCCAGTGCTCGACGGTCAGGTCCCGCCACAGGTCGAGGGCCTGACCGACGCTGTCACAGCGGTCGGGCAGGCCCTCGTGGTCCAGGTGGTGCCGCATACCAGTGCGCTCGGCACTCGCGTAGTCGAAGATCGTGTCGTCGATGTCCCAGAGCACCGCACGGATCGCCATACGGACAAATCTAGTGGCGTGCCGCCGGATCCCGCCGCCCTCGCGCAGATCCGGCGGCCGGTGGCCTACGGCCTCAGGCCGCCAGGCGGGCCAGGGCGGCGTCGATGCGGGCCAGGGCGCGGTCGCGGCCGAGGACCTGGAGGGACTCGAAGAGCGGCAGGCCCACCGTGCGGCCGGTGACCGCGACACGGACCGGCGCCTGTGCCTTGCCGAGCTTGAGGCCGTGCGCCTCGCCGGCGGCCAGCACGGCCTCCTTGAGCGCCTCCGGGCTCGTCCAGTCGGCGCCCGCCAGCTTCTCCCGGGCCGTGCGCAGCAGCGCGTCCGAGCCCTCCTTCATCGCCTTGGCCCAGGACGCCTCGTCGGCGACCGGCTCGGGCAGGAAGAGGAAGTCGACGTTGGCGGTGATGTCGGACAGCACCGTCAGCCGGGTCTGCGCGTGCGGCGCGATGGCCTGCCAGGCGGCCTCGTCGAAGTCCTCGGGCGCCCAGGGCGCGTGCGGGGCCCGCAGCCAGGGGGTGCAGGCCGCGGCGAAGGCCTCGGGGGAGAGCAGCCTGATGTGGTCGCCGTTGATCGACTCGGCCTTCTTCAGGTCGAAGCGCGCCGGGTTGGCGTTGACGTCGGCGATGTCGAACCTGGCGACCATCTCGGCGGGCGAGAAGACGTCCTGGTCGGCGGAGTAGGACCAGCCCAGCAGCGAGAGGTAGTTCAGCAGCCCCTCGGGCAGGAAGCCGCGCTCGCGGTAGAGGTTGAGCGAGGACTCCGGGTCGCGCTTGGAGAGCTTCTTGTTGCCCTCGCCCATGACGTACGGCAGGTGCCCGAAGTCGGGGATCTGCTTGGCCACGCCGAGGCCGATCAGCGCCTCGTACAGCGCGATCTGCCGCGGGGTGGAGGACAGCAGGTCCTCGCCGCGCAGCACGTGCGTGATGCCCATCAGGGCGTCGTCGACCGGGTTGACCAGGGTGTAGAGCGGGGCGCCGTTGGCGCGGACGATGCCGTAGTCCGGGACGTTGTCCGGGGTGAAGGTCAGCTCGCCGCGCACCAGGTCGGTGAAGGTGATCGTCTTGTCCGGCATGCGGAAGCGCACGATGGCGCTGCGGCCCTCCGCCAGGTAGGCGGCGGTCTGCTCGGCGGTGAGGTCGCGGCAGTGGCCGTCGTAGCCGGAGGGGCGGCCTGCGGCGCGGGCGGCCGCGCGGCGGTCCTCCAGCTCCTCGGCGCTGCAGTAGCAGTCGTAGGCGTGCCCGGCCTCCTTCAGGCGGCGGGCCACGTCGGCGTAGACGTCCATCCGCTGGGACTGCCGGTAGGGCGCGTGCGGGCCGCCGACCTCGGGTCCCTCGTCCCAGTCCAGGCCGAGCCAGCGCAGCGAGTCCAGCAGCTGGCGGTAGGACTCCTCGGAGTCCCGGGCCGCGTCGGTGTCCTCGATCCGCAGCACCAGGGTCCCCTGGTGGTGGCGGGCGAAGGCCCAGTTGAACAGTGCGGTGCGGACCAGGCCCACGTGCGGGTTGCCGGTCGGCGAGGGGCAGAAGCGGACGCGTACGTCCGTGGAGGGTGCGCTAGCCACGCGAGATCACCTTGTTGGTGAGAGTGCCGATGCCTTCGATGGTGACGGCGACCTCGTCGCCGGGGTGCAGCGGGCCGACCCCGGCCGGGGTGCCGGTGAGGATCACGTCGCCGGGCAGCAGGGTCATCGCCTCGGTGATGTTGACGATCAGGTCCTCGATGGAGTGGATCATCTGTCCTGTGCGGCCGGCCTGCCGCAGTTCGCCGTTGACGGTCGCGGTGATCGCCAGGTCGGCGGCGCCCGCCAGGTCGATGCCGGTCTCGATCCAGGGGCCGAGCGGGCAGGAGGAGTCGAAGCCCTTGGCCCTGGCCCACTGCTTCTCGGCCTGCTGGGTGTCGCGGGCGGTGACGTCGTTGGCGCAGGTGTAACCCAGGATGACGTCCTTGACCCGCTCGCGCGGCACGTCGCGGCACAGCCGGCTGATGACGACCGCCAGCTCCGCCTCGTGGTGGACCTCCTGGGAGAAGGTCGGGTAGACGATGCTGTCACCCGGGCCGATCACCGAGGTGGACGGCTTGAAGAAGGCCCAGGGCGCGGCCGGCACCTCGTTGCCCAGTTCCGCCGCGTGGGCTGCGTAGTTGCGGCCGATGGCGACGACCTTGTTGGGCAGGACCGGCGGCAGCAGGCGGACCTTGTCCAACGGCACCTTGGTGCCGGACAGTTCGAAGTCCGCGAAGGGGACGCCCTTGATGATGTCGAGGACGAGCCCTTCGAAGCCGCTGGGGCCGCCGGTGCCGGTCGGGTCGCCCTCGACCGCGCCGAAGGCGACATTCCCGTCGATGGAGAACCTGGCGATGCGCATGGGCTCAGCTTAGTAGTCCGGCACCGCTCCGCCCGCCGGCGCGTCGCCGCAGGTCAGGCCGCCGCGCGGGGGCGCTCAGCGGGTGACGGGGGCCTTCGGCAGCTCGTTGAGCACGGTGCGGCGCGGGTTGGCGGTGGTCTGCGGCAGCTCACGCGCCGCGGTCTGCGCGCCGGCGGCGGGGGCGGCCCCGAGTTCCGTCGCGTCCTTCAGATGCGCGAGAGTGGTACGCCGCGGGTTGGCGATCATCTGGCGGAACATCAGGGTGGTCTTCATCGGCCGTCGGGACCTCGGGGGCTCGGCGGGCCGCGCAGGGCGGACCGCGGTTGACAGAAATGGGCTCCGTGTAAACCACCACGCTAGCGGCGCCGATTCCCAGCGCCGGGCGGTCCAGACATCTGACGGGTTGTGATTTTGCTCACCAAGTGAGCGTCAATTCCGGCATTGCGGACACTCTCCGCCGCCTCGGGAATCCGACATCAGGCACCAACCACCGGAAACCGCCCGCGGGGCGGCCGTTGTGAGCGACCCGCGCGACCTGTGCGAGCTTGACCCCAAGGTCCGCATTGCCCCGGTTTCGGAGAATCGGAGGTCGACGGAACGTACGGGGCTCCGGACAGTCAGTCACGGAATCCAACAGGTCGGCTACGGGCCTTGTTGGGAGATCCAGCACTGTGCTGGAATTCCCCGGACCGCCGCATCACCATCGAGCCGGCGCGCAGGGGGCGCGTACGAGCACCGAGCGGCGGTGAAGGGCCTCCAAGGCCTCCTCGCAATCCGGGGCGGCCCGGGCAGGCCCCCATGACTCGACACCGTCCTGTCCGCTTCACCGCGGGGGACGCCTGGTCCAGAGGTTGCGACGCTAGTGCAGGGACGTTTCAAGAGGGACAGCGCCGCGGCGGGCGACCCGGAGCAGCAGCCCGGCGGGACCGGCAACGGTCCTGCCCAGGCGGCAGGCGAATCCGGAGGCGCCACGCCGGGAACGGCTGCGGCCACCGGACGGACGAGCACGCCCAGCGGTATCGAGGCAGGCCGGATCACCGGCCTGGACGGCAAGCCGGGGTCGCGAATACTGATGCGCAACTGGCGCATCAGCACCCGTCTGGTGTCGCTGCTGGCCCTGCCGGTGGTCACCGCAGGCGCGCTCGGCGGCCTGCGCATCCACACCTCGCTGCAGAACATCGACCAGCTGCAGCGCATGAACTCGCTGACCGACATCACCGAGCACGCGACCGACCTGGCCGACGCCCTGGCCGAGGAGCGCGACAGCTCGGCCGGTCCGCTCAGCGCCGGCAGCCCCACGGACGCGGTCGCCGCCTCCCGGCAGGCCACGGACCGCGAGCGCAAGCTGTACCGCGACGCGAGCGACAGCATCTCCTCGAACGACTCCCTCTTCAGCGGTGTGCGGTCCAGCCTGATCGCGATCGACACCCAGCTGACCCAGCTCAGCCAGCTGCGGGACCAGGCCTTCACCAGCCAGTCCTCGATCGCCTCGACTGTCAACGCCTACGACGGCCTCATCCAGGCGCTGCTCGGCCTGTCCGTCGACATGGCGCAGGCCACCCAGAACTCCGAGATGGTCACCAACACCCGTGCTCTTGCGGCCTTCTCGTCCGCCAAGGAGTACGAGTCGATCCAGCGCGCGGTGATCAGCGCCGCGCTGGCCAAGGGCGGCCCGCTCGACCCCAGCGACTACCAGCTGGTGAAGTCGGGTGCGGCCAACGAGGACATCAGCATCACCCGTTTCCAGAACCTCTACGGCACCAGCAGCGCCGCGCTGCTGCAGCCGATCGAGGGCGGCAACGACACGATCAGCGCGCACGACACGATGCGCGAGCGGATCGCGGCCACGCCGGACGCGATCGACGGCATGACCGTGTCGTACCTGGACTGGGACGACGCCGCCCGGGCGAAGATCGACGCGATGAACCGCATCGAGCGGTCGCTGCTGAACGAGATGCGGCAGAAGTCGCTCGAACTGCAGAGCAACGCCAAGCAGGACGCGCTGATCGCCGGTGCGATCATCCTGCTGGTGCTCGGCGTCGCCGTCGTCGGCGCCTTCGTCGTCGCCCGCTCCATGATCCGCTCGCTGCGCCGGCTGCAGCAGACCGCCCAGGACGTCGCCCAGAAGCGGCTGCCCGAGCTGGTCAAGCAGCTGTCGGAGTCCGACCCGCAGGACGTCGACACCTCGGTCGAGTCGATCGGCATCAACAGCCGCGACGAGATCGGCAAGGTGGCCCGCGCCTTCGACGAGGTCCACAGCGAGGCGGTCCGGCTCGCGGCCGAGCAGGCGCTCCTGCGGGGCAACGTCAACGCGATGTTCACCAACCTCTCCCGCCGCAGCCAGGGCCTCATCCAGCGCCAGCTGTCGCTGATCTCCGAACTGGAGTCCCGCGAGGCCGACCCGGACCAGCTGTCCTCGCTGTTCAAGCTGGACCACCTCGCGACCCGTATGCGCCGCAACGGCGAGAACCTGCTGGTCCTCGCCGGTGAGGAGCCGGGCCGCCGGTGGACCCGGCCGGTCCCGCTGGTCGACGTGCTGCGGGCCGCGGCCTCCGAGGTGGAGCAGTACGAGCGCATCGAGCTGACCTCGGTGCCGTCGGCCGAGGTCACCGGACGTATCGTCAACGACCTCGTCCACCTGCTCGCCGAGCTGCTGGAGAACGCCACCTCGTTCTCCTCCCCGCAGACCAAGGTGCGGGTCACCGGTCACGCGCTGCCCGACGGGCGGGTGCTGATCGAGATCCACGACACCGGCATCGGGCTGTCGCCCGAGGACCTGGCAGACATCAACGAGCGGCTGGCCAACCCGCCGACCGTGGACGTCGCGGTGTCCCGCCGCATGGGCCTGTTCGTGGTCGGCCGGCTGTCCCTGCGGCACGGCATCCGCATCCAGCTCCGCCCCTCCGACTCCGGCGGTACGACCGCGCTGGTCATGCTGCCGGTCGACGTCACGCAGGGCGGTGCGACCCCCAAGGCCAACGCGATGGGCGGCCGCTCCGGCGCCACTCCCCCGGCCCCCGCGGCGGGCGGCGGTTCGGGCATGGCCGCGGCGTTCGGCAACGCGCCGAACTCCTCGCAGGTCCCCAGGGCGCCGCAGCGCGGCCAGGTCGGCGGCGGCGCGCAGCGCCCGGCGCTGGCCCCGGGCGCGGGACGCCCCGGCGCCGGCGGGCCGCAGCAGCCGGGTACGCCCCGCTGGGCGGCGCAGGAGGGCTCGCAGGGCTTCCCGGCCGACGACCGGGGCATGCAGGACACCCCGCGCGGCCACGAGGACGTCGAGGCGGCTCCCGCGTTCGACGCCTTCGACACCGGCGGCGGCCAGGGCCAGGACACCGGCGCCAGGGCGGACTTCCGCCAGGGCGGCCCCGGCGGGCAGTTCCCTGCACCGCAGCCGCAGGGCACCGGGCCGAGCGGCTTCCGCTCCGACGTCTTCGGCGGCCGGCCGGGTCCCCGGCAACAGGGCGCCGGCGACCAGCAGCGCCCGCAGGGCGGCCCGGGCGACACCGCGCAGTTCCCCGCGGTGCCCGCGGCCCGCGACGACTTCCCACAGGGCGGCGGCACGGGCCAGTTCCCGGCCCCGCCGCAGCGCGGCAACGACGGCCAGGACTTCGGCCGCCCGCCGCGTACCCCGCAGGAGACCTACGGCACGGGCCAGTTCCCGGTCCAGGGCGGCCCCGGCGACACCGGGCAGTTCCCGGCCCAGGGCGGCCCCGCTGACACCGGGCAGTTCGCCCGCCCCGGCCAGCCCCGCAACGACGGCACGGGCCAGTTCCCGGTCCAGGGCGGCCCCGGCGACACCGGGCAGTTCGCCCGCCCCGGCCAGCCCCGCAACGACGGCACAGGCCAGTTCCCCGTGCAGAGCGGCCCCGGCGACACCGGGCAGTTCGCCCGCCCCGGCCAGGGCAGGGGCGAGGGGACCGGCCAGTTCGCCAGGCCCGGCCAGCCGCAGGGCGACGGAACGGGCCAGTTCCCGGTCCAGGGCGGCCCCGGCGACACCGGGCAGTTCCCGGCCCAGCAGCAGCCCGGGCAGGGCGGTCCCGGCGACACCGCGCAGTTCCCCGCGGTCCGCTCCGACGACACCTTCGGCGTCGGGCAGTACGCCTCCCCGGCCGGCGGCCGCGGGCAGGGTGCGCCCGGCTTCCGCGACGGCGGCGTACCGCAGCCGCCGTACGACCCCTCGGGCCGGCCGCAGGGGCCGGGCCAGGAGCGCACCGACGTCACGGGGCAGCACCCGGTGGTGCCGCAGCAGGGCATGCCGGGCACTCCCTTCCAGCAGCGGCCCGGGCAGCAGCCGGCCGAGCCGATGGCGCTGCCGCCCGCACAGACCAGGGGCGACGAGCCGACGCCGATCTTCTCGGCGATCGAGTCCGACTGGTTCCGCACCGGCCAGGCCGAGCGGATGCAGCAGATCCACGTCGAGCAGAGCGCACGCGGCCAGCAGGCCGCGCCGGCGCCCCGCCCGGTGGGCCGCACCGCACCGCCGCAGCGGCCGCGTACCGAACGCCCGACCCCGGCAGGCCCGCAGCGGCCCGGCACCAGCGCGCCGCAGCAGGCGCCGCAGTCTGCGCCCGCTCCCGCGGGCTCGGGGCCTGCGGCCGCCGCGACCGCGTCGGCGCCGCCCGTGCCCTCCGCCCAGCCGCTGCCGCGCGAGACGCCGAACTGGCGTACGTCGCCCAACGACGCGCTGCGCCAGCGGGCCGAGGCGGTCCGCGAGCCGTCGGCCGGCGGGGTGACCCCCTCGGGGCTGCCGCGCCGGGTGCCGCGCGCGAACCTCGTCGCCGGGGGCGCGGCCCAGCCGCCGCAGCCCCAGCAGGGCGGCCCGCAGGTCTCCCGTTCGCCCGACGACGTGCGCGGGCGGCTGACCAATCTCCGGCGGGGTATTCAGCAGGGCCGGGAGGCCGGCGGCACGACCGATGGCCGCGGTTTCGGTACGAATCATCAGGAGCGTTAGTTGAGTGCGATGAGCCAGGCGGCACAGAACCTGAACTGGTTGATCACCAACTTCGTGGACAACACCCCCGGGGTGTCCCACACCGTGGTGGTCTCCGCCGACGGCCTGCTGCTCGCGATGTCCGACGGATTCCCCCGCGACCGGGCAGACCAGCTCGCCGCCGTCGCCTCCGGCCTGACCTCGCTCACCGCCGGAGCCTCCCGCATCTTCGAAGGCGGCAGCGTCAACCAGACCGTCGTGGAGATGGAACGCGGCTTCCTCTTCATCATGTCCGTCTCCGACGGCTCCTCCCTGGCCGTACTCGCCCACCCCGAGTGCGACATCGGCCTCGTCGGCTACGAAATGGCCCTGCTCGTCGACCGCGCAGGCACCGTACTGACCCCCGACCTCAGGGCCGAACTGCAGGGCAGCCTCATGCACTGAGTGTGCTGAGCCCACCCCGGTCCCGCCCGCACTATCCGCCCATCCGCCCGCTCGTTCCCGTTTTTCCGCACCGCGACACGCACTGCCCGGACACGGAGGACCCTCATGACCCCGCCACCCGCCTCGCCGGGCCAAGGCCCGTACGGCGCGTCCCACCACGCGCCGTACGGAGTGGAAGGTGATCAGCCGCTGGTGCGGCCGTACGCCATGACCGGTGGCCGGACCAGGCCGCGCTATCAGCTCGCGATAGAGGCGCTGGTCAGCACGACAGCCGACCCGGCGCAGTACGCGGGACTGCTGCCCGAGCACCAGCGGATATGCCACCTGACGCGGGAGATCAAGTCGGTGGCCGAGATCTCGGCGCTGCTGGCCATCCCGCTGGGTGTGGCCCGGATTCTCGTGGCCGACCTCGCCGAGGCCGGCATGGTGGCCATCCACCAGCCCGGCAGCGGCGAGGCCGGCGGCCAGCCTGACGTGACACTGCTTGAGAGGGTGCTCAGTGGACTTCGGAAGCTCTAGGGCGCAGCCGCAGCCTGCGTACGGTGCGGCGCCGCCGGCGCGTTCGACCACCTCCGCGAAGATCGTGGTGGCGGGCGGGTTCGGCGTGGGCAAGACGACCTTCGTCGGTGCCGTCTCCGAGATCAACCCGCTGCGCACCGAAGCGGTGATGACCTCGGCGTCGGCCGGCATCGACGACCTCAGCCACGTCCAGGACAAGACCACCACCACGGTGGCCATGGACTTCGGCCGGATCACGCTGGACGACGACCTGATCCTCTACCTGTTCGGCACCCCGGGACAGGACCGCTTCTGGTTCATGTGGGACGACCTGGTCCGCGGTGCGATCGGCGCCGTGGTGCTGGTCGACACCCGCAGGCTCGCCGACTGCTTCCCCGCGGTCGACTACTTCGAGAACAGCGGCCTGCCCTTCGTCATCGCCCTCAACGGCTTCGACGGCCACCAGCCGTACCGCCCCGAGGAGGTCCGCGAGGCCCTGCAGATCGGCCCCGAGGCACCCATCATCACCACCGACGCCCGCCACCGCGGCGAGGCGAAGAGCGCGCTGATCACCCTGGTCGAGCATGCGCTGCTGGCACGGCTCAAATAACTCGTGCCGCTGGCAACTTGCCACGTCGAAGGCCATGAGGGCCGGTTGTGTCGTCCGACACGGCCGGCCCGCCTTCATAACATTTCGACAGAGTTTCCGTCGATCGAGAACACGGCTCGCGCTCAGCCGATGTCGCAGCGCACACACTCTTGGGCATTTATGCCCGACTTCGTCCCTTTCGCCGGTTCTGCTGATCACCGAACACACGTACGTGTGCGGGTGCCGGACGTTTGGTCCGCACCCCCTTGGCGTGCTGAAATTCGCAGAACCCGAGCGTAGGAACGGCCTTCGTTGCGCCGTCGCCGAGAGGTTGTTGGTCCAGTGAGGAACACGAGGCGAGCCGAGGCGGGTGCCCAGCACGGCCCGCGCGGGAATTTCACGCCGCCGCAGCGTCCGGGGGGCACTCCCGCGGACCGGGCTGCCGACGTCCCCGTGCTGCCGGATTCCGGCGGCCGTCTGAGCCTGCGCAACTGGCGGGTGGCCACCCGGCTGAACGCGATCCTCCTGATACCCGTGCTCGTCGCACTGGTCTTCGGCGGCTTCCGGGTCAAGAGCTCGGTGGACACCTGGCACCAGGCCGACGACGCGGTGCGCACCGCGGACCTCGTCAGGGCCGCGGCGACGTACAGCAACGCACTGATCAACGAGCGCGACCTCACGGTGGTTCCGCTGCTGGCGGGCAAGCGCACCGACCCGGCGGTCACCACCGCGCGCGCGGCCACCGACGCCGCCGCCCAGGCCTTCGACGACACCGCGCAGCGGATGCCGCACGAGGCGGGCCTGGAACGCCGGATGGCCAACTTCCGCACGGTCGAGCCGGAACTGGCCAACCTTCGCAAGGCCGCTTACACCCGCCAGCTCTCCGGTGTGCAGACCGAGGAGTGGTACGTCAAGATCCAGCACCCGCTGATGGAGCTGGCCAACGAGCTGGGCTACGGCACCAGCAACATCACCGCCTACGGCCGTACGCTCTACGCCGTCTCGCTGTCGAAGGCCGCCGAGTCGCTGACCCGGTCGATCGGCATGCACGTCCTGGTCGAGGACAAGCCCTCGCGCAGCGAGCTGGCACTGCTGAAGACCTCGCTCGGCTCCTACCAGTACCTGGAGGGCATCGCCCTCGAGGAGTACAACGGCGGCGGCACCCCTGCCGACGTGCAGCGGCTCAAGGACGCGCAGAACGCGGCGCTGCAGAAGGGCCGCGACCAGGTCGCGGCGGCCAAGGAGAAGGCGACGGCCGCGGGGCAGCCCTTCGTGGTGCCGCCCGACCTGACCAAGATGGTCACCGAGATCGCGACCCCGGGCCGCACCACCGCCCAGCTCGCGGCCGAGGGCATCACCCCGGAGACCTACTTCGCCGCCTCCACGCTGTCCTTCGACGCCTACCGCGGTGTCGAGGTGCAGCTCGCCGACCAGGCCGCGAGCGACGCGTCGAAGATCGCGTCCAACGCCAAGCGGGACGCGGTCGTCAACTCCGCGATCGTGGTGGTCGCGCTGATCATCGCCTTCATCGTGGCCGGCATGATGGCCCGCTCGATGAGCCGCAGCATGCGGCGGCTGCGCGGTGCGGCCTTCGAGATCGCCGAGACCCGGCTGCCCGGCCTGGTCGACCAGCTCTCGCGCAGCGACCCGGGCCGGGTGGACACCTCGGTCGCGCCGATCCCGATCAACTCCCAGGACGAGATCGGCGAGGTCGCCAGGGCCTTCGACCAGGTGCACCGCGAGGCGGTCCGGCTGGCCGCCGAGCAGGCGCTGCTGCGGGGCAACGTCAACGCGATCTTCACCAACCTCTCGCTGCGCAACCAGGGCCTCATCCAGCGCCAGCTGACGCTGATCACCGAGCTGGAGAACAACGAGGCCGACCCGGACCAGCTGGAAAGCCTGTTCAAGATGGACCACCTGGCCACCCGCATGCGCCGCAACGGCGAGAACCTGCTGGTGCTCGCCGGAGAGGAGCCGGCCCGGCAGTGGAACCAGCCGGTGCCGCTGGTCGACGTGCTGCGGGCCGCGGCCTCCGAGGTGGAGGCCTACGACCGCATCGAGCTGGTCGGCATCCCCGAGAGCGACATCCACGGCAGCGCGGTCAGCGACCTGGTCCACCTGCTGGCCGAGCTGCTGGAGAACGCCACCACCTTCTCCTCGCCGCAGACCAAGGTGCGGGTGACCGCGACCCGGCTGCCGGACGGCCGGGTGATGATCGAGATCCACGACAAGGGCATCGGGCTGACCGCCGAGGACTTCGCGGACATCAACCACAAGCTGGCCGAGCCGCCCACGGTCGACGTGGAGATCGCCAAGCGGATGGGCCTCTTCGTGGTCGGCCGGCTCTCCGACCGGCACGGCATCCGGGTGCAGCTGCGGCCCTCGGGCGAGCAGGCGGGCACCACCTCGCTGGTGATGCTGCCCGAGCCGATCACCCACGGCGGTGGCGGCGACGAAGGCCTCGGCGAGGGCGAGAGCGACTTCACCGTCTCCCGGATCGCGCCGGAGGCCCCCGAGCAGCCGGTGCACACCCGCTCGCCCGAGTCCGACGAGCTGGGCCGGCGCACGGCGGCCGAGCTGGGCTTCGACGACTCGCGCTACGACCGGCCCGCGGCACTGGAGTCCGAAGGCACCCCGGCGCTGGACGCGGTGCGCCGCTCGCTGCAGCGCGAGGGGCGCAGGGCGCAGCTGGAGGCGGCGGTCTCGGTCGAGCGCGACGAACCGCAGCAGGCGCCCCAGCAGCCCCAACAGCCCTACCAGCCGCAGCAGTTCGAGCAGCAGCCCGCTCAGCAGCAGCCGGCTTTCGAGGCTTTCGACCCGTTCGAGCAGCAGCAGGCGCCGATGGAGCCCGCGGGCGGGCCGCAGCAGGCCCAGGAAGGCCCCTACGAGCCCCGCAGCGGCTACGAACCCGCAGGTTCGTACGACCAGAGCTTCGACCCCGGTTACCAGCAGCAGACGTACGACCAGGGCTTCCAGGACGGCTACGCCCAGCAGGCCTATCCGGCGCAGCCGGCGGGTGACGCGTACGAGCAGAACGGATTCTTCGCTCAGCCGTACGGATCGCAGGGCGAGCAGCCCGAGATGGTCTACGACCCCGGTTACGACCGCAACTTCGGGTCCGGCGACTTCAACGGGCTCCCCGAGCAGCCGTCCGACAGCGTAGGCTCCCCCTCGCTGACGGACGCCGGCCTGCCGCGCCGGGACCGGAAGCCCCGGAATTCACCACAGGAACAGCCTGCTCAGGAGTCGCCCGAGCCCCAGAACCAGCCGCTGACGGACGACTCCGGGTGGCGGTCGAACAACGACGAGAACTGGCAGCGGGCCGAGTCGGTCCGCGAGCCGAAGGCAGGCGGGGTCACCCCCTCCGGCCTGCCACGGCGGGTGCCCAAGGCCAACCTGGTCCCGGGTACCGCGACGCAGACCCCGCAGGGCGGCCCACAGGTCTCCCGCGCACCCGAGGACGTACGCGGCAGGTTGAGTAACCTGCGGCGTGGCGTCCAGCAAGGGCGCACTGCTGGAACTGACACGAACGGACAGGCCACCGACCGCAACTTCGGCGGCCCCCAGAACCAGGAGCGCTAAGTTGAGTCCGATGAGCCAGGCGGCACAGAACCTGAACTGGTTGATCACCAACTTCGTGGACAACACCCCCGGGGTGTCCCACACCGTGGTGGTCTCCGCCGACGGCCTGCTGCTCGCGATGTCCGACGGATTCCCCCGCGACCGGGCAGACCAGCTCGCCGCCGTCGCCTCCGGCCTGACCTCGCTCACCGCCGGAGCCTCCCGCATCTTCGAAGGCGGCAGCGTCAACCAGACCGTCGTGGAGATGGAACGCGGCTTCCTCTTCATCATGTCCGTCTCCGACGGCTCCTCCCTGGCCGTACTCGCCCACCCCGAGTGCGACATCGGCCTCGTCGGCTACGAAATGGCCCTGCTCGTCGACCGCGCAGGCACCGTACTGACCCCCGACCTCAGGGCCGAACTGCAGGGCAGCCTGCTGAACTAGCCGTACCAGGAGGAGGACTCGTGAGCACGTCTCCCGGCGCAGAGCCGTATGGCAGCCCGCACCAACCGCCTGTGAACCCGTACTTCCCACCGGCGCAAGCCCCGGCACCGGAGCCCTACCGGCCGCCGCGGCAGCCGCACATCCAGCCGTACCAGCCGCCGCAGGCGCCCGCGCCGCGCGGCGGCCAGGATGCGGCCGGCGGCGGGCAGGCAGGCGGGACCGGCGGACGGCGCTCACAGACCCCCACCGGGTTCGTACGCCCGTACGCGATGACCGGCGGCCGCACCAGGCCGCGCTACCAGCTCGCCATCGAGGCGCTGGTCAGCACCACAGCGGAACCCGAGCGGCTGCGCGGGCAGCTGCCGGAGCACCAGCGGATCTGCCTGCTGTGCCGGGAGATCAAGTCGGTCGCGGAGATCTCCGCGCTGCTGACGATCCCGCTCGGTGTGGTCAGGATCCTGGTGGCGGACCTGGCCGAGGCCGGCCTGGTCACGATTCACCAGCCCGGCGGCGACGAGGCCGCGGGCGGACAGCCAGATGTGACATTGCTTGAGAGGGTGCTCAGTGGACTTCGGAAGCTCTAGCGGCCCGACGCGCGCCACTACTTCCGCGAAAATCGTGGTGGCGGGCGGATTCGGCGTGGGCAAGACCACGTTCGTCGGTGCCGTCTCCGAGATCAACCCGCTGCGCACCGAAGCGGTGATGACCTCCGCATCGGCCGGCATCGACGACCTGACGCACGCGCCCGACAAGACCACCACCACGGTGGCCATGGACTTCGGCCGGATCACCCTGGACCAGGACCTGATCCTCTACCTGTTCGGCACCCCGGGACAGGACCGCTTCTGGTTCATGTGGGACGACCTGGTGCGCGGCGCCATCGGCGCGATCGTGCTGGTCGACACCCGCAGGCTCGCCGACTGCTTCCCCGCGGTCGACTACTTCGAGAACAGCGGCCTGCCCTTCGTCATCGCCCTCAACGGCTTCGACGGCCACCAGCCCTACGGGCCAGAGGAGGTCCGCGAGGCGCTGCAGATCGGCCCCGAGGCACCGATCATCGTCACCGACGCCCGCCACCGTGCCGAGGCCAAGAGCGCGCTGATCACCCTGGTCGAGCACGCGCTGATGGCGCGGCTGCGCTAGCGGCCCGCGGCAGCAGACACGGCGAAGGCCCCGCACCGGTCGGTGCGGGGCCTTCGCCGTGCGCTGTGCGGGTCGTTCAGCCCTGCCAGGAGTGCGGGGCGCGGAAGCCCGGGGTGCGCTCCAGGCGCCGCCACTTGGCGGTGGACCTGACCGGGCTGTCCGGGGCGCTGTCGCTGCCTGCGGCGGCCCTGGCGAGCAGGATCGCGGTGATCGCGGCCAGCTCCTCGGGGGCGACATGGCCCTTCTCGACGCGCACGAGGGAATCAGCGGGAGTGCTCACAGTGGTCTCCATGGCTACTGGGGAGGATTACCGTGCTTACGCGACGGTAGATCCGCGTGCTTGGTGCGGAGCATGGACAGCGAGCTGATCAGTACCTCGCGGGTCTGCGCCGGGTCGATGACGTCGTCCACCAGGCCGCGTTCCGCGGCGTAGTAGGGATGCATCAACTCGGACTTGTACTCCTTGACCATGCGGGTGCGCATGGCCTCCGGGTCGTCCGCCTCGGCGATCTGCCGGCGGAAGATGACGTTGGCCGCGCCTTCCGCGCCCATCACCGCGATCTCGTTGGTGGGCCACGCGTAGGTCAGGTCGGCGCCGATGGACTGGCTGTCCATCACGATGTACGCGCCGCCGTATGCCTTGCGCAGGATCAGCGAGATCCTCGGGACGGTGGCGTTGCAGTACGCGTACAGCAGCTTCGCACCGTGCCTGATGATTCCACCGTGCTCCTGGGCGACGCCCGGCAGGAAGCCGGGGACGTCCAACAGGGTGACGATCGGGATGTTGAAGGCGTCGCACATCTGCACGAAGCGGGCCGACTTCTCCGACGCCTCGATGTCCAGCACGCCGGCGAGCGAGGCCGGCTGGTTGGCGACGATGCCGACGACCTGGCCGTCCAGCCGGGTCAGCGCGCAGATGATGTTGGTGGCCCAGCGCTCGTGGATCTCCAGGTACTCGCCGTCGTCGACGATCTCCTCGATGACCTTGTGCATGTCGTACGAGCGGTTGCCGTCGGCGGGCACCAGGTCGAGCAGTATGTCCGCGGTCCTGTCCACCGGGTCGTGGCACTCGACGGCCGGCGGGTTCTCCCGGTTGTTCTGCGGCAGCAGCGAGAGCAGGTAGCGGACCTCTTCGAGGCAGGTCTGCTCGTCGTCGTACGCGAAGTGCGAGACGCCGGAGACCGCCGAGTGGACGTCGGCGCCGCCCAGCCCGTTCTGCGTGATCTGCTCACCGGTGACGGCCTGGACGACGTCCGGCCCGGTGATGAACATCTGCGAGGTCTCGCGGACCATGAAGACGAAGTCGGTCAGCGCCGGCGAGTAGGCGGCGCCGCCCGCGCACGGGCCGAGCATGACGCTGATCTGCGGGATGACGCCTGAGGCGCGGGTGTTGCGCTGGAAGATGCCGCCGTATCCGGCCAGCGCCGAGACGCCTTCCTGGATACGGGCGCCGGCGCCGTCGTTGAGCGAGACCAGCGGGGCACCGGCCGAGATGGCCATGTCCATGATCTTGTGGATCTTCGTGGCGTGCGCCTCGCCGAGTGCGCCGCCGAAGATCCGGAAGTCGTGCGCGTAGACGAAGACCGTACGGCCGTGGACCATGCCCCAGCCGGTGATCACACCGTCGGTGTAGGGCCGCTTGGCCTCCAGGCCGAACCCTGTCGCCCGGTGCCGGCGCAGCGGCTCCACCTCGTGGAAGCTGCCCTCGTCGAGCAGCAGGTCGATCCGCTCGCGGGCGGTCAGCTTGCCCTTGGCCCGCTGCGCCTCGGTGGCCTTCTCGCTCGGCCCGCGGACGACCTCCGCACGGATGGCGTGCAGCTCTGCCACCCGCCCGCGGGCGTCGTTCACCTCTGCGGGCGCCTCTTGAGATGTGGTCATGCAACGACAGTACGAGCCGCGGGCCGGAAAACGGGCCATCGACTTCGTACAGTGTCCGTCGCCGCTTCATGGCGGGTCCCGACAGAAACGCACGAAGGCGGGGTTCCGCTTCACGGCCGCGGCACCCCGCCTTCCACCTGCCGCCACCGGGCGGCAGCCCGCGCATGCGTCAGCGGCCCTCCACCGCGGCGGCCAGCGCCAGCACCCGCCTGGCCTCCTCGACATGGAGGTTCTCGATCATCCTGCCGTCCACCGTGACCACCCCGCGACCCTGTGACGTGGCCTGATCGAAGGCCTCGATGATCCGCCGGGAGCGCTCGACCTCGGCCTGGGCGGGGGCGAAGACCCGGTTGCAGGGCTCCAGCTGGCGAGGGTGGATCAGCGTCTTGCCGTCGAAGCCCAACTGCCGTGCCTGGACGCATTCCGCTTCGAAGCCGGCCAGGTCCTGGACGTCGTTGTAGACACCGTCCAAGATGACCTTCCCGGTCGCGCGCGCCGCGAGCAGGGCCATCGACAGGGCGGTGAGCAGCGGCTCCCTGCCCGGCACGTGCTCGGCGTGCAGTTCCTTGGCCAGGTCGTTGGTGCCCATCACCAGGACGGTCAGCCGCGGGTCGGCCGCCGCGATCCGCCGCGCCTCGAACATCGCGGCGGGCGTCTCGACCATCGCCCACACCGCGGTGCGGTCCTGCGCGCCGGCCGCCTCCAGCGCGGCCACCACCGCGGTGACCGTCTCCGGCGAGTCGACCTTGGGCACCACGACCGCGTCGGGTCCCGCCTCGGCCGCCGCCCGCAGGTCGTCGGCGTGCCAAGGGGTGCCGGGCGCGTTGACCCGGATCGTCACCTCGCGGTGCCCGTACTCCCCGCTCGCGGCGGCCGCCGCGACCCGGTCCCTGGCCTCCTTCTTCGCGTCGGGCGCGACCGAGTCCTCCAGGTCCAGGATCAGCGCGTCGGTCGGGAGGGAGCGGGCCTTCTCCAGGGCGCGCTCGTTGGCGCCGGGCATGTACAGGACGGAGCGGCGCGGGCTCGGGGTGCCGGTCACCGCCTGGCCACCTTGTCCGCCGCCGCGTAGGACGCGGCCAGCTGGGGGTCCCGCTCGGCCAGGGCGTCCGCCAGGCCCACCACGACCTGGCACTGCTTGAACGTGGCGTCGTCCTGCATCTTGCCGTCGATCATCACCGCGCCCGTACCGTCACCCATCGCCTCGATCACCTGCCGTGCCCAGGCCACGTCCTCCGGCGCGGGCGAGAACACCCGCTTGGCGATGTCGATCTGCACCGGGTGCAGCGACCACGCGCCGACACAGCCCAGCAGGAAGGCGTTGCGGAACTGGTCCTCGCACGCCGTGACGTCCTGGATGTCCCCGAACGGCCCGTAGTACGGCAGGATGTCGTGCGCCGCACACGCATCAACCATCCGCGCGATCGTGTAGTGCCACAGGTCCTGCTGGTACGTCACCCGGGGCGCGTCGCTGGGGGTCCCCCCGCCGAAGGTAGGGGGCGGATCCTCACGCACCAGGTACCCGGGATGGCCGCCGCCGACCCTGGTCGTCTTCATCCGCCGGCTCGCCGCGAGGTCGGCAGGGCCGAGCGAGATGCCCTGCATCCGGGGGCTGGCCGCGGCGATCTCCTCGACCGCCGCCACACCCGCCGCGGTCTCCAGGATCGCGTGCACCAGGATCGGCCGCCGCAGGCCCGCCCTGGCCTCCAACTGGGCCAGCAGCCGGTCCACGTAGTGGATGTCGTGCGCGCCCTCCACCTTCGGCACCATCACCACGTCCAGCTTGTCGCCGATCTCGGTGACCAGGGTGACCAGGTCGTCCAGCGCCCAGGGCGAGTCCAGGCTGTTCACCCGGGTCCACAGCTGCGTCGCACCGAAGTCGGTCGCCCGCGCCACGGAGACCAGCCCCGCACGGGCCGCCTCCTTGCGGTCCGCGGCGACCGCGTCCTCCAGGTTGCCCAGCAGCACGTCCACCTGCGGCGCCAGGGCGGGGACCTTGGCCGCCATCTTCTCGTTGCCGGGGTCGAAGAAGTGGATCATCCGCGAAGGCCGGAACGGCACCTCGCGCGGGGGCGCCGGCGCCCCCACTGCCAGCGGGCGGAAGAAGTCCTTCGCCGAGCGCATGCGATCTCCCGGAGGGTCGGGTCGAGGGTTCGCCGCTCACCCTATGGCCGCCGGGCCGCGGAGATTACCCGTCAGTACGTGTGCTGTTGGTCACCGGCTGCCAGCGCATCGTCAGATCCGGTTCGTTCTCCATGTTGCGCGATCCGTCGCTGCTGTCGACGACCGTGAAGCCGTGGCGCGCGTAGAAAGCGCGCGCTCCGGTGTTCTTCTGGAACACCGCGAGCGTCAGGCCCGCCGGGCTGTGCGCCTTCGCTGCGCTCAGCAGTGCGGTGCCGATGCCTTGCCGGCGGACGCCGGCCAGCAGGTACAGGGCGTCCAACTCGTCGCCCTCGACCGCCGCGTAGCCGACGACCTCGCCGTCGGGGCCGACGGCCACCCACACGGTGGCCTTCCGCAGGACCACGTCCCGCACCCACGCCACCACCTCGGCGTCGGTGCGACGCCTCGGCGGCAGGTACGGCATCGTCGCCTCGCGTGAGGCGATGTGCACGTGTGCCACTGCGGCGGCATCCTCGGGCCGCGCGCCCCGAACCCTGTACGTCTCGTCGCCCACCCCCGCACCCTAGGCTCCCCCGACCCCCCGGGTACACGCCTTTTCGACTGCCGCGGCGCCGGGTGGATGCCCCTTGCCCTTGGCGTTCGGCTTCCCCTCCGTCGTGGCCGGCCGCGCAGTTCCCCGCGCCCCTGAAAAACGCTCACCCTCTTCCACAGAGGGTGCCGCCTGCAAGCGCCGCCTCTGCGCACAGAGGGCAACCGTCAGGGGCGCGGGGAACTGCGCGCCCCATCACGATGGCGGGAAGGAAGGCAACGCAACAGCAAGTGGCACTCACCCACTCCCGGCCCCGCCGGAAGGGGCCGTCACCCCAGGAGGGGTGGGAGGTGGAGACGGCCGGGGCCGTCGCGGAGGTCGCGGTGGACGGTCGGGGGGCCGACCAGGGACCCGGCGACATCAGTCGTGAGGGTCAAGGCGTGGTTGCCCTGAACCGCACCCTCCTCGTGGAATACGACATGCACCCGCACCCGGTCCACCCGCCCCGGAACGAGCCGCGTACGGCTCATCACCCCGCTCACCCCGGCACCGGGCATGGCTTCCGCCAGCCACGCGGCGGCGTTCGCCGCCACCGCGTCCTCGTAGCGCTGCCACAGCGCGAACGGCTGCACGAGGCTCACCTCCGGCGTGCCCCGCACGCCGAACGACGCGCGGTAGTACGGCCGCCGCCCACTCAGCGCGGCCAGCCTGCGGTGGGCGTTGAGCCGCAGCGGCGTCGGCAGCGACGGGTCGCGGTCCCGCGGCAGCGCACGGACGACCGCCGGGTCGGCGATCATCACCGACGCCGGCAGCAGCCGCGGCTGCCCGCTCAGGCAGGCGTGCAGGCTGGACAGCACATCCTCGACGGTGTCGTTGGAGAGTGCCGCGGCGATCCACGGGTCGGCGACGAGCCGGCCCAGGCCGTGCACCTCGTGCCCGCCCCGGCGCAGGGCGCCCGACAGCTCACGCCACCTGCCGGCCGCGGCCAGGCCCGCGTCCACGGCGTCGCGCAACTCCGCCGGCGCCGGCGGTACGCGGTCCACGCGCAGGCGGACGAAGGCGTCCGGGTCGTCCGCCACCCGGAAGAGGATCTCGGCGCCGCCGGAAGCGGGGAAGCAAGGCCGCGCCGAGATCACCGTCAGCCGGGCGGGGTGCGAGGTTGCGGCTGCGTCCTCAGCCAGTCGCTTCGCGCGGCGTGCCGCAGGCAGGCCGGCTGCTCTGCCGAGCAGCATCACCGCTGAAACGATCATGGTTTCCGCACCCCCTGCGACCTCGGCTCCGCCGAGGCTATGCGGGGTGCCCCCGCCCCCGCCTGAGCACGCGTACTCATCTCCCGCCCCAACTGGCCCTAGTCACCCCCCACTTGCGGTGGGCGGTCGCCTTCCCCACCATCGCGGCCGGCCGCGCAGTTCCCCGCGCCCCTTCAGGTCCTGCCCCTTGCGGTGGGTGGTCGGCTTCCCCCCGTTCGGGCCGGCCGCGCAGTTCCCCGCGCCACCGGGAACCGTCGTCGGGCCCGGACGCGGAGGCGGAGGCGGAGATCCACCAGCGGCTGCGCGAACTGCGCTCGGGCAGGGCCAGCCTGCTGATCAGCCACCGGCTCGGCACGGTCAGGGACGCCGACCGGATCGTCGTCCTGGACGGCGGCCGGATCACCGAGTCGGGCGACCACGCCTCGCTGCTCGCAGCCGGCGGCACCTACGCCCGGCTCTTCCGGCTGCAGGCCGACGGCTGCCGGGACGGGGGGCCGCCGGCGGGGCCGCAGGGGTCCGCGGCCCCGCCTGCGGCGGCAGGTCAGCAGCCGCAGCTGTAGTACAGGGCGTCCCAGTGGGTGCCCTCGTCCGCGTAGATGTTGCCGGACGCGGCCTGCCACTGCGGGTATCCGTCGCCGCGCAGGCCGATGTAGCTGAAGGCGTTGTGCACGTAGTTGTTCAGGCAGGTGTTCTTGCTGTAGTCGAGCTTGTAGCCGTTCCAGTGCGAGTACGTGCCGCTGGCGTGGCCGGTCTCGGTGCCGCCGGTGATGTTGATGGCGCAGCCGCTGGCGTGCTTGAGGGTGACCGCGCCCTGGGCGGTGGCCAGGTTGAGCTGGTCGAAGGAGGTGCAGGTCGACACGTTGCGGTTGGAGCAGCCGCCGGACGAGGACCAGGTGATGCCCGCGTCCCTGAACATGGCGGTGGCCTGGGCCTGGGTGAGTTTGGTGACGGCGAAGGCGTCGGTGGACGTGGCGAGTCCGACGCCGGGGGCGAACAGGGCGGTGCCGACGAGGGTGAGCGTGCTCACCGCGGTACGGATGCGCTTGCGCATACGGGTTCCTCCTGCTGGATCCGCTGGGGTGGGCGTGGTGCAGGTGGCGCAGGAGGAGTGTGCCCGAGGTCTACGCGCGTCGCCAGGGTTTTGCAAATGAACATGACACAGCGGTCGCCCGACGGGTGAACCCCCGCCGGGCGACCGCCCCGCCGGCCGGGTCACTCCTGCGGGTCGACACCCGCCCGCAGCAGCCCGTACGCATACGCGTCGTCAAGTGCCTGCCAGGACGCGGCGATCACGTTGTCCGCGACGCCGACCGTGGACCACTCGGCCTCGCCGTCGGTCGTCGTGATCAGCACCCGGGTCGTGGAGTCGGTGCCCGACGTGCCCTCCAGGATGCGGACCTTGTAGTCCACCAGGGCGAACTCGGCGAGCTTGGGGTAGATCCGCTCCAGCGCGTGCAGCAGCGCCCGGTCCAGCGCGTTGACCGGGCCGTTGCCCTCGGCGGTGGCGACGATCCGCTCGCCCTTGGCCCACATCTTCACCGTCGCCTCGTTGGCGTGCGTGCCGTCCGGGCGGTCCTCGGTGATGACCCGCCAGGACTCGGTACGGAAGAAGCGCTGCGGACCGCCGGTGATCTCCGAGCGCAGCAGCAGGGCGAAGGAGGCGTCGGCGGCCTCGTAGGTGTACCCCTTCAGCTCGCGCTCCTTGACCCGCGCCACCACCCGGCCGACCAGCTCGCGGTCCTCGCCCAGGTCGATGCCCAGCTCGCGGCCCTTGAGCTCGATCGAGGCGCGGCCGGCCATGTCGGAGACCAGCATCCGCATGGTGTTGCCGACCATCTCCGGGTCGATGTGCTGGTAGAGGTCGGGGTCCACCTTGATCGCCGACGCGTGCAGGCCCGCCTTGTGTGCGAAGGCCGAAACCCCCACATAGGGCTGGTGGGTGGACGGCGGCAGGTTGACGACCTCGGCGATGGCGTGCGAGATGCGGGTCATCTCGCCCAGCGCGCCTTCGGGCAGCACCCGGCGGCCGTGCTTGAGCTCCAGCGCGGCGACCACGGGGAAGAGGTTGGAATTGCCGACCCGCTCGCCGTAGCCGTTGGCGGTGCACTGCACATGCGTCGCACCCGCGTCCACCGCGGCCAGCGTGTTGGCGACCGCGCACCCGGTGTCGTCCTGCGCGTGGATGCCGAGCCTGGCCCCGGTGTCGGCGAGCACCAGCCCGGTGACGGCCTGCACCTGGGCGGGCAGCATCCCGCCGTTGGTGTCGCACAGCACCACGACCGAGGCGCCCGCCTCGTGCGCGGTCCGTACGATCTGGGTGGCGTACGAGGCGTTGGCCTTGTAGCCGTCGAAGAAGTGCTCGCAGTCCACGAACACCCGCCGCCCCTGGCCGACCAGGTAGGAGACGGTGTCGGCGACCATCGCCAGGTTCTCCTCCAGCGTGGTGCGCAGCGCCAGTTCGACATGGCGGTCGTGCGACTTGGCGACCAGGGTGATCACCGGGGCGCCCGAGTCGAGCAGCGCCTTGACCTGCGGGTCGTCCGCGGCCTTGGCGCCGGCCCTGCGGGTCGCGCCGAACGCCACCAGCGTGGCGTGCTTCAGCTCAAGCTCCTTGGCGGCACGGGCGAAGAACTCGGTGTCGCGGGGGTTGGCACCCGGCCAGCCGCCCTCGATGAATCCCACCCCGAAGTCGTCCAGGTGCCGGGCGATCGTCAGCTTGTCGGCGACGGTGAGGTTGATCCCCTCACGCTGGGCGCCGTCGCGCAGCGTGGTGTCGAAGACGTGGAAGCTGTCGTCCGGTTCGGCGGTCATGGCTGATGTAACTCCTGTCGGGTGAGTGGGTTGCCGCCGGATGTCCTGACATCCGGAGGGTCCAGCTCCACTTGCCCCCATCATCCCTCGTGCGTCTCCGCCTCCGGCGCGGGTGGTCCGGGAAACGAAAAAACCTCTCGCGGATGCGAGAGGTCTGCACGCGGGTCTGGGACACGGTGACGTTCCACTGGGGTCAGCGGAAGGTCACTGCGGACCGGCGTGCCTGCTGCCAATAATGACGGCGTACGGGTGCACGCCGTCAGTCTGGCATACGGGTGGGCTCACCCGGGAAGCGTCTCACCATCCGGTCCGGGCGCCCTGTCCCCCACGCCTGGGGCGGCACCCCCAGGGGCGCGCGCCCCTGAAAAACGCTCTTCCGGGGGCGCTAGGCGCCCAGGCGATGCATCCAGCCGTGGGGGTCCGGGGCGTGGCCGGTCTGGATGTCGAGGAGGGCGGACCGGAGCCGCATGGTCACGCGCCCGGGGGCGCCATCAGCCACCGGCCAGCTGGCCCGGGTGGACTTCACCGAGCCGACCGGGGTGATGACCGCGGCGGTGCCGCAGGCGAAGACCTCCGTGAGGGTGCCGTCCTCGTGGTGGCGGCGCCAGTCGTCCACGCTGATGCGGCCCTCGCCGACCTGGTAGCCGAGGTCCGCGGCGATGGACAGCAGCGAGTCGCGGGTGATGCCGGGCAGCAGGGAGCCGGTCAGCTCAGGAGTGACGATTCTGTCGCCGTACACGAAGTACAGGTTCATCCCGCCCATCTCCTCGATCCAGCGGCGCTCGATCGCGTCGAGCCAGACCACCTGGTCGCAGCCGTGCTCGATGGCCTGGGCCTGGGCGACGAGGGAGGCGGCGTAGTTCCCGCCGGTCTTGGCCGCGCCGGTGCCGCCGGGCGCCGCGCGGACGTACTCCTCGGACAGCCACACCGAGACGGGCTTGACGCCGCCGGAGAAGTAGGCGCCGGCCGGGGAGGCGATGACCAGGAAGAGGTACTCGTTGGCCGGGCGGACGCCGAGGCCGACCTCGGTGGCGACCATGAAGGGCCGCAGGTACAAGGACGCCTCGCCCTCGCTTGGCACCCACTCCTTGTCCTGCCGCACCAGCAGGTCGCAGGCCTCGACGAAGGTCTCCACGGGCAGCTCGGGCATCGCCAGGCGCCGTGCGGAGTCCTGGAAGCGCCGGGCGTTGGCCTCGGGCCTGAAGGTGGCGACGCCCCCGTCGGGCTGCCGGTAGGCCTTGAGGCCCTCGAAGATGGTCTGCGCGTAGTGCAGCGTCATGTTGGCCGGGTCGATCGACAGCGGCGCGTACGGGACGAGCTGCCCGTCGTGCCAGCCGCGGCCCTCGGTCCACTTGATGGTGACCATGTGGTCGGTGAAGTGCCGGCCGAAGCCGGGGGCGGCCAGGATCGCGTCGCGCTCGGTGGCGGACAGCGGGTGGGCGGACGGCTTCAGCTCGATCGTGGGCGTCGTCATGTGTGTGTCCTTCACCGTGTCTCGTGTCTCGCTGCCGACTTGTGCCGCCCCCACTAATAGGACGTCCAAGTTTCCCGCCGTAACGCGGCCCCGCCTCTGTCGATTATCGCAGCGGCGGGGCCGGGTACCTACCTCTGGTGCCGGGTCAGCCGGATACCCGGGCGGCCAGCGCGTCGCCGATCTCGACGGTGGAGCGTACGGGCAGGTCAGCGCGCTCGGCGAGGTCGGCCTGCACGGCGGCGTCGATACGGTCGGCCTCGGTGTCGTAGCCCAGGTGCCGCAGCAGCAGCGCCACGGACAGGACCGTCGCGGTCGGGTCGGCCTTGGACTGGCCGGCGATGTCCGGCGCGGAACCGTGGACCGGCTCGAACATCGAGGGGAACTCGCGGCCGGGGTTGATGTTGCCGCTGGCCGCGACGCCGATGCCGCCGGAGACGGCAGCGGCGAGGTCGGTGATGATGTCGCCGAAGAGGTTGTCGGTGACGATGACGTCGAAGCGCTCGGGCTGGGTGACCAGGAAGATGGTCGCCGCGTCGACGTGCAGGTAGTCGGTGCTGACCTCGGGGTACTCGGCGCCGACCGCCTGGAAGATCCGGGTCCACAGGTGGCCGGCGTGCACCAGCACGTTGTTCTTGTGCACCAGGGTCAGCTTCTTGCGCGGGCGGGCCTGCGCGCGGGCGTACGCGTCGCGCACCACCCGCTCGATGCCGAACGCGGTGTTCAGGCTGACCTCGGTGGCGACCTCCTGCGGGGTGCCGGTCCTGATCGAGCCGCCGTTGCCGGTGTAGGGGCCTTCCGTGCCCTCGCGGACGACGACGAAGTCGATCTCCGGGCTCCCGGCGAGCGGGGTGCCGACGCCGGGGAAGAGCTTGCTGGGGCGCAGGTTCACATGGTGGTCGAAGGCGAACCGGAGCTTGAGCAGGAAGCCGCGCTCCAGCACACCCGACGGCACCGAGGGGTCGCCGATGGCGCCCAGCAGGATCGCGTCGTGCTCCTTGAGCCGGTCGAGGTCCTCGTCGGTGAGGGTCTGGCCGGTGGCGTGGTAGCGCTTCGCGCCGAAGTCGAACTCCCGGGTCTCCAGCTTGACGTCCTGCGGAAGGACCGCAGAGAGGACCTTGAGGCCCTCCGCGACGACTTCCTGGCCGATTCCGTCACCGGGGATCACTGCGAGGCTGAGGCTTCGAGACATGTCCGGCACCGTACTCCCCATCCCAGCGGGTGACATCGGATGTCCGCATGCCGGACACTGTGCGCGTGGGACCGGGACCCGGGGTCAGTGCGACTCGTGGCCCGCGCTGCCGCCGTTGTCGCGGCGGTCGAGGCTGCGCTGCAGGGCGCGCAGGGCGTTCTGGCGGGCGGTGTCTTCCATACGGGCGGTGTCGTCCACGGGGATCAACTCCTGGGAAAGCAGGCGGAAGCCGGGAAAGCGGGCGGAGAAGGTGCTGCCGCGGAACGGGGCGGGGGTCCCGGCAGCGGGGGTGACCCGCTCGGCAACTGCTCAGGACGCGCATCCGCCGCTCACCGGATGAGGTGAGACGTTCGGCTCCCTACAAAGCTAGAACAGCCAGGTCGTGCTGTCGCCACAATTACTCGGACTTCCTACTATCTGAGACAGACGATCACCCGTTCGCGGGCACCGCAGGCCGCGAACGGGTGATCGTCAGGAGTCGCCGCAGGTCAGCCCTGGTGCGGGTACCGGTAGTCGGTGGGCGGCACCAGGGTCTCCTTGATGGACCGGGTGGAGGTCCAGCGCTGCAGGTTCTGCGCGGCGCCCGCCTTGTCGTTCGTGCCGGACGCCCGGCCGCCGCCGAAGGGCTGCTGGCCGACGACGGCGCCGGTGGACTTGTCGTTGATGTAGAAGTTGCCGGCCGCGTCCCGCAGCCGCTCCATCACCTCGGCCGCCGCGACCCGGTCCCTGGCGATGACCGAGCCGGTCAGCGCGTAGTCGGAGACCGACTCCATCTGGGTGAGCATCGCGTCGAAGTCGGCGTCGTCGTAGACGTACACGCCCAGCACCGGGCCGAAGTACTCCTGCCGGAAGATCTCGTTGTCCGGGTCGGTGGAGACCAGCACGGTCGGGCGCACGAACCAGCCGACCGAGTCGTCGTAGGTGCCGCCGGCGACGACCTCGACGGTCGGGTCGGCCTTGGCGCGGTCGATGGCCGCCTTGTTCTTGGCGAAGGCCCGCTCGTCGATCAGGGCGCCGACGAAGTTGGACAGGTCGGTGACGTCGCCCATGGTGATGCCGTCGACCTCGGCGGCGAAGTCCTCCTTGAAGCCGGACTCCCAGATCGAGCGGGGGATGTAGGCGCGCGAGGAGGCCGAGCACTTCTGGCCCTGATACTCGAAGGAGCCGCGGGTCAGTGCCGTCTTGAGCACCGCGGGGTCGGCCGAGGGGTGGGCGACGACGAAGTCCTTGCCGCCGGTCTCGCCGACGATGCGCGGGTAGGAGCGGTAGCGCTCGATGTTCTCGCCGACCGAGCGCCACAGGTGCTGGAAGGTCCGGGTGGAGCCGGTGAAGTGGATGCCGGCCAGGTCGCGGTGCGGCAGCGCGGCCTCGGAGACGGCCAGGCCGTCGCCGGTGACCAGGTTGATCACGCCGTCGGGCAGCCCGGCCTCGCGCAGCAGCCGCATGAGCAGCACGGCCGAGTGGGTCTGGGTCGGCGACGGCTTCCACACCACGACGTTGCCCATCAGCGCGGGCGCGGTCGGCAGGTTGCCGGCGATGGCGGTGAAGTTGAACGGCGTGATCGCGTAGACGAAGCCTTCGAGCGGGCGGTGGTCGAGCCGGTTCCACACGCCGGGGGCGTTGGCGACCGGCTGCTCGGCGAGGATCTGCCGGGCGAAGTGGACGTTGAAGCGCCAGAAGTCCACCAGCTCGCAGGGGCTGTCGATCTCGGCCTGCTGCACGGTCTTGGACTGGCCGAGCATGGTGGAGGCCACCAGCGTCTCGCGCCAGGGTCCCGCCAGCAGCTCCGCCGCCCGCAGGATGATCGCGGCTCGGTCGTCGAAGGAGGTCGCGCGCCAGCCGGGGGCCGCCGCCAGGGCCGCGTCGATCGCGTCCCGCGCGTCCTGCGCGGTGGCGTTGCCGTACGTGCCGAGGACGGCGCCGTGGTTGTGCGGCTGCACGACGTCGAAGCGCTCGCCGCCGCCCATGCGCTCCTGGCCGCCGATGAACATCGGCAGCTCGACGGGGCTGCCTGCCAGCTCCTTGAGCTTGGCTTCCAGCCGGGCGCGCTCGGGGCTGCCGGGGGCGTACGTGTGCACCGGCTCGTTGACCGGAGCGGGGACCTGGGTCACGGCGTCCATGGGCGTGTCTCCTGGTGAGAGTCGGGGTGCGTCAGCGGCCGGCGGGAACGAAGGAGCGCAGGAAGAAGGCGAGGTTGGCCGGGCGCTCGGCGAGGCGCCGCATGAAGTAGCCGTACCAGTCTGCGCCGTACGGGACGTAGATCCGCATACGTTCGCCTTCGTCCGCGAGCCGCCGCTGCTCCGCGGTCCTGATGCCGTAGAGCATCTGGAACTCGTAGCTGCCGGCCGGGCGCCGGTAGCGGGCGGCGAACTCCTGGGCGATGGCGATCATGCGCGGGTCGTGCGAGCCGACCATCGGGTAGCCGTCGCCGGCGAAGAGGGTGCGCAGGGCGCGGACGTAGGCCTTGTCCACGTCCCGCTTGTTCTGGAAGGCGACCCGGGCCGGCTCCTTGTAGGCGCCCTTGACCAGCCGCACCCGCGAGCCGGCCACGGCCAGCGCGCGGGCGTCGTCCTCGGTGCGGAAGAGGTAGGACTGCAGGACCGCGCCGGTCTGCGGGTGCTCCTTGCGCAGCTCGGCCAGCACCGCGAGCGTGGAGTCGACGGTGGTGTGGTCCTCCATGTCGAGGGTGACCGTGGTGCCGATGGTGGAGGCCAGCTCCGCCACCTCGGTCACGTTCGCCAGCGCGATGTCGTGGCCGCCGTCGGGCAGCGCCTGGCCGAACGCGGACAGCTTCACCGAGACCTCGGCGCGCGGGCCGAGCCGGTCGTCGCGCAGCGTCTCCAGCAGCCGCAGGTAGGCGTCCCTGGTGGCCTGGGCCGTGGCCCGGTCGGTGACGTCCTCGCCGAGGTGGTCGAGGGTGACGTCCAGGCCGCTCGCGGTGAGCGTCCTGACCGTGTCGAGCGCCGGGTGCAGCGCGTCGCCGGCGACGAAGCGGTCGACCACCGGGCGGGTGACGGGCGCGGCGGCGACGACGCGGCGCATACGGTCGCTGCGCGAGGCGGCGAGCAACACGGGACCGAACACGGGGGGGTGTCCTTCCAGACCGGGCGGAAGAGGATTTTCGGCGAACAGGCTCCGACACCGTGAATCTAGGATTCGCCTACCCGTCGGACCATCGACACCTGTCACGCATCGCCCCGCCGTCCCTCATACAGATGTATGAGGGACAATGGCCGCGTGCGTGCTGAGTACGGGGACTACGGCGACTTCCAGGACCTGGTCGACGAGGTGTCGGCGCTGCTCGGCGCCCCCGCGACGCTGGAGGACCGGGACTTCCGGCTGATCGCCTTCGGGGTGCACGACAGCGACGACGACGCGGCCATGGACCCGGTCCGCACCCGCTCCATCCTGACCCGGCAGTCCACCGCCGAGGTGCGCGCCTGGTTCGAGCGCTTCGGCATCGCGCGGGCCACCGGCCCGGTCCGCATCCCCGCCGCCCCCGACGCGGGCGTCGTACGCGGCCGGCTGTGCCTCCCGGTGCGGCACTCCGGTTTCGTCTACGGCTACGTGTGGCTGCTGGACGAGGCCGAGCACTCCCCCGCGCAGCTGGCCTCCGCCATGGCGGTCGCCGCCAGGATCGGCGAGCGCCTCGCCGCGATGTCCCAGGCCGGCGCCGAGACCGGCCGGGCGCTGCGCGGCCTGCTGACCGCGCCCGCCAGGGCGGACCGCGACGCCGCCGAGGACGCGCTGCGGCTGGCGCTGGACCGGGACGCGGACGAGCCGCACGCGCTGGTGTGCGTGCGCGCTCCCGAGCACGGCACGCCGGGTCCGCTGCCGGGCCTGCGCACCATCCCGTCCGCCGCCGCGCTGGCCCGCCTTCCCGAGCGGCGCCGCGGCGAGCTGGTCGCGCTGCTGGTGCGGCTGCGGTCGCTGCAGGTGCTGGCCCCGGCCCGCACCGCCGCGGCCCGGCTGCTGGACGCGGTCGGCTCGCAGGGCGTGGTCGCCGGGATCAGCGCCTCCCGCGGTTCGCTGGCCGAGCTGCCGGGGGCCTGGCAGGAGGCGACCGCGGCGGCCAGGGCCGCCCATGCGCAGCCGATGCTCGGCCCGATCGCGAAGTGGTCCAACCTCGGCCCCTACCGGCTGCTGACCGCGCTCCCCCAGGACACCCCGCAGGACCCGGCGGTCGCCCCGCTGCTCACCCCGGCCCACCAGGAGCTGGCGCACACCGCCGAGGTGTTCCTGGACCACGCGGGTCAGGCCGGGCGCACCGCGACGGCGCTGGCCATCCACCGGCAGACGCTCTACTACCGGCTGTCGCGGATCGAGCAGCTCACCGGTCTGGACCTCGCCGACGGCGAGGCCCGGCTGCTGCTCCACATGGCATTGAAGGCGGCCAGGCTCTGAGCTTGCGCGTCGCGCGGCCCGACGCGAACGGCGCCGCCCCCCGTGCTTGCGGGAGGCGGCGCCGGACGGCGTACGGGGACGGGTCAGTCGGTCAGGTCGACCGCGCGGGCCGAGGTGGCGCCGATCTCGCCGGCGATGTCGGTGAGCACACCGGCCGGGATGCTGGAGTCGACGGTCAGCGCGACCAGCGCGTCGCCGCCGGCCGCGGCCCTGGCGACCTGCATGCCGGCGATGTTCACGCCGACCTCGCCGAGGATGCGGCCGATGGTGCCGACGACACCCGGGCGGTCGGTGTAGCGCAGGAAGGCCATGTGGTCGGCGAGCACCAGGTCCACGTCCTCCTCGCCGACGGCGACGACCTTCTGGACGTGCTTGGGGCCTGCCAGGGTGCCCGAGACCGACACCTCGGTGCCGTCGGCCAGGGTGCCGCGCACGGTCACCACATTGCGGTGGTTGGGCGACTCCGAGCTGGTGGTCAGCCGGACCTCGACACCGCGCTCCTGGGCGAACAGCGGCGCGTTCACGTACGACACCGTCTCGTCCACGATGTCCTCGAAGACGCCCTTGAGCGCGCTCAGTTCGAGGATCTTCACGTCGTGCTGGGTGACCTCGCCGCACACCTCGACGTCGAGCCGGGCCGCGACCTCGCCGGCCAGCGAGGTGAAGATCCGGCCCAGCTTCTCGGCAAGCGGCAGCGCGGGCTTGACGTCCTCGGCGATGACACCGCCCTGGACGTTGACCGCGTCCGGGACCAGCTCGCCGGCCAGCGCGAGGCGCACCGACTTGGCGACCGCGATACCGGCCTTCTCCTGCGCCTCGTCGGTGGACGCGCCCAGGTGCGGGGTCGCCACGACGTTGTCGAACTGGAAGAGCGGCGAGTCGGTGCAGGGCTCCTTGGCGTAGACGTCCAGGCCCGCGCCGGCCACCCGGCCCTCCTTCAGGGCAGAGGCCAGCGCCTCCTCGTCCACGATCCCGCCGCGGGCGGCGTTGACGATCCGCACCGACGGCTTGACCTTGTGCAGCGCCTCGTCGCCGATCAGGCCCAGCGTCTCGGGGGTCTTGGGCAGGTGGACGGTGATGAAGTCGGACTGCTCCAGCAGCTCGTCCAGGGTCAGCAGCTTGACGCCCATCTGGGCGGCGCGCGCGGGCTGCACGTAGGGGTCGTACGCGACGACGTTCATCCCGAAGGCCGACATGCGCTGGGCGACCAGCACGCCGATACGGCCGAGGCCCACCACGCCGAGGGTCTTCTCGCTGAGCTCGACGCCGGTGTATTTGTTGCGCTTCCACTCGCCGTTCTTGAGCGCCGAGTTCGCCGGCGCGATGTTGCGGGCGGTGGCGATGAGCAGGCCGCAGGCCAGTTCGGCTGCGGTGACGATGTTGGAGGTCGGCGCGTTGACGACCATCACGCCGGCCTTGGTGGCGGCGGCGACGTCGACGTTGTCCAGGCCGACACCGGCGCGGGCGACGACCCGCAGCTTCCCGGCCGCGGCGACGGCCTCCGCGTCGACCTTGGTGGCGCTGCGGATCAGGATGGCGTCGACGTCGGTGATCGCGGACAGCAGTTCGGCTCGGTCCGCACCGTTGCAGTGCCGGATCTCGAAGTCCGGTCCGAGCGCGTCCACCGTGGCGGGCGACAGCTCTTCTGCGATGAGTACGACAGGCTTCTGGCTCACGTGGTCCTCACTTGTCCTTCGTGGGCGGCCGGGTCCCGTTCGACCGCACAGGAGAGGCGGGAATGGCGGGCTGACGCCTGAGCTCGCGCAGTGGCCGACCGAGGTACGAGGCCGTCCGCGGAGCGAGTGAACAGGAAGACCGCCCGTCAGAGGTGGCATGCCGCGTGGAAGACGCACGACGCTGTGAGCCTGAACGCGCTTGTTAAGCGAGTGTATCGGCGGGCGGATTCCGCGCCTTCGCCGAAATGGAAGGATCACCCGGAGGGGGGCGTCGCTTCGTACAAAGTGCGTACCAGATGGCGGTCAGCACCCGTGCGAAGCGACGCACCCGGGTGGCTTACGCCTCCTCGTCGACCCAGCTCATGAGCTTGCGGAGCTTGCGGCCGGTGGTCTCCAGCAGGTGGTTCTCGTCGGCCTTCTTGTACTCGTTGTACTTCGGCAGGCCCGCGTTGTACTCGGCGATCCAGGCGTTGGCGAAGGTGCCGTCCTGGATCTCGCCCAGGATCTTCTTCATCTCGGCCTTGGTGGCGTCGGTGATGATGCGCGGCCCTGAGACGTAGTCGCCCCACTCGGCGGTCTCGGAGACCGACCAGCGCATCTTCTCCAGGCCGCCCTCGTACATCAGGTCCACGATGAGCTTGAGCTCGTGCAGGCACTCGAAGTACGCGATCTCCGGCTGGTAGCCGGCCTCGACCAGGGTCTCGAAGCCCGCCTTGACCAGCGCGGACGTACCGCCGCAGAGGACCGCCTGCTCGCCGAAGAGGTCGGTCTCCGTCTCCTCGGTGAAGGTGGTCTTGATGACGCCGGCGCGGGTGCCGCCGATGCCCTTGGCGTACGACAGCGCCAGCGCGAAGCCCTTGCCGGTGGCGTCCTGCTCGACGGCCGCGATGCACGGGACGCCGCGGCCCTCCTCGTACTGGCGGCGGACCAGGTGGCCCGGGCCCTTCGGGGCGACCATGCACACGTCGACACCGGCCGGCGGCTTGATGAAGCCGAAGCGGATGTTCAGGCCGTGGCCGAAGAACAGCGCGTCGCCGTCCTTGAGGTTGTCCTTGATGGACTCCTCGTAGACGCGGGCCTGGATCGGGTCCGGGACCAGGATCATGATGACGTCGGCCTCGGCTGCGGCCTCGGCGACCGGCAGCACCCGCAGGCCCTGCTCCTCGGCCACCTTGCGGGACTTGGAGCCCTCGTGCAGGCCGACCCGCACGTCCACGCCCGAGTCGCGCAGCGACAGCGCGTGGGCGTGGCCCTGGCTGCCGTAGCCGATGACCGCGACCTTGCGGCCCTGGATGATGGACAGGTCGGCGTCGTCGTCGTAGAACAGCTCGGCCACTTCGGGTTCTCCTTGGATCGGGTTGTGCGGCCCACCGTACGACGGGTGGGCGGATGCGGGTTTCGGGGTCTCGCCATACGGATCGCGCGCGGCGGCTTCCGCGGCAGCTATGCGGAGCGGTCCAGCGCGCGCAGCGAGCGGTCGGTGATGGAGCGGGCGCCGCGGCCGATGGCGATCGTGCCGGACTGGACCAGCTCCTTGATGCCGAACGGCTCCAGCATCTTGAGCATGGCCTCCAGCTTGTCAGCGGCGCCGGTGGCCTCGATCGTGACGGCCTCGGGCGAGACGTCCACGGTCTTGGCGCGGAAGAGCTGGACGATCTCCACGATCTGCGAGCGCGACTCGTTGTCGGCGCGCACCTTCACCAGGACGAGTTCGCGTGCGACGGCCGCCGTGGGGTCGAGTTCGACGATCTTCAGCACGTTGACCAGCTTGTTGAGCTGCTTCGTCACCTGTTCGAGCGGCAGTTCGTCGATGACGTTGACGACGATGGTGATACGGGAGATCTCCGGGTGCTCGGTGGTGCCCACGGCGAGGGAGTCGATGTTGAAGCCGCGGCGGGAGAACAGCGCGGTGATCCTGGCCAGGACGCCGGGCTTGTTCTCCACCAGGACGGAGAGCGTGTGCTTGGACATGTTCTGTGCTTCCTTCTCTCGCTCTTCCGGTCTCAGTCGGAAAGCATTTCTCGGTCTGCCTTCCTGCTCGGTCCCTCCGCGGACGGCCTCGTTCCTCGGCCGGCCGCTGCGGGACCTCGGGCGTCAGTCATCCAGGTCGTCGCTGAAGTCGGGGCGCACATCGCGCGCGGCCATGATCTCGTCGTTGGAGGTGCCGGCCGCGACCATCGGCCAGACCATCGCGTCCTCGTGGACGATGAAGTCCACCACGACCGGGCGGTCGTTGATGGCGTTCGCCTCGGCGATGACCTTGTCCAGCTCGTCGGGGGACTCGCAGCGCAGGCCGACGCAGCCCATCGCCTCGGACAGCTTGACGAAGTCCGGGACGCGCGTGCCGCGGTTCTGGATCGAGCCGACGCCCTGCGTGGAGCCGGGGCGGTGCTCGGCGCCGGCGTGCAGGACGGTGTTGGAGAACCGCTCGCCGTAGAAGAGGTTCTGCCACTGGCGGACCATGCCCAGGGCGCCGTTGTTGATGATGGCGACCTTGATCGGGATGTTGTTCAGCGCGCAGGTGACCAGTTCCTGGTTGGTCATCTGGAAGCAGCCGTCGCCGTCGATCGCCCACACCGTGGCGTCCGGCACACCGGCCTTGGCGCCCATCGCGGCGGGCACCGCGTAGCCCATGGTCCCGGCGCCGCCGGAGTTGAACCAGGTGCCGGGCTGCTCGTACTTGATGAACTGCGCGGCCCACATCTGGTGCTGGCCGACGCCCGCGGCGAACAGCGTGCCCTCCGGGGCGAGCTGGCCGATCCGCTCGATGACCTGCTGCGGCGACAGGCTGCCGTCCTTGGGGACGTCGTAGCCCAGCGGGTAGGTGTTCCGCCAGAAGTTCAGGTGGTTCCACCACTCGGAGTAGTCGCCCTTGTGGCCGGCCTCGTGGTCGGCCTGGACGGCGACGATCAGGTCGGCGAGCACCTCGCGGGCGTCACCGACGATCGGCACGTCGGCGACCCGGTTCTTGGAGATCTCGGCCGGGTCGATGTCGGCGTGCACGACCTTGGCGTTCGGCGCGAAGGTGTCCAGGCGGCCGGTGACCCGGTCGTCGAAGCGGGCGCCGAGCGCGATGATCAGGTCGGACTTTTGCAGTGCGGTGACCGCGGAGACGTCGCCGTGCATGCCGGGCATGCCGACGTGCTGCGGGTGGCTGTCGGGGAAGGCGCCGAGCGCCATCAGCGTGGTGGTGACCGGGGCGCCGGTCAGCTCCGCGAGGATGCGCAGCTCCGCGGTCGCGCGGGCCTTGACGACACCGCCGCCGACGTAGAGCACCGGGCGGCGGGCCTCGTTGATCAGCCGGGCTGCCTCGCGGATCTGCTTGGCGTGCGGCTTGGTCACCGGGCGGTAGCCGGGCAGGTCCTGCTGCGGCGGCCACGTGAAGCTCATCTGGTTCTGCAGCGCGTCCTTGGCGATGTCGACCAGGACCGGCCCCGGGCGCCCGGTGGCGGCGATGTGGAAGGCCTCCGCGATGGTGCGCGGGATGTCGGCGGCGTCCCTGACCAGGAAGTTGTGCTTGGTGATCGGCATCGTGATGCCGCAGATGTCCGCCTCCTGGAAGGCGTCGGTGCCGATGGACTTCGCGGCGACCTGGCCGGTGATGGCGACGATCGGCACCGAGTCCATGTGGGCGTCGGCGATCGGGGTGACCAGGTTGGTCGCGCCCGGCCCCGAGGTGGCCATGCACACCCCGACCTTGCCGGTGGCCTGCGCGTAGCCGGTGGCGGCGTGCCCGGCGCCCTGCTCGTGCCGCACGAGCACGTGCCGGACCTTGGCCGAGTCCATCAGCGGGTCGTACGCCGGCAGGATCGCACCGCCCGGGATGCCGAACACGGTGTCCGCGCCTACGGCCTCGAGGGAGCGGATGAGCGCCTGGGCGCCCGTCATGCGCTCGGCGGTGGCGGCGGGGACCGCGTTGCGGGTCCGCGGCTGCGGATGGTGGGACCCGGTGGCCTGCTCGGTCATCTGCGTTCTCTTCTCTCGAAGATGAGGGTGGTGAGGTTTTCGCCCGGTTGCCGGACGGGTGCCGGACGGTGCCGGGCAACAAAAAACCCCTCGTGCCGTGAGGCAAGCGAGGGGAGCGCGCCGGTGCGTGTGCGAGGCGGTGGAGTGGCCTCGGTCAGCCGACGCGCTTTCCAAGTACGAGAATTCGGGTGCGCATGGGCTCGACCTTCCTCCGGGTCCCCTCCGGGTGTCAAGCGGGTGGGACACGCGTCTCACTATGTGATCGGCAGGCGGGCAGTTGCACGGTACGGGAAGCGACCTGCTCACCGGGGCTTCCGCCCAGGCCAGAGGCCCTGGGCGGGGTCTCCGGGGGTACGGCCCTGCCGCCGCCGTGCAGCAGCTCCGCGCGGGCGGGATCACCCGGTACGGGGTACTCGCCGCGGGTCAGCGAGCCGCGCAGCCGGTGCTCGTCCAGCAGTCCGGAGAACGCCATGCCCTGGCCCTGGCCGCAGCCCATCTCGCGCAGCGCGTGCACCTGCTCGGGACGGTCCACGCCGTCGGCGACGGTGCGCACCCCGAGGTCGGCGGCGATCCGCAGCAGGCCGCGGGTGATCTTGTGCAGCCGGGTGGACTCGACGACGCCCTCCACGAAGCCCCGGTCCAGCTTGAGCGCGTCCAGGGGCAGGGTGCGCAGGGCACTCAGCGCGGCATGCCCGGTGCCGAAACCGCCCAGCGAGATCCGCACCCCGACCTTGCGCAGCTCGGTCAGCCGCCGCTCCAGCTCGTCCATCGCGATCCGCGGGTCGCCGCCGGTCAGCTCGACCACCAGGCCGCCGGGCGGCAGCTCGTGCCGCTCCAGCAGGCCCTCCACGGCGCCGGCCGGCAGGTCGCGGTGCAGCAGCCGGTGGGCGGACAGCTTCACCGTCACCGGGACCCGATGCCCTGCCCCGTAGCGCAGCGCCGCCATGGCGACCGCCTGCTCCAGCTGCCAGCGGCCCAGCTCCGAGGTGCGCTCGACGTCCTCGGCGGCCCGCAGGAACTCGGCGGGGGTGAAGAGGATGCCCTGCGCCGAGCGCCAGCGGGCCTGCGCCTCGACACCGGCGATCCGGCCGCAGGACAACTCCACCACCGGCTGGTGCAGCAGCGTGAACTCGCCGTCGTGCAGCGCCTGGTGCAGCCGGGTGGCCAGCTCTGTGCGCCGGACCGCGTCGGCCTGCAACTGCGGTGCGTACAGCTCCACGCGGCCCTTGCCCGCCTGTTTCGCGCGGTACATGGCCAGGTCGGCATTGCGCATCAGCTCGCCCGCCGAGCTGCCCGGCTCGGCGAAGGCGATGCCGATGCTGGCGCCGACCCGCACCACACCGCCGTCCACCCGGTAGGGCTCGCACAGCGCGGCCCGCAGCCGCTCCGCGATCTCCCTGACCTGGTGCTCAAGGGCGCCGCAGACCAGCACCGCGAACTCGTCGCCGCCGAGCCTGGCCGCGGTGTCGCCGCCGCGCAGCGCGTCCTGGAGGCGGCGGGCGGCCTGCATGAGCAGGTGGTCGCCCGCCTGGTGGCCGACGGAGTCGTTGACCGCCTTGAAGCCGTCGAGGTCGACGTAGAGCACCGCCGCCCGCCCGTCGCCGGCCCGCCGGCCGCCGAGCGCCCTGCCGACCCGGTCGAGGAAGAGCAGCCTGTTGGGCAGGTCGGTGAGCGGGTCGTGCGAGGCGTTGTGCTGCAACTGGGCCTGCAGGCGCACCCGTTCCGTCACGTCGCGGCTGTTGAAGATCAGTCCGCCCTGGTAGCGGTTGACGCTGGACTCGACATTGAGCCAGCCGTCCTCGCCGTGCGGACCGCCGCGCCGCCCCGACCTGATGCGGCACTCGATCCTGGTGGCCGGCTCGTCGCCCGGGGGCGCCGCCAGGAAGCGGCGCACCTCGTGGACGACCCGGCCGAGGTCGTCGGGGTGGATGTGCGCGGACAGCTCGGTGCCGATCAGCTCCTCGGGGTCGCGCCCGTAGACGCCGACCGAGGCGGGGCTGACGTACCGCAGCACACCGGTGGGGGCGGCGATCATGATGACATCGCTCGACCCCTGGACCAGGGAGCGGAAGTGGTTCTCCTTCTGGGCCAGTTCCTGGGTCAGTGCGATGTTGTCGAGCAGCATGATGCCCTGCCGGACGACCAGCGCGAGGACCACGGTGCTTCCGGTGAGCAGCACGACCTTGTCGCACTTGTCGCCGGTGATCACGTCGTAGAGGATGCCCAGGGTGCAGACCGCGGCGGCCAGGTACGGCGTCAGCGCGGACAGCGACCCGGTGACCCTGCGCGTGGTGGTGCCCGGGCGCAGCAGCGGCTGCTCGCGGCGGCCGACCCAGGGCGCGTACGCCATGAGCATGCTGCCGGCGAACCAGCCGGCGTCCAGGATCTGCCCCGAGCGGTAGTGCTCGCGCAGCAGCGGCGAGGTGAACAGCGCGTCGCACAGCACGGTCAGCGCGAGCGCGGCCAGTGCGGTGTTGACCGCGGCGCGGTTGGCGGGCGAGCGCCGGAAGTGCAGTGCGAGGACCATGCTGACCAGCACGATGTCCAGCAGCGGGTAGGCCAGCGACAGTGCGACCTTGGCGGTGCTGGGGCCGTCGAAGCGGGCCGTGCGGGCCAGCGCAAGGCTCCACGACAAGGTCAGCAGCGACCCGCCGATCAGCCAGGTGTCCAGGCCCAGGCACACCCAGCCGGCCTTGGTCACCGGCCGCTTGGCCAGCACCAGCAGGCCGATCACGGCGGGCGGCGCGAAGAGCAGGAAGCAGAAGTCGGCGGGCGAGGTCTGCGGCACCGGGCGGTGCAGCACGACCTCGTACCACCCCCAGATGCCGTTGCCGAGCGCGACCATGGTGGAGGACGCGGCGAACAGCAGCCAGGCGGCCCGGTGCCCGGCGGCCCTGCGCGCGTAGAGCAGCATCGAGACCGCGGCGGCGGCCGCCGCGGCCGACAGCCCGAAGTCCCCCATGAAGTCGGCGACGTCGGCGGCGCCCCAGCCCAGCACGGCTCCGGTGGTGTAGCCGCCGCACAGCAGGGCGAGGACCAGCTGCGGCAGCAGCCCGGCGCCGCCTTCCCGCGCCGGCGGCCCGCCGAGCACCGCCCCTGTGGAGGTCACCGCGCTGTCCCGTACCGCGGGGCCGGCCGGCAGCCGGCGTGCTGCCGGTGCCCGGTCGCCGGCCGGTCGGGTCGTGCGGTGCGCTGGGTGCTGCTGCCCGGGAACGGCCTCGGTACGTGCATCGCCCGTCGCCCCCCTTACTCGCTCGTCGTTCTCGTCGCAGTCGTCGGCTCCGGCACTGCGACGCGCCCCCGGTTCCGGACGATACACCAGATCCGTCACTCAGCGATAGGTGCCCTCTACTGAGCGTAACCGTATGGGGGTTGCCGGACACCCGGCGGAGTCACCCGGTGCCGGCGGGACCAGGCTGTCGGGGGGGGTGCCGGGGTCAGCCGGTCACCAGGACGACGTTGGCCAGCTCCTCCCCCCGCGCGAACCTGACCAGCTGGGACCGGACCAGGCGCTTGGCGCGCGGCAGGAAGGCGGACGTGCTGCCCCCCACGTGCGGGCTGATCAGCACGCCCGGCGCGTGCCACAGGGGGTGCCCGGGCGGCAGCGGTTCGGGGTCGGTGACATCCAGTGCCGCCGTCAGCCGCCCCGACTCGGTCTCGACCAGCAGCGCCTTGGTGTCCACCACGGCGCCGCGCGCGACGTTCACCAGCAGCGCGCCGTCCTTCATCGCGGCCAGGAAGTCGGCTCCCGCCAGCCCCCTGGTCTGCTCGGTCAGCGGGGTGGTCAGCACCACGACGTCCGCGGCCGGCAGCAGTCCCGGCAGGTCGTCCAGCGCGTGCACCGGGCCGCGCGGGGCGTCCCGTGCGGTACGCGCCACCCGGTCCACCTCGCACTCGAAGGCCGCGAGCCGGTCCTCGACCGCGGCTCCTATCGAGCCGTAGCCGACGATCAGCACCCGGCGGTCGGCCAGTGCCGGGTAGAATCCGGCGTACCACTTCTCGGTGTCCTGGCCGCGGACGAAGCGCGGGATGCCGCGCAACGAGGCCAGGATCAGGGCGAGCGTCAGCTCCGCGGTGCTCGCCTCGTGCACCCCGCGGGCGTTGCAAAGGCGCACACCCGGCGCAAGGTGGTGGAGATGGGGCGCGATGTGGTCCACACCGGCGCTCAGGGTCTGGACGGCGCGCACCCGGGTCATGTGCGGCAGCGGAAGTGCGCCGGCGGTCGGCCCCTTCATGTAGGGCACGACGTAGAAGTCGGCGGCTTCGGGATCGGCGGGGAAGTCTCCGGTGCCGTCCCAGTACACGTAGTCGAACGCGGCGGGCAGTCCGTCGATCTCCTCGGGCGGCAGGGACAGCCACACCTGCGGGCGGCGGCCGCCCGCAGCGGGGTCCTGGGTCATGTCGGTCATGGTCAGGAGGCTATGGCACAGTGTTGCGTCTCAGGGAGGTCGGCACGGTGGAGCGCAGGGCGGTCGGCGCGGCAGCGCTGGCAGTGGGGGCGGTCGGGCTCGGCTGCATGCCCATGAGCTGGGCGTACGCGGCGTCCCGGCAGGACGGCGAACAGTCGCTGCGGGCCGTGCACAGCGCGCTCGACCACGGCACCACACTGCTGGACACCGCGGACATGTACGGCCCCTTCACCAACGAGCTGCTGCTCGGGCGGGTGTTGAAGGAACGGCGGCAGGACGCCTTCGTCGCCACCAAGGTCGGACTGCTCGCCGGGGAGCAGCACATCGTCGCGAACGGCCGCCCCTCCTACGTCCGACGCGCCTGCGACGCGTCCCTGCGCCGCCTGCAGACCGACACCATCGACCTCTACCAGCTGCACCGCGTCGACCCCGAGGTCCCCGTCGAGGAGACCTGGGGCGCCATGGCGGAACTCGTCACCGCGGGCAAGGTCCGCGCCCTCGGCCTGTGCGCCGTCGGCGCCCGCGGCCACCGCCGCGGCGGCGCCGCGCTCCACGACGAGACACTGCGCCAGCTCGCCCGCGCCCAGCAGGTCTTCCCCGTCAGCTCCGTCCAGGCCGAGCTGTCGGTGTGGGCCGCGGAAGCACTCGACGACCTGCTGCCGTGGTGCACGGCGCACGGCGTCGGCTTCCTGGCCGCCATGCCGCTCGGCAACGGCTTCCTCACCGGGACCCTCACCCCCGGCCAGGGCTTCGAACCGGACGACCTGCGCGCCAGGCACCCGCGCTTCACCGCCGAGATGATGGCCGCGAACCAGCCGATCGTCGCGGGGCTGCGGCGGGTCGGCCGCCGCCACGAGGCCACCCCCGCGCAGGTCGCCCTCGCCTGGGCGCTCGCCCAGGGGCCGGCCGTCGTACCCGTCCCCGGCACCCGGACCGCCCGGTGGGCCGTGGAGAACACCCGCGCCCCCGAGCTGGCCCTGACCCCCGGCGACCTCGCGGAGATCGCCGCCCTCCCCCCGGCCCGCGGCTCCTGGGACTGACCCGTCCGCCGGGACAAGCCGCGGCTCCGGCTGCGGGAGGCGGCGAGGGTGTGATGTGCTGGGTCAGGCAAAGGACGGTGGCGACGGTGCGAGGTCCAGCGGTGGGTTCTGGGAAGGCGGTCGCGGCGGCCGCGGCCACGGCATTGGCCGCGGCACTGCTGGCCGGGTGCAGCGACGGCAAACCGCTCGGGGCGCACACGCCCACCACCCCCGCGCGCACCTCCGGCGCCCCCGCGGCCCCCAGCTCCGCCGCACCCGCCACCACCGCGACCCCGTCGGCCACCCCGGCCCCCGCCAAGGGCAGCGCCGAGGTGACCGCCACCCTCGCCACCGGGCTCGCCTCGCCCTGGGGCGTCGTGCAGCTCGCCGACGGCACACTGCTCGTCGCCTCCCGCGACACCGGGAAGATCACCCGGGTCGACCCGGCCAAGAAGACGTCCACCGCCGTCGGCACCGTCCCCGGGGTGGCCCACACCCAGGGCGGCGAGAACGGCCTGCTCGGCCTCGCCGTCTCCGCCGACTTCGGCACCGACCACCTGCTCTACGCCTACTTCAGCACCGAGTCCGACAACCGCATCGCCCGCATGGTCTTCGACCCCACCCGCTCCCCCGGCGACCAGCTCGGGGCGCCGGACACGATCCTGCGGGACATCCCCACGGGTTCCATCCACAACGGCGGGCGGATCGCCTTCGGCCCCGACGGCATGCTCTACGCCGGAACCGGCGAGACCGGGCAGCGCGGGCTCGCGCAGGACATGTCCTCGCTCGGCGGCAAGATCCTGCGCATGACGCCCGACGGGCAGGTGCCCAAGGACAACCCGGTCTCCGGGTCCCTCGTCTACTCACCCGGCCACCGCAACGTCCAAGGGCTCGCGTGGGACGCGCAGGGGAGGCTCTGGGCCTCCGAGTTCGGCCAGGACACGTGGGACGAGCTCAATCTCATCGAGCCGGGCAAGAACTACGGCTGGCCGGTGGTGGAAGGCATCGCGCATCGCGCCGGGTATGTCGACCCGGTCGCGCAGTGGCACACCGACGAGGCCTCCCCCAGCGGTATCGCCTACGCGGCGGGCTCCATCTGGATGGCCGCCCTCAAGGGCGAGCGCCTCTGGCGCATCCCGCTGAACGGCCCCAGGGCCACGGCGGCGCCGCAGGCGTTTCTCACCGGCACCTACGGCCGGCTGCGGACGGTTGTCGCGGTCGACGACCACACGATCCTGGTGACGACCAGCAACACGGACGGCCGGGGCAAGCCCCACCCGTCCGACGACCGCATCCTCCAACTCACCGTGAGTTGACCCCGCCCCCCAGGTGATTGCCACTTGCCGTGGCGCCGCATCTTCCCCCCGGGTGGGGGCTGAGCGCGCAGTTCCCCGCGCCCCTGAAAAACGCTCACCCTCCGCCCGAGAGGGCACCCCTCAGGGGCGCGGGGAACTGCGCGACAAGCCACAACGCACCGCAACGTGCAAGTGCGCCGCAAGGGCCAATCACGTGCGCAGCCCCCGCCGGGGAGGCTATCGGCTCGCGCCGGCGAAGAGGTGGAGGCGGTGGGCGAGAGCCGCGGCTTCGCCGCGGGTCGAGACGGTGAGCTTGGAGAGGATGTTCGAGACGTGGACGCTCGCCGTCTTGGGCGAGATGAAAAGCTCCTCGGCGATCTGCCGGTTGGTCCGCCCGTCGGCGACGAGGCGGAGCACGTCGCGTTCGCGGGCCGTGAGGCCGAGGGAGTCGGCCGGGTCGACGGGATCGGCGGGCCGGTCCGGGTCGAGCGGGAGCCGCACGCGCTGCGCGAGCGCGGCGATGTCCGCGGCGAGCGGCTCGGCCCCGGCCGCGGCGGCGACGCCGTGCGCCTGGGCGAGCAGGCAGCCCGCCCGCTCCCGGGCGTCGGGGCCGCGGGCGAGCAGCGCCTCGGCGTGCCGGTAGCGGACGGCGGCCAGCTCCGCGGGCCGCTCCTCCTTGGCGAAGGCGGCCTCGGCGGCAGCCCACAGTTCGGGTTCGTGCCGGCCTTCGGCGCGGGCGAGGTGCGCGTCGACCAGGAGGGCGTAGGCCTCGTAGAGGGGGGTGGGGCGGGCGAGTTCGCGGGCGGCGGTCCTGATCCGGTCGATGACCTGGCCGCGGGCGGGGTCGCCGGTGGCCAGCCACGGCCCGTCGGCCTCTGCCGCGGCGCCGTCGGCGACGATCGGCCAGGAGTAGCGGGCGGTGCCGGCGGGGAATCCGGCGTCGATGGCGGCGAGCAGGCCGCGCCTGGCCTCGTCGTAGCGGCCCTGGGCGACGGCGAGCCGGATGCCGAGGCCGCGCAGCGGGATCTGGTGCTGCGGCTGGGTGTCGTAGCGGAAGCCTTCGGCCGCGGAGGCGTGGTACGCGGCGGCCGCGTCGATGTCGCCGCGGGCGAGGGCGAGGAAGCCCTGGAACATCTCGACGCCGGCGCACAGCAGCGGGCCTTCGACGGCCCGCCGTGCGGCGGCGAGCCGGACCGCGGATTCCTCGTAGCGGGCGAGCATGAACAGCGACTCGCCTTCGTTGCCGAGCAGCCACGCCCTGGTGGAGTTGACGACCTGGTCGCCGATGAGCGCCAGGCCCTCGGTGCTGACGCGTACCGCTTCCGTGGAGCGGCCGGCGCCTTCCAGGACCGAGGAGAGGTTGCCGTAGGTGCGGGAGATGATCAGCGGCGCGCGCTGGTCGCTGACCTGGCGGCGTACTTCCTCGACTCCGGCGATGCCGCCGTCGACGTCGCCGCTGTCGGCCTGGAGCAGGCCGAGGGTGACGCGGGCGTGCAGTTCGATGTCGTGGGCGTCGGCGGTCCTGGCCAGTTCGACGGCCTGCCCGGCGATGGCGATGCCTTCGGCGCCCGACTTGTGGACCATGATCCACCCGGCGATCATCGCCAGGACCTCGGCGTGGGTGGCGGACGGCGGCAGGCCGCGTACCAGCTCGCGGGCGCGGGCCAGCTCCTCCCAGCCGTCGCCGCGGCCCAGGACCTCCATGACCTTGGAGCGCTGCGCCCAGAACCAGGCGGCCCGCAGCGGGTCGGGGCTGCCGCTGCGCTCCATCAGCCGCAGCGCCCGCTTGGCCATGGCGTAGGCGCGTTCGCGTTCACCGCTGAGACGGGCGGCGACGGTCAGCTCGGCCAGCAGGTCGACGAAGCCCAGCGGGGTGCCGGGCGGGCAGTCGCAGGGCGGATACGCCTCGGTGTAGTCGGCGGGGCGCAGCCCGGCGCGGATGTCCTCGGGGGCGTCGTCCCACAGTTCCAGCGCCCGCTCCAGCAGCCGGTACTGCTCGGCGTAGGCGTGGCGGTGCCTGGCTTCGACGGCGGCGCTGAGCACCGCGGGCAGCGCCCTGGCGGGGTCGTGCGCGGCGTACCAGTAGCTGGCGAGTCTTGCGGCCCGCTCGTCTGCGGGGACCAGCGCCGGATCGGCCTCGACGGCCTCCGCGTAGCGCCGGTTGATGCGGCTGCGCTCACCGGGCAGCAGGTCGTCGCCGACCGCCTCGCGGACCAGGGAGTGCCGGAAGCGGTAGCCCTCACCGCTGTCGGTGGGCAGCAGGATGTTGGCGCCCACGGCGACCCGCAGCGCGTCCAGCAGGTCGTCCTCCGACAGCCCGGTGATCGCCGCGAGCAGGCGGTACTCGACGGTGCTGCCCCCCTCGGCGACGAACTTGGCCACCCGCTGGGCGTCCTCCGAGAGCGCCTCGACGCGCACCAGCAGCAGGTCGCGCAGCGAGTCGCTGATCCCGGTGGCGCAGCCGCGGCGGAGGCTGCAGGCCAGTTCCTCGACGAAGAAGGGGTTGCCGTCGGATCGCGCGAAGACCTTGTCGACGACGGTGTCGTCCGGCTCGTCGGCCATGATCGACGTCAGCTGGCTGCGGACCTCGGCGCGGGTGAAGCGCGCCAGCTCCAGGCGCTCGACGCGGCGCAGCCGGTCGGCCTCTGCCAGGAAGGGCCGCAGCGGGTGCCTGCGGTGGATGTCGTCGGCGCGGTAGGTCGCCGCGATCAGCACGCGGCAGCGCTGGAGCGAGCGGAAGAGGTACGCCAGCAGCTCGCGGGTGGAGCGGTCGGCCCAGTGCAGGTCCTCCACGACGACCACGAGGGTGCGGTCGGTGCCGAGCCTTTCCAGCAGCCGGGCGGTCAGCTCGAACAGCCTGACCCGGCCGTCCTCGTCGCCCAGCTCCCTGCGGGCGCCGTCGGTGCCGGCCAGTTCGGGGAGCAGCCGGGCCAGCTCGCCCTGCTGGCCCGCCGCCGCCTCGGTCAGCTCGGGGCCGAGTGTGCGGTACAGGTCGCGCAGAGCAGCGGAGACCGGTGCGAACGGAAGCCCGTCCGCACCGATCTCCACGCAGCCGCCGACGGCTGTCACAGCGCCCCCCGTGCGCGCCATGGCAAGGAACTCCTCCGTCAGCCGCGTCTTGCCGACCCCGGCCTCGCCGCCGATCAGCACGGCCTGCGACTCGCCCGCGTCCGCGTCGGCCAGCACCGAGGCAAGCCGTGCCAGCTCGGCGTCTCGGCCGATGAAGACGGGGCTGAGCGACTGGGTCTGCACGCTTCCGAGCATTTCACGCCCGGCCCCGGATGCGACACCGGTTACTTTGCGCCCTGCTCCCTGCGGTGCGGCGGCCCTGGGCGGGGCCGCCACCGCTTCGGCGGTCATGCCGCGCTGTGCGGGTGCAGGACGCGGCGCCTGGCGCGGGCGGGACTTTCCGCGGCCTCCTGGTCGGTGCGTACGGCCGACCTGGCCGGGGAGCGGCGGGCCGCCGCGCGGCGCTCGGCGCGTGCCGCCTTGGCCTGCTGGGCCAGGCGCCATTCGTCGGCGCTGCGCTGGAGCTCGTCCCTGCGGGCCTGCTGGATCTCGTAGCCGAACATGGTGTTCTCCTCTGTGGGTTTCCCCGGGTCGGTTTTCCCGATGCCCTTAGCTTCGTCTCCCAGGTGCCCCCGCCACATCGGGCACCTTCCCGAACTTGGCGCCGCGGGGTGCTTAGGCGGACCGGCGGGTGCCTTAGTCGCTCTCCCGGGCCGTGCCGCTTGCCGGGTGGCAGAATCAACGGGGGCCGGACGCAACGGATTTGGCGACCCCGCTGGAGGGGAACTCGTGGAGAGCGGGCTGTTCATCGGGCCGGACGACATGCCCGACCGGTACCGCCTGCTGCGGTCGATCGGGCGCGGCGGCGAGGCCGTGCTGTATCTGGCGGAACTGGAGCTGGGCGGCGCCGCGGAGCCGGTGGTGGTCAAGATGCTGGACGCCCAGCAGACCCTGGCGCCCGACCTCTTCGCGCGGGTCAGCACGAAGTGGCGCGAGCAGGCCGAGCTGCTGCGGTTCGTGCACCGGCCGGGCGTCGTCGGGATCAGGGAGCACTTCGAGGGGCCGTCCGCGCACCCGGGCGGGCAGCTGCCCGCCGGCGGCGGCCGGGCGCTGTATCTGGTGATGAACCATGTGCAGGGCCTGGACCTGCGCGACTGGCGTGCCGAGCGCACCCTGGAGTCGGCCCAGGAGCGCCGCGAGGCGGTGCGCTGCCTGGAGCAGCTGGCGGAGGTGCTGGACTGGCTGCACAGCGGCGCGGCGACCCCGTCGGGCCGCCGGGTGGTGCACGGCGACCTGTCGCCCGGCAATGTGATGGTCGACGGGCACGGCCAGGCGACGCTGGTGGACTTCGGGCTGAGCAAGCTGGCCGCCGACCACCGGACGGCCGAGGTGTGGTTCACCCCGGGTTTCGCGGCGCCGGAGGTCTTCGAGGGCACCAGGAGCCCGGCCGGCGACCGCTACGCCTTCGGGGCCATCGCGTACTTCCTGCTCAGCGGCCTGGCGCCGGCCCCGGTGCCGGAGACGCTGCGGGCGGCGCTGCTGGCGCTGCCCGCCCTGTCGGGTCTGGACACGGACCGGGCGGCGCGGGTGGCGGCGATCTTCGCGGCTGACCCGCAGGCGCGGCCCGCCTCGCTGACCGGCTGGGTGCGCGAGCTGCGCTCGTACGTGGTGTCGGCGACCCGCCCGCAGCAGCCGCCCGCACCGGCGTACGTACCGCAGGCCGCACCTCCGGCCGTCCCCGAGGCCCCCTCTAAGGCCCCCTCTAAGGCCCTGCCCAAGGCCCCCGTACCCCCGCCGCCCCCGCGCGCCCCGCAGCCGGTGTTCCGTACGCCGGTGCCCGCCGGAGGGCCGCCGCCGGGTGACAGGCGGCGCATGGGGCGTACCGCACGGGTGGTGCTGGCGGTCGCGGTGGCCGTGGTCCTGGTCGGCGGGGGCGCCCTCGCGGGCGTGGCGCTGTCCGGCGGGGGCACGGGCGACGGCTCCGCGGCGCAGAACCCGCCGGGCACCGGGACCTCGCACGGCCCGACCAGCTCGGGCACGGGCGGTGCGGACCCGGCCGACGGCGGCACGTCGCTGACCGACCTCACGCCGACCGACCAGAGCCTCTTCCCGCTGGAGCGCGGCACCGCGGCCGTCGACGGGGTACAGCACAAGGACGTGCTGCACACCACGGACTGCTACGGCGGCTCGGTCGAGTACAACCTCGGCAAGCAGTACGCGAAGCTCGACGTGGTGATCGGCCTCGACGACAACAGCCCGAACGCCGGCATGACCTTCACGGTGCTGGCCGACGGCAAGCGGATCTTCCACGACCAGGCCACCGTCGGCCCGCCCTTTCACCCGGTCTTCGACGTCTCCGGGGTGCTGCGGCTGCGCATCGAGTGGGAGGCGGTCTCCGAGTCCTCGTGCGGCATCGGGGTGCTGGCCGACCCGACGCTGACCCGCTGATCCAGGTCCGCGGCCAGGTCCGCGCCCAGGTCGGCGCCCACGTCCTGCCCCTGGCCGGCAGGTGCCGCGGGGACCGGCAGCTGCGGCAGCGGTACGGGGCGGGCGGCGGCCGGGGCCTCGATGCTGATCCGCGGCAGCCGGCGGTCCAGCCAGCCGGGCAGCCACCAGTTGGCGTCGCCCAGGACGTGCATCAGAGCGGGCACCAGCAGCGTCCGCAGCACGAAGGCGTCCAGGGCCACGGCGGAGGCCAGGCCGATGCCGAACATCGCGATGACCCGGTCGCCGCTGAGCACGAAGGCCAGGAAGACCGCGATCATGATGACCGCCGCCGAGGTGATCACCCGGCTGGTCTCGGCCAGGCCCACCCGCACCGCCCGCCGGTTGTCGCGGGTCTCGCGCCACTCCTCGTACATGCGGCTGACCAGGAAGACCTGGTAGTCCATGGACAGCCCGAAGAGCACCGAGACCATGATCACCGGCAGGAAGGGCTCGATGGGACCCGCTCTGCCCAGGCCCAGCCATTCGCTGCCCCAGCCCCACTGGAAGATCGCGGTGACCACCCCGAAGGAGGAGGCGACGGCGGCGACGTTCATGGCCGCCGCCTTGAGCGGGATGCCGACCGAGCGGAAGGCGACCAGCAGCAGGACGCAGCCGAGGCCGACGACGCTGCCGACGAACAGCGGGAGCTTGCCGACCACGACATCGGCGAAGTCGTCGTAGCTCGCGGTGGGGCCGCCGACGTAGACCTGCAGGCCGCCGCCCTTCTCCGCGGCGGGCAGCACCTCGTGCCGCAGGGTGTCGACCAGCTGCGAGGTGGCGCGGTCCTGCGGGGCGCTGTCGGGTACGACGGTGATCACGCCGGTGCCGCCGGACAGCTCCAGCGGGCTGACCGAGGCGACGCCCGGGGTGTCCCGCAGGGTTCCGGGCAGGTGGTCGAGGGCCAGCCGGGACTGGGCGCCGTCGGTGGTGGCGACCAGGGTGAGCGGGCCGTTCGTACCGGGGCCGAAGCCCTCGGCGAGCAGGTCGTAGGCCTGCCGGGTGGTGGCCTTGGCGGGGCCGTTGCCCTGGTCGGAGGTGCCCAGGTGCAGGGTGAAGGTGGGCAGCGCGAGGACGACCATCACCACGGCGGCCAGTGCGCCCAGCAGCTTCGGGTGCCGTTCGACGAAGGCCGACCAGCGGGCGGCGAGCCCCGCGGGCGGCTCGGGCTGCGGGCCGTGCTCGGCCAGCGCCCTGCGCTCGCGGCGGCTGAGGGCGCGCGGGCCGATGAGCCCCAGCAGCGCGGGCAGCAGCGTGATCGAGGCGGCCACGGTCAGCAGCACGGTGAGGGCTGCGGCGACCGCGACCCCGTTGAGGAAGCTCAGGTGCAGGATCAGCATGCCCAGCAGCGCCACGCAGACGGTGCCGCCGGCGAAGACCACGGCTCTGCCGGTGGTGACCACCGCCTCCTGCGCGGCCTCGGTCACGCTGAGGCCGCGTTTGAGGCCTCTGCGGTGGCGGCTGACGATGAAGAGCGCGTAGTCGATGCCGACGCCGAGCCCTATCAGCATGCCCAGCATGGGGGCGAAGTCGGCGACGGTCATGGCGTGGCCGAGCAGCACGATCGCCATGTACGCCGTCCCGCAGCCGACCAGTGCGGTCGCGATGGGCAGCAGCATGGCGGCGAAGGACCCGAAGGCGACCAGCAGGACGACCGCGGCCACGGCCACCCCGACGATCTCGCTGAGGTGGGCGCCCGCGCTCTCGGTCATGCCGACGGCCTGGCCGCCCAGCTCGACCTGCAGGTCGCCGCCCTGTGCTGCCTTGGCGGTGGCCACCAGGGCCTTGGCCTGGGCGACGGGGATGCTGTCGGCGTCCTGGGCGTATCCGACGGTGGCGTACGCGGTGTGCCCGTCGGCGCTGATCTGTGCCGCGCCGGCCTCGGTGTAGGGGCTGTCGACGGAGGCGACGCCCGGCAGGTGCCTGGCCTGGTCGAGCACCTTGGCCATGGTCTGCTCGACGGCGGCGGCGCGTACGGTGCCGTGGCCGGTGTGCCAGACGATGGTCTCGCTGTCGCCCGCCTGGTCGGGGAAGGACTCGCGCAGCAGCGCGGCGGCGTGGCCGGACTCGGTGCCGGGGGCCTCGTAGTGCCGTGAGTAGGCGGAGCCCGCGGCGCCCGCCGCAGCGGTCAGACCGGCCAGGACGGCGATCCACAGGAGCACGGCGGTGAGGCGGTGGCGCAGACACCACCGTGCGAGTGCGGCCATGAACAGCTGCTCCTGTGTGCTCGACGTCCGCCCCACTGTGGCAGGAGAAAATGATCCTTTGGGACTTTCGTGCCGTTCCTCACAAGGGGTAAAAAGCAGATAAGGGCGGCACCCCCGAAGGGGTGCCGCCCTTGTGTCCGCGTCGGTTCAGCCCTGGATCAGCCCTGGATCAGCCCTGGGCTCAGCCCTGGGCTCAGCCCTGGACGCCGAGCTTCTCCAGGACCAGTTCGCGTACGCGCTTGGCGTCCGCCTGGCCGCGGGTGGCCTTCATCACCGCACCGATCAGCGCACCGGCCGCGGCCAGGTTGCCGCCGCGGATCTTGCCGGCGATCGCCGCGTTCGCCGCGATGGCGTCGTCCACGGCCGCGCCGAGCGCGCTGTCGTCGGAGACGACCTTCAGACCGCGCTTGTCGACCACCTGGTCCGGCTCGCCCTCACCGGCCAGCACGCCCTCGATGACCTGGCGGGCCAGCTTGTCGTTGAGGTCGCCCGCCGCGACCAGCGCGGCGACCCTGGCGACCTGCGCCGGGGTGATCGGCACCGCGGACAGCTCGGCGCCGGTCTCGTTGGCGTGCCGGGCCAGCTCGCCCATCCACCACTTGCGGGCGGACGCGGCGTCCGCGCCCTCCGCCATGGTGGCCAGGATCAGGTCGAGCGCCCCCGCGTTGAGCACCGACTGCATCTCGTGGTCGGCGATGCCCCACTCCTCCTGCAGCCGCTTGCGGCGCAGCCGCGGCAGCTCGGGCAGCCCGCCGCGCAGCTCCTCGACCCATTCGCGGGCCGGGGCGACCGGCACGAGGTCGGGCTCGGGGAAGTAGCGGTAGTCCTCCGCCTCCTCCTTGATACGGCCCGAGGTCGTGGAGCCGTCCTCCTCGTGGAAGTGCCGGGTCTCCTGCACGATCGTGCCGCCGGAGGTGAGCACCGCGGCATGCCGCTGGATCTCGAACCTGGCCGCCCGCTCGACGCTGCGCAGGGAGTTGACGTTCTTGGTCTCGCTGCGGGTGCCGAACGTCGACCGCCCGTGCGGGCGCAGCGACAGGTTGACGTCGCAGCGCATCTGGCCCATCTCCATACGGGCCTCGGACACGCCCAGCGCCTTGATCAGCTCGCGCAGCTCGGCGACGTAGGCCCTGGCGACCTCCGGTGCCCGCTCGCCCGCGCCCTCGATCGGCTTGGTGACGATCTCGATCAGCGGGATGCCGGCCCGGTTGTAGTCCAGCAGCGAGTGCGAGGCGCCGTGGATACGGCCCGTCGCGCCGCCCACGTGGGTGGACTTGCCGGTGTCCTCCTCCATGTGGGCGCGCTCGATCTGCACCCGGAAGACCTCGCCGTCCTCCAGCTGGACGTCCAGATAGCCGTTGTAGGCGATCGGCTCGTCGTACTGCGAGGTCTGGAAGTTCTTCGGCATGTCCGGGTAGAAGTAGTTCTTCCGCGCGAAGCGGCACCACTCGGCGATCTCGCAGTTCAGCGCGAGCCCGATCTTGATCGCCGACTCCACCCCGACCGCGTTGACCACCGGCAGCGAACCGGGCAGGCCGAGACACGTGGGGCAGGTCTGCGAGTTGGGCTCGGCGCCCAGCTCGGTGGAGCAGCCGCAGAACATCTTCGTCCTGGTGCCCAGCTCGACATGGACCTCAAGGCCCATCACCGGGTCGAAGGACGCGAGGGCGTCCTCGTAGGACAGCAGATCCGTGACGGTCACAGTTGTTTTTCCTCCTGCCCGCTCAGTCCGTCAGCGGGTTGTCGTCGCGGTCGCGCAGCTCGCGGACCAGCAGCGCGACCCCGGTGGCCACCGCGGCCACCCGGATCAGACCGTCGACCAGCTGCAGGTTGTCGTGCTCGCCACGGGCGTTGCGGACCTTCTTGACGTTGCTGAACGCGGCGAAGAGCGTGCTGCCGATGGCCAGGTACGTACCGGCCTTGCCCTTCTTCTTGCCCTTGTCCTTGGTGCTCACAGCTGGGGTGCCTCCTCAAGCAGCGGGTGGCCCCACTTCTTCACGAAGGCGGCCTCGACGGCGGCGCCGACCCGGTAGAGCCGGTCGTCCTTGAGCGCGGGGGCGATGATCTGCAGCCCCACCGGTAGACCGTCCTCCGGCGCCAGGCCGCAGGGCAGCGACATCGCCGCGTTGCCCGCCAGGTTGACCGGGATGGTGCACAGGTCGACCAGGTACATGGCCAGCGGGTCGTCGACCCGCTCGCCGAGCGGGAAGGCGGTGGTCGGCGTGGTCGGCGAGACCAGCACGTCGACCGACTCGAAGGCCTTCTCGAAGTCCCGGGTGATCAGGGTGCGGACCTTCTGGGCCGAGCCGTAGTAGGCGTCGTAGTAGCCCGAGCTGAGCGCGTACGTGCCCAGGATGATCCGGCGCTTGACCTCGGCGCCGAAACCGGCCTCGCGGGTCAGCGCGGTGACGTCCTCCGCGGACCGGGTGCCGTCGTCGCCGACCCGCATGCCGTAGCGCATCGCGTCGAAGCGGGCCAGGTTGCTGGAGCACTCCGACGGCGCGATCAGGTAGTACGCGGCCAGCGCGTACACGAACGACGGGCAGGAGATCTCCACGACCTCCGCGCCCAGCCCGCGCAGCACCTCGACCGACTCCTCGAACCGCTGCACCACACCGGCCTGGTAGCCCTCGCCGCCCAGCTCCTTGACCACGCCGATGCGCATCCCGCGCACGTCGCCGCTGCGGGCCGCCTCCACCACCGGCGGGACCGGCGCGTCGATCGAGGTCGAGTCCATCGGGTCGTGGCCGCCGATCGCCTCGTGCAGCAGCGCCGCGTCCAGCACGGTCCGCGCGCACGGCCCGCCCTGGTCGAGCGAGGAGGAGAAGGCGACCATGCCGTAGCGGGACACCCCGCCGTACGTCGGCTTCACACCGACCGTGCCGGTGACCGCGGCGGGCTGCCGGATCGAACCGCCGGTGTCGGTGCCCAGCGCCAGCGGCGCCTGGTACGACGCGAGCGCCGCGGCGCTGCCGCCGCCGGAACCACCCGGGATACGCGTCAGGTCCCACGGGTTGCCCGTCGGACCGTACGCGCTGTTCTCCGTGGACGACCCCATGGCGAACTCGTCCATGTTGGTCTTGCCCAGGATCACCACGTCGGCGGCCTTCAGACGCTTGGTCACCGTCGAGTCGTACGGCGGCAGCCAGCCCTCCAGGATCTTCGACCCCACGGTGGTGGGCACGCCCTCGGTGGTGAAGATGTCCTTCATCGCCAGCGGCACACCGGCCAGCGGGCCGAGCGGCTCGCCCGCCGCCCGCTTGGCGTCCACCGCACGGGCCTGCGCCAGCGCGCCCTCCCGGTCGACGTGCAGGAAGGCGTGCACCTTCTCGTCCACGGCCTCGATCCTGGCCAGGTGCGCCTCGGTGACCTCGACGGCGGTCAGCTCGCCCGACGCGATCTTCTCCGCCGTCTGCGCGGCGGTCAGCCTGATGATGTCCGTCATCGCGATCAGTCCTCCCCCAGGATCTGCGGCACCTTGAAGCGCTGCTGCTCCTGTGCGGGAGCGCCCGACAGGGCCTGCTGCGGGGTGAGCGACGGGCGGACGGTGTCCGGCCGCATCACATTGGTCAGCGGCAGCGGGTGCGAGGTCGGCGGTACGTCCTCGCCGGCCACCTCGGAAACCCGGGCGACCGCGCCGATGATGTCGTCAAGCTGTCCGGCGAAGTGGTCAAGCTCGTCCCCGGACAGTTCCAGACGTGCCAGCCGGCCGAGGTGAGCGACCTCCTCACGCGTGATGCCAGGCATGCGGTTTCGATCCTCTGCGGGGTGAGACGACGGTGTGGCCCCAATCCTATGGGCCGCCGCCCCCTTCCCGCGAAACACTTCCCCTTCGCGGGGAGCGCCCTCCGCGCACGACGGTGCGCTTCCGCCGGCCGCGGAGGCTGGGGGTAGGTCTTCGGCGGGGCCGAGCGCATAGGGGCGCGGGGAACTGCGCGCCCAGCCCTCCCCCAGGGCTTTGCCTGGGGGTGCCCCCATCTCACTTCGCTCACGGCCGGTGGTCCGGCACGAACCGAACAGCCCCTTTCGGACGGAGACGACCCGCGCCCCGGTGGGGGCTTGGCGCGCAGTTCCCCGCGCCCCTGAAACGCTCGCCGCCCTGCGCAAGGGAACCGCACAAGCCACCGCAGCCCGCGGAAAACGCTCGCCCTCTGCGGAAGAGGTCAGGCGCGGTCGGCGGCCGGGAGCGTCGGGGCCCCCAGGGCCGGGGGCAAGGCGGCCGGCAGCGGCTTCGCCGACGCCGGCAAGGCGCCTCGCTCACCGCGCGCAAGAAGCCACTTCGTGGCTTCTTGCGGGGGCATCGCGGCGGCCACGAGCCAGCCCTGGACGGCGTCGCAGTGCAGGTCCCGCAACCGCTCCCAGGTCTCGTCGTCCTCGACGCCCTCCGCGACGACCATGAGCCCGAGGGAGTGCGCGAGGTCGACGGTGCAGCGCACGATCTCCGCGTCCTCGGTGTCCACGACGAGCCGGGCGACGAAGGAGCGGTCGATCTTGAGTTCGCTGACCGGCAGCCGCCGCAGGTGCACCAGCGAGGAGTAGCCGGTGCCGAAGTCGTCGAGCGACATCTTGACGCCGTGCCCCGTCAGCCCGTTGAGCGTGTCCGCGGCGCGCTGCGGGTCGTCCAGCAGGACGTGTTCCGTTATCTCCAGCTGGAGCGAGCCGGGCGGCACCTGGTGCCGGGCGAGCCGGGCGGCGACGGTTCCGGCGAAGCCGGGGCTGTGGACGTCGCGCGGCGAGACGTTGACGGCGACCGGCACGTCGAGGCCCATCGCCCGCCAGTCGGCGACCTGGGCCAGCGCGGTGTCCAGGACGTACTCGGTGAGCAGCGGCATCAGGCCGGAGGTCTCGGCCATGGTGATGAACTCCTCCGGGTTGACCCGGCCGCGCTCCGGGTGCTCCCAGCGGACCAGCGCCTCGAGTCCTGCCACCCGGCCGTCGAAGCGCACCTTCGGCTGGTAGTGCAGCTCGACGTCGCCGGCGTCGAGCGCCCGGCGCAGGTCGCCGAGCAGGCCGAGACGGTCGGGGGTGTTGCCGTCCCTGGCGGCCTCGTAGACCTCGACGCCGCTGCGGTCCCGCTTGGCCTGGTACATCGCCACGTCGGCGCGGCGCAGCAGCCCTTCGGCGTCCAGCGCGTGGTCGGGGAAGACCGCGACGCCCGCGCTGGCTTCGAGGACCAGTGACAGCCCGTCGAGGCTCAGCGGTGAGCCGAGGGCGGCGACCAGGGTCCTGGCGATGCGCTGGGCGCGGGTCGGCGAGTCGCAGCCGGGCAGCAGCACGGCGAACTCGTCGCCGCCGAGCCTGGCCGCCTCGGCGCCGCGCGGCAGGGCGAGCCGCAGCCGGTCGGCGACCTGGAGCAGCAGCCGGTCGCCGGCCAGGTGCCCGAGGGTGTCGTTGACGGAGCGGAACTTGTCCAGGTCGATCAGGATCAGCCCGACCCGCCCGCAGCCCTCCGGCGGGTGGGTGCCGCTGTCGGTGGTGGCGGCCAGGAAGCCGGGTTCTGCCCGCTCGTAGTCCTCCTGGGCGTCGTCCAGCGACGTCCAGACCCGCTCCAGCAGCCACTGGCGGTTGGGCAGCCCGGTGAGCGGGTCGCGCAGCTGCTCCTCGGCGCGGGCGTGCGCGATCCACAGGGTGGAGTCCAGGGCGATCAGCGGTACGGAGAACAGCGGCAGCAGCGCCGGCTTGGCGCATGCGACGACCAGGATCAGCGGGGAGATGCCGAGCAGCGCCCCGCCGAACATGCCCTGCCGGATCAGCGCGGAACGTGCCACGGTGGGCAGTCCGCCGCCGCGGGGCGCGAAGGCGCACCACAGCAGGGCGCGGGTGGCGGCGAGGTAGGTCAGCGCCACGAGGGCGACGATGGGTGCGGCGGTGAGCGACCAGTCCGCGGGGTGCCAGGGGTGCTCGACGCTGGGGTGGGTGCCGGACAGGCTGAGCATCAGGGCGCCGGCGCCGATGCCGAGGATGTCGATGGAGCCGTAGAGCAGGGCCTGCCGCCAGCGGTGCCTGCGGGCGGCGCCGACCAGGGTCACCACGGCGAGGCTGACCAGCACGGCGGGCACCCAGCCCTGGACGATGAGCATGGCCAGGGTGAGGGCGGCGCCCGAGCCGGTGCCGCCCCACCAGCGGTCGCGGCCCATCGCGACCAGGTGGCCGACGATGATGCCGGTGAGGATCGCGAACCCCCACCCGGTGGTGCCGCCGGGGAAGAGCGCGTGGCCCTTGTGCAGCACCCGGATGACGCCGACCGCCAGGCAGAGTGCGGCGAGCGGGGGTGCGACACGGCGCACCAGGGTGCGGGACAGCGACGGTGTGAGCGCCGGGGGCGGTGCGGGCGCGGGGGCGGCGCGCGCCACCGCCGCTGCTCCGGCACTCTCCGTCGGTCGCATACGCGTCCCTCTCACCGCCCGGTATGGCAAGCACGTCCACCGCGCCCTGCCCGTGGCCGAGTTCCGCATGTGCTGCCGGAACGTTCATCCCCGGCGGGCGCGCGACTCAACACTAGGCCGCCTTGTGCCGTCCCGGGCACCGATCGACCGGGGTTGCCCGAATGCGACCAGGCACATCGACGTATTCTGATATAGGCCGATCGGGTGACATCCCCGGTCCATTCAGTCGGATTCACCGTCCGTTCCGGCGTCGCCCGCGCCCTCGGCGGGGGTGTCGGTTTCCACGGGATTCACCGTGTTTCGGCGAGCGGCCTCGGGGCCGTCGGCGAGCAGCACCGCGAAGCCGTCCTCGTCCAGAACAGGCACTTTCAGCTGTATGGCTTTGTCGAACTTGGAACCGGGGTTGTCACCGACGACGACGAAGTCCGTTTTCTTGGACACCGAGCCGGTGACTTTCGCACCCTGGCTGCCCAACGCCTCTTTTGCGCCATCCCGGGTATAAGTCGACAGCGTTCCGGTCACCACGACTGTCAGCCCTTCGAGTGGTCTCGGCCCTTCGTCCGAGCCCTCCTCGGTGAAGACCACCCCGGCGTCCCGCCACTTCCTGATGATGTCCAGGTGCCAGTCCTCGGCGAACCACTGCTTGACGGACGCGGCGATCGTGCCTCCCACCCCGTCGACGGCGGCCAGCTCCTCCTCGGCCGCGTCCTTGATCCGGTCCAGGTCGCGGAACTCGCGGGCCAGCGCGGCCGCGGCGACCGGGCCGACATGGCGGATCGACAGGCCGGTGATGATCCTGGCCAGCTGGCGCTCCCTGGCCGCCGCGATGTTCTCCAGCATCGCCAGCGCGTTCTTCTTCGGCTCGCCCTTCTGGTTGGCGAAGAAGGTGACGATCTTCGGCTCGCCGGTCTCCGGGTCGCGCTTGGGCAGGCCGGTGTCCTGGTCCAGGACGTACGAGCGGATCGGCAGCAGCTCCTCGATGGTGAGGCCGAACAGGTCGCCCTCGTCCTTCATCGGCGGCTCGTGCGGTTCGAGCGGCTGGGTCAGCGCGGTGGCCGCGACATAGCCGAGCCCTTCGATGTCCAGGCTGCGGCGGCCCGCGAGGTAGAAGACCCGCTCGCGCAACTGGGCGGGGCAGTAGCGGGCGTTGGGGCACCGCAGGTCGATGTCGCCTTCCTTCATGGGCTGCAGGGCGGTGCCGCAGTCCGGGCACTCGGTGGGCATCACGAACTCCCGCTCGGTGCCGTCCCGCAGGTCCGCGACCGGGCCGAGGATCTCCGGGATGACGTCGCCCGCCTTGCGCAGCACCACGGTGTCGCCGATCAGGACGCCCTTCTTCTTGACGACGTCCTGGTTGTGCAGCGTGGCGAACTCCACCTCGGAGCCGGCCACCGTCACCGGCTCCACCACGGCGTAGGGGGTGACCCGCCCGGTGCGGCCGACGCCGACCCGGATCTCCACCAGCTTGGTGTTGACCTCCTCGGGCGCGTACTTCCACGCGATGGCCCAGCGCGGGGCGCGGGAGGTCGAGCCGAGCCGGCCCTGCAGCGGGATCTCGTCGACCTTGACGACGACGCCGTCGATCTCGTGCTCGACGTCGTGCCGGTGCTCGCCGTAGTAGGCGATGAAGGCGCGCACCTCGGCGAGGGAGTCCACGACCTTGTTGTAGCGGGCGGTGGGCAGGCCCCACTCCTGGAGCAGCTCGTAGCCGTGCGACTGGCAGTCGATCGCGAAGCCCTCGCGGGCACCGATGCCGTGCACCACCATCCGCAGCGGGCGCGATGCGGTGATCCGCGGGTCCTTCTGCCGCAGCGAACCGGCCGCCGCGTTGCGCGGGTTGGCGAAGGGCTTGTCGCCCTGCTCGACCAGCCGCGCGTTCAGCTCCTCGAACTTCTCGCCGGGGAAGTAGACCTCGCCGCGGATCTCCACCAGCTCAGGCACCCGGTCGCCGGCCAGCCGGTCGGGGATGTCGGCGATGGTGCGCACGTTGGGCGTGATGTCCTCGCCGGTCCTGCCGTCGCCGCGGGTCGCCGCGCGGGTGAGCCGGCCGCGCTCGTAGGTGAGGTTGACCGCCAGGCCGTCGACCTTCAGCTCGCACAGGAAGTGGTACGGGCTGCGCTCGTTGTCAGGGGCGCCCAGCTCGGCGGCGACCCGGTCGGCCCAGGAGTCCAGCTCCTCGTCGGAGAAGGCGTTGTCCAGCGACAGCAGCCGCTCGCGGTGCTGGACGGCGGCGAACTCCGTCTCGTAGGCGCCGGCGACCTTCTGGGTGGGCGAGTCCGGGGTGCGCAGGCCCGGGTGGCGCTCCTCGACCGCCTCCAGGCTGCGCAGCAGCTTGTCGAACTCGGCGTCGCTGACGACCGGCGCGTCCTTGACGTAGTACCGGAAGCGGTGCTCCTCGACCTGCTCGGCAAGGCGAGCGTGCTCCTCGCGTGCCTCCGCGGGAATCTCCGTGTCCTCCACGACCCCGTCCTTCCTCACTACTCAGGGTTGTCGGCGAGCGAGCGAGCCGCCTTCGCGCAGTGCACGAGTGCGGCACGGGCGTAGGCCGGCGAGGCCCCCGCCAGACCGCAGGACGGGGTCACGGCGACGGCGGACCCCAATGCCCCCGGTGCCAGTCCCAACCTGCGCCACAGCGCCCGAACACCACTCACGCTACCGGCAGGGTCTGACAATGGGGCATCCTTGCCCGGCACGACACCGGCGAAGAGCGCGGTGCCCGCCTCCGCCGCCTCGCCGAACGCGTCCCAGTCACGCTCGGTGAGCAGTGCGAAGTCGAAGGAGATGCCGGCCGCGCCCGCCCTGCGCAGCAGCGCGAAGGGGACGTCGGGGGCGCAGGAGTGGACGGTGACCGGTACGCCGGCCGCCGCGACCAGCTCGCGCAGCGCCGACTCGACCACGGCCCGGTCCACCGCCCGGTGGCTGCGGTAGCCGCTCGCGGTGCGGACCTGCCCGCGCAGCACCGCCGTCAGCGACGGCTCGTCCAGCTGCAGGACGACCTCGGCGCCCGGGACCCGGCGCCGCACGTCGGCGAGGTGCCCGCTCAGGCCCTCGGTGAGCGAGGCCGCCAGGTCGCGGTAGGCGCCCGGGTCGCTCAGCGCGGCCTCGCCGTGCCGGGTCTCCACCGAGGCGGCGAGCGTCCAGGGGCCGACCGCCTGGACCTTGAGCAGCCCCTCGTAGCCCTGGGTGAACTCCTCCAGCGCGTCCAGGTCCTCGCCGAGCCACGACCACGCGCGCCTGGTGTCCCGGCCCGGCCGGTCGCCGAACCGCCAGCCGCTGGGTTCGACGCGGGCGTACATCTCGGCCAGCAGGCCCAGGCTGCGGCCGATCATGTCAGCGCCGGGGCCGCGGGCGGGAAGTTCCGGCAGGAAGGCCATGCCCCGGCTCGCCTCGGTGGCGACCCGGGCGGCCTCGCGGGCGTCGCCGCCGGGCATGGACCCCACGCCGGTGGCTGTGGCCTCGGGAAGGTGTACGTCGTTGCTCACGCCGGAAGGTTAAGCCCTCGGGGCCTGCCGCCCCTGCCCGCGGGGACGCCGCCGCCTGCGGGACGCGCCCTACTGCCCCGGGCGGACCGTCAGGTCGGTCAGTTCGGCGTCCCGGGGGAGGTCGAGGGCGGTCAGCAGGGTCGTCGCCACGGACTCCGGGGCGATCCAGCGGGCCGGGTCGTAGGGCTTGCCCTCCTGCTGGTGGACCTTCTGCTGCATCGGGGTCGCGGTCCTGCTCGGGTAGAGCGAGGTGACCCGCACGCCGGCCGCGTGCTCCTCGGCGCGCAGCGCGTCGGCCAGGGCGCGCAGCCCGAACTTGCTGGCCCCGTAGGCGCTCCACTCGCCGCTGACGGCCAGTCCTGAGGTGGAGTTGACGAAGACGACATGGCCGCGGGACAGCCGCAGTTGCGGCAGCAGCAGCCGGGTCAGCTCGGCGGGACCCATCAGGTTGACGGCCAGCGTCTCCTGCCAGACCTTCGGGGTCAGGTCGCCGACCAGGCCCAGTTCGACCGTGCCCGCGACGTGCAGCAGCGAGTCGAGGCGGTCGGGCGGCGACTGGTGGCCCAGCGCCCAGGACAGCCTGGCCGGTTCCGCGAGGTCGCCGACGAGGGTGCGGGCGCCGGGGTGGCGCTCGGCCAGCTCCCTGGCCCGCCCGGCGTCCCTGGCCAGCAGCCACACCTCGTCGCCGCGCTCCAGCAGCCGCTGCGCGACGACGCTGCCGATGCCGGACCCGGCGCCGGTGACCAGGTGGATCCGCGGACCGCTCACAGCTGCTCCCCGAGGTACGCAAGGGCGTCTGCGCCGTCCGAGGCGAAGTACACCAGCTCGGACAGCGGGAGGGGCAGGAAGCCCTCCGCGTCCATCCTGCGCAGCTGCAGTTCGAGACCGTCGTAGAAACCGGCGCTGTTCAGCAGGACCACCGGTTTGCCGTGCAGCCGGTGCTTCTTCAGCTCCAGTATCTCGGTCGCCTCGTCGAGCGTGCCCATGCCGCCGACCATGACCACGATCGCGTCGGAGCGCCGCAGCAGCTCGGCCTTGCGCTGCGCCAGGTCCGCGGCGACGACCATCTCGTCGGCGTCGGCCCGCGCCTTGTCCTGGAGGAAGGTCACCGACACGCCGACGAGCCGCCCGCCCGCCGCCTGCACGCTGTCCGCGACGACCTTCATCAGCCCGGTCTCGGAGCCGCCCCACACCAGGGTGTGGCCGCCGTCGCCCAGCAGCTTGCCGAACTCGCGGGCCGGGACCGTGTACTGCTCGCCGAGGTCGACGGCGGAGAGGAACACGCCGACGTTCATACGGTCACCGGGGGCTTCTCCTGGCTGCGGGCGGTGGCACGGTCGGTGGTGGCGATGGTCGCGGAGCCGACGACGCGCGTGCCGTCGTAGAGCACCACGGCCTGTCCCGGCGCGATGCCGCGCACCGGCTCGGCGAAGCGTACGTGCAGCTCACCGCCGAGCACTTCGGCGGTCACCGGCACGTCCTCGCCGTGCGCGCGCAGTTGCGCGGTGTACGAGGCCGGGCCGCTCGGCGGGGTGCCGCACCAGCGCGGGCGGATCGCGGTGAGCGCGGTCACGTCCAGAGCCTCGGCGGGGCCGACGGTGACGGTGTTGTCGACCGGCGAGATGTCCAGCACATAGCGAGGCTTGCCGTCGTCGGCGGGAATGCCGAGCCGCAGGCCCTTGCGCTGGCCGATGGTGAAGCCGAACGCCCCCTCGTGGGTGCCCACCTGGGCGCCGCTCTCGTCCACGATGGCGCCCTCGGCGCTGCCCAGGCTCCTGGCCAGGAAGCCCTGCGTGTCGCCGTCGGCGATGAAGCAGATGTCATGGCTGTCGGGCTTCTTGGCCACCGCGAGGCCCCGGCGCTCGGCCTCGGCGCGGATCTCGTCCTTGGTGGTGAGGGTGTCGCCGAGCGGGAACATCGCGTGCGCCAACTGCCGCTCGTCCAGCACGCCGAGCACGTACGACTGGTCCTTGGCCGCGTCGCTCGCCCGGTGCAGCTCGCGGGAGCCGTCCTCGCGCGTCACGACGGTGGCGTAGTGCCCGGTGCAGACCGCGTCGAAGCCCAGCGCCAGCGCCTTGTCCAGCAGCGCGGCGAACTTGATCTTCTCGTTGCACCGCAGGCAGGGGTTGGGGGTGCGGCCGGCCGCGTACTCGGCGACGAAGTCCGCGACCACGTCCTCGCGGAAGCGCTCGGCAAGATCCCACACGTAGAAGGGGATGCCGATGACGTCGGCCGCGCGGCGGGCGTCCCGGGAGTCCTCCACCGTGCAGCAGCCGCGGGCGCCGGTCCTGAAACTCTGCGGATTCGCCGACAGCGCCAGGTGGACGCCGGTCACGTCGTGCCCTGCCTCCGCGGCGCGGGCGGCGGCGACCGCCGAGTCGACGCCGCCGCTCATGGCGGCCAGCACGCGCAGCCGCCGGCGCTCGGGGGGATGGGGGAAGTCGTTCACCTGTCCAGGGTAACGGCCCGTCCGCGACCGGCCGCCAGGTTATCCAGGAAGAGATAAGCGGGCGCTCAGCGTTGAGCACAACGGGTCAGGGAAGGCCTGGACAACCCGTGTCTACTGATGGGTAACATCGACTCATGGCATATGCAGCGGCCCGTGCGGCCATCGGGGACAGCGAGTTCGACCGCGACACGGCGGTGACGGCGAGGCCGGGCGAGCCCGGCACGTACGACGCCGACCTGTCGGCCGGCTGGACGATCATCAGGGCCGTCAACGGCGGCTACCTCCTCGCCATGGTCGGCCGCGCCCTGCGAGCCGCACTGCCCCACCCCGACCCGATCAGCATCACCGCGCACTACCTGACGGCATCGGAACCCGGTCCCGCCGTCATCAGGACCGAGACCGTCCGTGCCGGCCGCACCATGTCCACCGGGCAGGCCTCGCTCTACCAGCGCGCCGAGGACGGGCGCGAGGTCGAGCGGATCCGCGTCGTCGCCGCGTACGGCGACCTCGGGGCGCTCCCCGACGACGTCCGCACCACCGCGCAGCCGCCGGCGATGCCGCCCTACGAGGCGTGCGTCAGCTCGTCCGACGCGCCCGAAGGCGTCGCCAACCCCGTCGTCGGCTCCACCGCCATCCTCGACCGGCTCGACCTGCGGCTCGACCCCGCCACCGCCGGCTGGGCGCTCGGCGCGCCCTCCGGCGCCGGTGACATGCGCGGCTGGCTCGGGCTCGCCGACGGGCGCGACCACGATGCGATGTCGCTGCTGCTGGCGGTGGACGCGCTGCCGCCGACCGCTTTCGACCTCGGGCTCGCCGGGTGGGTGCCCACCCTCGAACTCACCGTGCACCTGCGGTGCAAGCCCGCGCCCGGGCCGGTGCGCGTCTCCCTCACGACCCGCAACCTGGCCGGCGGCCTGCTCGAAGAGGACGCGCAGGTCTGGGACTCCGCGTCCCGGCTCGTGGCGCAATCCCGCCAACTGGCCCGCGCCCCGCGCCCCTGACCCCCGGGCGCTGCCCCGTCCCCTTTCCCCCGGGACCTTCCCCCGGTGGTGGGTTGCGCGCGCCGTCCCCCGCGCCCCTGGGTGATTGCCACCTGCGGTGAGCTTGCACCCTTCGGTGAGTGGGTGATTGGGCGTGCAGTTCCCCGCGCCCCTAGGTGATTGCCCCTTGCGGTGCATTGCTTGCCTGCGGCCGCATCGTGGCTGAGCGCGCAGTTCCCCGCGCCCCTGAGGGGTGCCCCCTTCCCCAGAGCTGGCGCCGTCAGGCGGCGACCTCTGCGCAGGAGGGTGAGCGTTTTTCAGGGGCGCGGGGAACTGCGCGCCCTGCCCGGAGGGGCGGGAAGGAAGCGACGCCACAGCAAGTGGCAATCACCCAGGGGCTCGGGGAACTGCGAGACAAACCACGGCGGCGGGAAAGGCGAGGACCCACCGCAAGGGGCGAGGCCTGATGGGGCGCGAGCAGCGCGAGGGGTGCTCGCGCGGGGCATGGGTACCCGCAGTGGAACGTAGAATCGGGAGATCATGGCCTACTTCGATCACGCCGCCACCACGCCCATGCTCCCGGAGGCGGTCGAGGCGATGACCGCGCACCTGACGGTGACGGGGAACGCGTCCGCCCTGCACGCCGCGGGCCGCCGCGCCCGGCGGACGGTCGAGGAGTCGAGGGAAGCCCTCGCGGCAGCGCTCGGCGCGCGCCCGAGCGAGATCGTGTTCACCGGCGGCGGCACCGAGTCGGACAACCTGGCCGTGAAGGGCCTGTTCTGGGCGCGGAAGGCGGCGGACCCGCGCAGGGTCCGCGTCCTGGCGAGCCCCGTGGAGCACCACGCGGTGCTGGACGCGGTCCACTGGCTCGCCGACCACGAGGGCGCGGTGGTGGAGTGGCTGCCGGTGGACTCCTTCGGCCGGGTGCAGCCGGAGGCGCTGCGCGCGGCCCTGGAGCGGGAGCCGGACGACGTGGCCCTGGTCACGGCGATGTGGGCGAACAACGAGGTCGGCACGATCCTGCCGGTGGCCGCCCTGGCGGCGGTGTGCGCGGAGTTCGGGGTGCCGATGCACTCCGACGCGGTGCAGGCGTTCGGTCAGACGGACGTCGACTTCGCGGCGAGCGGCCTGGACGCGATGACGGTGACCGGGCACAAGGTGGGCGGCCCGTACGGGGTGGGCGCGCTGGTGCTGCGCAGGGACGACACCCCGGTGCCGCTGCTGCACGGTGGCGAGCAGGAGCGCAGCAGGTCCGGCACCCTCGATGTGCCGGCGATCGCGGCCTTCGCGACGGCGGGGGCGCTCTCCGCGGAGAGGCGCGGGCAGTACGCGGCGGAGGTGGGTGCGCTGCGTGACGAGCTGGTGCGCGGGGTGCGGGCCGCGGTGCCCGACGTGATCCTCAACGGCGACCCCTCCCCCGGGGGCCGCCTCGCGGGCAATGCGCACTTCACCTTCCCCGGCTGCGAGGGCGACGCCCTGCTGCTGCTGCTCGACGCCCAGGGCATCGCGTGCTCGACCGGCTCGGCCTGTACCGCGGGGGTGGCGCAGCCCAGCCATGTGCTGCTGGCGATGGGCCAGCCGGCCACGCATGCGCGGGCCACGCTGCGTTTCTCGCTGGGCCACACCACGACGGCGGAGGAGGTCGCGGAGGTGGTGCGGGCGATCGGTCCCGCCGTCACGCGCGCCAGGACCGCGGGCCAGACCTGAGGCACGCGGCGGACTCGCCCGCCGCCCCGGGCAGACGGACGGCGGAGACGACGCTACGGTCGTGGGATGGATGATCGGCTTCGCGCGGTGTGCGACCTGATGATGCCCACCGTGCGCGAGATGGCCGGGCTGCACGAGTACGACGGCCGCCTGCAGGACCTCTCGCCGGACGGCATAGGCCGCGCCCTTGCCGCGGTGGACCGTGCGAAACGCGCGTCCGCGCCCCTTGCCGACCCGCAGGACGAGGCGCACCTTGCGGTCTTCGAGGAGTCGCTGCGGGTGCAGTACGGGGAGCTGGAGCTGCACAGGCGCGACCCGTACCCGCATCTGTCCAACCTCGAACTCGCCTGCTACGACCGGGAGTACGCACCGCGCAAGGAGCGCGCCGCGGCCAGGCGCAGGCATCTGGCGCAGTGGCCCGACGCGGTGGACGCGGCGCTGGCCTCACTCGACCGGGTGAGCGCGCCGGTGGCGACGGCCCTGCTCGGCTCGGCGCACGGGCTGGCAGCCGACGTCGACGCCGCCCAGGGCGACGTGGAGGCCGCGGCGATTGCCGCGCACGGCCGGCTGATCGCGCACCTGGAGGACGCCGCCCTGAACGGCGACCCCGACCCGCGGCTCGGCGGCCCCGCCCTTGCCACGCTGATGGGTGCCCAGGAGGGCATGCAGGTGGACCTGGGGGCGCTGTCGCAGGCCGCGGACAAGGAGCGGGTGCGGCTGGGCGAGCTGCTGGCGGACTCGTGCAGGGCGCTGGACCGCGAGCGGTCGGTGGACGAGCTGATCCCCGAACTGCTGGCCGACCACCCGGGCGCCGACGGCGTCATCCCGGCGGCGGCCAGGCTCACGGAGGAGGTCATCGCCTTCAGCCGGGAGCGCCGCCTTGCGCCGTATCTGGACGGCGAGTGCCTGGTGGGTCCTGCGCCGCCGTCACGCCGCTGGGCGATGGCGATGATGACCTGGGCGGGGCCGGGCGAGCCGGAATCGCCGTCCTGGTATCACGTGACGCCGCCCGAGCCGGACTGGCCGGCGCAGGAGCGGGAGGAGTGGCTGACGGTGTTCAGCCGTACGAGCCTGCCGTCGATCACCGTGCACGAGGTGGCGCCCGGCCACTTCGCGCACGGGCGGGCGCTGCGGCACCTGGAGAGCCCGGTGCGGCGGGTCCTGCACAGCCTGGCCTTCTGCGAGGGCTGGGCGCATTACGTGGAGGAGGTGTGCCTCGACGAGGGCTTCCGCGCCCGCGACCCGCGGTTCGCGATCGGCGTGGCCCTTGAGGCGCTGGTCCGGGTGACCCGGCTGACCTGTGCGATCGGGATGCACACCGGGGCGATGGACGTGGCGGAGGCCACCCGGCTCTTCATGCGCTACGCCCATCTGGCCCCCGCGGGGGCGGCGTCCGAGGCCAGGCGGGGCACTTTCGACGCCGGCTACGGCCGCTACACCTGGGGCAAGCTGGAGATCGCCCGTGCCCGCTCCCGGGCGGAGCGCTCGGCGGACTTCACCCTGCCGTCCTTCCACGCCGGCCTGCTGGCCCTGGGCGCCCCGCCGCTGGGCCTGCTGCCGTAGCCCCTGTCAGCGGCGCGGGAGGGTTCAGTACGTGCGCGGCGGCGGTCCCCAGGCGGGCGGTCCCGCGAAGGCGTCGCGGTCGAAGAAGGGCTGGGCGTTGGCGCGCAGCCACATGGCGACCGAGTCGTAGGCGTCGGCCATGGCGACGGTGGAGACGGACAGCCCGTCGGGGACGCCCGCGGCGGCCTGCTGCATCATCAGCCGGACCGATTCGACGGCCTGCGGCGAGGAGTCGTAGACCTCGACGCCGATGGCGAGGTAGGGCTCGCCGACGGCCGGCTGGACCCAGGCCTGGCGCAGGGCGCGGACCGCGGGGGTGCGGTGCGCGGCGGTGGCGAGCAGGGCGTAGAACTGCGGGATCTGCAGGGAGGGTTCGCCGATCTGCAGCGGTCCCGCGGGCAGCAGGTCGAGGCCGCCGGCGATGCGGCGCAGGTCGGGCCAGGGGATGCCGACGCCGCCGCCCGCCGCGTGCGGGTTGAGCCACAGGCCGCAGTGCTCGGGGAAGAGGGTCAGGGCGATGTCCCGCCCCGAGACGATCTCGTGGTCCCGGTTCCAGCTGCTGGCGGCCAGTTCCCTGGGCGAGGTGCAGCAGGGCGCGTAGCGGTGGCCGCCGACGTCCATGGCCGCGTACTGCGCGTCGGGCGAACCGGGTGCGCCCTGCCAGAGCAGCATCCACACCTGGCCGTCGGCCAGCGACGCGAGCAGGTTCTCGTATGCGTCGAAGCGGCCGGGCGCCACCTGGAGCAGCATCTGCTCCACATGGCCGGCCGCCGCGCCGCCTTGCGCGCCCGCGATCACGTCGGACCGCCCCTTTCCCGTCGTTCGGTGTCCCGCCATCAAACCAGGTGGACTGTTCCCGGTGGAATGCTGACCGACTCAAGCGGCGCCGGCTAAATGGCACGTATACGCCGGGTATACGCAAGCCCCTTGCCCCGTCGCCGAGTTGCCCCGGTCTCCGCGGGCTCAGTCCCGGCTGTAGAAGGGCCGCACGGTTTCCAGCATCCAGTCCCCCACCGGGTCCTGGGCGATGTCGAGCAGGATCAGGTGGACGGGCCAGGGCAGCGGCACGGCGCCCAGGGCGCGGCCGAGCGCGTCCATGGCGGCGGCCTTGTCCTGGTCCTGCCAGGCGTCCAGCTCCACGCCGACGAAGAGCGCGGGCGGGTCCTCCTCGACCGCGGCCATGGCGCGGCGGGCGCTGAGCACCACGGGCGTGACGGCGTACTCGGCGGCGGCGACGGCCAGGAAGTCCACCGGCTCGTCGTCGGGCGCCGGCTCCCACAGCCGTACGCGGGCGCCGGTCGGGCTCTGCTCGCCGTAGGCCCCGATCCGTTCCGTGCGGCACAGTTCCGCGACGGCGGCGGGCGGCAGCGGCACCCCGACGGCGCCGCCGGGGTTGACCGCGATGCCGATCAGCGGGGGCAGGCCGCGGGCGAACTCGCGTACCGGCGCCACGGTGCAGGACATCCCCTCGGCGGCCTGCCGGAACTGCTGCTCGGAGCTGAAGACCGGCACATAGGGCGCCCCGTCCAGCTGCAGGGTGGGCAGGTCCAGGCCCTCGGGTCCCGGCGGGCCGCCGTTGGGCAGCGGCACCCACACGTGGGAGCGGCCGAGCACCTCAAGCAGCCGGGGCGTCGCCGACGGATTGCCGAGGCTCGCCGCCAGCACTTCCTCCAGCTCGTTCGCCGGCCATATGAACGGTGCCGGATTCTCCATGTCCACCCTTGTCCGCGCTTGTGCCACTGTCGGCACCCGTGTCCTGCCCGGAAACACTAGCGGCTGAGCGCCCGGGACGCCCGGGCATGCAATGATGGCGGCACAATACGCATACCGGCCGTTGGAGGCCGCGCGGGAGAGTTCCGGCCCCTTCACCAGAGGGGTCAGGGCGCCGAAGGAGCAAGTCCTCCCTTGAATCTCTCAGGCACAGATACCGCGCGGGCGAGGCAGATCTGAAAAGCGGGCGGGCCGCTCACCGGTCCCGCCCCACCCAAGGTGCAAACCGCGGCCCCCGCAGGGGTCACGGTGAACCTCTCAGGTTCCGATGACAGATGGGGAGGCCGGGGTCAGTGCCCTGGCCGCAGTCCGTGTCCCCGTCCGCCGCCCCTGGGAGCCCTTCCGATGAGCGAAACGCCGCACCAGCCGCCGAGCGCCCCGCCCGCCGCGTCCCCCCGCCGCACCGCCCTGGACGCGGTGCACCGCGCCCTGGGCGCGACCATGACCGACTTCGCCGGCTGGGACATGCCGCTGCGCTACGGCAGCGAGCGCGACGAGCACCAGGCCGTACGCACCCGGGCCGGGCTCTTCGACCTGTCGCACATGGGCGAGATCACCATGACCGGGCCGCAGGCCGGCCAGGCGCTCGACCACGCCCTTGTCGGCCACCTGTCGGCGCTCGCGGTCGGCAAGGCCCGCTACACGATGATCTGCGCCCCGGACGGCGGCATCCTGGACGACCTGATCGTCTACCGGCTGGAGGACGAGCGCTATCTCGTGGTCGCCAACGCCTCCAACGCGCAGACGGTTCTGGACACGGTCGCGGTGCGGGCGGCGGGTTTCGACGCGCAGGTGACCGACGACCGGGACGCGTACGCGCTGCTGGCCGTGCAGGGTCCCGCCGCGCCCGGCATCCTCAAGGCGCTCACCGACGCCGACCTGGACGGCCTGCGCTACTACGCGGGGCTGCCGGGGACCGTCGCGGGCGTCCCGGCGCTGATCGCCAGGACCGGCTACACCGGCGAGGACGGCTTCGAGCTGTTCGTCGCCCCCGCCGACGCCGAGCCGCTGTGGAAGGCGCTGCTGGCGGCGGGCGCGGACGCCGGGCTCGTGCCCTGCGGGCTGTCCTGCCGCGACACGCTGCGCCTTGAGGCGGGCATGCCGCTGTACGGGCACGAGCTGACCGCCCAGGTCACGCCCTTCGACGCGGGGCTGGGCCGTGTGGTCAAGTTCGACAAGCCCGGTGACTTCGTCGGCCGGGAGGCGCTGACCGCGGCCGCCGCCAGGGCCGCGGAGGTCCCGCCGCGCAAGCTGGTCGGGCTGGTCGCCGAGGGCCGCCGGGTGCCGCGGGCCGGCTTCACGGTCACCGACGCGTCCGGCGCGGTCGTCGGCGAGGTCACCTCGGGGGCGCCGTCGCCCACCCTCGGGGTGCCGATCGCCATGGCGTACGTGGACGCCGCCCATGCCGCGCCCGGCACCGAGGGGGTCGCGGTCGACATCCGCGGCACCCGGGAGCCGTACCGTGTCGTGGCACTGCCCTTCTACCAGCGCGAGCGCTGAGGCCCCCAGGTTTTCCACAGCCGGCAGGTTGTCCACAGGCTGCCGCGTCGTCTCCGCCATCACCTCTTCGGATCCGGGAGAATTTCCGTCATGAGCATCAACCCTGAGCAGCTGCGGTACAGCAAGGAGCACGAGTGGCTCACCGCCCCCGAGGACGGCACCTCGACCGTCGGCATCACCTCGCACGCCGCCGACGCGCTCGGTGACGTGGTCTTCGTCCAGCTCCCCGAGGTGGGGGCGACGGTGACCGCGGGCGAGAGCTGCGGCGAGCTGGAGTCCACCAAGTCCGTCAGCGAGCTGTACGCCCCGGTGTCCGGCGAGGTCACCGAGGTCAACCAGGACGTCGTCGACGACCCGTCGCTGGTCAACTCCGCACCCTTCGAGGGCGGCTGGCTGTTCAAGGTGAAGGTCTCACAGGAGGGCGCGGACCTGCTGACCGCGGCCGAGTACGACGCCTTCATCGCGGCCTGAGCCAGAGCCCCCGCCCCCGCCACACCAGGAAGATCCCATGTCGCTCCTGAACCAGTCACTGCACGACTTCGACCCCGAGGTCGCCGCCGAGGTCGACGCCGAGCTGCAGCGCCAGCAGTCCACCCTGGAGATGATCGCGTCGGAGAACTTCGCTCCGGTCGCGGTCCTCGAAGCCCAGGGCTCGGTGCTGACCAACAAGTACGCCGAGGGCTACCCCGGCCGCCGCTACTACGGCGGCTGCGAGCACGTCGACGTCATCGAGCAGCTGGCCATCGACCGGGTCAAGGCGCTCTTCGGCGCCGAGGCCGCCAACGTCCAGCCGCACTCGGGTGCGCAGGCGAACGCCGCCGCTATGTTCGCCCTGCTCAAGCCGGGCGACACCATCCTGGGCCTGGACCTGGCGCACGGCGGCCACCTGACCCACGGCATGAAGATCAACTTCTCGGGCAAGCTGTACAAGGTCGCCGCCTACCACGTCGACGGCGACACCGGACTGGTCGACATGGCCGAGGTCGAGCGGCTGGCCAAGGAGCACCGGCCGCAGCTGATCATCGCCGGCTGGTCGGCGTACCCGCGGCAGCTGGACTTCGCCGCCTTCCGGCGGATCGCCGACGGGGTCGGCGCGTACCTGATGGTCGACATGGCCCACTTCGCCGGGCTCGTCGCGGCCGGGCTGCACCCCTCGCCCGTCCCGCACGCACACGTGGTCACCACCACGACGCACAAGACGCTCGGCGGCCCGCGCGGCGGCGTCATCCTGTCCACCGAGGAGCTGGCCAAGAAGATCAACTCCGCGGTCTTCCCCGGCCAGCAGGGCGGCCCGCTGGAGCACGTCATCGCCGGCAAGGCCGTCGCCTTCAAGGCCGCGGCCACCGACGAGTTCCGCGACCGGCAGGCACGTACGCTGGAGGGGGCGGCGATCCTCGCGGAGCGGCTGGGCCGCGAGGACCTGGCCGCGGCGGGTGTCGCGGTGCTCACCGGCGGCACCGACGTCCACCTGGTGCTGGTCGACCTGCGCGCCTCCGAGCTGGACGGCAAGCAGGCCGAGGACCGGCTGCACGCCATCGGCATCACCGTGAACCGCAACGCGATCCCCAACGACCCGCGGCCGCCCATGGTGACCTCGGGCCTGCGGATCGGCACACCGGCGCTGGCCACCCGCGGCTTCGACGCGGACGCCTTCCGCGAGGTCGCCGAGGTCATCGCCGCGGCCCTGCAGCCGGCCTTCGACGCGGACGCGCTGCGCGCCCGGGTCACCGCACTGGCCGAGCGCCACCCGCTGTACCCGACGCTCGCGTCATGAACTGCTCCGCGGTGTGCGGCACCCCCGCCGCACACCGCGGAGCGCACCAGCACCACCCCGCGGACAACGGCGTCCGCGGTCAACCGGGAGCACTGAACGCATGGCAATCTCCGTATTCGACCTCTTCTCCGTCGGCATAGGCCCCTCCAGCTCCCACACCGTGGGCCCGATGCGGGCGGCCCGGATGTTCGCGCAGCGGTTGAAGACCGAGGACCTGCTGACCCGGACGGTGGCGCTCAGGGCCGAGCTGTTCGGCTCGCTGGGCGCGACCGGCCACGGCCACGGCACCCCCAAGGCGGTGCTGCTCGGCCTGGCCGGCCACTCCCCCCGCACGGTGGACGTGGAGGCGGCGGACACCGAGGTCGCCGCCGTCCACGCCGACAAGCGGCTGCTGCTGCTCGGCGCCCACGAGGTGGCCTTCGACCCGGCCACCGACCTGGTGCTGCACCGCCGCCGCTCGCTGCCCTACCACGCCAACGGCATGACGCTGTCCGCGTCCGACGCCACCGGCGCTGTGCTGCTGGCCAAGACCTACTACAGCGTCGGCGGCGGCTTCGTCGTGGACGAGGACGCGGTCGGCGCGGACCGCATCAAACTCGACGACACGGTGCTGCGCCACCCCTTCCGCACCGGCGACGAGCTGCTGCGGCTGTCCCGGGAGACCGGCCTTTCGATCTCCGCGCTGATGCTGGAGAACGAGAAGGCCTGGCGCTCCGAGGCCGAGATCCGCGCGGGCCTGCTGGGTATCTGGCAGGTCATGCGGGACTGCGTGCAGCGCGGCATGACGCGCGAGGGCATCCTGCCCGGCGGCCTCAAGGTCCGCCGCAGGGCCGCCACCACCGCCCGCCAGCTGCGCGCCGAGGGCGATCCCACCGCCCGCGCGATGGAGTGGACCACCCTCTACGCGATGGCGGTCAACGAGGAGAACGCGGCCGGCGGCCGGGTCGTCACCGCCCCCACCAACGGCGCGGCCGGCATCATCCCTGCCGTCCTGCACTACTACCGCGAGTTCGTCCCCGGCGCCGACGACGACGGCGTCGTGCGCTTCCTGCTCGCGGCCGGCGCGATCGGCATGCTCTTCAAGGAGAACGCCTCGATCTCCGGCGCCGAGGTCGGCTGCCAGGGCGAGGTCGGCTCCGCCTGCTCGATGGCCGCCGGCGGCCTCGCCGAGATCCTCGGCGGCACCCCCGAACAGGTCGAGAACGCCGCCGAGATCGGCATGGAGCACAACCTCGGCCTGACCTGCGACCCGGTCGGCGGCCTGGTCCAGATCCCCTGCATCGAACGCAACGGCATGGCAGCGGTCAAGGCGGTCACCGCCGCCCGCATGGCCATGCGCGGCGACGGCCGCCACCACGTGTCCCTGGACAAGGTCATCAAGACGATGAAGGAGACCGGCGCGGACATGAAGGTGAAATACAAGGAGACCGCCCGCGGCGGCCTCGCGGTCAACGTCATCGAGTGCTGACCGCGTAGCCGCCGGGCGGGCCGAAGCTCAGGGGACGATGTGGCCCGCGGCGCGGAACAGCTCGTACCACTCGGCCCGGGTGAGCCGCAGGTCGGAGCCCTGCGCGGCGCCCGCGACGCGCTCGGGGCTGGTGGTGCCGAGCACGACCTGCATCCGAGCGGGATGGCGGGTGATCCACGCGGTCGCGATCGCGATGGCGGGGACGTCGTACCGGGCGGCGAGACGGTCGATGACGGCGTTGAGTTCGGGATAGTCCGGCGAGCCGAGGAAGACACCCGTGAAGAAGCCGGCCTGGAAGGGGGACCAGGCCTGGACGGTGATGTCGTTCAGGCGGCAGTAGTCGACGATCCCGCCGCCGTCGAGGGTGGCTGCCTGCTGCTCCGCGAGCATGTTCGCGGCGACCCCCTGGGCGACGATCGGCGCGTGGGTGATCGAGAGCTGGAGCTGGTTGGCCACGATGGGCTGGCGCACGTACCTGCGCAGCAGGTCGATCTGGTGCGGAGTGTGGTTCGAGACGCCGAAGGCGCGCACCTTGCCCGCGGACTCCAGCGCGTCGAAGGCGCGCGCGACCTCCTCGGGCTCGACGAGCGCGTCCGGCCGGTGCAGCAGCAGGATGTCGATGCGGTCGGTCCGCAGGGCCGCGAGCGAGCCGTCGACCGATTCGACGATGTGCTCGTAGGAGAAGTCGTAGTATCCGCCGTCCGTCACGATCCCCGTCTTGGTCTGGATCGTGATCTCGTCGCGCTGGGAGGGGCTCAGCGCCATCGCCTCGGCGAAGCGGCGTTCGCAGGCGTGCAGCGCGCCACCGTATATGTCGGCGTGGTCGACGAAGTCGATGCCCGCGTCGCGCCCGGCGCGGACGAGCTCCCGGATCTCCTCGTCGCTCTTGTCGGCGATACGCATCAGGCCGAGCACGACATTCGGGGCGACGATGTCGGTACCGGGCAGGGTGAAGCTCTTCACGAGGGATTTCCCTTTCAGATGTCCAGGTCTGCACAGTACAAGCGGACCTTCCCGCTCCGCCGGTAGGGCTGCCCCCCGTTCAACTCCCGTTCGACCCCCGGTAGCATGTTCGAAATCACGGGGATCGCCCTCTTCGGCCGGCGTTCGCCGGGAAGAGCGTGCCATTCGGCACGAAGGGTCCTCCGTGCGGCCGATATCCCATAAGTCGACCAGATTTGATATCCAAGACATCGCGGGCAATCAGCAGAACGATGGTCGCCATCCGGCAGCGGCCAGGTGCGGTGCTGTGGGGCACGGCAGGCGCAGTGGTCCTCGGGCTCCTCCTCTCGCTGGAGATCGCTGCGCGCCATTACGGGCTGCCAGGACCTGTCACCAACCAGGCGCGCGAGGTGGTGTTCGCCCCCACCTCGGGGCCGCTGCTGTACGCCGGACTGGCGCTGACGGCGGTGGTGCTCACCTGGCGGCAGCGGTTCATCGCGGTCGGTGCGGCGATCGGTATCGACATCGTCTTCTGCCTCGCGCGGTGGGCGGCAGGCGCCGGGATACATTTCGGCAACGGCGCCCTGTGGGTGATGCTGAGCTGTGCGGTCATCGCCGTCACGCGCCGCACCGGACGGGAGCGCGCCCTGTTGCTGAAGGGTGTCGGTCTCGGCCTGCTGCTGGTGACCGGCCACAAGACCGGCGACACCTGGCTGCTCATCACGTCGAAGACCCGCCCGATGGTGTTCGACCAGTACGTGGCGACCGCCGATCACGCGCTGGGCAACCCGTCGTGGATGGTCGGCCGGGCCGTCGCGGCCACCGGTCCGGCAGGCGCCCTCGTCCTGCACGGCGTCTACGGCCAGCTCCCGCTGGCAGCGGCCATCATCGCGCTGTACCAACTGCGCAACGTGGCAGTGGAGCGCCGCTTCCCGGGCCACCACCTGGTGCGTACGTTCCTGGTCATCGGCCTGCTCGGGCCGGCGGTCTACATGATCTTCCCGGTGGTCGGCCCGGTCTTCGCCTTCGGCGCCGACGGCGGCCACTGGGCGGTGGCCAACCTGTGGCCGGACACGCCCGCACCGGTCGGGCACCCGCACCGGATGGCGTTCGACGGGATCACCCCGCGCAACTGCATGCCCAGCCTGCACACGGCATGGGCGACCACGATCTTCATCCACTCGCGCAAGGGTCCGCGGGCGTTGCGGGCCGCCGGCGCGTTCTGGCTGGTCGCCACGCTCGGGGCGACGCTGGGATTCGGTTACCACTACGGCGCGGACCTCGTCGCCGGCGTGGTGTTCGCACTCACCGTGGAGACGGCGATGCGCGCGCTCGACCGCGGTTGGGACCGGCCGGCGTCGCAGCTCGTCGCCCTCGGTGCGACGGTGTTCGTCGCGCTGCTGCTGTCCTACCGCTACCTGCCGGTGGAGATGGCCCGGCATCCGTGGGCCTTCGGGCCGCTTCTCGTCCTGGCGCCGGCTTCGGTGGTCCTCGCCTATGTGCGGACCACACGGCGCTGGGGCCTGGAGCCCGCGGCGGAGCCGCTGCTGGAACCACGGCCGGCGGAAGCAGGCGCGCTGGGGCTCAGCCAGGCCTGAGTACCTCGACCGGCGCCGTACCACGACGGCCGTCGTATTACTATGGCCGTCGTACTACGATGAGCTTCGTACTACGATGGAGCCACCGCCCGCGAGGAGAGCGCGTCGTGAAGTTCGGATTCATCATGTTCCCCACCCAGGACGCCATCCCCCCGGGCGACTTCGGTGTGCTGCTGGAGGACCGCGGCTTCGAGTCGCTGTTCATGCCCGACCACACCCACATCCCCGCCGTCACCCCTGAGCGCTACGACGTGATGAACCTGCCGCCGGAGTTCAAGAACGGCATGGACGCCTTCGTCGCGCTGGGCGCCATCGCCCAGGCGACCACCACCCTGCAGATCGGCACCGCCGTCGTGCTCGTCACCGAGCGGGACCCGATCGTCACCGCCAAGGAGGTCGCCTCCGTCGACGTCCTGTCCGGCGGGCGGATGAACTTCGGCGTCGGACCGGGCTGGATCAACCAGGAGATGCGCAACCACGGCACACACCCCGACGACCGGTGGGCGGTCATGCGCGAGCGCGTCCAGGCCATGCAGCAGGTCTGGACCCGCGACATCGCTTCGTACCACGGCGACTTCGTCGACTTCGACCGCATCACCTCCTGGCCCAAGCCCGTCCGGAAGCCCTACCCCCCGGTCCTGGTCGCCGGGAACGGCCCCAACGTCGCCAAGCGCGTCATCGCCTACGGCGACGAATGGATCCCCATGGTCCGCCCCGGCGTCCTGGACCAGATCGCGGAGTTCAAGAAGACCGCCCGCAAGCCCGGCAGCGACCAGCCCATTCCGGTCACCCTCTTCGGCGGCGAGCTCGACGATGTCGACTCCTACGCCGCCGCGGGCATCGACCGCGTCCTGTTCTGGGTCCGGCCCGCCGGCACCGCCGCCATGACCAGGACCGTCGACCAGATCGCCCTCCGACTCGGCAGCCGGCTGCGCTGAACCACCACCCGGTTCACGCCCGCCAGGCCGGCTCGGCGGCTGCCTACAGGTCCCCGACGGTGTCGAGATCCTCGTGCGGGCCGACAGCGGGGTCCTTGCGCACCTGGTAGACGCCCGGCTCGACCAGGTCCGACGGCCGGCGGATCTTCTCCTCCCGGCGTCCGGCGGCGCGGGGGCCGTACAGGTGGGGCGCCGGTGTCGATCTGCGGCCGTCCCGTTCGTCGTTGCTGAGGACCCCCGTTCGGGGGTCGCGGTCGACGGCGGGCGGAGGGCACATGCGGGACGGGCGGAAGCGCAGAGCACGGCCGGCGGGGGCCGGGAGCGGACGGCGGCCGGCCGCGGCCGTCTTCTTCCTCAACGGGCTGACCCTGTCCACGTCCATCGCCAGGCAGCCCTCGCTCAAGAGCGCGCACCACCTTTCCGACGGGCAGGTGGGCATGCTGGGCGTGCTGTTCGCCGTGGCGGCCATCGCGGCCATGCAGTTCGTCGGGCCGCTGGTGGGGCGGGTGGGCAGCCGGCCGGTGCTGCGCGTGTCGCTGGTCGTCCTGCCACTGCTGCTGGCGCTGGTGGGCCTGGCCGGCGGCTTCGGTGCGCTGGCCGCGGCCAACACCGCGCTGGGGGCTGTGCACGGTACGACGGACGCGGCCATGAACGCGCACGCCGTCGCGGTGGAGCGACGAACCGGGCGACGTGTCCTCAGCAGCTGCCATGCCGCGTGGAGCGTCAGCGCGGTCGTGGCGTCCCTCGCGACGGCCGGGCTGTCGCGGGCCGGCGTCCCGCTCACCGCGCACCTCGTCGGGGCGGCCGCGGTGCTGGTCGTCGGCGGGCTCGCCCTCGGCCCCCTGCTGCTGCCCGCCGCCGCGGACCGCGCTCCGGCTCCCTCGGGCCGGAAGACGGGTCGCCCGGGCGGTGCCTGGAACGGCGCACTCGTCGCGCTCGGCCTGGCCGGTACGGCCCTGATGGTCTGCGAGGGGGCCGCGCTCGGCTGGGGGCCGATCTTCCTGCACGACAGCCGGGGCGTCTCGCTGGGCCTGGCCGCGAGCGCGGTGACCGCCTACGCGGGCGGCCAGACGGCCGTGCGCCTCGTCGGCGACCGCCTGGCCACGCGCTACGGCGCACGGACGGTCTTCCGCACCAGCGGGCTCGTCGCGTCACTCGGCCTCGGCGTGGCGGTCCTGACAACCGCACCCGCAGCCGCGGTGGCCGGCTTCGCCGTGATGGGCGCCGGCATGTCCGTCCTGCTGCCACTGGCTTTCAGCGCGGTGGGCCAGGTCGAGGGGATGAGCGCGGCCACCGCCCTGTCACGCTTCACGACCTTCACCTACACCGGAGTCCTGCTCGGCCCGGCAGCAGTGGGCTGGTCCGCCGAACTGACCACCCTCCCCCGCACCCTGACCGCCCTCCTCCCCCTCCTCCTGACCACCACCCTCCTGACCCCCCTCCCGACCCCGACCCGACCCGAACAACCCACGCCGAGCGGTCACCTGTCGGCCCACGCCTCCTCGGAGGGGTGAAAGCCCCCGGGGGGAGGTGCCGGTGTGGTCAGCCGGGGAAGGTGCTGGTGGTGATCGGGTGGCCCTTGGTGTCGTAGACGGCGACCTTTGTCACGGCGATGTGGAAAGGGGACGTGCCGGGGACGGCGGTGAGGGGCAGGGAGAGGGGGACGAAGAAGGCGCCCCAGCCCGGGTCGCCGGGGAGTTGCAGGACGCGGGTGTGGAGGACCGCGCCGTCGACGGTGGTGATCTCCACGCGGCCCGCCCTGCCGTGGCCCAGGAACACCCCGGACACGAACCACCCGTGCGAGACCGGGTAGGCCTGCAGGTTGACCCCGGAGGTCTGGGCGCCGTCCACCTTCGGCGTGAACTCCACGTCCCGCCCCGGCACCTGCACGTACTTGCCGTCCGCCGTCAGCCACACCACCAGGCCGTAGCCCGCGGCGACCTGCTGCCCGAGGGCGACCGTCAGCGGCGGCACGGCGACCGCCGCGGCCGGGGGCCGGCCGGGGGCCGGCGATCCGGCGACGTGCAGCGCGGTCACCGCCGACGACGCCGCCAGCAGCCCGCCGGCCAGGGCCAGCCCCACGCCCTTGCGGCGGCGCCGCGCGCGGCCCCTGCGCTCGATGGCGGCCAGCGGGACGGGTGACGGCCTGACGCCCCCGGCGGCTTCGGTGAAGGCGGCCCGCAACTGTTCGTTCTCGGGTTCGAAGGTCATGTGCTGGACTCCGGCGCGAGGGTACGGGCGAAGGACGGGTGGCCGCGCAGGGCCGCGAGGGCGCGCCGGGTGTGCGTCTTGACGGTGCCCACCGAGCAGTTCAGCACCGCGGCGATCTCCTGTTCGTTCAGGTCCTCGTAGAAGCGCAGCACCAGCACGGTGCGCTGCCGGACCGACAGGCCCGACAGCGCCTCCGTGAGGACGGCCCGCTGCTCGACCGCCTCGTCGGGGCCGGGCCGGCCGCCGGCCGCCTGTTCCGGGAGGAAGGGAAGCAGCAGCTGGGTGACCCGCTTCTTCCGCACCCGGCTGCGGTTGTTGTTGACCAGCGCGGTCCGCACGTAGCGGTCGACCTCGTCGTGCGGGATGCGCTGCCACCGGCTGTACACCTTGGCCAGCGTCGTCTGCACCAGGTCCTCCGCCTCGTGGAAGTCGCCGGTGAGCAGGTGCGCGGTCCGCACCAGCCGGGGCCACGCGGCAGCCGCGAAGGCCGCGAAGCCTGCGGGTCCCGGCCGCTCGGTGCGATCAGCGCCGCGCTCCTGTGTCACAACGCGGGCTTCCTTCCGGTGGGCAGTTGCAGGAGGTCGGACACGGGGACGCGGCGGGCGTCAGAAGGCGCCAGGGTACGTCGCGTCGGTGATGACGTGGCCCGCGGTGTCGAAGACGACGATCTTCGCGACGCCGACACGGGGGTGGGGGGTGCCGGACCCGACGGGCAGGGCCGCGCCGGGTGTCACGAAGAAGGCTCCCCAGCCCGGGTCGCCTGCCAGTTGCAGCACACGGCCCGCCAGAACCGTGCCGCTCGCGGTGGTGACCTCCACCCGGCCCGCCCTGCCGTGGCCCAGGAACACCCCGGACACGAACCACCCGTGCGAGGTCGGATAGGCCTGCAGGTTGATCCCCGACGTCTGGCCGCCGTCCACTTTCGGCGTGAACTCCACGTCCTGGCCCGGCACCTGCACGTACTTGCCGTCCGCCGTCAGCCACACCTGCAGCCCGTAGCCGGCCGGGACGCGCTGCCCCGGAGCGACCACGCTCGCCGGTACGACGGCGGCCGCGGCCCGCTGTGCCGGGGCGGAACGGGCGGGGTGGCCGGAGCGGCCGGGGTGGCTCGCGCTGCCGCCGTCGTGGGCCTGGGCCATCGTCGGAATCCCGACGGCGAGGGCGACGACAGCAGCCGCGGCGGACACGTACGTCTTCGTTCGGTTCACGGTCCGAACCTTCCTGAGCGAACTGGTACACCAGAGGCGGGCGCCTCTTCACTGTCCAGAACTCCGCCCGGCCCCGGCCCGGATGACACAGCGAACCGACTTCTTCTCCCGGGCGACTGGGGCGACAGCGAGGCGGTCTTGACGCCCGTCCGCGGCGGCCGGTATCCCCTAGCTGCTCCGGGTCCCGGCCGGGACCCCACACAGCTGGAGGTGTTCCGCCGTGCCGCATCCCCCCACCCGGCCCCGCTGGATCCACCGCGTCACCGGCGCCGCACGCGGCGCCGTCTTCCTGTCCTCGGGCGTGCTCGCCGCGGCCGCCTGCCTGGTTGCGGCGCCGCCTTCGGGGGCCGCCGGGTCCTTCGTGGACGTCGCGGACAGCAAGGCGCTCAAGGCGGCGCTTGCCGCGGCCGTGCCCGGCGAGACGATCCGGCTGGCGGACGGGACGTACACCGGCAACTTCAAGGTCACCGTCGCCGGTACGGCCGCCGCCCCGATCACCCTGGTCGGCTCGGCGGGCGCCGTGCTCACCACGAGCACCGGCGGCGGCAACGTCATCCAGCTCACCGGTGCGCCGTACTGGACGATCAGGGGCCTGACGCTGACCCACGCCCAGAAGGGCATCATGATCGACGCCTCGGACCATGTCACCGTGGACTCCGTCGAGGTGCACGGCACCACGATGGAGGGCATCCACTTCCGCAGCTCCAGCAGCTACGGCGTGGTGCAGAACTCGTACGTCCACGACACCGGCACGTCAGGCAACGGCATGGGCGAGGGCATCTACGTCGGCACCGCAAACACGCTCAGCGACACCAGCGACCACGTCCTGATCACCGGCAACGTCATCGGTCCGAACGTCGGCGGCGAGAACATCGACATCAAGGAGGGCACCACGGGCGGGGTGATCTCCGGCAACACCTTCGACGGCAGCGGGCTGACCGGCGCCAACTACGACGACTCCTGGGTCGACATCAAGGGCAACGGCTACACGGTGACCGGCAACCGCGGCACCCGCACCACCAACGACGGCTTCCAGACGCACAGCCAGTTCCCCGGGTGGGGCTGCGGCACGGTCTTCCGCGGCAACGACTCCGACCTGACCGGCGCCACGGGACCCGACCGCTACGCCGTCCACGTCACGGTCTACGACCCGGTCTCCTGCCCGGTCACGGTGGCCGCCGACAACACCGTCACGGGCGGCAACGGCCTGGTCAACCCCGGCATCCCCGTCGGCTGACCTCGGCCGGGCGGGCCTCACCGGTCGGGCGGACCTCAGTCAGCGGATTCGGCGGCATCGGGGGACGTGCGCGGCGCGCGCACCACGACCTTGCCGGAGGCGAGGTCTATCGGGCCGCGGGCGGGGTCGCCGTTGCCCTCCTCGTCGCGGAAGAGCTCCAGGCGGTTGCGCTCGTCGTCGGTGTGCTTGCGCCCCGGCGCGAACAACTCTTCGAGGATGTTGAACACGCGGACCTCCCCGGCACATGCGGCGCTGTCCTCATCAGGTTACGCCCACGCGCCGGCGGGCGGCCGGGTCACCGGAAGTGCCCGACCGCCCACAGGCAGTGCCTGGTTGCGCTGTGTCAGTGCGTCGTCACGAACTGGTCACCACGACGTTGTCGAAGTCGGCGGTGCCGTCGAAGGTGCCGAGGCCGATCCGTCCGCTGCCGAAGGTGGAGTCGCCGGCGCTGACGACGGACTGGCCGTTGACGTAGCCGGTCAGGCTGCTGCCCTGGGCCGAGAGGCGCACCGTGTACGGCACGCCCGTGTCCACGGTGAAGGAGACGCTGGCGAGCACCTTGCTGGTGCCGCCAGAGACCCGGCGGATCTCGGCCTTGTTCGCGTCGCGCAGCACCAGGGCGTAGTAGTTCGAGGCGTCCTGCACGCGGGCGAGGACCGCCACGTATTCGCCCGAGCCCTCGAAGAGGGTCGGGGTCACCGTGGCCTGGATGCTCTGGGCGGACCAGGAGGATCCGGCCAGGGAGACCGCGTTGGCGGCGACGTCGGACTGGGTCAGGACGTGCGATCCGGTGGAGCGGACCGCCCAGGAACCGCCGCTGGGGGTCCAGCCGTTGGCGTTGCCGTCCTCGAAGTCGTCGGTGAACAGCTGCCCGCCGGTGGGCGGCGTCGTGGGCGGGGTGGTCGGCGGGCTGGTCGGCGGGGTCGTGGGGGGCGTGGTCGGGGGCGTGGTGCCGCCCGTCGAGCCGCCGGTGGTGCTGCCGCCGGTGACGTGGGTGCCGCCGAAGGTGACGTTCAGGACGCCGTCGGAGCCGTAGGACCAGCCGAGCGCGCCGTCGTAGGACGAGCAGCGGGACCCGTTGGAGCCGGACCAGAACTGGTCGGTGGTGTCCGTGGAGCCGACGACCTTGTCGTTGGAGCCGCTGACGTCGAAGCGGCAGGAGGTGTCGTTGCGGAAGGTGGAGTTGCCGGTCTCCCAGTGGAAGTTGCGTTCGCTGTTGTCGATGCTGACGTTGTCGGTGACGGTCATGTCGCCGGGGTTGCTGTTGTACGTGAACCCGTCGTGGCCGTTGTGGTAGGCGATGCTGTTGCGGACGACGTGGTTGACGGCGATCTTCTCGCCGCCCAGCTTGAAGCCGTTGCGGTCGCCGGCGGAGTTCACGGTGCCGTCGGAGAGCGTGCCGTTGTCGTAGGACAGCGAGTTCTCGATGGTCACGACGCCGATCGGTCCGGTGTCGCTCTTGGTGTAGAGGTCCCAGCCGTCGTCGATGTTGTTGTGGGACACGTCGTAGCGGAAGACGTTGCCCGGTCCCGCGGTGAGTTTCGCGGCGAAGCCGTCGGCGTTCTCGCCGCCCGAGTCGGAGTTGTCGTGCGACTCCGAGCTGAGGACGAGGTTGTTCGCGGGCCACTGGCTCTGCGGGGTGCTGGAGGCCATCCGGGAGATCTGCAGCCCGCTGTCGTGGTTGAAGGCGGTCACCGTGCGCTCGACGATGTTGTTGCTGCCGCCGACGAAGATGCCGTTGTCGCCGGCGCGCTGCACGGTGAGGCCGTAGAGGTGCCAGTAGTTGCCGTTGAGCGCGAGGCCGCGGTTGCTGTCGGCCTCGGCCATCGCGGAGAAGTTGAGCACCGGGGTCTCGCCCGGGTAGGCGGACAGCTCCTTGAGTGCGCCGGAACTGCCGTTGTTGCCCTGCGCGATGGTGACGGTGGAGGAGTAGTTGTACGTGCCGCCGCGCATGTAGATGGTGCCGCCCGCGGTGATGCGGCCGATCGCGGAGGTGAGGGTGGTCGGCGCGGACTCCGTACCGGCGGCGCTGTCGGTGCCGCTCGGCGAGACGTAGAGCGCGTTGCTGTTGACCTGCGGCTGGGCGCCGGCCGCGGGGGAGGGGTGGAGCGCGAGCAGCCCGGCGGTGGCCAGCACGGCCGCGCCGACGGCGGCCGCGGCTTTCTGCCGCCCGGCAGGTGACATGGGGGTGTGTTTCACGGTGCTGAGACCTCTCGTCCAGAGGTGCGGTGGGGGGAGCCGCCGGGGCGGCGTTCAGCGTGCGTGACAGGCTGTTCACGAAAGCGGTTACTAGCCTGCCCAACCGTCAACGGGGCGCGGTTGACCCGCCTTCTTCACGTCACGACCTTGACGCGTCGCACAAGGTAGCAAGCGCTTGCTGTCGCGTCAACGCCGCACCACCACCCCCGGGAGAGGCGGAAGCAACCCCGGCCCGAGGGTGCGGGCCTTGACAGGGGTGCCGTGGCCTGGCCTTATCTATGGGAGCGCTCCCACTCCATGGCCCCCCACGGCCTCCCCCCACACGGAGTACGCCAATGCCAGGAATCACCTTGCGCAGAGCGGGCGTCGCCGTCGGCGCCGTGCTCGCGATGCTCTCCCTCACCGATGCCGCGGTGCATGCCAGCGCCGCCGCACCCGACGCCTCGCCCGCCGCCGCACAGGCGGCAGGACTGCCCTACCAGGACCCGTCGCTGCCGGTCGCCCAGCGGGTGGACGACCTGCTGTCGCGGATGTCGCTCGACGAGAAGATCGGCCAGATGACCCAGGTCGACAGGACCGCGCTGGCCTCCGCGCCCTCGGACCTGGCGACGTACCGCATCGGCTCGGTCCTGTCCGGCGGCGGTTCTGCGCCGAGCAGCAACAACGCCGGCGCATGGGCCGACATGTACGACGGCTTCCAGCGGACCGCGCTGGGCACACCGCTGGGCATCCCGATGATCTACGGGATCGACGCGGTCCACGGCGACAACAACGTCTACGGCGCCACGATCTTCCCGCACGACATCGGCCTCGGGGCGACCCGCGACCCGGCGCTCGTGCAGCAGGTCGGGCAGGTCACCGCGCAGGAGGTGTCGGGCACCGGCATCGACTGGGACTTCGCGCCCTGCCTGTGCGTGGCCCGCAACGACCGCTGGGGCAGGACGTACGAGTCCTTCGGCGAGACCCCCGACCTGCCCTCGCAGATGACCACCGAGATCACCGGGCTGCAGGGCGAGACCCTGGGCGGCCCGGCCTCGGTGCTGGCCACCGCCAAGCACTACATCGGCGACGGCGGCACCGACGGCGGGGTCAACGAGGGCAACGCCACCTTGTCCGAGGCGGACCTGCGGGCCATCCACCTGCCGCCCTTCAAGGCCGCCGTCGACCGCGGGGTCGGCTCGGTCATGATCTCGTACAGCAGCTGGAACGGCGTCAAGGACCACGCCAACCACTACCTGATCACCGACCTGCTCAAGGGCGAACTCGGCTTCTCCGGCTTCGTGGTGTCCGACTGGGCGGGCGTCGACAAGATCGACGGCAGGACGGGCTTCACGGCCGCCGAGGTCGCCACCGCCGTCAACGCGGGCATCGACATGGTGATGGTGCCGACCGACTACAAGTCCTTCATCGCCGACCTCAAGAGCGACGTGAGCAGCGGCGCGGTCACCACCGCCAGGATCGACGACGCCAACCGGCGCATCCTGACCAAGAAGTTCGAACTCGGGCTGTTCGAGCACCCGCTGACCGACCGCTCCTACACCTCGACGGTCGGCTCCGCCGCACACCGGCAGGTCGCGCGGCAGGCGGTGCGCGAGTCGCAGGTGCTGCTGAAGAACGACGGCGGCGTGCTGCCGCTGGCGAAGTCCGCGAAGGTCTTCGTGGCCGGCAAGTCCGCCGACGACATCGGCAACCAGAGCGGCGGCTGGACGATCAGCTGGCAGGGCTCCAGCGGCGCCATCACCCCGGGCACGACGATCCTGCAGGGCATCAGGTCCGCGGTGGACAACCCGTCGCAGGTGACGTACAGCAAGACCGGCGACGGCATCGACAGCTCCTACACCGCGGCGGTCGCCGTCATCGGCGAGACCCCGTACGCCGAGGGCCAGGGCGACCGCACCGGGTCGCTCGGCCTGGACCAGACCGACCTGAACGTGCTGGCCAAGCTCAAGGCCAGCGGCGTGCCCGTCGTCACCGTGCTGGTCTCCGGCCGCCCGCTGGACATCGCGTCCCAGCTGCCGGACTGGAAGGCGCTGGTGGCCGCCTGGCTGCCGGGCACCGAGGGCAACGGCGTCTCCGACGTGCTCTTCGGCGACTACGCGCCCACCGGGAAGCTGCCGATGACGTGGATGCAGAGCGCCTCGCAGGAGCCGATCAACGACGGCGACGGCAAGACCCCGCTGTTCCCGTACGGCTACGGGCTGACGTACGGGACCACGACCCCGCCGACCACTCCCCCGCCCACGACGCCGCCCCCGACGACCCCGCCGCCCACCACTCCCCCGCCGACCACCCCGCCGCCGACCACCCCGCCCGCCGGGTCCGGCTGCACCGCGCAGCTGAAGGTCACCAACTCCTGGTCCGGCGGCTTCCAGGCGGAGGTGACGGTGAGCAACCCGGGCTCCGTCGCGCTCGGCGGCTGGAAGGTCACCTGGTCCATGCCGGGGGTGACCATCACCAGTCTGTGGAACGGCACGCTCACCCAGAGCGGGTCCGCCTTCGCCGTCACCAACGCCCCCTACAACGGCGCCGTTTCGCCAGGCGCCTCGATCTCCTTCGGCTTCACCGCCAACGGCACGCCCGGCTCACCGCCGCCGGTACCGCTGTGCACGGCGGGCTAGCACCTGTCCGGCTCCACGAGCGGGCGGCGGCCATGTGCCGCCGCCCGCTCGGGCGTTGCCGCCCCCGAGCGTTCACGCCGCTGCCGCCGCACCCGCGATCTGCTCCGCACTGGGGGCCAGCCGCGGCGAGAGCAGGGTGACCACGAAGGTGCCCACCGTGAAGGCCGCGGCCACCAGGAGGCCGCGCTGGAAGCCGTCCACCAGCGCGTCGGACTGCGAGGCACCGCCGGCCAGCGCGTGGGTGGCGCGCGAGGTGGACAGCGTGGTGACCACCGCGAGCCCGACGGCCCCGCCGACCTGCTGGAAGGCGGTGAAGACACCGGAGGCGGCGCCCGCGTCGGCGTGCGTGACGTCGACCACCGCGGCGATCTGCGCCGGCACCGACACCGCGATGATGCCGAGCCCGAAGAGGATCATGCCGGGCAGGATCTGGCTCGCGTAGGAGCCGGTGGCGTCGGCGCGGGAGAGCAGCACGAGGCCCGCGACGCTCAGCATGGTGCCGGCGGTCTGCACCGGCCGGGTGCCGAAGCGGGTGATCAGCGGGGTGGCGAGCACCGCGGCGCCGATCGCGGCGCCGCCCATCGGCAGGAATTCCACGCCGGCCCGCAGGGCGCTGTCGCCGCGCACCTGCTGCAGGAAGATCGCGGTGAGGAAGAACATCGACAGGAAGGCCGCACCGGTCAGCGCGATCGCGCCGCCGGCGCTGCTCAGGGCGCGGGACCTGAGCAGCCGCATCGGCACCAGAGGCGCCGCGACGCGGGTCTCGACCAGCAGGAAGGCGGCCAGCAGCAGCACCCCTCCGGCCAGGCAGCCGATGACCTCGGCCGAGGACCAGCCGAGCGGTTCCGCGCGCACCACGGCGTAGACGACGCCGAGCAGCCCGCCGGTGGCCAGGACGGCGCCGAGCGCGTCGAAGGCGCGGCGGCCCTTGTGCGGTGCGACGTGCGCGACGATCAGCGGGGTGGCGATCACCAGGGCGACGACGATCGGCACGTTGACGATGAAGACCCAGCGCCAGCTGAGCGAGTCGACCAGGAAGCCGCCGGCGACGACGCCGAGGGTGCCGCCGAGGCCGGCCAGGCCGCCCCAGACGCCCATGGCGATGTTGCGCTCCTTGCCGTGCGGGAAGGTCACGGTGAGGATGCCGAGCGCGGCGGGCGAGAGCAGTGCGCCGCCGAGCCCTTGCAGGGTGCGGGCGGCGATCAGCAGCCCGGGTGAGCCGGCCAGGCCGCCTGCCAGCGAGGTCGCGCCGAACAGGACGAGGCCGGTGACGAACACACGGCGTGAGCCGAGCAGGTCGGCCGCCCGGCCGCCGAGCAGCAGGAAGCCGCCGAAGACCAGGGTGTAGGCGCTGATCACCCACTGCAGGCCGTCGGCGGTGAAGCCGAGGTCGGACTGGATGTGCGGGAGCGCGACGTTCACGATCGTCACGTCGAGCACCACGATGAATTGGGCGAGGGCCAGCACGGTCAGGGTGGCCCAGGGACTGCGTCGCATAGCAACCTCGGGAGGGATGTTTACAGCGTATGCTTACGACGCAACCATACAGGCATTGTGTACTTTGTAAACACGGACCGGCTGTGTACGCTGTAGACCACAGTGGGGGCGGCTGTCGGGCGAAGGGTTGAGCAGAAGATGGCGGCTCAGAAGCGTTTGAACCGTGAGGAGCTGATCACCACCGCGCTGGCCGTCGCCGACGCGGAGGGGCTCGACGCGGTCACCGTCCGCCGGGTCGCCCAGCTGCACGACGTCACCCCGATGGCCCTCTACCGGCACTTCCCCGACAAGGAGGGCCTGCTCGTCGCCCTCGCGGGCCGGCTGCTGGGCGGCGCGGTGGTGCCGGAGCCCGACGACCGGCCCTGGCACGAGCAGTTGCGCGACCTGCTGAGCAGCTTCGTCGACGCCCTGCGCCCGCACCCCAACGCGGCACTGCTGGTCTTCAACGGCATGGTGACCACCGAGCCGGGCCTGGCCGTCACCGAGCGGGCACTGGAGCTGATGGCGCAGGGCGGCATGTCGGTGGAGCGCAGCGCCGAGACCGCGAGCCAGATCCTCGGCTCACTGGTCGCGCTGGCGATCGCCGAGCCGGGCCGCGATCTCGGCCCCGACCCGGAGGCGAACGAGGACGCGGTCCGCGCCAAGCGCGCCACCCTGCTGGCGCTGTCCCCGCGCCGCTACCCGCGGATCGTGGCCGCCGCCGACACGCTCGCGGCCTGCTCCGACCGGGAGTTGTACTTCGACCGGGGGGTCGACCTGATCGTCACCGGCATACGCGACGCCGCCCGCGCCGAGGCCGCCGCCGCACACTGACGCCTCCGGTCCCGGGCCGCGGAAGAGCACCCCGGGACACCAGTGGCGTACGTGACAGGCGGTCACCCGCGACCAGCCGGACGTATCGGCCCGTACGCCGCGGGCACGACACACAACACCCAGATTTAACCTCGGTACTCCTTCTGCGACCGGATCTACGCGCGTATCTTGAGGCCGATCGCGCACGCCTCCGACCGGGGGTGACGCGCCGTCACCACCCGCCGTCCCCCCGAAGGAGAGCCCCTCCGGTGTCGCACCCCTCTGAGGCCGCCGAGGCATCGAACCGCCCCGCCAGATCCCTTCCCACCGGCATGCGCAAGCGATTCCTGCCGATCGGCATAGCCGGTGCCATGGTCATCGCCGGGATCGGCGTGCACGCCGCTTTCGCCGCGCCGTCCGCGGACGCACTGATCGCCGAGGTCTACGGGGGCGGCGGCAACTCCGGCGCCACCTACACCAACGACTTCGTGGAGCTGGCCAACGCCGGTGCCGCCGCGGTGGACCTGGGCGGCTACAGCGTGCAGTACCTGCCCGGCGCGCCGACGGCGACGTCGAAGTGGCAGGCCACCCCGCTCACCGGCTCGCTGGCCGGCGGCGCCCGCTACCTGGTCCAGGAGGGCGCGGGCACCGGCGGCACCACACCGCTGCCCACCCCCGACGCCAGCGGCGCCGTCAACATGTCGGGCACCACCGGCACCGTCGCACTGGTCACCGGCGCCGACCCGCTGACCTGCCTGACCGCGGCCGACTGCGCGGCGGACCCGCGGGTCAAGGACCTGGTCGGCTACGGCACCGCGCTGGTCCACGAGGGCAGCGGCGCGGCGGCCGGCGCGAGCAACAGCAACTCGGTCACCCGCGGCGGGACGCTCGCCGACACCGACGACAACGCGGCGGACTTCACCGCGGGCGCGCCCACCCCGCAGAACAGCGGCGACGGCGGCGGCCCGACCCAGCCGCCCACCACGCCCCCCACCACCCCGCCGACCACGCCCCCCGCCGGCACCGAGGCGAAGATCCACGACATCCAGGGCGACACCCGCAACTCGCCCTTCGCGGGCCAGGCGATCACCGGCGCGACCGGCATCGTCACCGGTGTGCGGGACTACGGCTCGTCCAAGGGCTTCTGGATGCAGGACCCGAACCCGGACGCCAACCCCCGTACCAGCGAGGGCATCTTCGTCTACACCGGCTCCAGCCCGACCGTCGCGCTCGGCGACAGCGTCTCGGTGGCCGGCACGGTCTCGCAGTACTACCCGGGCGGCGCCTCGACCGGTGTGCAGGCGATCACCGAGATCACCAAGCCCACCGTGACCACGGTGTCCTCGGGCAATCCGCTGCCCGCGCCCGTCGTGCTGAACGACACGTCGGTGCCGGACGCCTTCGTGCCGAGCGCCGGCGGCGGCAGCATCGAGGACCTGCCGCTGCGGCCCGACCAGTACGCGCTGGACCTGTACGCCTCGCTCGAAGGCATGAACGTCCAGATCAACGACACCCGGGTGGTCGGCGCGTCCGACCCGTACTCGGAGCTGTGGGTCACGGTCAAGCCCCGGCAGAACCCGACCAAGCGCGGCGGCACCCTCTACACGGGCTACGACCAGCCCAACTCGGGCCGCCTGATGGTGCAGTCGCTCATCCCGACCGCCACCTCGCCCTTCCCGACCGCGAACGTCGGCGACACCTTGCGCGGTACGACCACCGGTCCGCTGGACTACAACCAGTTCGCCGGCACCTACGCGATCCAGGCCCGCACGCTGGGCACCGTCAAGAGCGGCGGCCTGCAGCCCGAGGTCACCGCGAAGGCGTCCGCCGACCAGGTCACCGTCGGCACGTACAACGTGGAGAACCTGGCGCCCGGCAACCCGCAGTCCAAGTTCGACGCGCTCGCCCAGGGCCTGGTGCACAACCTGCGCTCGCCCGACATCGTGGCGCTCGAGGAGATCCAGGACAACAACGGCGCCACCGACGACGGCACGGTCGCGGCCGACCAGACGCTGACCAAGCTCACCGACGCGATCGTGGCCGCGGGCGGCCCGCGCTACCAGTGGCGCGAGATCGACCCGGTCAACGACAAGGACGGCGGCCAGCCCGGCGGCAACATCCGCTCGGTGTTCCTGTTCAACCCGCAGCGGGTCGGCTTCACCGACATCGCCGGCGGCGACTCGACCACCCCGGTCGGCATCACCGGCACCGGCGACGCCACGTCGCTGACCGCCTCCCCCGGCCGGATCGCGCCCGCCGACCAGGCGTGGAACACCAGCCGCAAGCCGCTGGTGGGCCAGTTCACCTTCCGCGGCAAGAAGCTGTTCGTGATCGCCAACCACTTCGACAGCAAGGGCGGCGACCAGGGCATCGACAGCCACCTGCAGCCGCCGGTGCGCAGCTCCGAGGTGCAGCGGGTGCGCCAGGCGATCCTGGAGCACGACTTCGTGCAGCAGCTGGAGACCGCGGACAAGAAGGCGTCGGTCGTCGTCCTCGGCGACCTGAACGACTACCAGTTCTCGCCGGCCGTCCAGAGCCTGACCGAGAACGGCACGGTGCTGACCGACCTGGTCAACACCCTCCCGGTCAAGGAGCGCTACTCGTACGTGTACGAGGGCAACTCCCAGGTGCTCGACCACATCCTGGTCAGCCCGAACCTGGACAAGCGCGTCGACTACGACGTGGTGCACATCAACTCGGAGTTCGCGAACCAGACCAGCGACCACGACCCGCAGGTCATCCGCCTGCGCCCGTAGTCTCCCCGGCACGGTTCAATGCGAAGAGGCCCCTCGCGTCGGGTTACGACAGCGTGAGGGGCCTCTTCGATACCGCCGCGGAGCAGGGGGGGGTGTGGTCCACGGCGCTTGTGGAACGGCTTCGCTCGGGTCGTGCGGCCGTTGTCACGACTGTGGCACGGAGACCGCGGACGAAGCAAACCGGCATTTTGCTTATTTCAGGCATAAGCGGCAATCTACCGAGCGATGTGCGGGTGATGTGCGCCACGCACCTTGAAAATCACGGGAAATTCTCCTCTTGGGCTTCTAATATTTTCCTCTGTCGATACGACTCGGGTAAACCCCGAGACGAGGGTGGGGGTAGCCCCCACCTGCAATGGGGGATGCGCCGGATGGGCCGCGGCCGCCTGCTGCGACACAGTCGTCCACGAGCAGGCCGCCGCCCAGCGGCCGCCCCCGACAGAGGAGTTGACCATGGCAGCGCCGACGGCACGCAGCGGACCTGTCGCCGCCTTCGTCCGCTTCGTGATCTGCGGCGGCGGCGTCACCCTGCTGGCCAGCGGCGTCCTGCTGCTGGTCGGCCACCGGGTGCCCTTCGCACTCGCCAACGCCGTGGTCACCGTCGCCTCCACGGTCCTGGCCACCGAACTGCACGGGCGCTTCACCTTCGGGCGCGGCGGGGCCGGCTGGAACGACCACGCCGCCAGCGGCCTGACCGTCGCCCTGTCGTACGCCTTCACCACCGGCGCCATGCTCGCCTTCGACGGGCTGCACCCGGGTGGCGGAGCGCTGCTGCGGCAGGGCGTCTACCTGGGCGCCTCCGGGCTCGCCGGGATCGCGCGCTTCCTGCTGCTGCGGCACGTGGTCTTCGCCGCCGGGGGCGCGTCGCGCTTCCCCGAGCGGCTGCGGCGCGGGGCGGCGAGGATGGGGAATGCCGGACGGCGCACCGCCGTTCCCTACACCTCGGCTCCCCGACTGCTGCAAGGATCGTGACTTCCATGACCAAGGCCCAGGGCATCGCCTTCACCGAGTTCGGCTCGGCCGACGTGCTGCACCCGCTGGAGACCGACGTACCGGAACCCGGCCCGGGACAGGTGCGGATCGCGGTGCGCGCCGCCGGCGTCAACCCGCTCGACCACAAGATCAGGGCCGGGTACATGAACGCGGTCTTCCCGGTGGCGCTGCCGCACGTGCCGGGCGTCGAGGCCGCGGGCGTGGTGGAGTCCGTCGGGGAGGGCGTGAGCGGGCTCGCGGTCGGCGACGAGGTCTTCGGGCCGACCGTCACCGGCTCCTACGCCGCCCTCGCCCTCGCCGAGGCCGCCAAGCTGGGGGTCAAGCCGGCCTCCCTCGGCTTCCAGGAGGCCGCCGCACTGCCGGTCGCCGCGGAGACCGCCTTCCGCGCCCTTGAGGCGCTCGGCGTGCGCTCCGGCGAGACGCTGGTCGTGCACGGGGCGGCGGGCGGAGTCGGCACGCTGGCCGTGCAGTTCGCCGTCTCCCGCGGGCTGCGGGTGGTCGGCACCGCGAGCGAGGCCAACCACGAGCACCTGCGCCGGCTCGGCGCCGTCCCGGTCAGCTACGGCCCCGGCGTCGTCGAGCGGGTGCGGGAGGCGGCACCCGACGGCGTGGACGCGGCCTTCGACACCACCGGGCTCGCCGAGTCGCTGGCTGCATCCGTCGAACTGACCGGCGGCAAGGAGCGGGTGCTCACCATCGGCAGCCCCGTCACCGCGGGCGAGTACGGTGTCGCCTTCAGCTCGGGCGCCGGCCCCGCCGGCTACCGCGGTGTGCCGGCCTTCGCCGAGGCCCTGGCTCTGCACGAGGCCGGCACCCTCGACGTGGCCATCCACCGGGCCTACCCGCTCGCCGAGGCCGCCGACGCCCAGCGCGCCAGCGAGGCCGGCCACCTGGCCGGAAAGATCGTGCTGCTGCCCTGACCTGGGAGGGCCGGGAAGTCCCCGGGTGCGGTGGGGCGGGCCGGACACCGGGTCCGGCCCGCCCGTCAGGCGGGGCCGACGCTGCTCGGCCCCATGCGGCCGGTCAGCTGCCGAACACCTGGAATTCGTACAGCGAATATCCGTAGGCGGTGGCGCGCTGCGTGCCGTAGACGCGCACATAGCGGCCGCTGCCGCTGACGTCGATCGTCTGGTTGCCGCCCGTGCCCGTGGTCGTGCTGTAGACGGTGGTCCAGTTCGTGCCGTTGCCGGAGGTCTGGATCTGGAAGGCCTTGCCGTACGCCGCCTCCCAGTTGAGCTTCACCTGGCTGATGGTGTGGCCGGCGCCCAGGTCGACCTGGATCCACTGCGGGTCGCTGAAGGCGCTCGACCAGCGGGTGCCGGTGTTGCCGTCCACGGCGTTGGCGGCCGGGAAGCTGGCGTTCTCCGTCGAGGACGCGGTGGCCGTCTTCCCCTGCGACAGGTTGCCGCCGGCCGGCGGCGGAGTGGTGCTGCCAGGACCCTTGTTGTAGACGGCCACGTAGTCGATGTTCATCTGGCCGCCGGAGACGGTGGCGGAGTTGGGGCCGCCGCCGAAGGCGTCGGGGAAGCCGCCGCCCATCGCCAGGTCGTAGATGATGAAGAACGGGTGGTCGACGGCGGCCGTCCAGGTCGCGGCGGGCACCTGCGTGGAGTTGACGGTGAAGTAGTTCGCACCGTCCAGGTACCAGCGGATCTGCTCGGGCGAGACCGAGCGGTCGATCTGCACCGCGTAGGTGTGGTAGCCGGTCTGGCAGCCGGAGCAGGCCCTCTCACCGCTGCCGATACCCGTCGACTCGTTGCACGGGCCGCCCGGGTTGGTGCCGCAGTGCAGGGTGCCGAACACGGAGCTGCGGGAGTTGATGTCCTCCAGGATGTCGACCTCGCCGGAGGTAGGCCAGCTGGTGCCGGTGCGCAGCGTCGAGCCGAGCATCCAGAACGCCGGCCAGTAGCCCGGCCCGTTGGCGGTGGTCAGGTTCGGCTGCTGGATCGACGACTGCATCATCACCACGCCGCCGGCGGGCGCCCCGAAGGTCGCCGCCTGCGTCTCGATCCGGCCCGACGTCCAGCCGGACCGCGGGTCGCTGCCGCTGTGCAGGGCCTTGAGCACGAGATGGCCGTTGCCGTCCTGGAAGACGTTGGACGTGCTGTTGGTCATCGTCTCGATCTCGCCGGTGCCGAAGCTGCTGCCCGGGCCTGTGTCGTACTTCCAGTTGCCGGTGTTCACGCCGGTGCCCGCGGCACCGCTGAAGTCGTCGCTCCAGGTGGTGGTGAAGCCGGCCGGCGGTGCCGGTACGGCGGCCGGTGCGGCTGCCTGCGCGGCGGCGGGTGCCGCGGCTTGCGGCGCCGCGGCCGGGGTGGCCGCGCCGCCCGGTGCCGCGGCGACGGCGAGCCCGGCCAGGCTCAGCGCGCCGACGGTCAGCGCGGCCAGGCTCAGCCGGAGCCGCCGGGGGCGGCGGCGGGTGGGGGGTGTTGGTGCGTGTCCGGTGGACATGCGTGGTCTCCTGTCCCGATGTGCCATGTGGGGTGGCTGAGCGCTCCCGGGGCTGGTGCTTGAGAGCGCTCTCTTCGAGCAAGGGCTTTCTAGTACTGCGGTGGGGCCGCGTCAAGGCCGCGGATATCGGCGGTGCGGGGCGGGTGGCCGGGGGGCGCCTGGCGGCGGGCCGACTAGCGCTCGGGCACCCGCAGTTCGAACCAGGTGGTCTTGCCGCGCGGCTGCAGGTCGACGCCCCAGCGGTCGGAGAGCTTGTCGACCAGGAAGAGGCCACGCCCGCTGATGTCCAGGTCGTGCACCGGCAGCAGGCAGGGCAGCGCCCGCGAGGGGTCGCGCACCTCGACCCGCACCCAGCCGCGGCGGCGGCGCATGCGCAGCCCGAAGCTGCGGGCGCCGGTGTGGCGTACGGCGTTGCCGACCAGCTCCGAGACCAGCAGCTCGACGGTGTCGCCGAACTGCGGGAGCCCCCACAGCCGGACCACCGACAGCGCCAACCGGCGGGCGGTCGAGGCGGATTCGGGGCGCGAGGTCAGATGGACCTCTTCCGCGGACGGGTCGCCCAGCAGGTCGAGGACTCCGCTGGCCGCTTCCGCGGGGTCGGCCAGGTCGGAGGGGGCAGCGGATTCGCCGGATTCGCCGGAGAGTACGGGTGCGGCACCCGCGGCGGTATTCGCGTCCACCCGCTGCGGCTGCTCGGATCCACCCCTGCCCGCCATGGGTTCATCATGGCCGTACACGCCTCGTCGCGGGGTGCAACGGAGGGAATTGACGAAGAGGAATGACCCGTTCCATCCCGCCGTTTCGGCATATTCCGGTGGCATGAATCGGGCGGCTACGGCCGGTCCGGCCTGCGATGTTGACGAAGCCAACCATCCCGGTGATCGGTGGCGGCCCGAAATTCCTTAAGGCTCTCTTAAGACTGCCTTAAGGTGGGCCGCCACCCGTGAGCTACTGCCGTTCGAGCACCTGTACGGCAATCGTACAGATCTCCTCGCGGGTCGCGCTCAGTGGAATTCCGCCTTGCCCGGGCCGTGCTCGATGAAGCTGCGCATTCCGATCTCCCGGTCGGCCGTCGCGAACAGCCCGGCGAACAGCGACTTTTCGAGGGCGAGCCCGCTGTCCAGGTCGGTCTCCAGGCCGGCGTCCACCGCCTCCTTCGCCGCCCGCAGCGCATAGGCGGGCCCGCGGGCCAGCCGCGCCGCCCAGGCCAGCGCGCTCGCGTGCACCTCGCCGGCCGGCACCACCTGGTCCACCAGGCCGATCGACAGCGCCTCGGCCGCGCCCACCATCCGCCCGGTGAAGATCAGGTCCTTGGCCCGCGAGGGACCCACCAGCCGCGCCAGCCGCTGCGTGCCGCCGGCCCCCGGGATCAGCCCGAGCAGGATCTCCGGCTGCCCCAACCTGGCGTTGTCCGCGGCGATCCTGATGTCCGCGCACAGCGCCAGCTCGCAGCCGCCGCCCAGCGCGTACCCGGTCACCGCGGCCACCACCGGCTTGGGGATCCTGGCCACCGCCGTGAAGGCCTCCTGCAGCGGCCCCGACCGGTCCACCATGTCCTCGTAGGACATGCCCTGCATCTCCTTGATGTCCGCCCCCGCCGCGAACACCTTCTCCCCGCCCCACAGCACCACGGCCCGCACGTCCGGCCGCGCCGCAGCCTCCCGCGCGACCTCCTTGAGCCGGTCCTGCATGGCGCTGTCCAGCGCGTTCATCGGCGGCCGGTCCAGCCGGACAGTGCCGACACCGTCGTCGACTTCGAGGGTCACAGTCATCCCGCGAGCCTACGACGAAGCCCGCGGGATGCGGTGCGGCGGCCCGGCAGGTCAGGACTTCCACTGGCTCCAGGGGAGGTTCCAGCCGTTCAGGCCGTTGTACCACTGGACCGTCTTGTCCTTGGAGTTGATCACCTGGACCACGTCGCCGAGGATCGAGTGGTCGTAGAACCAGGCCGCGGGGGTCGTCGAGTCGTGGGCGCCGCGGGTGTCGCGCATGCCCACGCAGCCGTGGCTGGTGTTGCTGTTGCCGAAGACCGAGGGGGCCGCCCAGTAGTTGCCGTGGATGAAGGTGCCCGAGGTGGTCAGGCGCATGGCGTGCGGGACGTCCTTGATGTCGTACTCGCCGCCGAAGCCGACCGTGTCGCCGTTCATCCGGGTGGTGATGTACTTCTCGGAGATCACCATCTTGCCGTTGTACGTGGTGTGTTCCGGGGCGCCGGAGGAGATCGGGATGGTCTTGACCGGCTTGTTGTCGCGGTAGACGGTCATCGAGTGCTTGGCGGCGTCGACGATGCTGACCTGGCGGCGGCCGATGGTGAAGTGGACCTGCTTCTGCTGCTTGCCGTAGACGCCGGGGGCGCCCTCGACGCCCTTGAGGTCCAGGTCGAGGGTGACCTTGGTGCCGGCGGCCCAGTAGTCGGCCGGGCGGATGTACAGCTCCTGGCTGCCGTTCCAGCGGGCGGCGACCGGGACGGACGGGGAGGCGCTCACCCGCACGCCGTCCTCGACGGCCTTCTTGTTCGCGATCGGCCGGTTGAACCTGAGGTAGACCTCCATGCCGACGCCCACCGTGGAGCCGTCCTCCGGGGTGAAGTAGCCGACGAAGGTGTCCTTCGGGGTGACCGTGGTGAAGGTGGAGTGCTTGTCGGACTCCCGGCCCGCCGGGTCCTTGGCGCTGGCGTCGACCGTGTACTGCGTGGAGGTGTCGAGGTGGCCGGTGGGCGTCCAGCCGAGGCCGTCGGCGCTGATCTCACCGGGCACCTGGGTGCCCTTGTCGTCCTTGACGACGACGCTGGACAGCTTGCCGCCGGTCGCGGCGACCTTGAGGGTGCCGGTGGTGGCGACGTCGTCCGCGCCGTCGCCGGGCGCGATCGTGACGACCGCGGTCGAGGCGACGGTGTCCGCCGTGGCGGAAGGGCTGCTGCCGGGCGCCTTGGGGTCGCCGGCGGCGGAGCCGCCGCTGTCGCCGCCTCCGCTGCACGCGGTGCCGAGCAGCAGCACCGCGCCGAGCGCGAGCGCCGTCACACTTCTCCTGATGCCAGGCGCCACACCTATCGGCTTCACTTCCGCTGCTCCCCTGCCCCGCTACCCGCGCTCACTGCCCTGGACTCCCCCGGACGGCGCTAGAAAACCACACCTCGGGCGTGCCCGGGCACCCGGCTATGTCACCATTCCGTCCCAGATTTCTGTGTACCCGGGTGCGGTGTGCGTCCATCCCCGCGGGGCCGCCCGTACGGACGTGCGAGCGCGGTGCCTCGGGCCGCGTTCAGCCCTTGCGTGGGCCGCCCTGCTGGGACGGACGGGGCTTGGGTTCTGTGCTGCACCCCATTTTGCGGCAGTCGGGGTTCGAGCAGGACATGGCGTCACTCCTTGCTGTCGTGCAGGCGTACAACCGTGTGCGCGGGGCGTGCGGGCAGGCCGCAGTGTCCGACACGTGGTCGTCAAGATCGACGCACGAAAGAGTGATTCGGTTCCCCCTGGCGGGAGTTCACAGGTTTCCCAGCCGGAGAAAACGGGACTCAGAGGGCGGAACCGGCCGTCCACTGCTGCCAGGTCATGTTCCAGCCGCTCATGCCGTTGTCGGGGGCGACGGTGGTGTCGTGGGAGTTGACGACCCGGATGGGGTCGCCGACCAGGGAGTGGGCGTAGAACCAGCCGGCCGGGGTGTCGGGGCCGCCGCCCTTGGTGTCGAGCAGGCCGATGCAGCCGTGGCTGACGTTGGTGCGGCCGAAGACGTCGGGCGAGGACCAGTAGTTGCCGTGCACGAAGGTGCCGGAGCGGGTGAGCCGCATCGCGTGCGGGACGTCGGGGATGTCGTACTCGCCGCCGAAGCCGACGGTCCTGCTGTCCATCCGGGTCACCGGGAACTTCTCGGTGATGACCATGACGCCGTTGTACGTGGTGTGGCCGGGTGCGCCGGCGGAGACGTCGAGGCTGCGGACGACCCGGCCGTCGCGGCGGACGGTCATGGTGTGGGCCGCCGCGTCGACGGTGGAGCGCTGGTCGCGGCCGATGGTGAAGTGCACGTCCTTGGACTGGGTGCCGTAGACGCCGGGGGCGGCCTCGACGTCGCGCAGCCGCAGGTGCAGGGTGACGCGGGTGCCGGGCTGCCAGTAGTCGGCGGGGCGCAGGTCGAGCCGCTGGTCGCCGAACCAGTGGCCGACGACGGTGGCGGCCGGGTCCGCGTCGACCGTGATGCCGCGTTCGACGGCGGCCCGGTCGGTGACGGGGCGGCTGAAGCGCAGCGTCACGATCATGCCGTCGCCGACGGTGGCGCCGTCCTCGGGGGTGAAGAAGCCGATGACGGTGTGCTGCGGCACGACGGTGGTGAAGACGGCGTGCTTGGCGGCGGCCCGGCCCTGCGGGTCGACGGCGAGGGCGTCCACCGAGTACTGGGTGGCGAGGGCGAGCCGGGACGTGGGGTGCCAGCTGCGGCGGTCGGCGGACAGCGTCCCGGGTACGGGGGTGCCGTCGGCGGCCTGCGCGTCGACCTCGGTGAGGGTGCCCTGCTCGACGGTGACGGCGAGGGCGCCGTCCGCGGCGACGTCCTTGGCGCCGTCGCCGGGTGCGACCGTGATCACCGCCTGGGACAGCTGGGGGGCGGCGCTGACCGTGCCGTCCGCCGGTTTGCCGTCGGGCGTGCCGCCGCCGGCACCCGTACCGCAGCCGCCGAGCGCGAACGCGCACAGCACCGCACCCACACCCAGCCACGCACTCGCGCCCGCGCCGGCACCCGCACCCGCGCGCCCCGCGCGCCACACCGCTTTGCTCACGCCCCGTCAACGACGCTGCCGCCGCCGGGGAAACGCACCGCGCGGCCCGTATCCCGGCGGTGGGCGCTGCCCGGCCGGTCGCAGGGGGTGAGTCGGAGGCCCGCGGTGGGAAGGAATGGGGCAGGGACACGGCCGGCCGCATGGCACGGGACGCCAGGCGAAGCGACGGCCGTGTCCGAGCCGTGGGAGGAAACACGTGTCGGAGACCCGCGAGGCCGGCGTATCCGGGTGGGTGCAGGGCTCCCCGCTGCCCCCCGCGGAACCGGACGCGCCGGGCGCGCAGAACGCCCCCGCGGCCAGGGGAAACGGCACCCTCGCCGCTCCCCCGGCGCAGCGCGCCGTCGCCCCGCACGGCGGCCGCCCCCGCCGCGAGCCGCCCAGTGCGCAGGTGTGGCCGGGGTCGCCGCAGCCGCTGGGCGCCCGCTTCCGCACCGGTCCGGACGGGCGTACGGGCACCAACTTCGCGCTGTGGGCGGGCGGCGCGGAGTCCGTCGAGGTGTGCCTGTTCGCACCGGACGGCACCGAGACGCGGGCGCCGCTGACGGAGTTGACGCACCAGGTGTGGCACGGCTTCGTGCCGGGTGTGCTGCCGGGGCAGCGCTACGGCTACCGGGTCGGCGGGCGCTGGGACCCGTGGACGGGCGCCCGGTGGAATCCGGCGAAGCTGCTGCTCGACCCGTACGCGCGGGCGGTGGACGGCGACTTCGTGCTGGTCCCCGAGGTGTACGGGCATGCGCGGGACTGGCCGGACGCGCCGGTCGCCGACACGGTGCGCGACGACCGCGACTCGGCGCCCTTCGTGCCCAAGGGCGTGGTGGTCGACGATGACGACGACTGGGAGGACGACCGCCGCCCGAAGACGCCGTGGTCGGACACGGTGATCTACGAGCTGCACGTGCGCGGCTTCACCCGGCGCCACCCGGACGTCCCGCCGGAGCTGCGCGGCACTTACGCGGGTCTGGCGCACCCGGCGGCGATCGCGCACCTGACCGGGCTCGGGGTGACGGCGGTGGAGCTGCTGCCGGTGCACCAGTTCGCGCACGAGGACCACCTGGAGCGGCGCGGCCTGCGCAACTACTGGGGCTACAACTCGATCGGCTACTTCGCCCCGCACGCGGCCTACAGCGCGAGCGGTTCCGGCGGCGGGCAGGTCGGGGAGTTCAAGCGGATGGTGCGGGCGCTGCACGCGGCGGGCATCGAGGTGATCCTCGACGTGGTCTACAACCACACCGCGGAGGGCGGCCAGGGCGGCCCGACGCTGTCGCTGCGCGGCATCGACAACCGCACGTACTACCGGCTGGGCGCGGACCCGCGCGGCTACGCGGACTACACCGGCTGCGGCAACACGCTGGCGGTGACGCAGCCGCACGTGCTGCGGCTGATCACCGACTCGCTGCGCTACTGGGTGACCGAGATGGGCGTGGACGGCTTCCGCTTCGACCTGGCGGCGGCACTGGCCCGCTCGATGCACGACGTGGACATGCTCTCGCCCTTCCTCGCGGTCATCGCCCAGGACCCGGTGCTGCGCCGGGTGAAGCTGATCGCCGAGCCGTGGGACGTGGGGGCGGGCGGCTACCAGGTGGGCGCCTTCCCGCCGCTGTGGACGGAGTGGAACGACCGTTTCCGCGACACCGTCAGGGACTTCTGGCGCGGCGCCACCGAGGACGTGCGGGACCTGGGCTACCGGCTGTCGGGGTCGAGCGACCTGTACGACTGGGGCGGCAGGCGGCCGTACGCGTCGGTGAACTACGTGACGGCGCACGACGGTTTCACGCTGCGCGACCTGGTCAGCCACCAGCGCAAGCACAACGAGGCCAACGGGGAGGACGGCAGGGACGGCACCGACGACAACCGGGCGTGGAACTGCGGGGCCGAGGGTCCCACCGACGACCCGGCGGTGGCGGCGCTGAGGCGGCGGCAGATCCGCAACCTGCTCTCGACGCTGCTGCTGTCGACGGGGGTGCCGATGCTGGTCGCGGGCGACGAGATGGGGCGCACGCAGGGCGGTAACAACAACGCCTACTGCCAGGACAACGAGACCAGCTGGGTGGACTGGTCGCTGCTGTCCGACCCGGGCTGGGCGGGGCTGCGCGACCTGGCGGCGCGGCTGATCGCGCTGCGCAAGGAGCACCCGGTGCTGCGCAGCGGCGGTTTCTTCTCGGGTCTTGCGACCGCGCCGGAGGGGCTGCGGGACGTGGCGTGGTTCGGCGCGCACGGGCGGGAGCTGACCGACGCGGAGTGGTTCGCGCCGGCGTCGACGCTCGGGATGTACCTGTCGGGCACCGACATCCCGCACCGCGGCGCCCGGGGCGAGCCGATGGTGGACGACAGCTTCCTGCTGGTGGTGCACGCCCACCACCAGCCGGTCGGCTTCCGCCTGCCGGGCATGCCGTGGGGTGCGTCGTACGAACTGCAGCTGGACACCGCGCAGGAGGCGCAGTCGGCGCCGCCGCGGGTGCCGCACGCGGCGGCCGGGACGGAGGTGCGGGTCGGGGCGCGTTCGCTCCGGCTCTACCGGGCGGTACGCGGGGAGGCCGCGGCGACGGGATGAAGTCCGCAGGGCAACAAGTGAGTTCAATCATCAGACCAACTTGGTGAAAGGACTGGACGCCACCAGTGGTCCAGTCCACCATGAGCCCGGTGACCTCCTCCGCACCCCGCTCGGGGCAGGCGGCAGCACCGGCTGTCCCCGCCTACCGCCCGCCCGCAGGACCCCTCTGGTCGACGCCCTTCCGGCTCTACTTCACCGCCCGCTCCGTCGCCATGCTCGGCGACACGATGCTGCCCGTCGCCCTGTCCGCGGGCCTGCTGTCCTACGGCTACTCGGCCGGCGACATCGGCCTGGTGATGGCCGCCGCCAGCGCCTGCTTCGCCGGCTTCGTCATCTTCGGCGGCGTCCTGGCCGACCGCTTCAACGCCCGTGCCATGATGATCGGTTCCGACCTGGTCCGGGTCTGCACCCAGTCGACGGCCGCCTTCCTCTTCCTGACCCAGAGCGTGCGGCTGTGGGAGGTGCTGGTGATCGGGGTCGTCAACGGCACCTGTGCGGCGACCTTCCAGCCGGGCGTGGCCAGCACGGTGGTCAGGGTCGCGCACGACGTGCAGGGCGCCAACGCGGTGACCAGGACCGCCGAGTCGGCCGCCGGCCTCGCGGGACCCGCGCTCGCCGGTGTGCTGGTCGGCTTCAGCTCGGCCGGCGTGGTCTTCGCGGTGCACGCGGCCACGTATCTGACCAGCGGCCTGTGCCTGATGTTCCTGCGGCTGGCCCCGGCACCGCCGCGCGAGGCGGCAGCCGCGGGCGGCACCACTTTCAGGGCCGATCTCCACGAGGGCTGGCGGGAGTTCAGGGCGCGCACCTGGATGTGGGCGGTGATCCTGGTGTGGACGGTCTACACGCTGTGCGTCATGGGCCCCTACACCCCGCTGGCCGCGGGCCAGATCATCCCCGAGCACGGCGCCGGCGCGTACGGCCTGGTCAACTCGGCGCTCGGCGCGGGCACCGCGGCCGGTGCGCTGCTGGCGATGCGGCTGCGCGCGGAACACCCGCTGCGTGCGGGCAGCTTCGGGGTCTTCGCGGTCGCCCTCATGCCCGCCTCGGTCGGCCTCGACCTGCCGGTGCCCGCGCTGTGCTGCTGCCTTTTCACCGCGGGCGTCGGCTGGGCCTTCTGGGGCGTCAACTGGGCGACCAGCGTGCAGACCCAGGTCCCCGGCGACATCCTCAACCGCATCCACGCCTACGAGGTCGCAGGCTCGGTCGCGATGTTCCCGGTCGGCCAGGCGCTCGCGGGTCCGGCCGCGGCGGCCTTCGGGGCGCGGCACGTACTCCAGGCGGGCGGCCTGTTCGCCCTCGCGGTCGGCAGCACCCTGCTGGCGATCCCCGCGGTACGCGGGCTGCGCAGGGCGGCGCCTGGCAAGGCGGGCTGACGGCTCGGGGGGGGTACGTCGACGGCTCCCGGCCGCTTCGACGGCCGAATCCCGCCAGATTCCGGCGGGGCGCCCGACCAGGATCGAAGCCATGGACACCACCGAGTTCGACAGCAGAACCGCCCTGGTCACCGGGGCTTCGCGAGGTATCGGGGCGGCGGTCGCGCTGCGGCTGGCAGAAGGCGGCGCCGACGTCGCCTTCACCTACCGGCGGGACACGGCAGCAGCGGAAGCCGTCGCGGACAAGATCCGCGGCATGGGGCGGCGGGCGCTCGCCCTGCGGGCCGACAGCGGCGCCCCGGCCGCGATCGAGGAGGCGGTGGACCGGGCCGCCGCCGCGTGGGGGCGGCTGGACATCCTGGTCAACAACGCCGGCGCCTACATGGTCGGCCCGGTCTCCGACCTGGGCGCCGCCGACTTCGACCGGGCCGTCGCGGTCAACGTCCGCGGCCCGTACCTGGCGGCCAGGGCCGCGTCCCGGCACATGCGTAGCGGCGGCCGGATCATCAGCGTCGGCAGCAACGTCGGGGAGCGCACCACCTTCCCCGGCCACACCCTCTACGCCCTGACCAAGACCGCGCTGACCGGGATGACCAAGGGCCTGGCCAGGGACCTCGGCCCGCTGGGCATCACGGTGAACCTGCTGCACCCCGGACCGACGGACACCGACGCCAACCCTGCGGACGGGCCGTACGCGCAGACCGTCAGCGGCTTCACCGCGCTCGGGCGGTACGCGGCCGCCGAGGAGATCGCCGCGGTCGTGGCGCACCTGGCGTCGGACGCGGCCTCGTACATGACCGGCGCGGTCGTCCACGTGGACGGCGGCTTCACGGTCTGAGGCCCGGTGCCGCCCGGGCGGGACGCGCCACCCGGGCAGGTCCGCGCCGCCCGCGGAGTCGGCCGGTGGCGAAAACCAGGTGAATCGTGTCAGTGGGCGACCGTACTGTCAGGAGTGATGCCTGCCACGACCCCTGACCCCGCGCCCGCCGCCCGCTCGCGGTCCTCGATCCGCTCGCTGCTGCGCCTGTGGCCGTACGTGCGGCCCATCCGCGCCCGGCTCGGTGCGTCGGCCGTGGTGGGCGTGGTCGCCTCCAGCATGGGGCTGCTGATCCCGCTGGTGCTCAAGTGGCTGGTCGACGGCCCGGTCACCGACCAGGACCCGTCGGGCGTCTGGCTCGGCGGCGGCCTGGTGCTGCTGCTCGGGCTGCTGGAGGCGGGCCTGTTCGGGCTGCGGCGCTGGCTGGTGGCGCGACCGCTGGCCGGCGTCGAGGCCTCGATGCGCAGCGACCTCTACCAGCGGCTGCAGCGCCTGCCGGTGTCCTTCCACGACCGGTGGGCGTCGGGCCAGCTGCTCTCCCGGGCCACCATGGACCTGCAGATCCTGCGGATGTTCCTGGCCTTCCCGCTGGTCTTCCTGTTCGTGAACGCCACCACGATGCTCATCGGCTTCGGCATCCTGCTGGCGCAGAGCCCGCTGCTGACCCTGGTCCTGCTCGGCCCCGCGGTGCCGCTCGTGGTGCTCTCCATGCGCTTCGAGACGCGGTACGCCCTGGCGGCCCGCCGCGCCCAGGACCAGGCGGGCGACCTGGCCACGCTGGTCGAGGAGTCGGTGCTGGGGGTGCGCATCATCAAGGCCTTCGGGCGGCACCGCACCCAGTCCCAGGCCTTCCACCAGCAGGCCCGCGACCTGCGCGGCACGGAGCTGCACAAGGCCCGCCTGCTGTCGGACCTGTGGGCGATCATCATGACGCTGCCGGAGCTGGCGATCGGTGTGGCCCTGGTCGTCGGCGTCCTCCAGGTCTCCGACGGCAAGCTGTCGACCGGCACCCTGGTGGCCTTCCTGACCACGGCCCTTGCGCTGCGCTGGCCGGTGGAGTCCATCGGCTTCCTGCTGGCCATGAGCAACGAGGCGGCCACCGCCGCCGACCGCTACTTCGAGCCGATGACCATGCAGGGCGCCGAGGCCTCGGAAGCGGCGGACGGCAAGGACGCAGAAGACCTCACTGCGGATCTGACAGCGGATCCGGCAGCGGTCCGCCCCGGCGGGGACGGGCTGCGGATGGCCGGGGTCGGCTTCCGCTACCCGGACGCGCCCGCGGGCAGTGCCCCGGTGCTGACCGGGGTGGACCTGCACATCAGGTCGGGCGAGACGATGGCCCTGGTCGGCGCCACCGGCTGCGGCAAGACCACGCTGACCGCCCTGGTGCCGCGGCTGCACGAGCCGACCTCGGGGCGTATCACGCTGGACGGCGCGGACACCGCGGCGATGCCGGTGGCGCGGCTGCGCGAACTGGTCGCGGTGGCCTTCGAGGAACCCACCCTCTTCTCGGCGACCGTCCGGGAGAACGTGGCGATGGGCGCCGGCCCGTCCGGCGCTGACGAGGCGGCGGTGCTGCGGGCGCTGGAGATCGCCCAGTGCGGCTTCGTGCACGCCCTGCCCCAGGGCCTGGACACCCAGGTCGGCGAGCAGGGCCTGAGCCTGTCCGGCGGCCAGCGGCAGCGCCTCGCGCTGGCCCGCGCGGTCGTCGGGCGCCCGCAGTTCCTGATCCTCGACGACCCGCTGTCCGCACTGGACGTGCACACCGAGGCCCTGGTGGAAGCGGCGCTGCGGGACGTGCTGCGGGAGACCACCGCCCTGGTCGTGGCGCACCGGCCGTCGACGGTGGCGCTCGCCGACCGGGTGGCGCTGCTCTCCCAGGGCCGGGTCAGCGCGGTCGGCACCCACCAGGAGCTGCTGCGCGACAACACCGAATACCGCCGTCTGATGTCGGGCCTCGACACCGCCGTGGAGCCCCTGGAAAGGAGCGACGCCCGATGACGTCAGCCACCGAGCAGCAGCTGGACGACCGGGAGGAGGCCGAGCCGGTCCACGCCCCGGCGCCGGCCGAACCGGACGCCTTCGACCAGGACCGGCTGCCCGCGCCGAAGAACGCGCAGGCGCTGCTGCTGCGTTCGCTGCTGCGCCCGCACTCGCGGCTGGTGTGGCTCGCCTCGGTGCTGCTGCTGGTCCAGCAGGCGGCGGTGCAGGCGGGCCCGCTGCTGGTGGCGTACGCCATCGACAACGCGATCCCGCAGATGCGCGAGGGCCGGCACGGCGCGCTGATCGCGGTTGCCTGCGGCTACCTGGGCTGCGGTGTCGCGGCCGGCGCCCTGCAGCGCGCCTTCATCCGGGTGGCCGCGCTGATCAGCCAGGACGTGCTGATCGAGCTGCGCGCCCGGATGTTCCGGCACGCCCAGTCGCTGAGCCTGGACTTCCACGAGCGCTACACCTCGGGCCGGCTGATCGCCCGGGCCACCTCCGACGTCGAGTCGATCAGGGAGCTGCTGACCGACGGCCTGGAGGAGCTGATCGGGGTGGTGCTGTCGGTGGTGTACATCTCGGTGCTGCTGATCTTCCTGGACTGGCGGCTCGGCCTGGTCACGCTGGTGTCGTACGTGCCGCTGTACGTGGCGATCCGCCGCTTCCAGGGCCGCTCGATGCTCGCCTACCGGCGGCGTTCCACCGCGATCGCGGCGGTCATCGTGAAGTTCACCGAGACCATGAACGGCATCCGCCCGGTCAAGGCCTTCCGCCGCGAGCAGCCCAACGACACGTCCTTCGCCGAGCTGAACCACCGCCACTACCGGGCCAACGGCGACGCGATCCTGGAGATGGCCCGCTACGTCGTCACCTCCCGGCTGATCGCGAACATCGCGGTGGCCGGCATCGTGGTGTGGGGTGCCTACCGGGTCGCGGGCGGCGGGATGGCGCTGGGCGTGCTCGCCGCCTTCGTGCTGTACCTGCGGCGGCTGTACGACCCGATCGACCGCCTCGGGATGTTCCTGAACTCCTACCAGTCGGCGGCGGCCTCGCTGGAGAAGATCGCCGGGCTGCTCGCGCAGACCCCGACGGTGCCCGCGCCCGAGCACCCGGTCGCGCTGCCGCCGACCGCGCAAGGGCACCCGGGGCGCGAAGTGGTCTTCGACCGGGTGCGGTTCGGCTACCGCACCGGCGGCGAGGTGCTGCCGCCCTTCGACCTGCGGCTGCCGGCCGGGCAGACCCTGGCGGTGGTCGGTGCGACCGGCGCGGGCAAGTCCACGCTGGCCAAGCTGCTCGCCCGCTTCTACGACCCGACCGGCGGCCGGGTGCTGCTCGACGGCGTGCCGCTCGTGGACCTGTCACCGGCGGACCTGCGCAGGGGCGTGGTGATGGTGACGCAGGAGGCCTTCCTCTTCTCCGGCACCGTCGCGGACAACATCGCCATCGGCCGCCCCGACGCGACCCGGGAGGAGGTCGAGGCGGCGGCCCGGGCGATCGGGGCGCACGACTTCATCACGGCGCTGCCGGACGGCTACGACACCGACGTGCGCAAGCGCGGCGGCCGGATCTCGGCGGGTCAGCGCCAGCTGGTCGCCTTCGCCCGGGCGCTGCTGGCCGACCCCGGGGTGCTGATCCTGGACGAGGCGACGTCGTCGCTGGACATCCCGGGCGAGCGTGCCGTGCAGTTCGCGATGCAGACGGTGCTCACCGGGCGTACCGCGGTGATCATCGCGCACCGGCTGTCCACGGTGGCCATCGCCGACCGGGTGCTGGTGATGCGCGACGGCCGGATCGTGGAGGACGGCACCCCGGCGGACCTCATCGCGGGGGACGGGCACTATGCCCAGCTGGACGCGGCCTGGCGTGAGGGCCTGGCCTGACCGGGTTGATGCTCATGCGGGCCAGGCCGCCGCGGCTGACGAGTTCCGCGAGGCGGCCGGCCGGCAGGGTGATCCACGGCTGGCACTCGCCGAGGGCCGCCACCAGGGCGTCCAGTGTGGTGAAGGCGACGGCGACCAGTTCGCCGGTCGCGGGCACGGTCTGCAGCGCCAGGCCGACGGCGGACTCCTGGGCAGGGCCGGCCGGCGGGCGCGGGTGGGCGGGCACGTAGAGCCGGGTGTCGCCCGGGATCCGGACCGGGTGGCCGGCCGCGGGGGTACCGTCAGGGCCGCCGGCGCCGGACGGCTCGGACATGCGGGACATCATCACCTCGGCTTGCACGCTCACCCGGTGTGCCGGAGGGCGCACCGACAGCAGGCTACGAGCGGCCCGCGCCCGGCCGACCGTTCTTGACCAACTCATGGCAACACTGGCGCCATTCCGCCTTGTTGTGTCGCAGCGGTGCCCAACTACCCCTGGCCTCACCCTAGTTGGGTGACGCCGTGGGGGTGCGATGCGCCCGGTACGCCCCGGTTCTGAACGGGCGAAGCGGCGGATGTTTTCTCATGCCCGCAACACGGCCCTCACATCCGCCCGTTATGCGGACGGCGACAACCGGAAGCCGAACGAATTCAGCCAAGTTGGCACCACGGGACTGACATGAACAGGTAAAGAGTGCCACTCTGTGCCCCGATCCACAGCAACGCCACAGCTCTATCCGGGCGGATCACCAACCCCACCCCGCCCGGACTGTCACCGGCCGCATACCCGTGGCCGCCGCAGAAGGAGTGACGAGTGCCACGATCCCCCCGTACGGCCCGTACGGCAGCAGCCGCCGGCGCGCTCATCGCCGGTGCGGCGATGCTCGCCGTGACGCTGCCGGCCGGCACCGCGGCAGCTGAACCCGCCGCATCGACCGGTTCGGCGGCGCAGGCCGCGACCTCCCACGTACAGCCCAGGCCGGGTGCCCTGCCGGCCTCGCTGACCCCGGCCCAGCAGGCCGCACTGACGGCACAGGCCCAGGCGCACGCGGCGGCGACCGCGTCGTCGCTGCACCTCGGCGCCCAGGAGAAGCTGGTCGTCAAGTCGGTGTCCCAGGACGCCGACGGCAGCACCCACACCCGCTACGAGCGCACGTACCAGGGACTGCCGGTGCTCGGCGGCGACCTGATCGTGCACCAGAGCCCGCTGGGCGCCACCACCGGTGTCGACAAGGCGACCAGCGCCTCGGTCGCGGTCGCCTCGACGACCGCACTCAAGAGCGCCGACTCGGCGAAGTCCTTCGCCCTCTCGCGCGCCAAGGCCGACGGCGCCAAGTCCCCCGCGGCGGTCAACTCGCCCCGCAAGGTGGTCTGGGCGGCCTCCGGCACCCCGGTGCTCGCCTGGGAGTCGGTGGTCGGCGGCCTGCAGGACGACGGCACCCCCAACCAGCTGCACGTGATCACCGACGCCACCACCGGCGCGAAGCTCTTCGAGTACCAGGGCATCGAGACCGGCGTCGGCAACAGCGAGTACAGCGGCCAGGTGAACATCACCACGACGCTGTCCGGCAGCACCTACCAGCTGACCGACAACACCCGCGGCGGCCACAAGACGTACAACCTGAACCACAGCACGTCGGGCACCGGCACGCTGTTCACCGACGCCGACGACACCTGGGGCGACGGCAGCGGCACCACCGCACAGACCGCGGGCGTGGACGCCGCCTACGGCGCCCAGGAGACCTGGGACTTCTACAAGAACACCTTCGGGCGCAACGGCATCGCCGACGACGGCCGGGCGGCCTACTCCCGCACCCACTACGGCAACAGCTACGTCAACGCCTTCTGGGACGACTCCTGCTTCTGCATGACCTACGGCGACGGCAGCGGCAACGCGCACCCGCTGACCGCACTGGACGTCGCGGGCCACGAGATGAGCCACGGCGTCACCTCCAACAGCGCCGGGCTGAACTACTCGGGCGAGTCCGGCGGCCTGAACGAGGCCACGTCCGACATCTTCGGCACCGGCGTGGAGTTCTACGCCAACAACTCCACCGACCCGGGCGACTACCTCATCGGCGAGAAGATCGACATCAACGGTGACGGCACCCCGCTGCGCTACATGGACAAACCCAGCAAGGACGGCGGCTCGAAGGACAACTGGTCCTCCAGCCTCGGCGGCCTGGACGTCCACTACTCCTCGGGTCCCGCCAACCACTTCTTCTACCTGCTCTCCGAGGGCAGCGGCGCCAAGGTCATCGGCGGGGTCAGCTACAACAGCCCGACCTACGACAACCTGCCGGTGCCGGGCATCGGCCGGGACAACGCGCTCAAGCTCTGGTACAAGTCGCTGACCGAGCGCTTCACCTCGACCACCAACTACGCGGCGGCCCGCACCCAGTCGCTGCAGGCGGCGGCCGACCTGTGGGGCGCGGGCAGCGCCACGTACAACACCGTCGCCAACACCTGGGCGGCGATCGGCGTCGGCAGCCGGGTGACCACCCCGAGCGGCGTGTCGGTGACCAACCCGGGCAACCAGTCCACCAAGGTCAGCACCGCGGTCAGCCTGCAGATCCAGGCCAGCACCAGCAACGGCGGCGCCCTGACCTACAGCGCGACCGGCCTGCCCACGGGCCTGTCGATCGGCTCCTCGACCGGGCTGATCTCGGGCACCACCTCGACCACCACCGGCACGTACAACGTGACGGTCACGGCCAAGGACTCGACCAACGCCAGCGGCACGGCCTCCTTCACCTGGGCCGTCACCAGCACCAGCGGCGGCTGCACCGCGAGCCAGCTGCTGACCAACCCCGGCTTCGAGAGCGGCAGCACCGGCTGGACCGCCACCTCGGGCGCGATCGACAGCAGCACCGACGCCCCCGCCCACTCCGGCTCCTACAAGGCCTGGCTGGACGGCTACGGCACCACCCACACCGACAGCGTCTCCCAGTCGGTGACCATCCCCGCCAGCTGCACCAGCGCGAGCCTGACCTTCTACCTGTACGTCTCGACCAGTGAGACGACGACCAGCACCGCCTACGACAAGCTCACCGTCGCAGCCGGCAGCAGCACCCTCGCCTCCTACTCCAACCTCAACAGCGGCACCGGCTACGTCCAGCGGACCGTCAGCCTCACCCCCTACATCGGCCAGACCGTCACCCTGAAGTTCACCGGAACCGAGGACTCCTCCCTGGCGACCTCCTTCCTGATCGACGACACCGCCGTCAACGTCAGCTGACGCACGGACCCACCCGTACGGCGCAAAGCGCCCGGACCGGCCGCCACGGCCGGTCCGGGCCGCGGTCTGGTAGGGTTGGCCCTGTTGCAGTTGTGGTACCCAGAACTTTGCGTGCGCCTGGATGATTGCGATCCCCCGGGCGCACTTTTGTTTTTGCCGGAATTCTCCGGTGTGGGGTGATCATCTACAGCGACCCGGATCCGTACAGTGCGGATCTGGAAACTGCCCCACCAGTAGGAGATTGATTATGGCTACCGGAACCGTGAAGTGGTTCAACTCGGAAAAGGGCTTCGGCTTCATCGAGCAGGACGGCGGCGGCTCCGACGTCTTCGCCCACTACTCGAACATCCAGTCGCAGGGCTACCGCGAGCTGCTTGAGGGCCAGAAGGTCGAGTTCGACGTCACCCAGGGCCAGAAGGGCCCGCAGGCGGAGAACATCCGGGCGCTCTGACCGGCGTCTGCCGGGCCGCTGCGCCCGGTCATGGGAGGCCCGCACCGCACGGTGCGGGCCTCTCGCATGCAGCCGCCGCACCGGCGGCCCGAGGTAAGGAAACGCCCGTGTCCTCTGTGTCACCCGTCACACTCTTCTCCCAGCTTCCGCTGGACCCGGCGCTCGTCGCCGCCCTGGAAGCCCACGGGGTGACCGAGCCGTTCCCGATCCAGGCCGCCACCCTCCCCGACTCACTCGCCGGCCGCGACGTGCTGGGCCGCGGCAGGACCGGCTCGGGCAAGACGCTGGCCTTCGGGCTGCCCCTGCTGACCCGCACCAAGGCCGCGGGCCGGCGGGCCGAGGCCAGGCGCCCGCTGGCACTGGTGCTGGTCCCGACGCGCGAGCTGGCCGGGCAGGTCACCGAGGCGCTCGACCCGTACGCGAAGGTGCTCGGGCTGCGGATCACCGCGGTCGTCGGCGGCGCCTCCATCAACCGGCAGACCGCCGCGCTCAAGGCCGGTGCCGAGGTGCTGGTCGCCACGCCCGGGCGGCTCGCCGACCTCATCGACCGGCGCGCCTGCGCGCTGGACCGGGTCGCGGTGACCGTGCTGGACGAGGCCGACCAGATGGCCGACATGGGCTTCCTGCCGCAGGTCACCCGGCTGCTCGAACAGGTGCGCCCCGACGGGCAGCGGATGCTGTTCTCGGCGACACTGGACCGCAATGTCGACAAGCTCGTCAAGCGCTTCCTCGACAAGCCCGTCACCCACTCCGTGGACCCGTCGGCCGCGACCGTCACCACGATGGAGCACCACGTGCTGCACGTCGACGAGTCCACCAAGCGCGCGGTCACCGCGGAGATCGCCGCCCGCAAGGGCGGGGTGATCATGTTCGTCGGCACCAAGCGGGGTGCCGACCGGCTCACCAAGCACCTGCTCGGCCAGGGCGTACGGGCGGTGGCGCTGCACGGCGGCAAGTCGCAGCCGCAGCGCAACCGGGCGCTCGACCAGTTCCGCACGGGTTCGGCCGACGCGCTCGTCGCCACGAACGTCGCCGCGCGCGGCATCCACATCGACGGGCTCGACCTCGTCGTGAACGTCGACCCGCCGACCGAGGCGAAGGACTACCTGCACCGGGGCGGGCGCACTGCGCGTGCGGGCGAGTCCGGGACCGTGGTCACCCTCGTGCTGCCCGAGCAGCGGCGGGAGAACGCCAGGCTCATGGCCCAGGCCGGTATCCGCCCGGCCACCGCCAGGGTCCGGCCCGGCGACCCGGATCTCGTGCGCATCACCGGTGCCCGCAAGCCGTCGGGGACTCCTGTCGCCCTCCCGGCGGCCCCGGCCCCCGCGGCTCCCGCCGCGAAGCCCGCCGCGCGCCGCCGCTCCGGCGGCAACCCCGCCGGCCGCCGCACCGGCCCCGGCGCGGCCGCAGGCCGCGGCGGCGCCGCCGGCCGTCGCGCCCGAGGCAGCAACGGCCGTCGCGCAGCCTGACCCCGCCCCCTCCGCAGAGAGCGCCCCTCCGGGGGGTGCCCCTTCCGGGGGGGCCGAGCCATCAGGGGCGCGGGGAACTGCGCGACCAGCCCCCACCGGGCGCGCGGGTCGTCACCGACCCAAAGGGGCTCTTCGGTCCGTGCCGGACCACCGGCCGGTGGTGGGTTGCGCGCGCAGTTCCCCGCGCCCCTGAAACGCTCGCCGCCCGACACAGGGGCGCCCCCCGAGGGGCCGCGCCCCTGAAAACGCTCGCCGCCAAGCGCACGGGCACCCCGCAGGGGCCGCGCCCCTGAAAACGCTCGCCGCCAAGCGCAGGGGCGCCCCCCGAGGGGCCGCGCCCCTGAAACGCTCGCCGTCAGGCGAAGGGGCGCCCCCGCAGGGGGTTAGCGGAGGACGCCTGCCGTCATACCCGTGGCTTCGGGCGGAACAGCCACTAGTCCGAGTTCGGCCGGGGTGGCGAGGAGGGGGTGGGCCGGGAGGACGCGGACGGTGTAACCGAAGGAGCCGGTGCGGTCGAGGGTGAGGGGACCTTCGTAGGAGTGGCGGCCCGAGATGTCGGGGCGCCCGGTCGGCTTGAGGGACAGGATCGTCGGCGAGGCCAGCCGGTCCGCGGTGTCGACGCGGCCCGACAGGAGCTGGACGTCGACGTCTGCGGGGTCGAGGCCGCCCAGGGTGATCTGGGTGCGCAGGGTGAGCGTGGAGCCCAGTTCCGGGGTGCCCTCGACGGAGTCGGTCTCCACGTGGTCCACGGAGACCTGCGGCCACTGCCGGCGTACCCGGCGCTTCCACTCGGCCAGGTCGACGGCCGCGGGACCCTGTATGGCGCGGTGCGACCTGGCAGCGGGCGCGTACAGCTCGGTGACGTAGTCGCGGACCATGCGCCCGGCGAGCACCTTCGGGCCGAGCGTGGTCAGGGTGTGCCTGACCATCTCGATCCACCGCTGCGGCAGCCCGCGCGAGCCGTGGTCGTAGAAGCGCGGGGCGACCTGGTTCTCCAGCAGGTTGTAGAGCGCGGCGGCCTCCAGCTCGTCGCGCCGGTCCTCGTCGGTGATGCCGTCGGCGGTGGGGATCGCCCAGCCGTTGGCGCCGTCGAACCACTCGTCCCACCAGCCGTCGAGCACCGACAGGTTGAGGCAGCCGTTGAGCGCGGCCTTCATGCCCGAGGTGCCGCAGGCCTCCAGGGGGCGCAGCGGGTTGTTGAGCCAGACGTCGCAGCCGGGGTAGAGCAGCCGGGCCATGCGCATGTCGTAGTCGGGCAGGAAGACGATGCGGTGCCGCACCCGGGGGTCGTCGGTGAAGCGGACCAGTTCCTGCACCAGGCGCTTGCCGCTGTCGTCGGCGGGGTGCGCCTTGCCTGCGACGACGATCTGGATCGGCCGCTCGGGGTGCAGCAGCAGCTCCATGAGCCGGTCCTGGTCGCGCAGCATCAGGGTGAGCCGCTTGTAGGAGGGGACCCGGCGGGCGAAGCCGATGGTGAGGACGTCGGGGTCGAGGACGTGGTCGGTCCAGCCGAGTTCCGCCTCGCCCGCACCGCGCTGCCGCCAGGAGGCGCGCAGCCGGACGCGTACGTCCTCGACGAGCTGCTCGCGCAGTTCCCGGCGCAGCTCCCAGATCGCGGTGTCGGGGATGCCGCCCATAGCCTCCCAGCGGTCGGTGCCGCCGATCATCAGCGCGTCCTCCGCGTGCTGCGCGCCGATCTGCCGGGCGCCGAGCCGCAGCACCTCGGGGGCCACCCAGGTGGGGGCGTGCACCCCGTTGGTGATGGACGTGATGGGCACGTCCTCGGGGTCGAATCCCGGCCACAGCCCGGCGAACATCTCCCGGCTGACGGCGCCGTGCAGCGTGGACACGCCGTTGGCGCGCTGGGCGAGCCGCAGGCCCATGACGGCCATGTTGAACAGGTTGGGGTCGCCGCCGCGGTGGGTCTCCATGCCGAGTTCGAGGATCCGCCCGGTGTCGACGCCGGCCAGTTCGCCGCCGTCGCCGAGGTGGCGGGCGACCAGTTCGCGGTCGAAGCGGTCGATGCCGGCGGGCACGGGGGTGTGGGTGGTGAAGACGGTGCCGGCCCTGACCGCTTCGAGTGCCGCGTCGAAGTCCAGGCCGTCGAGGGACAGCTCGCGGATGCGTTCCAGGCCGAGGAAGCCGGCGTGGCCCTCGTTGGTGTGGAAGACCTCGGGCTCGGGGTGGCCGGTGATCCGGCAGTAGGCGCGCACGGCGCGGACCCCGCCGATGCCGAGCAGCATCTCCTGGAGCAGCCGGTGCTCGCTGCCGCCGCCGTAGAGCCGGTCGGTGACGTCGCGCTCGGCGGCCTGGTTGCCCTCGACGTCGGAGTCGAGCAGCAGCAGCGGCACCCGGCCGACCTGGGCCTTCCAGATCCTGGCGTGCAGCGCCCGGCCGCCGGGCAGCACCAGGCTTATCCGGGCGGGGCTGCCGTCGGCCTCGCGCAGCGGTGTGACGGGCAGCGAGTTGGGGTCGAGCACCGGGTACTGCTCCTGCTGCCAGCCCTCGCGGGAGAGGGTCTGGCGGAAGTAGCCGTGCCGGTAGAGCAGGCCGACGCCGATGAGCGGCACCCCGAGGTCGCTGGCCGCCTTGAGGTGGTCGCCGGCCAGGATGCCCAGGCCGCCCGAGTACTGCGGCAGGGCGAAGGTGATGCCGAACTCGGGTGAGAAGTAGGCGATGGCGGCGGGCAGGTCGGTCTGCTCCTGGTACCAGCGGGGGCTGGAGGTGTAGTCGGCGAGGTCTTCTGCGGCGGCGGTCAGCCGGCGCAGGAAGCGCCGGTCGACGGCCAGTGCGGCGAGCCGGTCCTTGCCGACCGTGCCGAGCAGGCGTACGGGGTCGCCCTGGGCTGCCCGCCAGCCCTCGGGGTCGACGCTCTGGAAAAGCTCCCTGGTCTCCTGGTGCCACGACCAGCGGAGGTTCTGGGCCAGACCCCCCAGCGGGCGCAGAGGTTCCGGCAGGACGGTGCGCACGGTGAATCGACGGATAGCCTTCACCCTCCGACCGTAGCCCGGCGGGCCTTCCGCCCGCCGGTCCTGTCCCCGATCCGGTGGTTCAAACGCTCGAACGGCGGCTCACAGGAGTGAGCGTCAGCGGTGCGCGGGCGCGGGCGCGTTCAGCCGGGTGTACGACAGGAGGCCGGAAAATGTCGTGCGCGTTCCGGGCGTGCCGGAGTGCCGGTCAGGGATGCCGACAGCCGTGCACACCCGGCCGCGCGGTGCGATGCTGGTGGCTTGGATCACACGGCCCGCGGGGAGCACAACTGCGGCTCCGCGACCGCCTGGGGCGTACGCGGGGGCGCATCCGGGGGCGCGCACGGAGGTACGAATCCGGACTCGCCGGGACGCCACGGGCGCGGCCCCGGCGGGCGCTGCCGGGGTGCCGCGGCGGCACGGATCAGAGCACTCGCGGCGCGCTACCGAAACGCCGTCAGGTGGCGCGTGTCGCGCGTAGACCCTGGGCAGGCTCCCCGGTGCACAGCTCCCGCCTCGTTTGCCGGGACCCGGCGCGGGCACCCGAACGGACCTGTCACCGCCACCCGGGTGATCGCGGGGGGCCGCGGCCCCGCAGGCAGGCCGACAACGCCAAGAGCAGTTAAAAAGAGCGGAAGTCGTCGTCCCGTACCCAGCGCTGTCAGGTGAGGAAATGATCGGTCGCATTCCCGTTCTCGATGTCCGGCCGCTGGTGGACGGCGGCCGCAGGCCGGCCAAGGCCGTGGTGGGCGAGACCTTCGAGGTGACCGCCACGGTGTTCAGAGAGGGGCACGACGCGGTCGCCGCCAACGTGGTGCTGCGGGACTCCGCGGGCCGCTCGGGGCCGTGGACGCCGATGCGCGAGCTGGAGCCCGGCACCGACCGCTGGGGCGCCCGGGTGACCCCCACCTCGGAGGGCCGCTGGTCGTACACCGTGGAGGCCTGGTCGGACCCGGTGGCGACCTGGCGGCACGCGGCGGGCATCAAGATCCCGGCGGACATCGACACCGACCTGGTGCTGGCCGAGGGCGCGCTGCTGTACGAGCGGGCGGCGGCCGGGGTGCCCAAGGCCGACGGGCGCTCGGTGGTGCTGGCGGCGGCGGACGCGCTGCGGGACGCGGCGCGGCCGGTCGCGGCCCGGCACGCGGCGGCGCTGGCCCCCGAGGTGGTCGCGGTGCTCGACCGCTTCCCGCTGCGCGAGCTGGTCAGCGCCTCCCGGCCGCTGCCGCTGCACGTGGAGCGGGAGCGGGCGCTGTTCGGGTCCTGGTACGAGTTCTTCCCGCGCTCGGAGGGCGCGGTGGTCACGGAGGGGGAGCCGCCGCGGCACGGCACCTTCCGTACGGCCGCGGAGCGGCTGCCGGCGGTCGCCGCGATGGGCTTCGACGTGGTCTACCTGCCGCCGATCCACCCGATCGGCTCAGCCTTCCGCAAGGGCCGCGACAACACCCTGACGGCGGGTCCGCACGACGTGGGTTCGCCGTGGGCGATCGGCTCGCCCGAGGGCGGGCACGACGCGGTCCACCCGGACCTGGGCACGATCGAGGACTTCGACCACTTCGTGGCCAGGGCCAGGGAGCTGCGTCTTGAGGTGGCGCTGGACTTCGCGCTGCAGTGCTCCCCTGACCACCCGTGGGTCGCCAAGCACCCGGAGTGGTTCGCGCACCGGGCCGACGGCACGATCGCGTACGCGGAGAACCCGCCGAAGAAGTACCAGGACATCTACCCGGTGGCCTTCGACGAGGACTTCCCCGGCATCGTCCGCGAGACGCTGCGGGTGCTGCGGCACTGGATGGCGCACGGGGTGCGGATCTTCCGGGTCGACAACCCGCACACCAAGCCGGTCGTCTTCTGGGAGAAGGTGATCGCCGACATCAACCGCACGCACCCGGACGTGGTCTTCCTCGCCGAGGCCTTCACCCGCCCGGCGATGATGAGCACGCTCGGGCAGATCGGCTTCCAGCAGTCCTACACGTACTTCACCTGGCGCACCGGGAAGGCCGAGCTGACCGACTACATGCGGGAGCTGAGCGGGGAGAAGGCCGCGTGGATGCGGCCGAACTTCTTCGTCAACACACCCGACATCCTGCACGCCTACCTGCAGGACGGCGGCCGCCCGGCTTTCGAGGCCAGGGCTGTGCTCGCGGCGACCCTTTCCCCCAGCTGGGGGGTCTACGCGGGCTTCGAACTGTGCGAGGCGGACCCCGCCAAGCCCGGGAGTGAGGAGTACCTGCACTCGGAGAAGTACGAACTGCGGCCGCGCGACTGGGCGGCGGCCGAGGCCGAGGGGCGCTCGCTGGCCCCGCTGATCACCACGCTGAACCGGTTGCGCCGCCGTCATCCGGCGCTCCAGCAGCTGCGGGACATCACGTTCCACCCCGTGGACAACGACGCGCTGCTCGCGTACTCCAAGCGACGCGGGGACGACGTCGTACTGGTGGTCGTCAACCTGGATCCGTTCCACACCCAGGAGGCGACCGTCTCGTTGAACATGCCGGAACTCGGCCTTTCCTGGCACGAGTCCTTCCCGGTGCGCGACGCGCTCACCGGTGAGACCTACCACTGGGGCAGAGACAACTATGTGCGCCTTGAGCCGGGCCGCGTGCCCGCGCACGTCCTGTCGCTGCGACCGTCTCCATCGATCGGAGGGTCACTCAGTTGATCGTCAACGAACCCGTACCCGACACCTTCGAGGACACCCCGGCAAAAGACCGAGATCCCGAGTGGTTCAAACGGGCGGTGTTCTACGAAGTCCTCGTCCGCTCCTTCCAGGACAGCAACGGCGACGGTGTCGGCGACCTGAAAGGCATCACCGCCAAACTCGACTACCTCCAATGGCTGGGCGTCGACTGCCTGTGGCTGCCGCCGTTCTTCGCCTCTCCGCTGCGCGACGGCGGATACGACGTCGCCGACTACACCGCGGTGCTCCCCGAGTTCGGCGACCTGGCCGACTTCGTGGAGTTCGTGGACGCCGCCCACCAGCGCGGCATGCGCGTCATCATCGACTTCGTCATGAACCACACCAGCGACCAGCACGAGTGGTTCCAGCAGTCCCGCAGCGACCCGGAAGGCCCGTACGGCGACTACTACACCTGGGCCGACGACGACAAGCAGTTCCCCGACGCGCGGGTCATCTTCGTCGACACCGAGACGTCGAACTGGACCTTCGACCCGGTGCGCAAGCAGTACTACTGGCACCGCTTCTTCTCGCACCAGCCCGACCTCAACTACGAGAACCCCGCGGTCCAGGAGGAGATCCTGGCCGCGCTGCGCTTCTGGCTCGACCTCGGCATCGACGGATTCCGGCTCGACGCGGTGCCCTACCTGTACCAGCAGGAGGGCAGCAACTGCGAGAACCTGCCCAGGACCCACGAGTTCCTGAAGAAGGTGCGCGCGGAGATCGACGCCCAGTACCCGGACACCGTGCTGCTGGCCGAGGCCAACCAGTGGCCCGAGGACGTCGTCGACTACTTCGGCGACTTCCACAAGGGCGGCGACGAATGCCACATGGCCTTCCACTTCCCGGTGATGCCGCGGATCTTCATGGCGGTACGGCGTGAGTCCCGCTACCCGGTGTCGGAAATCCTGGCCAAGACCCCGGCCATTCCCGACACCTGCCAGTGGGGCATCTTCCTGCGGAACCACGACGAGCTGACCCTCGAAATGGTCACCGACGAGGAACGCGACTACATGTACGCGGAATACGCCAAGGACCCGCGGATGCGGGCCAACATCGGCATCCGCCGCAGACTGGCGCCGCTGCTCGACAACGACCGCAACCAGATCGAACTGTTCACCGCGCTGCTGCTGTCCCTGCCCGGCTCGCCCATTCTCTACTACGGCGACGAGATCGGCATGGGCGACAACATCTGGCTGGGCGACCGCGACGCGGTGCGCACCCCGATGCAGTGGACGCCCGACCGCAATGCCGGGTTCTCCTCCAGCGACCCCGGACGGCTCTACCTGCCGACCATCATGGACCCGGTCTACGGATACCAGGTCACCAATGTCGAGGCGCAGATGAGTTCACCCAGCTCACTGCTGCACTGGACCCGGCGGATGATCGAGATCCGCAAGCAGAACCGTGCCTTCGGCCTCGGCTCGTACACCGAGCTGACGTCGAGCAACCCGGCCGTGCTGGCCTTCCTCCGGGAGGACGGCGACGACCTGGTGCTGTGCGTGAACAACTTCTCCCGCTTCGCCCAGCCCACCGAGCTCGACCTGCGCCGCTACACCGGCCGGCACCCCGTGGAGCTGATCGGCGGGGTCCGCTTCCCGGCGATCGGCCAGCTGCCGTACCTGCTCACCCTCGCGGGCCACGGCTTCTACTGGTTCCGCCTGCGCCGCAACGCGTCATGACGGCGGGGGGCCGGCCCGTCCGGCCCCCCGCGCCCGAAGGACCCCCAGGAGCGCGCCCGAGTAGCGGGCCTGACGCACCTTTGGCAGGATCCAGAGGTATCCGGACGTATGCCACCGTCACCGGATCAACCGGACACACCCCGTTCGCGAGGCGAGCAGGCTCCGTGTGCGCCGACCGCACGACCGGTACGCCGGGAGGCAACCGGAACGTTACGCGGGCGGGCCGTACGGCGGTTTCCTGTCACCCGCCCGGGGCAGGCTCCCCGTGTCGCCGGACAGCCCGAACCCGTCATCCGGGAGGCTGGCGCCCCTGCCGCTCGTCGAAGCGGCCGGGTGCGCGACTCCCCGGGGAAAGGACGTCATGTCGGACAGCTCCTGGACCCGTGTCCCCTCCGCGCCCCCCACCGCCCCCGCACCCACCGGAGCGCCGGGCTCCGCCGCCGCGCCCGCTCCCCCGCCCGCCGCCCCGGCCGTTACGCCGTCCGTGGCACCCGGGCTGCTGCGCTCCCTCGAACCGCTGCTGCGCGGCTGGCTGCCGCGGCAGCGCTGGTTCGCCGGCAAGGGCCTGCCCATCAACGGCTTCCGGCTGGCCGGGGCCACCGAGCTGATGCCGCCCGGCGGCTCGCACGGGCCGCTCGGACTGCTGCACGTGCTGGTCGACGTCGAGCAGCCGGGCCGGCCAGCAGACTGCTACCAACTGCTGCTCGGCGCGCATCCGCTGCTGCCGTCCGCACTGGTGCGCACCGCGCTGGGACCCGCCGTCGGCGGCCCCTACGACGGGCTGACGCTCTACGACGCCCCGCACGACCCCCGGCTGGCCGCGCTGCTCCTGGAACGCCTCAGGATGCCCGGCCGCACCGGGCGGCTGCGCTTCACCACCGAGCCGCACGCCGTCTTCCCGCCCGCGCTCGCGCCCCGGGTGTCCACCGCGGAGCAGTCCAACACCTCCGTCGTCTACGGCGACGCCTACATCCTCAAGCTCTTCCGCCGCGTCTCCCCCGGCACCAACCCCGACCTCGAACTCTCCCTCGCGCTGGCCCGCGCCGGCTCCCGGCGGGTCGCGGAACCCGTGGCCTGGTTCGAGTCGCTGGAGCCGGGGCCGGGACCCGCCGCCGAGGAGCCCACCACCCTCGGCGTACTCCAGCGCTTCCTGCCCGGCTCGTCCGACGGCTGGGCGCTCGCGCTGGCCAGCGTCGCAGAAGACGGCGACTTCCGCGCCGAGGCCGCAGCGCTGGGCCGCGCCACCGCCGAGGTGCACGCCTCGCTGGCGGCCGCCCTTCCGGTACGGGCGCTGGGCGGCGAGGCCCTGGAACGCATGGCGGCCGGCATGGCCCGCCGGCTCGACGAGACCGCCGCCGAGGTCGCCGCGGTACGCCCCTACGCCGCCGCGCTGCGCTCCGCCTTCGACGACCTCGCCAAACTCGGCGCCGGCACACTGCCCGGCCACGCTGTCACCGCCCAGCGCATCCACGGCGACCTCCACCTCGGCCAGGCGCTGCGCGGGCCGGCCGGGGAGTGGGTGCTGATCGACTTCGAGGGCGAGCCCGCCCGCCCGCTGGCCGAGCGCCGCAAGGCCGCGCCGCCCGTGCAGGACGTCGCCGGCATGCTGCGGTCCTTCGACTACGCCGCCCACCACAGCGGCAACGGCCCCTGGGCGGCCAGGCACCGCGACGCCTACTGCACCGGGTACGCGGCCGTCTCCGGCACCGACCCGCGCGAACAGCCCGTGCTGATACGGGCCTTCGAGACGGACAAGGCCGTCTACGAGGCCCGCTACGAGGCCAGGCACCGGCCGGCCTGGCTGCCGATCCCGCTCTCGGCCCTGGCCAGACTGGCCACGTCCGTATGACCCCGAACCCGCCGTCGGCCCGGCCGACCCCGAATCCGCCCCCGCCAGGACCACCCGTACCGCCCGAGGAGACCGCGCCCGTGACCGACGAACGTACCCCTGCCACCGGCGCCATCTCCGAGGCCGCAGCCCGCGGACTCGGAGCCACCACCCCCCACCCCCCTGCCTCGGGCACGGCGCCCGCCACCCCTCCTCCTGCGGAGAGCACACCCTCCGCCCGGTGGTCCGGCTCCGACGGCAACAGCCCCTCACGGCCGGTGACGGCCCGGGCGCAGGAGCCGGCTGAGCGCGCAGTTCCCCGCGCCCCTGAAAAGCCGGCGTCGGAGCGCAAGGGTGCCGCTGCCGCAGAGGGCACCACACAGGAGGCGCCGGAGGTCCCCCCGGGCGAAGCTCTGGGGGCGGAACTGCGCGACCAGCCACCCGCGAAGGGAAGGTCCGGGGACGGGAGCAACCGCCCCTCCGGGGCGGCGTCGGAGCGCGAGGGGGCACTTGCGGGAGCGGATCGGGGGCGGTTGCTCGCCGGGGAGCACCATGATCCGCACGGGGTGCTCGGGGCGCATCCCGAGAAGGGCGGAGTGCGGGTACGGGCGCTGCGCCCGTACGCCCGGCGCGTGGCCGTGGTCACCGCCGACGGCAACCGCGTGGACCTGCCCTCCGAGGGCGACGGCCTGTTCTCGGCGCTGCTGCCGCTCAAGGCGATCCCCGCCTACCGCCTGGCGGTGGTGTACGACGGCGACGAGGTCCTCACCGAGGACCCCTACCGCTTCCTGCCCTCGCTCGGCGAGCTGGACCTGCACCTGATCCGCGAGGGCCGCCACGAGCAGCTGTGGAAGGCACTGGGCTCGCAGCCCATGACCCACGCCGGAGTGAAGGGCACCCGCTTCGCGGTGTGGGCGCCGAACGCCCGGGGCGTCCGCCTCGCGGCGGACTTCACCTTCTGGGACGGCACGTCGCTGCCGATGCGCTCGCTCGGCTCCTCCGGCGTGTGGGAGCTGTTCGTGCCGGGCGTCGGCGCGGGGACGGCGTACAAGTACGACATCACCCACCCGGACGGCTCGCACAGCATGAAGGCGGACCCGATGGCGCGGGCGACCGAGGTCCCGCCCGCGACGGCGTCGGTGGTGACGGAGTCGGCGTTCGAGTGGGGCGACGCGGACTGGATGGCCCGCCGCGCGGACACCCCCGTGCACCGCGCCCCCTTCTCCGTCTACGAGGTGCACCTGCCGTCGTGGCGGCCGGGCCTGACGTACCGCGAGCTGGCCGAGCAGCTGCCGGCGTACGTGAAGGACCTGGGCTTCACGCACGTGGAGCTGATGCCGATCGCCGGGCACCCCTTCAGCGGGTCCTGGGGCTACCAGGTCACCTCGTACTACGCGCCGATGCCGCGGCTGGGTTCGCCGGACGACTTCCGGTACCTGGTGGACGCGCTGCACCGGGCGGGGATCGGGGTGATCATGGACTGGGTGCCGGCGCACTTCCCGAAGGACGACTGGGCGCTGGCGCGTTTCGACGGCGAGCCCCTGTACGAGCCGGCCGACCCGCGGCGGGCCGAGCACCCGGACTGGGGCACCCTCGAATTCGACTTCGGCCGCACCGAGGTGCGCAACTTCCTGGTCGCCAACGCCGTGTACTGGTGCGAGGACTTCCACATCGACGGCCTGCGGGTCGACGCCGTGGCCTCGATGCTGTACCTGGACTACTCGCGCGAGGGCGGCGACTGGCTGCCGAACGTGCACGGCGGCCGGGAGAACCTGGACGCGGTGGCCTTCCTGCAGGAGATGAACGCCACCGTCTACCGCCGCTGCCCCGGGGTCATCACGATCGCCGAGGAGTCCACCGCCTGGGACGGCGTCACCCGTGCGACCCACCACGTGGGCCACACCGGTTTCGGCGGCCTCGGCTTCGGCCTGAAGTGGAACATGGGCTGGATGCACGACTCGCTCGGCTACATCGGCCACGAGCCGGTGCACCGCAAGTACCACCACAACGAGATGACGTTCTCGATGGTGTACGCGTACAGCGAGAACTACGTCCTGCCCATCTCGCACGACGAGGTCGTGCACGGCAAGGGCGCCCTGGTGGCGAAGGTCCCGGGCGACTGGTGGCAGCAGCGCGCGACCCATCGCGCGTACCTGGGCTTCATGTGGTCCCACCCGGGCAAGCAGCTGCTGTTCATGGGCCAGGAGTTCGCGCAGGGCGCCGAGTGGTCGTACGAGAGCGGCCCCGACTGGTGGCTGGTGGACCCCAAGTACTCGGCGGCCGGCGACCACCGCGGGGTGCGCGACCTGGTGCGCGAGCTGAACACCGTCTACGCGGCCACGCCCGCGCTGTGGCAGCGCGACACCGACCCGGGCGGCTTCGAGTGGATCGACGGCGGCGCCGCGGAGGACAACGTCTTCGCCTACCTGCGCTACGACGCGGCCGGTGAACCGCTGCTGTGCGTGTGCAACTTCTCGCCCGTCGTCCGCGACGGCTACCGGCTCGGCTCGCCCGCCGCGGTGTGGACGCCGGTGCTCAACACCGACGAGCTGCGCTTCGGCGGCAGCGGGGTGACCCTGCCGGACCAGATCAAGACCGAGGCGTCGCCCTGGCACGGGCGCCCGCACAGCCTCACCATGACGCTGCCGCCGCTGTCGGCGGTGTGGCTGCGCCGGGACCGCGGCTGACCCGCGCGGACCGCTGAGGGGCCGGGCCGGTCAGAAGACCGACTCGGCCTCCTCCATGCGGTCCTCGGGGACCGTCTTGAGGTAGGTGATCGCGTCGGCCAGCGGGACCATGTCGATGCGGGTGCCGTGCAGCGCCGTCATGTGGCCGAAGGCGCCCTTGTGGGCGGCCTCCACGGCGTGCCAGCCGAAGCGGGTGGCCAGGACCCTGTCGTAGGCCGTGGGGACGCCGCCGCGCTGGACGTGGCCGAGGATGACCGGGCGGGCCTCCTTGCCGAGCCGCCGTTCGAGCTCGCGGGCCAGGGTGGTGCCGATGCCGTTGAAGCGCTCGTGGCCGAACTTGTCGATCTCGCCGACGCCGTAGTCCATGGTGTCCTTGGCCGGGTGGGCGCCCTCGGCGACGCAGATGACGGCGAACTTCTTGCCGCGGGCGAAGCGCTCGGTGACCATGTCGACCAGGTCGGCGGGGTCGAAGGGGCGCTCCGGCACGCAGATGCCGTGGGCGCCGCCCGCCATGCCGGCCTCCAGCGCGATCCACCCGGCGTGCCGGCCCATCACCTCCACGACCATGACCCGCTGATGGGACTCGGCGGTGGTCTTGAGCCGGTCGATCGCCTCGGTCGCGACGGTGACGGCGGTGTCGAAGCCGAAGGTGCGGTCGGTGCCGTTGATGTCGTTGTCGATGGTCTTGGGCACCCCGACGACCGGCATCCCTGCGTCGGACAGCATGCGGGCGGCGGTCAGGGTGCCCTCGCCGCCGATCGGGATGAGGGCGTCGATGCCGTAGCGCGAGCACATCTCGTCGGCGTTGTCCGCGGCCTCGCGCAGCCGGCCGCGCTCCAGCCGGGCCGAGCCGAGCACGGTGCCGCCGCGGGCCAGGATGCCGCTGACGGAGTTGAGGTCGAGCGGGCGGAAGCGGCCTTCGAGCAGGCCGACGAAACCGTCCTCGAAACCGATGACCTCGTCCGTGTGCCCGGTCAGCGCGCGGTGCACGACCGACCGGATGACGGCGTTGAGTCCGGGGCAGTCGCCGCCGGCGGTGAGGACTCCGATACGCATGAGCGGGTGTCTCCAGGGGGCAGGAACACGAAGGGTCGGGGGCGCGGGGCCGGGGCGCCCGGGCCGGGGCGCGGTATCAGGGCCGCGGGATCAGGGTGCTGTCGGTGATCCGGCCGGCCACGTAGTCGTTGACGTTGCGCAGCGTCGCCGCGACGATCTCCTCGACGGCGTCCACCGTGTAGTACGCCTGGTGCGAGCTGATCAGCACGTTGGTGAAGGTCAGCAGCCTGGCCAGGACGTCGTCCGTCATGACCTCCAGGGACTTGTCGTAGAAGAAGACCCCCGCCTCCTCCTCGTACACGTCCAGGCCGACCCCGCCGATCCGTCCTTCGCGCAGCGTCTCGACCAGGGCGGCGGAGTCGATGAGGGCACCGCGGCTGGTGTTGATCAGGAGCGCGTCGTCCTTCATCTCGGCCAGCCGCCGGGTGCCGACCAGGTGGTGGGTGGACGGCATCAGCGGCACGTGCAGGGTGAGCAGGTCCGCCTCACGGAAGAGCCTGTCCAGCTCCACGTACTGCATGCCCATCTCCTCGCACTCGGGGTTGGGCGTGATGTCCCAGCCGAGCAGCCGCATGCCGAAGCCGCGGGCGATGGCGGTGAAGGCGGTGCCGATCCTGCCGGTGCCGATGACGCCCGCGGTACGGCCGTGGAAGTCCCGGCCGAGCAGCCCGTCGAGCCGGAAGTCGAAGTCGCGGGTGCGCCCCGCGGCCCTGACGATGCGCCGCTCCAGGGCCAGCGCCAGGGTCCAGGCGAATTCGGCGACCGCATACGGGGAGTAGGCGGCGACCCGGGCCACGGTCATGCCGAGTCTCTCGGCGTGGGCCAGGTCGATGTTGTTGTAGCCGGTGGAGCGCTGGGTGATCAGCCGGGTGCCGCCCTTGACCAGTCCCTCCAGGACGGGGGCGTCCAGGACGGCGTTGACGCTGGTGGAGACCGCCTCGTAGCCGGCGGCCAGCGGCAGGGTGTCGGCGGTGAGCGTCGTCTCCAGGCAGCGGATGTCGTGCCGCCCGGCGAACGCCGCCTCCAGCAGGGGCCGCTCGTCACGCTGCACTCCGGTGGCCAGAACGTCCATCGCACGGCCCTCCTCGCTCGCTCGGCTGGGCCTGTCCTCACCCTACGTGCACTGTGCGGCGATCCCGGGCAGCGCGCACCCCGGCGCTGCCGTACGGCCGCATGCCGGCGGGTGCCCCGGGCGGGGTCCCGGCGGGCGACGCGGGGGCGGGCACGTTAGCGTCAGGGCGTAAAGGGCACGGGGGCTGAGGGAACGGAGTCCAGGGGTGACGCGCAGCGTCTACGTCACGGGGATCGGCCGCGGCGACGGCCGCCAGGTGGTCGAGCTGGGGGTGATGGAGCTGCTGACCCGGCAGGTGGACCGGGTGGGCATCTACCGGCCGATGGTGCACGACACCCCCGACCGGATCTTCGAGCTGCTGCGCAGCCGCTACCGGCTGGTCCAGGACCCGGCGACGGTCTTCGGCATGGGCTACGAGGAGGCCGCGGCCCTGCAGGCCGAGCAGGGCCAGGAGGCGCTGACGGCCCGGCTCGTCGAGGGCTACCTGCGGGTCGCGGAGGACTACGACACGGTGCTGATCCTCGGCTCGGACTTCGCCGGCACCAACCTGCCGGCCGAACTGGGCGTCAACGCCCGGCTGGCCAACGAGTGCGGCGCCTCGGTGCTGCCGGTGATAGGCGGGCGGGCGCAGAGCGCCGAGTCGGTGGTCGCCGAGGTGCGCAACGCCCACCACGCCTACACCAACCTGGGCTGCGACGTCATCGCCATGGTCGCCAACCGGGTGGACCCGGCCGAGGTCGCCGAAGCCGCGGAGCGGCTGGGCCGCTCCCCCGGCATCCCCGTCTACGTGCTGCCCGACGAGCCCGCCCTCGCCGCCCCGACGGTCGCGCAGATCGCCGAGACGCTGGGCGCCGAGGTGCTGCTCGGCGACGACGCGGGCCTCGCCAGGGACGCGCTGGGCTTCGTCTTCGGCGGGGCGATGCTGCCGAGCTTCCTGCCGCGGCTGACCCCGGGCTGCGTGGTGATCACCCCGGGCGACCGGGCCGACCTCATCGTGGGCGCGCTGGCCGCGCACTCGGCGGGCTCGCCGCCGATCGCCGGGGTGCTGCTGACGCTGGACGAGAAGCCGGGCCCCGACATCCTGGCGCTGGCCAACCGGCTGGCCCCCGGCACCCCGCTGCTCGCGGTGCCGACCGACTCCTTCGTCACCGCGGCCGGGCTCATGACGCTGGACGGCAAGCTCGGCGCGGGCACCCCGCGCAAGGCGGAGACCGCGCTCGGCCTGTTCGAGACGCACGTGGACACCGCCGAGCTGACCGAGCGGCTGTCGGTCGCCCGCTCCTCCCGGGTGACCCCGATGATGTTCGAGCACGCGCTGCTGGAGCGGGCGCGCGCCGACAAACGGCGGATCGTGCTGCCGGAGGGGGCCGAGGAGCGCATCCTGCGGGCCGCGGAGGTGCTGCTGCGCCGGGGCGTGTGCGAGCTGACGCTGCTGGGCGAGGAGGACGCGGTCCGCAAGAAGGCCGGCGACCTGGGCGTCGCCCTGGACGACCCGGGCCTGCGGATCGTCGACCCGCAGACCTCGCCGCTGCGGGAGCGCTTCGCCGCGCTGTACGCGGAGCTGCGCGCGCACCGCGGGGTCAGCTACGAGCTGGCCTACGACGTGGTCGCCGACGTGTCCTACTTCGGCACCCTGATGGTCCAGGAGGGCCTGGCCGACGGCATGGTCTCGGGCGCGGTGCACTCCACGGCGGCGACCATCAGGCCCGCCTTCGAGATCATCAAGACCCGGCCGGGCGCGGCCATCGTCTCCTCGGTCTTCTTCATGTGCCTGGCCGACAAGGTCCTCGTCTACGGCGACTGCGCGGTCAACCCCGACCCGGACGCCGAGCAGCTGGCCGACATCGCGATCCAGGCCGCGGCGACCGCGGCCCGCTTCGACGTGGAGCCGCGGGTCGCGATGCTGTCGTACTCCACCGGGACCTCCGGCAGCGGCGCCGACGTCGACAAGGTGCGGGCGGCCACCGAGCTGGTCAGGCAGCGGCGGCCCGAGCTGCTGGTGGAGGGGCCGATCCAGTACGACGCGGCGGTGGCGCCGTCGGTCGCGGCCACCAAGATGCCGGGCTCGGCGGTCGCGGGGCAGGCGACCGTCCTGGTCTTCCCCGACCTGAACACGGGCAACAACACCTACAAGGCGGTGCAGCGCTCGGCGGGCGCGGTCGCCGTCGGCCCGGTGCTGCAGGGCCTGCGCAAGCCCGTCAACGACCTGTCGCGCGGCGCACTGGTGCAGGACATCGTCAACACGGTCGCGATCACCGCGATCCAGGCACAGCAGGGGGACACGGTATGAGCGGGGCGACCCGGGTCCTGGTGCTCAACTCCGGCTCGTCGTCGGTGAAGTACCAGCTCATCGACATGGCGGACGAACAGCGGCTCGCCTCGGGCGTGGTCGAGCGGATCGGCGAGCCCGGCGGCGTACCGGACCACACGCACGCGCTGCGCGAGGTGGCGCTGGACCTCAAGGCGCGGGGGTCCGGCCTGGACTCCCCCGACCTGGCCGCGGTCGGCCACCGGGTGGTGCACGGCGGTACGCGCTTCACCGCGCCGACGCTGATCACCGACGAGGTGCTGGCCGGCATCGAGGAGCTGGTGCCGCTGGCGCCGCTGCACAACCCGGCGAACGTCACCGGGATCAAGGTGGCCCGCGAGCTGCGGCCCGACCTGCCGCAGGTCGCCGTCTTCGACACCGCCTTCCACTCCACGCTGCCCGAGGCCGCGGCCCGCTACGCGATCGACACCGCGACCGCCGACCGGTACGGCATCCGCCGCTACGGCTTCCACGGCACCTCGCACGCGTACGTCTCGCGGGCGACGGCCGCGCTGCTCGGCAAGGAGCCGGCCGACGTCAACGTGATCGTGCTGCACCTGGGCAACGGCGCCTCGGCCTCCGCGGTGCGCGGCGGGGTGTGCGTGGACACCTCGATGGGCCTGACGCCGCTGGAGGGCCTGGTGATGGGCACCCGCTCGGGCGACCTGGACCCCGCGGTGGTCTTCCACCTGGAGCGGGTCGGCGGGATGGGCACCGACGAGATCGACACCCTGCTCAACAAGAAGTCCGGGCTGCTGGGCCTGTGCGGGGCCAACGACATGCGGGAGATCGGCCGCCGGATGGCCGAGGGCGACAAGGCCGCCCAGCTGGCCTTCGACGTGTACGTGCACCGGCTGCGGCGCTACGTCGGGGCCTTCAGCGCGGTCCTCGGCCGGGTCGACGCGATCACCTTCACGGCGGGCGTCGGCGAGAATTCGGCTGCCGTTCGCGAGGCGGCTTTGTCAGGTCTTCACAATCTGGGTGTCACCATGGACCCGGTGCGCAATGCCGTACGCGGCTCCGCCGCCCGTCTGGTGTCGGCCGAGACCTCACCGGTGGCCGTGGCGGTGGTGCCCACCGACGAGGAGCTGGAGATCGCCCGCGACACCTACGGCCTGGCCGCCCCGGCCGACAAGAACCTGGCAGACCACAGTGGTTGACCGTCCCGCAGCCGCGCGAACCCCCAGGAATATTCCGCAGCGGAACAAACCGATAGGATAGCGCCCATGCGCCGAGCCAAGATCGTCTGTACCCTGGGTCCCGCCGTCGACTCCTACGACCAGTTGAAGACACTGGTGGAGGCCGGCATGAACGTGGCCCGACTGAATTTCAGCCACGGCAGCCACGCCGAGCACGAGGACCGCTACCAGCGGGTGCGCAAGGTGGCGGAGGAGACCGGCAGGGCCGTCGGCGTACTCGCCGACCTGCAGGGTCCCAAGATCCGTCTGGGCAAGTTCGCCGACGGCCCGGTGGAACTGGTCGCGGGTGACGAGTTCACCATCACCACCGAGGACGTCGCCGGCGACAGGACCGTCTGCGGCACGACGTACAAGGGCCTGCCCGGCGACGTCTCCCAGGGCGACCCGATCCTGATCAACGACGGCAACGTGGCGCTGCGCGTCATCGAGGTCGACGGGCCGCGGGTACGGGCGCTGGTCGTCGAGGGCGGGGTCATCTCCGACCACAAGGGCATCAACCTGCCCGGCGCGGCGGTCAACGTGCCCGCGCTGTCCGAGAAGGACATCGACGACCTGCGGTTCGCGCTGCGGATGGGCGTCGACATGGTGGCGCTGTCCTTCGTGCGCGACGCCAAGGACGTACGCGACGTCCACCGGGTGATGGACGAGGAGGGCCGCCGGGTCCCGGTCATCGCCAAGGTCGAGAAGCCGCAGGCGGTGCGCAACATGGAGGACGTCGTCATGGCGTTCGACGCCGTGATGGTGGCCCGCGGCGACCTCGCCGTCGAGTACCCGCTGGAGCAGGTGCCGGTCGTGCAGAAGCGGCTGGTCGAGCTGTGCCGGCGCAATGCCAAGCCGGTGATCGTGGCGACCCAGATGATGGAGTCGATGATCACCAACTCCCGGCCCACCCGCGCCGAGGCCTCCGACGTGGCCAACGCGATCCTGGACGGCGCCGACGCGGTCATGCTGTCCGCGGAGTCCTCGGTAGGCAAGTATCCCGTCGAGACGGTCAAGACGATGGCCCGCATCGTCGAGGCCGCCGAGGAGGAGCTGCTGTGCCGCGGCCTGCAGCCGCTGGCCCCCGGCAAGAAGCCGCGCACCCAGGGCGGCGCCGTCGCCCGCGCAGCGGCCGAACTCGCCGACTTCCTCGACGCCAAGACCCTGGTGGCCTTCACCAAGTCCGGCGACACCGCCCGCCGCCTGGCCCGCTACCGCGTCCCCGAGCCCGTGGTGGCCTTCACCACCGACCCGGCCACCCGCAACCAGCTCGCCCTGACCTGGGGCGTCGAGGCCTTCGTGGTCGAGCACGTCGACAACACCGACGACATGGTCAAGATCGTGGACCGCGAGATGCTGAAGCTCTCCGACTACACGACCGGCGACACGGTGATCATCACCGCCGGCTCCCCTCCCGGCGTCCCCGGCACGACCAACCTCGTCCGCGTCCACCACCTGGGCGCCTGACCCGGTCGGCACCGCAAGCGAAGGCGCCCGCCCCCCGACAAGGGGGCGGGCGCCTTCGTGTGGGCCAGGTGGGTCAGGAGGACTGGCCCGGGAGGACCTTCATACCGGGGACGGTGAGGTCGCCGCCGAACTGGGCGGCCTGGATCACTGTCACGTCGGTGAAGAAGAGCACCGGGACGGTGACGGGCGGGGGGAACTTCGGGGTGAAGGTGATCGGGACGACGCCGAGGAGGTTGCCGCTCAGGGACTCGGTGTACATGGTCACCGTGCCGTTGCGGATCGTGGAGGTCGAGCCGGAGCGGGCGGTGACGTGGGTCTTGCTGCCGTTCGGGCCGTCCACGATCTGGTGGAGGTCGCCGATGTCCACGCCGGTGGCGGTGAACTTCAGGACGTCCTTGATCGTGCCGTTGTGCGTCTTGACCTGCACGATGCCGTCGTACTTGAGGCCGTAGAGGGTCAGCAGCGAGGACTTCAGGGTCCACGGGGTGTCCGGCAGCAGGGGTATGCCCTGCTCGGTCTTGGCGTCCGCGAGGGCCTGCGCGTCGGTGGTCGGGCAGGGGTACCCCTGCTGGCCGTCGGCGGGGGTGGCCGCGTCCTCGGCCGACTTCGTGGCCTTCTTCGCGGTGTCCTTGACCGTGTCCTTGGCGGCGTCCGTGGTGCCCTTGACCGTGTCCTTGACCGTCTTGGTCACGCCGTCGACCGTCGACTTCACCGGGTCGTCCGCCTTGGGCGCGGTGGTGGTCGTCGGGGCGGGCGTAGGGGCCGTGGTGGTCGGCGCGGGGCTCGGCGTGGAGGAACCAGAAGACGTCGAACCCGACGAGCCGCCCACGCCCAGCAGGCCGCCCAGGAGGTCGCCCAGGCCCAGCGGGTCGAGCGGGTTGGTGGACTTGGTCGGGCTCGGGCTCGGCGTCGCGCTCGGGGCCGTCTGCGGCTGCGCCTGGGTGGCCGGCTTGGTGGCGGCCGGGCTCGGCGACGTCGACGGCTTGGGCGCGGCCGGGGAGCTGGACGGCTTCGGCGTCGCGCTCGGGCTCGCCGCCGGGTCGGGCTTCGGCCCGGCCGCGGTCTTACCGGCCGTCTTGGCCTTGTCCGCGGTCGTGGCCTTGTCCGTCGCGGACGGCGTCGGGGTGTCCGGCTGCGTCACGCAGGGGCCCGGCTTGAACGGGCTCTTGGGCAGCTCGTCGGCCTGCGCCAGGTGCGGGGTGAAGCCCATGCCCATCAGCACCGCGGTCGGCATGGCGGCGAGCGCCACCGCCTTGCCCGCGGGCATGTGGAGCTTGGTCAGCAGGGACTTGCGCGGGGCCGCGTGCCGCGGTCCTGACGCCGTCCTGCCCTGCCCGTCGCTGCCGGCCGGCTGAGCCTCGTCACCCAGCACGGTGCCTCCCGTTCTCCTCGGTGGTCTCTTCGTCGGCCCGCGCACCGGCGTGCACCGGCTCGGGCTGTGTGAACGGGTCCGCGGGAAGCGCGGGCGCGGGCACGGTGGGGGCGGTCGCGTCAGGGTCCGCGGCGTCGCCCTCGGGGTGCGGGCCGCCGTCGGGCAGCTCCGCCTTCTCACCCGGCTCGTCGGGCACCGGGGTGCCGGGCGCCCAGGCGACGCTGAGCGCACCGCCGAACAGCGCCAGCAGGAAGCCGATGACGATCCCGCCGAAGTTGGCCACGGGGATCGACACCAGGCCGAGCAGGATGGTCGCGACGCCGGCGAAGACCCGTACGGCGGACTGGAACCACATGGTCAGGCCGAGCACGACCAGCAGCACGCCGATGATCAGGGCGCCGGCGCCTGCGGTGGTGGCCATCCGCACGGTCAGCTGACCGAACGTCACGTTGTTGTACGGCAGGTACCCGATCGGGATCCCCGACAGAACGGTCAGCAGCCCCGCCCAGAACGGACGCTGCCAACGCCAGTGCCGGAAGGCGATACGGCCGCGGCTCAGGTGGGCGGTCAGCCCTGTCGACTCGGCGCTCATGGAAACAGCTCCCTGGAACTGGCGGTACAGAAAAGATTGGCCGGGGCCTGGGCGAGCCGCGCCCCGCGCGGCTCGCCCAGAGCGACTCAGACCGTGCCTAGTAGCACTCGACGTCCTTGCCGGAGCCCATGTGCAGGCGCAGGCTCAGGCCGGAGAGCTTGAACGTGCCCGCGCTGGTGCCCCACGCCGTCTGCTGGACATTGGTGAGGTACGCGCGGTCCGCCTCCTGGGCGAAGGAGCCCGGGTCGGTGGTCTTCTTGTTGTCGATCCCCGGGCCCTTGGTGCTGGAGCCGGCGGCGACACCGATGTTGATGCCGTAGAACGTGGCGTTGGCGTCAAGCTGGTCGAGGTCGATGTAAAGGTTGGTCGCCTTGACCTTCTTGCCGTTGTTGCCGGCCTTCAGCTTGAGCGTCACATCGCCGATCGGCGTCGGGATGACGACCGACTGGCACAGACCGGTGATGGTGGCGTCGGTGAACGCCGACACCGCGACCGGCACGGGACCCTTGCCGCTGGGCACGTCCAGGGCGCCGTACTGCTCGAACCCGTGACCGTCGAGAGTCTCCGCGGTCACCTTGAACTGCTGGCCCGACACACTGAACGACGCGGCGAGCGCGCCCTGAGCCAGCGCCACGCCTATCGCGGCGGTGGCCGCAACGCTCGGCACCATGACGACGGCGAACCGGCGCCATCTGGTACCGCCACGAACGAGCGATTCCATGTTTCCTCCTTCTCGGACGTACATCTCCGGCCGGGAGTTCGGGTCCTGGCCTGGGATGGGAGAAGTGCTACGTCCTCGGGAAGGAGAGCGCCGGGTCGGGCGAGGCCGTCCCTCCGGGAGGGAGCCCTGCGGGCCCCTGCGGAGTCCGGACGGCGGTGTCCGAGACGTCGGCGATCACCCCCGAGCGACAACCACTGGCCACGCTCTCGCGCAACCTGCTGGACAGGCTCCATCCGGTTCCATCCGCTGGACGGAGACCCCCCTGTCCCGGAGACGCGGCGGTTGCCGCGCACTCCCGCTCGGCGGGGACCCGTGGGCCAGGGCGCCGACTGGCTGCCGGGGACTGGCTACGGACCGAGCTTGGCCGATCGTGGTCCATTCGCGGCCCGCACACAAGGGGCTCATTACCAGCGAGTAACGGATGAGTGCCGCAGGGAAGATCGCCACGGGGAGTGATCTCACTCCTGGTAGCAAAAACATGGGTGGTGAAGTCCGGCATATATGACCATCGGACGGCAAATCAGGGCCGTCACATCACCCGGGGTGACGGCGACCGCCCATTGTCACGGTTTGATAAAGAGCGGTCGCCGTATCGCTAAATCTCTGCGCAACGGGGCAGCGGGAGCCGCCTCGCCGTCAGAACAGCACCCTCGCCAGGGCGGTGCGCGCGGCCACCACGCGGGGGTCGTCAGGGCCGATGACCTCGAACAGTTCGAGCAGCCGCACCCGTACGGTGTCGCGCTCGTCGCCGAAGGTGCGGCGGACGGTGTCCACCAGCCGGCCGAAGGCGTCCTCGACATGACCGCCGACCAGGTCGAGGTCGGCCGCGGTGAGTTGCGCCTGCACGTCACCGGGAGCGTCGGCCGCCGCGGTGCGCGCCGCCTGCGGGTCCACGCCCTGGACCCGGTCGAGCAGCTGGGCCTGCGCCAGGCCCAGCTTGGCCTCGGCGTTGGCCGGCTCGTCGGCCAGCACGTTGCGGTAGGCGCGGATGGCGCCGGACAGGTCGCCGGCGTCGAGTGCGTCGTGCGCGGCGGTCAGCGCCAGCTCCTGCGGGGTGGCCGGGCGCGGCGGGGCGGGCTCCTGCGGCTGGGCGGGGGCGGTGCCCGGGTCGACCTCCTGGCCGACGATGCCGAAGCGCTGCTCGGCGACCGCGATGAGCTGGTCGAGGACCTCCGTGACCTGGTCCTCGGGAGCCAGGCCCTGGAAGAGCGGCATCGCCTGCCCGGCCAGCACCGCGAAGACCGCGGGCACGCCCTGCACGCCGAACTGCTGGAAGAGCAGCTGGTTGGCGTACACCTCGGCGGTGGCCAGGACGAAGCGGCCGCGGTATTCACCGGCGAGCCGTTCCAGCACCGCGTTGAGCTGCTTGCTCTGCTCGGCCTGGTCGGCCCAGAAGCTGATGACGACCGGGACCTCGGCGGAGCGCTGCAGGACGTCGCTCTCGAAGGTCGCCTCGGTCACCTCGATGACGAGCGGGGAAGCGGCGGGGGCGTCGGCGCCGGCGTCCTGCCGCTGCGCCCTGGCCTGCTCGGCCTTCGCCTTGGCCTCACCGGCCGCCTTCACCGCGGCGAGGTCGACCACGCCGCTCATGGACATGTTCCGTGGCTGCATGGTGCAATCCTCCCCCCTCCGGGACCCGAACGTGTACAGACCCCGGATCGGGGCCGGCCTACCCGCCGGTTTGCGGGACGCCGACCACCCGCACGGGCGGTGCGCTTGCGTGGCACGGATCCCCATCCGTACCGGTGTGGTTGTCGCCGGGTGCCGCACCGGCTTCCGCTGCGGCATCAAGTTTCGCTACGACCCGTAGCGTAACTGGGCCTGCGGCGGAGTCGCGGCGGCACGCGCTGTGATACCGCTCACTCGTCACGCTACCTACCGGCCGGTATGGTCCGGCCTATGTGCTCCTCCCCCACCACCAAACGCACCGGACGCCCGCGAAGTGCCGACGCCGACCGTGCGATCCTCGCGGCCACCAGGATTGCGCTGGCGGAGCAGGGCTGGGGCCGGCTCACCCTCGGCGACGTCGCGGCCCGCGCCGGCGTGGCCAAGACCACCCTCTACCGGCGCTGGGCGGGCAAGAACGAGCTGGTGGTCGACGCGATGGCCGCGCTGTTCGAGGAGCAGCTCGACCTGCCGGACCTGGGCAGCCTTGAGGCCGACATCCGCGGGGTGGTGCTGCGCTTCGCGGAGCTGCTCAACCGCCCGGAGACCAGGACCGCGCTGATGGCGGTGATCGCCGAGGCCGCGCACGACGACGCGCTGCGGGTGCGGATCCGCGAGGCGATCGTGGACCGGCAGAAGCACCTGGTGGTGCTGGGCAGGAAGCGTGCGCAGGAGCGCGGCGAGATCCCGCCGGAGGACGGCGCGGCGGACGCCGCGGCGGGACCCGACAGGGACAACCTGATCTTCGATGTGGTCGCCGGCGCCGTGGTGCACCGGGTCATGGTCAGCTCGGAGCCGGTCGACGAGGAGTGGGCGGGCCGGCTCGCCGTGCTCCTCGTCGTCGGTCTCGCCGGCCTGCACACCGCTCAGGACCTGTGAGCCGCACCACAGGTCCTGGCGGCGGCCTCCCCTCCGGCCACACCAGCCGTCCCGGCCGCCTCGGCCACCTCGGCTGCGAAGTGGTCGAACTCCCCCGCCAGGACGCCCTTGACGAACGCCTCCCATTTCGCCGCGGTGGTCACGGCCACCACGTCCGGCTGCTCTGTCTCCCTGATGTAGACCATCCCGTCGTCGCCGACGGTCGCTTCGAGGGCCACACACGTCCTTTCCTGGAGAGCGGGTCGGTCGGCGACGAATCTACCGAGCGGAGCCAGGGCCAGGTCAGCGCCGGACGGGGCGGACGTAGGGACGGGGAGGGCGCTCAGAGCGCTCAGAAGCGGGCGGGCTCGGTATATGTGCCCCATTCGTCGCGCAGAACGCCGCAGATCTCACCCAGGGTGGCCTCGGCGCGTACCGCGTCCAGCATCGGCGCGATCATGTTGCCGCCGGAGCGGGCCGCGGCCAGCATCGCGTCGAGGCCGCTGCGTACCGCCGCCTCGTCCCTGCCCCGGCGGCGGGCGGCCAGCAGCTGCACCTGGTCGCGCTCGACCTCGTGGCCCACCCGCAGGATCTCCAGGTCGCCGGTGACCGAGCCGTGGTGGCAGTTGACGCCGACGACCCGCTTGTCGCCCTTCTCCAGGGCGCGCTGGTACTGGAACGCGGACTCGGCGATCTCCCCGGTGAAGTAGCCGTCCTCGATGCCGCGCAGGATGCCGGAGGTGATCGGGCCGACGGGGTGCTCGCCGCTGGGTACGGCGCGGGCGCCCAGCTCCTTGATCTTGTCGAAGATCTTCTCGGCGTCCTGCTCGATCCGGTCGGTCAGCGCCTCGACGTACCAGGAGCCGCCGAGCGGGTCGGCGACGTTGGCCACACCGGTCTCCTCCATCAGCACCTGCTGGGTGCGCAGGGCGATCTCGGCGGCCTGCTCGCTGGGCAGGGCCAGCGTCTCGTCCAGCGCGTTGGTGTGCAGCGAGTTGGTGCCGCCGAGCACCGCGGACAGCGCCTCCACGGCGGTGCGCACCACGTTGTTGTACGGCTGCTGCGCCGTCAGCGACACACCCGCGGTCTGGGTGTGGAAGCGCAGCCACTGCGCCTTGTCGGCGGTGGCGCCGTAGACGTCGCGCATCCAGCGCGCCCAGATCCGGCGGGCGGCGCGGAATTTGGCGATCTCCTCGAAGAAGTCCAGGTGCGCGTCGAAGAAGAAGGACAGGCCCGGCGCGAAGGCGTTGACGTCCAGGCCGCGGCTCAGGCCCAGCTCCACGTAGCCGAAGCCGTCGGCCAGCGTGTACGCCAGCTCCTGCGCGGCCGTGGCCCCCGCCTCGCGGATGTGGTAGCCGGAGACCGACAGCGGCTTGTAGGCCGGGATCGACGAGGCGCAGTGCTCCATCAGGTCGCCGATCAGCCGCAGGTGCGGCGCGGGCTCGAAGAGCCACTCCTTCTGGGCGATGTACTCCTTGAAGATGTCCGTCTGGAGGGTGCCGTTGAGCACGGCGGGGTCGACGCCCTGCCGCTCGGCGGCGACCAGGTACATGCAGAAGACCGGGACGGCGGGTCCCGAGATGGTCATGGAGGTGGTGACGTCGCCCAGCGGGATGCCGCGGAAGAGGACCTCCATGTCGGCGGCCGAGTCGATGGCGACCCCGCAGTGCCCGACCTCGCCGAGCGAGCGGGGGTCGTCGGAGTCGCGGCCCATGAGGGTGGGCATGTCGAAGGCGACGGACAGCCCGCCGCCGCCGTTGGCCAGGATGGTGCGGTAGCGCTCGTTGGTCTGCTCGGCGTTGCCGAACCCGGCGAACTGCCGGATCGTCCAGGTCCTGCCGCGGTAGCCGGTCGCGTGCAGGCCGCGGGTGAAGGGGTACTCGCCCGGCCAGCCGATCCGCTCGAAGCCGGGCACGTCGGTGCCGGGCGGTGGCCCGTAGACCGGCTCCACCGGGTCGCCGGACAGTGTGCTGAAGTCCGCGTCCCGCCGTCGGGCTGCGTCGTACCGTGCCTGCCAGCGCTGGCGGCCTGTCTCGATCCCGGAAGCGTCCATACCTTCGAATTTACTAGGACGTCCAAGTAAATGTCGATGCGGCACGGCTCACCATCCGGGTGAGCCGTGTTCTGCGGGCCTGGCTAGGCGCTGACCGCTTCCGCGGGCTCGCGCGCCACGACCTTGCCGGACAGCTCCCGGGTGACCCGGCGCTCCACGAAGAACGCCGCCGTGGGAACGGTGCCGGCGAGCAGCACCCAGGCCATCCGGCCGAGCGGCCACTTCGCCTTGGAGCACAGGTCGAAGGCGAAGACGAGGTAGACGACGTACAGCCAGCCGTGGGCGAAGCCGATCACCGTGGTGGCGGTGCCCGCGCCGCTGATGTCGAGGACGTACTTGCCGATGACGGCGAGGGTGAGCGCGACCAGCAGGACACCGGTCACATAGGCCATCACCCGGTACCGGGTCAGCACGCTGTGTTTCATGGCAAGCAGCCTAACCGGTACGTTTCCGGCCCCGGATTTCACCCCTGCCCCTCGCCGCCTGTCTGTCGGTCTTCCTGCTCGCACCCTCCGCGGACGGCCTCGTACCTCGGCCGGCCACTCCGGGAGCTCGGGCGTCAGCCCTCCGTGAAGTCCCCCGCCGCTATCCGCAGCGGCCGCAGCAGCGCGAAGATCTCGGCGCACTCCTCGGCGTCGTAGACGCCCAGGCCGAAGTCCATCGCCATCAGGTCGCGGGTGGCGGACTCGACGATCTCGCGGCCCTTGTCCGTGATCGAGGCCAGGGTGCCGCGGCCGTCGTTGGGGTTGGGGCGCTTGTCGACCAGGCCGGCCGCGACCAGCCGGTCCACGGTGTTGGTGACCGAGGTGGGGTGCACCATCAGGCGCTCGCCGATCTTGGACATCGGCAGCTCGCCGGCCTTGGAGAAGGTGAGCAGCACCAGCGCCTCGTAGCGCGCGAAGGTCAGCCCGTACGGCTTGACGACCGCGTCCACCTGGCCGAGCAGGATCTGCTGGGCGCGCATGATCGAGGTGATCGCGCCCATCGACGGGACGCCGCCCCAGCGCCGGCTCCACAGTTCGTCGGCGCGGGCGATGGGGTCGAAGGGCAGGCTCAGGGGCTTTGACACGGCCCCGAGCCTACCCGCCGGTCACATTTCGGGACCAGGTGTCTCGTCAGGCGAGAGCGCTCAGCGCGTGCCACTGGTCGGCGCCGAGGTTCCAGTCGCCGTACCCGTTGCCCTTGTCGACCACGGCCCGGCTCGACCCGGAGGCGATGACCAGGTCGCCGCGGGTGGCCCGGTCGAAGAACCACTTCGCGTCGGGGTCGCTCATCCCGATGCAGCCGTGGCTCTTGTTCTGCTTGCCCATCCACCGGTCGTTCCAGGGTGCCGCGTGCACGAAAGTGCCCGAGGAGGTGATGCGCACCGCGTTGTTGACGTCCTCGTCGTAGAAGTCGGCGGCGTCCTTGTCGGTGGCGATGCCGACCGAGGCCGACGTCATGCGGACCTTGGACTGCTTGGTCATCACGACCATCTTCCCGTTCCAGGTGGGGAAGTCGGCGCTGCCCGCGGAGATCTTGAAGGTCTTCACGGTGCGGCCGTTCTCGGTGACGCGCAGGGTGTGCGCGGCCAGGTCGGCGTACGAGATGCGGGCGGTGCCGATGCGGAAGGTGTCGTGGATGTCGCGGCGCAGGAAGCGCCCGCCGCCGGTGTCGATACCGCTCAGCTTCGCCGTCAGCGTGACCTGGGTGCCGGTCGGCCAGTAGGCGTCGGGGCGCCAGTCGACCCGCTGGACCCCGGTCAGCGGGTCGGTGAGCCAGCCCCAACTGCCCTTGACCGCGGGGGTGGTGGTCAGCGTGAGCGCCTTCTCGACGGCGGCCCGGTCGGTGACGGGGACGTCGAAGGCCAGCGAGACCGGCAGGCCGACGCCGACGACGGCGTTGTTGAGCGGGGTCGGGGTGACGCCGTTGACCTCGGCCGCGGCTGCGGTCGTGAAGGTGCTGGTGGTCGTGGACTTCCCTCCCGACGCGCCGGCCGCGGTGACGGTGACGGTGTAGGAGGTGCCGGGCGTCATGGTGCGGTCCGAGGTCCAGGTGCCGGCCGCCGGGTCGAGGGTGCCGGTCACCGGTACGGGGTCGACGCCGTCCGACGCCTTGCCCTTGGGGGTGACGGTCACGGCGCCGAGGGTGCCGTCGGCCACGGTGACCTTGACCGTGGCGCCGGGGGCGACACCGTCCTTGCCCGCGGCCGGGGTCACCGTGACGTGCGGGCCTGCCGCGGTCGTCGCGGTGCCGCCCGCGCGGTCCTTGCCGGGCGGGGAGTCGCCGCCCGCGCTGTCGTGGCCGCCGCACGCGGTGGCGCCGAGCACGAGCGCGAGCAGGACGGCGGGCAGGGCGAGCGCCCGGGGGCGGGGACGGCGGGAACTGCGTATGAGGTGCACGGCGGTTCGTTTCCTTGTCAGCAGGAGTAGGAGAAGGTGGTGCCGCCGGACGCGGTGGGCGGGCCTTCCGTGTCGGCGGCGGTCGAGCCCTGCGCCAGCCGGTGCAGCGACAGGGCGATGCACTTGTCGACGCCGGTGCCTTCGTAGCGGGTCTGCGGGTCCCCCGGCGCGTTCACCAGCAGGACGGCGACAAAGCGGCCCCGGCACTCCACCCATGCCGTTACCCCGGGGTAGGACTTCGATGCCCCCCAGAAGCCGGATGTGCCGTCGGCGGAGGGAGCGTCGGGGGCGGTCGGGGGCGTGCCCGCGGGCTGCGACATCCCGCAGTGCACCTGCATCAGCTGGCGCAGCAGGAGGGTCTGCTCCGCGGCGAGGGCGGGGTCGGCGTAGGCGAGCACCCGGTAGGTGGCGACCGCGGAGGTGCGCTGGGCGGTGTACGTACGGATCGCCTCCGCGTCCGGTGGTGCCACCGGGTCCGCCTGGCAGGGCGGCTGGTACTTCGACGCCTTCTCCGGCGTCACGCCCGTCCACTGCCACTTCACGCCGTACGGCATCGCGGTGTCCGGCAGCAGTGCCGCCGCCAGCTGCGCCTGCAGGGCGCTGGGCCGCGGCTCCGGCGGCAGCGCGGAGACGCTGCCCGCCGGGGCCGCCGTACCGGTGCCGCCGCCTTCCAGCCGGGGCAGCAGCTGCCAGCCGCCGACGGTGAGCGCGAGCACCGCCGCAGTTCCCGCGGCCGCGGCCCTGCGGCGCGCCCTGCGGCGCTCGCCGCGGGCACGGACGGCCTGCGGTCCTGCGAGGACGACGAGGGGTTCCGTGTCGCGGGCCAGGTCCCTGAGCCGGTCGTCCAGCTCGTCAGCCATGGAAAGGCACCTCTTCGGTGAGTCGCCGCGCGCAGGCGGCAGGTTCGGGGTCTGCGGGCTCGGGTTCGTCCCTGAGCCGGGCGCCGAGCGCCTTGCGGCCGCGGCTCAGCCGGGTCCTGACCGCGGCGGGCGACACCCCGGTCTCCCGGGCGATCTCCTCGACCGGCAGGTCGAGCAGATGGTGCATCACGACGGCGGTGCGCTGGTCGTCGCCCAGCCCCCGCAGCGCCGCGACCAGCGCGACGCGGTCCGGTGCCAGGTCCGGTGCGTCCGGGGGCGGCCCGTGCCGGAAGTGGGCGCGCATGCGGTTGCGCGCCTTGCGCCAGGTGCTCACGGCCAGTCGCAGCGCGACCGTCCTGACCCACGGGGTCGGGTCGCCCTCGGCGGTCAGCGCCGGCCAGCGCACCCAGGCACGCGCGTATGCCTCCTGGACGGCGTCCTCCGCCTCCGCCAGGTCGCCGGTCACGGCGAAGACCACGGCGACCATGCGTTTGGCCGTGGCGGCGTAAAACTCGTCGAAGTCCGCGGTGCGCTCCGCGGGTTCCGGGTTCATGTACGGTGCCCTCCCGCTTCTTACACGCGGGGGCGCGGCCTTTTGTGACAGGTGTCTTCCGAGGGTGCGCCCTCCGGGCTGCCACTTGCAGCCGTCGCGCGTCTGCCGCCCGGCATCGGGCTGGCCGCGCAGTTTTCCGCGCCCCTGGGGGGTGCCCTCTTCCGCAGAGGGTGAGCGTTTTTCAGGCGGCGCCCTCTGCCTGCGAGGGTGAACGTTTTCGAGGGGCGCGGGGAACTGCGCGCCCAGCCACCCACGCACTCGAAGGTGCAAGCCCACCGCAAGGGGCAATCACCGAAGGGGCGCGGGGAACTGCGCGCACAGCCCCCACCGGGGGGAGGAGGGGCAGACCGGGGGTACCCCCGGGTCAGCGGGCGCGGTTGGCGCGGAGGTGGGTGGCGACGGGCGTGAGGGCCTGGCGGTAGGCCGCCAGGTCCGCGGCCGGGATGAGGTCGATGAAGTGCTCGCGCACCGAGGCGACATGGCGCGGGGCGACCTGGCGCATCGTGTCCCAGCCCTGCTCGGTGAGCACCGCGTACAGCCCGCGCCGGTCGGACTCGCAGTTCTCCCGGCGGACGAGCCCCGCGGCTTCCATGCGGGTGATCTGGTGCGAGAGCCGGCTCTTGGACTGCAGGGTCGACTTGGCCAGGTCGCTCATCCGCAGCCGGTGGTCCTCGGCCTCCGAGAGGTTGACGAGGATCTCGTAGTCGTTGTTGGTCAGGCCGAAAGGCTGCAGGTCGCGCTCCAGCTGGTACATGAGCAGCCGGCTGACGTCGAGGTGAATGCGCCAGGCGCGCTGCTCCTCCTCGGTGAGCCAGGTGGCGGCGCTTTCGGCGGTCTCGGTGGTCATACCGGGAATTCTACCGTCCGTTGAATTCCGGATGATCGCCAGGGTAGCGGTGCGGTCACCGTACGCAGCGGGTCAGCCGAGGCCCGCGCCGGGCACCCCGGGGCCGGCGCTGCCGGGGACGCCGCCGGTGTCGGCCGCGGCCATCAGCTCCTCGGTGGACTGCAGCAGCACCTGGCCCGCGCCGGTGAACTCGAACTGGTGCTCCTCACCCGAGGCTCCGCCGATGCCGGTGAGCGCCCTGATGCCGCCGAGGATGCCGCGCATGTAGGCGTGGTCGTAGTGGTGGCAGGGGCTGGGGCAGTCGGCCCAGCCGACGAGGGCCTGCGGGTCGACGCGGATCGGCGGCTCGACGAAGTGCACGGCCCCGTTGGAGGCGGCGACGAACTTCCCCGTGCCGATCAGGGTGAGGAAGCCCGGGATGATCGACTGTTTGAGCGCCAGGCCCGGCTGGAATGCCAGCAGGTTGCCGGAGCGGATGGTGAGGTTGCCGTCGTCCAGGTCGTAGGAGTTGATGTCGTAGGCCCGGTCGGCGAGCAGCATCTTGCCGCGGCCCTGGGCGACGACCCAGGCGCTGGCGTGCAGCGGGGAGTGGAAGTTGGCGGCGACGAGGTGGTCGAGCGGGCCGTGGCCGATGGCGTGGAAGTCGACCTGCCCGTAGTAGGCGATCATCTTCCCCTTCTGCAGGAACCACTGGCCGTCAAGGTCGACGCAGAAGGCGTACGGGTTGACGTTGTCGTTTGCGGGCAGCGTGTACGGGTCGTGGACGACCGGGCCTTCGGGGTGGGTCACAGCTTCTCCTCCGAGGCCTGTACGTAGACCGTGCCCTGGCCGCTGAGTTCGAGTTGGAAGGCCTCGCCGGAGCCGCGGCCGACCATCTCGCGCCAGCCGACGGCGGTGGCGAGCTTGTTGCGGACGTCGCCGCGGTGGGCGACGTAGGCCTGCGGATCGACGTGGACGGGGCGGCCGGGGGTGATGGGGAGTTCGAAGACGCCGCCGTGCGCCATGACGGCGACCGAGCCCTTGCCCTGCAAGGTGGTGGTGAACAGCCCCTGCCCGGTGACCTGGCCGCGTATCACGCCCATCACACCGCCCTGCGAGCCCATGAACATGGTGCCCTGGGCCAGTGAGCCGTCGAAGGCGAGCAGCCGGTCGGCCTCGACGTAGAGGGTCTCGCCGCTGAGGTCCACGGTGTGGATGTGGTGGCCGCCGTGGCCGAACATCACCAGGCCGTCCCCCTCGACGGTCATCAGCGGGGTCGCTTCGTTGGCGACCCGGCGGCCGATCATCGACATGACCCCGCCCTGCCCGCCGACGATGCTGGGGGTGAAGGTGACGGCGCCGCGGTAGGCGAGCATGGCGCCGCGCTGGCTGAACATCCGCTGTCCGGGCACGATGCGCGCCTCCACCAGCTTGGAGTTGATACGGGTGAAGCCCACCTAGATCTGCCCCCCGACCGTGTTGCGCTCGCTGGGCTGGACGTAGACGAGGCCCTCGCCCTCGAAGTGGATCTGGAAGCTCTCGCCCGAGCCCTCGCCGATCAGGGTGCGCAGGCCGACCGAGGAGCGCAGCTGCTGGCGGAGGTTGCCGGTGTGGGCGACGTAGGCGCCGGGGTCGACCACCAGCGGGGTGCCGGCGGTCACCCGCAGCACGATGGCGGGGCCGTCGGACATGATCGCGGCCTGGCCCGTGCCCTCGACGGTGGTGGTGAACAGGCCGTTGCCCTGGGAGGCGCCGCGCAGCCCGGTGAAGGTGGTGCCGGTGCGCAGCGAGGGCTCGGTGACCAGCAGGTTGCTCGCCTCGACGTGCAGCTTGTCGCCGGTGAGCCCGACCAGGTTGATCTCGGTGGCCCGGTCGGCGAACCAGCAGGTGCCGTGGCCCTTGACCTCCATCACCGCCATGGCCTCGCCGGTGATCCGCCGGGTGACCAGGCCGCGCAGGCCCTCGCCGCCGCCGGTCATCTTCTTGAACGTCATCTCGCCGTCGTAGGCGACCATGGCGCCCTTCTTGGCCTTGACCGCGTCGCCTGCCAGGTCGACGGCCAGCACCCGGGTGCCCTGCAGCCGGAAGGTCGCCATGGCTCAGCTGCTGTCGGCGGCGGTGCGGGGGCGTACCGGCAGCGGTTCGAGCGGTTCGCCGTTCTCGCCCGCCGCCTCCTTGACCTCCAGGAGCGAGGCGCTGCGCCGCTCGGCCTCGAAGGCCTTGTGCCCGCCGCGCAGGCCGAACAGCCGCTTGCCGAGCAGGATGTAGAGGACGGCCAGCACGTTGAGCGCGAGGGTGCCGATCTTGAAGTAGCTGACCTTCTCGGTCAGTTCGTAGACCTCAAGGGGGAGGAAGGCGGCGGTGGCGACGACCGTCAGGTACTCGGCCCAGCGCTTGGCCCACCACAGCCCGAAGCCCTCGATGATCTCGATCAGCGCGTAGCCGAGCAGGGCCGCGGCGACGATCTGCAGGGTGGACTTCTTGTAGTCGAAGGTCTTGCGGATGGTGTCCACGACCGGTGAGTGGTCCAGGTCGTAGTGGAAGTGGTCGGCGACCGGCTTGAAGGCGGTGAGGTCGTCCTCGAAGAGCTTGCGCACCGCGTCCTGCGAGTTGCTGAACTTCCACACTGCCCAGGCGGCGACCACGATCAGCAGTCCGCGCAGGATCCGCTCGACCGCGAGGAAGCGCAGGATGAACAGGTCGCGCAGCGCCCGGCCGCGCGGCACCAGCGGTGCCCGGTCGGCGGGGCCGGTGCCGTGCGGGTCGCCCAGCACGAAGTCGCCGCAGCGCAGGCAGCGCCACACCTCGCCGACGGCGGTGCTCGCGTGCAGCCGGCTGCGCAGCCGCAGCTCGTCGGGCGCGTAGGTGATGTGGCCCTTGCGGGCGCAGTGCCTGCGGTCCCAGTCGATGCTCATCGTGTCCCGGTCCCCGTTGAGTACGTACAGATGTCGTGGACATGGACGCTATCGCCCGCCGGACGGTTTCCTACCCCCGGGGCAGGTCATCGATACGGGCCGGTGATAATGGACGCATCCTTGTGATCGCGTTCACAAGATCCGGTCCCGGCCCGCCCGGGGTCGGGCACCGCCCCCCGGCCGACAGTGCCGGCAGCATCGACAGTGAGGTTTTCCCGTGGACCTGAAGACCGCCGGCGCTCTGCGCAGGCTGCGCCTGATCTCCGCCCCGGAGGCGGTCTCCTTCCTGCTGCTGCTGGTCTGCTCGGTGCTCAAGCGCACCACCGACTTCAACGCGGTGCCGGTGATGGGCATGGTGCACGGCGTGCTGTTCGTCGGATACGTCGTGCTGTGGGCGCTGGCCTGGAACCGCGCCCGCTGGGGCTTCGGCCGGGCGGCGCTGCTGTTCGTGCTGTCGGTCCTGCCGACCGGCGGCTTCTTCGCCGAGCGCACGCTCGCCCGCGAGTGCGAGGACGCGGTCGTGGCCGCCCGCGCCGAGGCGCAGCAGGCGGTCGGCGCATGATCGTCGCCTTCTCCGTCACACCGCTGGGCGTCGGCGAGGACGTCGGCGAATACGTCGCCGACGCGGTGCGGGTGGTGCGCGAGTCCGGGCTGCCGAACCGCACGGACGCGATGTTCACCTCGGTCGAGGGCGAGTGGGACGAGGTGATGGACGTGGTCAAGCGGGCGGTCGCCGCGGTCGAGGAGCGGGCACCGCGGGTGTCGCTGGTCCTCAAGGCGGATCTGCGGCCCGGCGTCACGGACGGCCTGGACTCCAAGGTGGCCACCGTGGAGCGGTATCTGGCCGGTTGACGGCCGTTTTCGGACATCCTGCCGTAGCACAGGGGCCACGGTTGCGTCACGTGCGGAGCGGGCAGGGACTACAACCGGACCGCGGCGGTCCTGCGGGCGCCGCCGCCCGCGGGCCTCACAGCGGCCCCCCGGTGGCCAGGGCGATGCCCAGCGGGGTGCGCTCGTAGAGCACCTGGTGCCCGTAGCGGCGGGACGTCAGCAACCCTGCGTCCCGCAGCACCGCCAGGTGTGCGGAGACCGACGACATCGCCATCACATGCCGGTGCGCCAGTGCCGTGGTGGTGCTGGGGGCGTCGAGGCCGCTGAGGATCGCGGCCCGGTTGGCGCCCAGCAGCCGCACCAGGGTCGCGGACGCGGTCGGGCCGCCAGGCGCCCACAGGCCGCCGATGCCGCGCGCCGGGTAGATCACCAGCGGCTGCCAGGGCGGGTCGAAGGCGCTGCCCGCCTCGGGCCAGAAGAAGACGCTGGGCACCAGCACCAGGCCGCGCCCGCCGGGCTCGGGCAGCGGCCCCATGGCGCCCGCGGTGGTCAGCGCCCCCTCCGACCAGTGCAGTTTCGGATGCAGCCCGGTGAACAGCCGCTGCATGCCGCCGTCGGCGAGCCGCCGGGCGTGGTAGGCGACGTCGGCTTCGAGGACCGCGCGCAGCCGCGGCCAGTGCGGGGCCAGCAGCGCGGCCCACACGTGCTCGTACAGCCCCGCCAGCTGCCGTACGGTCCCGGCGGGGTCGGCCAGCATGGCGCGGCCCCTGCGGGTGTCGGCGGCGCCGGGGGTCTGGGAGAGGGCAACCGCGATCTGCAGCCTGGCGACCTCCGGCGGGGTGGACCTGACGACGTCCAGCTCCTCGTCGAGACCGGCCAGCGGCACCTCGGGGATGGGCTGCAGAAAGTCGGGGCCGTAGCCGTGCTCGGGGGCCAGCAGCCACAGCGGGGCGAGGTCGAGACCGGCCGCCGCGGCCCTGACCTGGCGCAGCCACGGCAGGTGGTGGCCGTGCCGGTCGGGGCGGGACAGGGTGCGCACCGCGCCCTGCGCCTCACGCAGCGGGGATATGGCAAAACGGCACCTCAGCAGGTCCTCAGCCGCAAAACGCATGCGAAGCGACATCATGACCCCCAAGATTCGGCTGTACGCGAAAGACTACACGTGGGGTCCCTGTGGCTCCAGGGTGATGACATGACAACGGACAGCGAGCACCCTCCACGCGGTGTCAACCACGCTTCGCCGGCCGGAGAAGAGCACGTGAAGGACGCGGACAACGCCACCACCACCCCCGGTGGCGCCGACAGCGGAAGCACCATCGGTTACGGCGCGGTGTTCTCCGTCCGCGAATTCCGGCCGATCTTCGCCGCGCACGTGCTGTCCCTGCTCGGCGGCGTCCTCGCCGAGGTCGCGCTCGCCGTCCTGATCTTCGCCGAGACCGGCTCCGCCGTCCTGTCAGCCCTGGTCTTCGCACTGACCTACCTGCCCTACGCGCTCAGCGGCCTGCTGCTGTCCGGCATCGCCGACCGCTACCCCTCCCGCCGGGTCCTGGTGTCCTGCGACGTGCTCTCCTGCGGCTGCGTGGCCGCCATGGCGATACCCGGGGCGCCCGTGGTGCTGCTGTTCGTGCTGCGGGTCGCCGTCTCACTGATCGCCCCGCTGTTCACCGGCACCAGGGCGGCGAGCCTGGCCGACATCCTGGAGGGCGAGCGCTACGTGCTCGGCCGCTCCCTGGTGCGGATCGTGGCCCAGGGCTCGCAGATCGCCGGCTTCGGCCTCGGCGGCCTGGTCCTGGTGTGGCTCACCCCGCGCTCCGCGCTGCTGCTGACCGCGTGCACCTTCGCCGGGTCCGCGCTGCTGCTGCGCCTGGGCACCGCGGACCGCCCGGCCCGCGCCACCGGCAGCGGGCGGCTGATGCGCGAGTCCATCGCCTCGGCCGGGCGGCTGATGGCCGACCCGCGGATCAGGGCGCTGCTGCTGATGTGGTGGGTGCCGCCGATGTTCTTCATCGTCGCCGAGGGCCTCGCGGCGCCCTTCGCCAAGGCCGCCGGGATCGGCACGGTCGGCTTCGGCCTCTTCCTCGCCGCGATGCCCGCGGGCACCGCCGTCAGCGAGGTGCTGGCCGGGACACTGCTGTCGCCCGCGGCCAGGGACCGTATCGTGCTGCCGCTCGCCGCGGTCTCGCTGCTGCCGCTGGTCCTCTTCGCCCTCGACCCGTCGCTGCCGCTGGCCCTGGTGCTGCTGGTGCTCACCGGGCTGTGCGCGGCCTACGCGCTGGGCATGGACCGCTGGTTCGTCGACGACGTGCCCGACCAGATGCGCGGGCAGGCCATGTCGCTGCTCGGCGCGGGACTGATGACCCTGCAGGGCCTGGGCATCACCGTCGGCGGCGCCCTCGCCGAATGGGCGCCGCCCTACGCCGTCATCGCCGGCTCCGGGGTCGGCGGCACGCTGAGCGTGGTCCTGGTCCTGCGGATGGTGCGCCGCACCCGCGCGGTGCCGGCCGCACTGGCGGCCTGAGCGCAACCGGCGCGCTCCCGCGGGCTCGGCGCCCGGCTGCCTTCCGACCGGTCCCGCGGGCTCAGCGCACGCCGCATTCCTGCCGCGCCGGCCCCCGGCCGCCCTTGCGCGGGCTCGGCGCCCGGCTGCCTTCCGACCGGTCCTGCGGGCTCAGCGGCGGGTCAGATACGTGTGCATCGCCCGGTGCAGGGCCTTGTTCACCGCGCCCTGGAGCGGCAGTTCCCACTCCCCCACGGTCTCCACCGCCTCGCCGCCCGTGCCGAGCTTCCAGCGCAGCAGCCCGTGCGCGCGGGCCGCGGGGTCCAGGTCGTCGGGGACCCCGCGCATGTCGTAGACCGCGGCGCCCGCCAGCAGGGCGTCGCACAGCATCCGCCACTGCAGGGCGTTGCTCGGCCGCACCTCGCGGCGGTGGTCGGCGGACGCGCCCGTCTGGTACCAGACGCGGTTGCCGTCCGGCGCGGTCAGCAGGGTGTGCGCGGCCAGCAGCTCGCCCTGGTGGCGGGCGGTGTACAGGCGCATGCTGCGGGGCCGCTCCGCGTTCAGCTCGGCATACTGCCGCTGGTAGTAGTCCAGGCCGCGGCCCAGGTCGAAGCCGTCGCGGCGCTCGGTGATCCGCAGCAGGTCGTGGAAGGCCGGCAGCGTCTGCGGCCCCTCGACGCCGGTCCACACACCGGACTTCGCGGCCTTCTTGATGTTGCGGCGCCACTCCTGGTTCAGGCCCGTCCACAGGTCGTCCAGGCCGCGCCCGGCCAGCGGCACCTCGAACAGCAGCCGGGGCTGCGCTCCCCCGGAGATCCGCCTGGGAGGTACCCCCACGCCCTGCCCGTCCTCCCCGCAGCGCCGCCAGCCCGACTCGCGCAGCCGGTCGGCGACCGCGGTGCCCAGCGGCTCCACCAGGTCGGGCAGCACGTCCCCGACCCTGCGCCCCGGCCCCGCCGCGTCCTTCAGCGTCCGTGCCGACCACCTGCGGTACGCCAGGGGCGGCCCCATCCGTACGGCGAAGGCGCCGGTGCCCGCCAGGTGCGCGAGCAACGGGTCGAGCCAGCGCTCCAGTTGCGGGTCCGCCCAGTCCACGCCGGGGCCTTCCGGCAGGTACGCGAAGAAGCGGCGTACGCCGGGAGGACGGCGGTAGAGGACCAGCGCCGAGCCGACCATGCGCTGGTCCGCGTCGAACCAGCCCAGGGTCTCCGAGCGCCAGCCCGTCTTGACCCTGGCCCACGCCGGTGTCTGCAGGAAGCTCGCGGTGTACGGGCCCGGGCGCCGCAGGAAGGCGGCGTGCTCGCCGCCCGTCACCGGCTGGAGGAGCAGCGGGCCGTTACGCTGTCCCGCCGGGGCCTGCGGGCGATGGTGGGTGCTCATCGTCAAGGCGTCGTCCTCCGCGTATGCGGCGGTCCGGGGCGGCCCGCTCACATGTAACACGCGTGTACCTCCGGGTATGTGACAGAGACTTTCCCGACATCGCGCGGGGCTTCGGCCCCAGCCGCGCGTACGGCACACTTGCGCCCTGGGGCGCCCCCTCCACATCCGGGCCGGTGGTCCGCCTCCGAACCGAACAGCCCCCTCCGTCCGGTGACGACCCGCGCCCCGGTGGGGGCTTGTCGCGCAGTTCCGCCCCCAGAGCTTCGCCTGGGGGTACCCCCAGCGCCTCCTGATGGTTGCCCTCCTCCGCAGAGGCGGGCGCTTGCATGCGGCGCCCTCTTCCGCAGAGGGTGAGCGTTTTTCAGGGGCGCGGGGAGCTGCGCGACCAGCCCCCACCGGGGGAAGGCGCGCGGGCCACCGCAAGTGGCACCCCACCTGGCGAAGGTGGCAGAGAACGGAGAGCACAACGTTGACGACAGCCGCGCCACGCAGTGGCAGGCGCGCCCACGCGAAGCAGCCGTCGCTGCGGCGCAGCGGGACCCTGATGGCCGCCGGGTCGCTGGTGTCCCGGGCGACGGGATTCGCCCGGCTCGCGGTGATCACCGCAGCCGTCGGCACCGCAGCGACCGGCGACGCCTTCGGCGTCGCCAACACCGTGCCGAACATCATCTACGCGCTGATGATCGGCGGCGCCCTCCAGTCCGTGTTCGTGCCGGAGCTGGTGCGCGCGGCGAAGGAGCACGCGGACGGCGGACGGGCGTACACCGACCGGCTGCTGACGCTGTGCGCGGTCGGCCTGGTGCTGGTCACCGCGGTGTCCGTGGCGGCGGCGCCACTGCTGGTGTCGGCGTACGCCCCGGACTTCAGCGGCGGGCAGCGCGACCTGACGGTGACGCTGGCCCGCTACTGCCTGCCGCAGATCCTCTGCTACGGGGTGTTCACGCTGCTGGGCCAGGTGCTGGGGGCGCGCGACCGGTTCGGCGCGATGATGTGGACGCCGGTGCTCAACAACCTCGTCGTCATCGCGGTGTTCGGCCTCTACCTCGGCACCGCGCGCGGCGGTGTCGACGACCGCGACGCGATGGTGCTGGGCCTGGGCAGCACGGCGGGCATCGCGGTGCAGGCCCTTGGGCTGCTGCCGTCGCTGCGGGCGGCGGGATTCCGCTGGCACCCGCGGTTCGACTGGCGCGGTGCGGGGCTGACGCAGCCGGTGCGGGCCGCGGTGTGGACGCTGCTGCTGGTGCTGGTCAACCAGGCCGCGTACTGGGTCGTGACCCGGCTGTCGACGTCGGCGGGGCAGCACGCGCTGGCCGCGGGGCACCGCGCGGGCGTCGGCTATGCCGCGTACAGCAACGCCTACAGCCTGTGGGTCGTCCCGCAGGGCATCGTCACCGTCTCCCTGGTCACCGCGCTGCTGCCGCGGATGAGCAGGGCCGCGGCCGACGGCGACCACGCGTCGATCGGCGCGGACCTGACGCGCGGCCTGAACGCGTCGGGTACCGCCGTGGTGCCCGCCGTGCTGGCCTTCGTCACCCTCGCACCGCAGATCACCGGCGTCGTCTTCCAGCACGGCGCGACCACCGACGCCGACGCGGCCGCCATCGGCTGGATGCTCACCGCCTTCGCGCTGGGCCTGCCGGCCTTCGCGGGCCAGTACCTGCTGGCCCGCGGCTTCTACGCGCTGGGCGACACCCGTACCCCCTTCTTCCTCAACGTGCTGATCGCCGGCGTCAACGCGTCGCTGGCCGCGGCCTCTTACGCGCTGCTGCCGGCCCGCTGGGCGGTCACCGGCATGGCGGCCGGCTACGCGGTCGCCTGCACCGCCGGGCTGCTCGCGACGTCGGCGCTGCTGCGGCGCCGGCTGGCCTGGCGGCCCCGGGTGCTGGGGCACCATGTGCGGCTGCTGGCCGCTTTCCTGCCGGGCGCCGCGCTGTCGCTGGCCGCCGCGCACTACTGCGCCGGGCGGTTCGGCACGGCGCCCGCGGGCGACCTGGCGGGCCTGCTGCTGGGCGGGGTCGCGCTGGTGCTGCCCGCGGTGGCGCTGGCCCGGCCGCTGGGGCTGCGGCTGAAGCCGGCGCGGTCGTGAGCCGAAGTGTCCGCTAGTCATATCCGCGACTAGTCAATTTTTTGAGTATGCTGAGCCCACGGGAGAGAGGGGGACTCGGCGATGGCACTGCGGCATGCCGTGCTCGCGGCGCTGCTGGACAGCGACTTCAGCGGCTACCAGCTGGCCAAGGCGTTCGACGTGGGCGTGGCCAACTTCTGGCACGCGCTGCCCCAGCAGCTCTACACGGAGCTGGCCAAGCTGGAGAAGGAGGGGCTGGTCGCCGGGCGCGAGGTCGTCCAGCACGGCCGCCCCAACAAACGGGTCTTCACCGTGACCGGCGCGGGTGTCGCGGAGCTGGAGCGCTTCGCCGCCGCCGAGCCGAAGCCGACCTTCATCCGCGACGACCTGCTGGTGAAGGTGCAGGCCGCGGACCGCGTCGGCGCCGGGCACGTGGTCCGGCAGCTCGACGAGCGGGCGGCAGCGGCCACCACGCGGATCGCCGCCTTCGAGGCGCTGCTCGCCCGGCTGCGCGGCGACCAGGCCGAGGACGACTACCTGCGCCACGGCACCCGCATCGGCCCGTACCTGACGTGCCTGCGCGGCCTGGCGCTCGAACGCGAGACCCGCGAGTGGTGCACCGGCACCGCGTCCGTCCTGCGCGCCCGGGAGGCAGCCCATGCAGAACAGATCTGACGCCGCGGAGGTGCGGGCCTACCGGCGCTATGTCGCGCTCGGGGACAGCCAGACCGAAGGGGTCGGGGACGGGGACGGCGCCGGCGGGCTGCGGGGGTGGGCCGACCGCTTCGCCGAGGTGCTGGACCGCGTCAGCCCGGGCGTGGAGTACGCGAACCTGGCCGTGCGGGGGAAGCTCGCGGGGCAGGTGCGCGCCGAGCAGCTGGCGGCGGCCCTGGGGCTGCGTCCCGACCTGGCGACGGTGGTGGCGGGGGTCAACGACCTGATGCGGCCGCGCTTCGACGCGGGCGCGGTGGCCGGGGAGCTGGAGGCGATGTTCGCCGCGCTCACCGCGGGCGGTGCGCACGTGGTGACGCTGACCTTTCCCGACGTCGGCCGGATCGCCCCGCTCACCCGTCCGCTGCGGCCCCGGGTGCGCGCCCTCAACGCGGCCGTCCGCGCCGCCGCCGCCCGGCACGGCGTGACCGTCGTGGAGACCGAGCACGAGCCGGTCGCGACCGACCCGCGGCTGTGGAGCGCCGACCGGCTGCACGCCTCGCCCGTCGGCCACGCGCGTATCGCCGCCGCGGTCGCGCAGGCCCTGCACCTTCCCGACGGCGGCCCCGCCTGGAACACGCCCTTCCCGACCCCGGCCGCCCGGCTGACCCTGGCCACCGAGGCCCGCTGGGCCGCCGCCTTCCTGGCACCCTGGGTCGCCCGCCACGCCCGCGGCCGCTCCTCCGGGACCGGCCGTACGGCCAAGCGCCCCGACCTGCTGCCGGTGGCGGCGCCCTACAGGTAGCCGGCCAGGCCCTCCGCGAGCACCGCGAAGGCGTGGTCCGCGTCGGCGAGCGCGGCGGAGAAGCGGTCGTCGGCCGACTGGCCGTCGGCGAGCGCCCGGTGGTTGTCCATCGACAGCAGCCAGTGGACGGCGACGACCTGCGTGGCGGCCAGCCGCGCGGTCAGCTCGGGGACTCCCGCGGTCTCCCGCAGCGCCTGCGCGAGCGCTTTTCCCGCACCCTCCTGGAAGCGGACGGCCCGGGTGCGCAGCGCCGGCGTCTCCCGGACCATGCGGGTCAGCGCGAGGATCTGCGGCACGTCGTTGAGCCCGGTGACCGGGTCGCGGTCGCGCAGGCCCGCCAGGAAGTGGTCGCGCAGCGCGGTGAGCGGGCCGGTGCCGGGCGGCCTGCCGCGTACGACGCGCGCCTGTTCCGCCTCGTGGTCGGCGAAGCGGTGGACGACCAGGTCCTCTTTGGCGGGGAAGTACGCGAAGACCGTCCGTTTGGAGACCTCGGCGGCCTCCGCGACCTCCGCGACCGACACCTGGTCGTAGCCGCGGTCCAGGAACAGCGCGATGGCCGCGTCCGAGATGGCGGCGTGCGTGCGTGCCTTCTTGCGTTCCCGCAGCCCTGCCATGCGGTCACCGTACCAGGAATCCTGCACTCGGCTTTTTCTTGCACCCGGTGTACTTTTGCACTCGGACGAGGATTACGGCGCCGGAGGAGTGGACGATGACCGACGTGATCGTGGCGGGCGCGGGACCCACCGGGCTGACGCTGGCGTGCGAGCTGGCGCAGGCCGGGGTCGGGACGCTGGTGGTCGAGCGGCTGCCGGAGCCGCTGCGGCAGACCAAGGGGGGCGCGCTCCAGCCGCGTACCCAGGAGCTGTTCGAGGAACGCGGCCTGCTGGAGCCACTGCGGGCCAGGGCCGTGCCGACCGAGGCGGCCGGCGGGCACTTCGCGATGCTGCCCGTGCCGCTGGACTGCACGGTGTGGGACACCGCCCACCCGCACACGCTCGCCGTCCCGCAGTGGGAGGTCGAGGAGGTGCTGGCCGAGCGGGCCGTCGCACTGGGCGCCACCGTGCTGCGGGACGCCCCGGTGACCGCGGTCGAACAGGACGCGGGCGGCGGCGTCACCGTGACCGCGGGCGGCCGGCGGCTCGCCGCCCGCTACCTGGCGGCCTGCGACGGCGGCCACAGCACCGTGCGGAAACTGCTCGGCGTGCCCTTCCCCGGCCGCACCGGGACCTTCACCGCGGTGCTGGCCGACGTGACGCTCTCGTCGGTGTCCGACCTGGTGCCGACGGGCATCGGCCACATCAGCACCCTCACCCGCGAGGCCGGCGGGCACTGGGTGATGCTGGCGCCGCTGGGCGGCGGCCGCTACCGCTTCACAGGCGGCACCGCGGACGACGGAGGGCAGGACAAGGGCAGGCCGGTGACGTTCGAGGAGGTCGCGCACGCGCTGCGGGTCGTCTACGGCGAGCAGACCGTGCTGGCCGCGATGGAATCCGCCTCACGCTTCGGCGACGCCACCCGGCAGGTCGAGGCCTACCGGGTGGGCGGCGTCTTCTTCGCCGGCGACGCCGCCCACATCCACCCGCCCTTCGGCGGGCAGGGCCTGAACCTCGGTGTGCAGGACGCGGTCAGCCTCGGCGGGAAGCTGGCCGCGGTGCTGCGCGGCGGCGCCCCGCAGGACCTGCTCGACACCTACCACGCCGAGCGGCACCCGGTGGGCGCCTGGACCCTGCACATCACGCAGGCGCAGCGCGCACTCGCCCACCCCGACCCCGGCCCGGACGTGGTCGAACTGCGCCGCTTCCTCACTGAGCTGCTGCGCGGCCCCGAGGCCAACAAGCAGCTGGCGGGGCTGATGTCCGGCCTGTCCCGCCCCTACGACCTGGCCTGACCGCGGGGGCGGTGCCCCGACGGCGGGACCCCGGGGCCGCCGCGCTACTGGCCGACCCGGCCGTCGACGCACTCGCGCAGCAGGTCGGCGTGCCCGCAGTGGCGGGCGTACTCCTCGATGCGGTGGACCATCAGCTCGCGCACCGCGACCTGGTCCCTGCCCACCCGCTCGCCGAGGTCCGGGTGGGCGGCGAGTGCCGCGTCGGTCGCGGCCTGCTCCCGCTCCAGGTCGGCGTAGGCGGCGTCCACCACCGCCTGGTCGGCGACGGCGCCGTCGAAGTCCGCGTCGTCACCGCCGTACAGGCCGGGCAGCGGGTCGCCGTCGGTGATCCAGTTCTGCCAGTCCCGCTCGACCTCGGCGAGGTGCCGCAGCAGCCCGAGCAGCGACATGGTCGACGGCGGCACCGAGCGGCGGGCCAGCTGCCCGGCGTCCAGGCCCTCGCACTTCATCCGCAGGGTCAGCCGGTAGCCGGTCAGGAAGTCCTGCAGCGTGGCGAGTTCGCCGTCCGGGCTGTTCCCTTCGCTGTTGCGCGGGTCGTCGTCGGGGTCGGCCCACATGTCGGGGTAGACGGTGGCCTTGGTCCATCGTGCGGGTCGGTCGCTCATCCGCCCATGCTGCGGGGTGCGGCCCCGTGGCCGCCACGCGATTTGCCGCCGCCGCCCGCCGATGCCGCCCTTCACTCCCCCGTCAGGCCCGCGACCAGCTCGTCGGCCGCCGCGTACGGGTCGAGGGTGCCGTCGGTGACCCGGGAGGCCAGCGCCGTCAGGTGCTGGTCGCCGGCCAGGGTGCCGATACGGGCGCGCAGCGCGGTCAGCGCGATGGTCTCGATCTCGCGGGCCGCCCGGGTGCGGCGGCGGGTGGCCAGCACGGAGTGCTCCTCCATCCAGGCGCGGTGCTTGTCGAGGGCCTCGACCACCTCGTCGACGCCCTCGGCGCGGGCGGCCACGGTCTTGACGATCGGCGGGCGCCAGTCGCCGGGGCCGCGCGACTCCCCCAGGCCCAGCATGTGGTTCAGCTCGCGGGCGGTGGCGTCGGCGCCGTCGCGGTCGGCCTTGTTGACGACGTAGACGTCGCCGATCTCCAGGATGCCGGCCTTCGCGGCCTGGATGCCGTCGCCCATGCCGGGGGCGAGCAGCACCACGCAGGTGTCGGCCTGCGCGGCGATCTCGACCTCGGACTGGCCGACGCCGACCGTCTCGACCAGGATCACGTCGCAGCCGGCCGCGTCCAGCACCCGGATGGCCTGCGGTGCGGCCCAGGCGAGGCCGCCGAGGTGGCCGCGGGTGGCCATGGAGCGGATGTAGACGCCCGGGTCGGAGGCGTGCTCCGACATGCGCACCCGGTCGCCGAGCAGGGCGCCGCCGGAGAACGGCGACGACGGGTCGACGGCCAGCACCCCGACCCTGCGGCCCGCCTTGCGGTAGGCGCTGACCAGGGCCGAGGTGGAGGTGGACTTGCCGACGCCGGGCGAGCCGGTGAGGCCGACCACGTACGCACCGCCGGTGAGCGGTGCGAGCGCGGCCATCACCTCGCGCAGCTGCGGGGACGCCCCCTCGACCAGCGAGATCAGCCGGGCGACGGCCCGCGGCCTGCCCTCCCGGGCCTGCTCGACCAGCTGCCCCACGTCCACCATCGCGCGATGTCCTCCGTCGATCGGGAATTCAGTTGGTCGGCACGTGCAGGATCAGGGCGTCGCCCTGGCCGCCGCCCCCGCACAGGGCGGCCGCACCGGTGCCGCCGCCGCGGCGGCCCAGCTCAAGGGCCAGGTGGAGAACGATACGGGCTCCCGACATGCCGATGGGGTGGCCCAGCGCGATGGCGCCGCCGTTCACGTTCACCTTTTCAGGTGTCACCCCGAGGTCTTTCATGGACTGCACGGCGACCGCGGCGAAGGCCTCGTTGATCTCGATGAGGTCCAGGTCGGCGACGGTCAGGCCCTCCTTGCCCAGGGCGTGGGCGATGGCGTTGGAGGGCTGGGACTGCAGCGAGTTGTCGGGGCCCGCCACGTTGCCGTGGGCGCCGATCTCGGCGATCCAGGTCAGGCCCAGCTCCTCGGCCTTGGCGCGGCTCATGACGACGACCGCGGCGGCGCCGTCGGAGATCTGCGAGGAGGTGCCCGCGGTGATCGTGCCCTCGGCGGCGAAGGCGGGGCGCAGCCGGCCCAGGGACTCGGCGGTGGTCTCCGGGCGGATGCCCTCGTCCTTGCTGACGACGACCGGTTCGCCCTTGCGCTGGACGACCTCGACGGGGGTGATCTCGGCGTCGAAGACGCCGTTCTTCTGGGCGGCGGCGGCCCGCTGGTGGGAGAGGGCGCCGAACTCGTCCTGCGGGGCGCGCTCGATGCCGAGCCGGGTGTTGTGCTTCTCGGTGGACTCGCCCATCGCGATGTTCTCGTAGGCGTCGGTGAGGCCGTCGTGGGCCATCGAGTCGAGCATCTCGATCGCGCCGTACTTGAAGCCGGCCCGGGAGCCGGGCAGCAGGTGCGGGGCGTTGGTCATGGACTCCTGGCCGCCGGCGACCACGACGTCGAACTCGCCGGCCCGGATCAGCTGGTCGGCCAGCGCGATGGCGTCCAGGCCCGACAGGCACACCTTGTTCACCGTGAGGGCGGGCACCGACATGGGGATGCCGGCCTTGACCGCGGCCTGGCGGGCGGGGATCTGGCCCGCGCCGGCCTGCAGCACCTGGCCCATGATCACGTACTGCACCTGGTCGCCGCTGATGCCGGCCCGCTCCAGGGCGGCCTTGATGGCGAAGCCGCCGAGGTCGGCTCCGGAGAAGCCGCGCAGGCCGCCGAGCAGTCTGCCCATCGGAGTGCGTGCGCCCGCGACGATCACCGATCGAGTGGTGTTTCCCATGGTGCGGCCCCTTCGGCTGAAGAGAGGAGTTAACGAGGGTTAGCGTCAATGTACTGGCGGGTACATCCGGAGTCACCCGGCGGAACGTGTGATGGCGCGCACGTTGCGTAGTCACCGGGGGCTGGGGTGCACTGGGTCCATGCTGACGCGTATCGACCACATCGGGATCGCCTGCTTCGACCTCGACGCGACCGTCGACTTCTACCGTGCCACGTACGGCTTCGAGGTGTTCCACAGCGAGGTCAACGAGGAGCAGGGCGTCCGGGAGGCCATGCTCAAGATCAACGGGACCTCCGACGGCGGCGCCTCGTACCTGCAGCTGCTGGAGCCGACCAGGGAGGACTCCGCGGTCGGCAAGTGGCTGGCCAAGAACGGCGAGGGCGTCCACCACATCGCCTTCGGCACCGCGGACGTCGACGCTGACTCCCAGGCCGTCCGCGACAAGGGTGTGCGGGTGCTCTACGACGAGCCCCGGCACGGGTCCATGGGCTCCAGGATCACCTTCCTGCACCCCAAGGACTGTCACGGAGTGCTCACGGAACTCGTGACCGCCGCGGCTGCGCACGGTCAGGACCCGCAGGACCACTGACCCAACCCCCGTCCTGCCCGGTAGAGTGACCGGGCCGACCGGGGTGGGCTCTGGGTACGCTCCCGCTCCGCGCCGTTGATCTGACACCATTCTTCTTATGGGCCTGGATGGACACAGCGCCCACGGAGAATCTCACCCGGTTGGCGGGTGAGTACGCCAGGAGACCGATGGGACCGCGGAGTGCGGGGCAACGACAGCTACCGGGCTGACGACCACCTCTCTCAGCTCGAAGCCGAGATGGACCGGCTTCGTACCGAGCGGGGCAAGGCCGTCGACCACGCCGACGACCTCGGATACCAGGTCGAGGTGCTGCGCGCCAAGCTGCACGAGGCGCGGCGCATGCTGGCGTCCCGCCCTGCCTACGACAACATCGGGCACCAGGCCGACCAGCTGCTGCGCAATGCGCAGATCCAGGCCGACCAGCTGCGCGCCGACGCCGAGCGCGAGCTGCGCGAGGCCAGGGCGCAGACCCAGCGGCTGCTGCAGGAGCAGGCCGAGCACCAGTCGCGCTTCGAGGCCGAGTGGCATGCCGAGGCCATCGCCAGGCGCCGCCAGCTGGACGAGGAGCTGGCCGAGCGCAGGGCCAACGTCGAGACGCACGTCAACGAGAACGTGGCGTGGGCCGAGCAGCTGCGGGCGCGCAGCGAGTCCCAGGCCCGCCGGCTGCTGGACGAGACCAGGGCCGAGTCCGAGGCGGCGCTCGCCGCCGCCCGCGCCGAGGCCACCCGGGTCGCCGAGCAGACCAGGGACCGGCTGACCGCCGACGCCCAGGCGGCCCGCGCCGAGGCCGAGCAGCTGCTGCGCAGGGCGCGCACCGACGCCGAGCGGCTGCTGACCGCCGCGTCCGCACAGGCCCAGGAGGCCACCACAGAGGCCGAGCAGCTGCGCACCTCCACCCGCAGCGAGTCCGACGACGCCAGGATCAGGGCCACCGAGCTGTCCCGGCTGGCCGAGGAGCGGATGCGCGAGGCCGACGAGGCGCTGCGCACCGCCACCGCGGAGGCCGAGCGGCTGCGCGAGGAGGCCACCGCGGGCGCCGCCAAGCGCCTGGCGGCCACCGAGACCGAGAACGAGCAGCGCACCCGCACCGCCAGGGCCGAGATCGCCCGCATGGTCAACGAGGCCACCAAGGAGGCGGAGGCCGCCAAGGCGGAGGCCGAGCAGACCGTCGCCGACGCCAGGGCCGAGGCCGAGCGGATCCGCAGCGAGGCGCAGGAGGCGGCCAGGGCCGCGGCGGCCGAGGACGCCGCGGCCCAGCTGGCGCAGGCCGCCCGCTCGGCCGAGGAGATCCTGACCAAGGCCTCGGAGGACGCCCGCTCCACCACCAAGAGCGCGGGCGAGGAGGCCGAGCGGATCCGCCGGGAGGCGGAGGCGGAGGCCGAGCGGCTGCGCAGCGAGGCGGAGGCCTCGGCGCAGGAGCTGCGCGGCGCCGCACAGGACGACACCGAGGAGTACCGCGCCAGGACCGTCGAGCTGCAGGAGGAGGCCAGGCGGCTGCGCGGCGAGGCCGAGCAGCTGCGGGCCGACGCGGTCGCCGAGGGCGAGCGGATCCGCGGCGAGGCCCGCCGCGAGGCGGTGCAGCAGATCGAGGAGGCCGCGAGCAAGGCCGAGGAGCTGCTCGCCAAGGCCAAGGCGGACGGCGACGAGCAGCGGCAGAGCGCGGCGGCCGAGGCCGAGCGGATGCGGACCGAGTCCGTCGAGCGGGCCTCGGCGCTGAACACGAAGGCCGAGGAGGCGCTGCGCAGCGCCCGCGCCGAGGCCGACGAGCTGCGGGCGGAGGCCGAGCGGCAGGGCGCCGCGGTCAAGGAGGCCGCGGAGCAGGCCGCGGCCGAGCAGCGGGCCGAGGCCGGCACGATAGTGGCCCGCATGCGCGAGGAGGCCGAGGTCGACCTGGCCCGGCTGCGCGAGGAGGCCGAGAGCCGGGTCACGGCCGCCGAGCAGGGCCTGCGGGACGCCTCGGCCGAGGCGGACCGGATCAGGTCGGAGGCGGCGGCCGAGGCCGAGCAGCTGCGCCAGGAGACCGCCGAGCGGGTCCGTACGCTGCAGGAGCAGGCCGAGGCCGAGGCCGTACGGCTGCGCGACGAGGCGGCGGCCGATGCGGCGCAGACCCGCGCGGAGGGCGAGAACGTCGCGCTGCGGGTGCAGGCGGAGGCGGCCGCGGAGGCCGAGCAGCGCAAGGCCGAGGCGCAGGAGACCGCCGACCGGGTGCGCGCCGAGGCGTCGGCGGCGGCCGAGCGGCTCGGGGTGGAGGCCGCCGAGGCGCTGGCCGCGGCCCAGGAGGAGGCGGCCAGGCGGCGCAGGGCGGCCGAGGAGCACCTGGCGACCGCGCGCGCGGAGGCCGAGCAGGAGCGGGCGCGGGCCCGCGGGGAGAGCGAGGAGCTGCTCGCGGCGGCCCGCAAGCGGGTCGAGGACGCGGCGGCGGAGGCTGACCGGCTGGCCTCGGAGGCGGAGCAGCGGGCCGGCGAGCTGGTGGCGGCGGCCGAGGCGACCGCGCAGCAGGTGCGGGACTCGGTGGCGCATCTGCACCAGGAGGCGGAGCAGGAGATCGCCGGGCTGCGTTCCGCGGCCGAGCACGCGGCGGAGCGGGTACGCAGCGAGGCGCAGGGCGAGGCGGACCGGCTGCACGCGGACGCCAACTCCGAGCGGGAGCGCGCAGGGCAGGACGCGTCCCGGGTGCGCAGCGAGGCGCAGGAGGAGGCGGAGGCCGCCAGGTCGCTGGCCGACCGTACGGTCACCGAGGCGATCGAGGAGGCCGACCGGCTGCGGGCCGAGGCCCGCGAGGACGCCAACCGGATGCGCACGGACGCGGCGAACCAGGCCGACCAGCTGGTCGGCAAGGCCCGCGAGGAGGCCGACCGGCTCGGCGCGATGTCCCGGGAGGCGCTGGAGAGTGCGGAGCGGGAGGCGGAGGAGTCGCGCAACGCCTCGCAGCGGATCCTCGACGAGGCCAGGGAGGCGGCCAACAAGCGCCGCAGCGAGGCCGCGGAGCAGGCGGACGAGCTGGTCGGCAAGGCGCAGGCCGAGGCCCGCAGGGTCGCCGAGGCCGCGGAGGAGCGGGCGGACACGATGGTCGCCGCGGCCCGCGCGGAGGCCGAGCGGCTGGTCAACGAGGCCACCGCGGAGGGCAACGGCCTGGTGGAGCGGTCGCGTACGGACGCCGACACGCTGCTCGGCGAGGCCCGCAGGGACGCCACCACGATCAGGGAGCGCACCGACGAGCTGCGCCGCCGGGTGGAGTCCGAGGTGGAGGCGCTGCACGACCGGTCCCGCAAGGAGGCCGCGGAGGCGATGCGGGTGGTCGGCGAGCGGGTCGACAAGCTGGTGGCCGCAGCGACCGAGCAGCTGCGGGAGGCGGAGCAGAAGGCCGCCGAGATCAAGTCGACCGCCACGTCCGAGGCGAGCAAGGTCCGTATCGCCGCGGTGAAGAAGGTCGAGGGCCTGCTCAAGGAGGCCGAGCAGAACAAGGCCGAGGCCGAGCGGGAGGCCGAACGGGTCAAGGGGGAGGCGCGGGCCGAGGCCGAGCGCATCGTGAACGAGGGCCGGCGGGAGCTGGACACCCTGGTCCGCAGGCGCGAGGACATCAACGCGGAGATCGGCCGGGTCCAGGACGTGCTGGAGGCCCTGGAGTCGTTCGAAGCACCGGGTGGCGCAGCGAAATCGACGAAGAGTACGGTCTCGGCGGGAGCGGCTGCCGGTTCCGCCCGCACGGGTGGCAAGCGCAACGACGATGCTCCACTCGATTGAGCGGACATTCTCCATGCCGAATGCGCAATGGCTCGGTGACACGCCGCTGAGCCCCCTAGGATTCCCTCTATCACCTCACCGGTCTGAATCATCGACAGGAACCCCATGAGCGACACTTCCTCCCCTTTCGGCTTCGAGCTCGTGCGTCGCGGATACGACCGCGGACAGGTGGACGACCGCATCACCAAGCTCGTCGCCGACCGTGACAGTGCACTGACCCGGATCACCGCGCTGGAGAAGCGCATCGAGGAACTGCACCTCGAAACCCAGAACGCCGCGGCTCAGGTGAACGACTCCGAGCCGTCCTACGCCGGTCTCGGCGCCCGGGTGGAGAAGATCCTCCGCCTGGCCGAGGAAGAGGCCAAGGACCTGCGCGAGGAGGCCCGTCGGGCCGCCGAGCAGCACCGCGAGCTGGCCGAGTCGGCCGCGGCCCAGGTGCGCAACGACGCGGAGGCCTTCGCCTCGGACCGCAAGGCCAAGGCCGAGGACGAGGGCGCCAGGATCGTCGACAAGGCGAAGGGCGACGCGACGCAGCTGCGCAGCGACGCCCAGAAGGACGCCCAGGCCAAGCGTGAGGAGGCCGACGCGCTCTTCGAGGAGACCCGCGCCAAGGCCGCCCAGGCCGCAGCGGACTTCGAGACGAACCTGGCCAAGCGCCGCGAGCAGTCCGAGCGCGACCTGGCGTCGCGTCAGGCGAAGGCGGAGAAGCGCCTGGCGGAGATCGAGCACCGTGCCGAGCAGCTGCGCCTGGAGGCGGAGAAGCTGCGTACGGACGCCGAGCGCCGTGCCCGCCAGACCGTGGAGACCGCGCAGCGCCAGTCCGAGGACATCGTCGCGGACGCGAACGCCAAGGCCGACCGGATCCGCAGCGAGTCCGAGCGCGAGCTGGCGGCGCTCACCAACCGCCGCGACAGCATCAACGCCCAGCTGACCAACGTCCGCGAGATGCTGGCCACGCTGACCGGTGCGGCGGTCGCCGCGGCCGGCTCCACCGACGACGAGCCGATCTCGCGCGGCGTCCCGGCCCAGCAGTCCCGCTGACCCCACAGGCCAGGGCGGAACTCGCTGTTCCGACGGTTTTTGCGGAACCCTCGCACGCTCGCGTGCGGGGGTTCCGCCGTGTCTTGCTAGCCTCGCCCCCATGATTGAGTTGCAGGGGCTCACCAAGCGGTACGGGGACAAGACCGCAGTCGACCATCTGACCTTCACCGTGCGCCCCGGCGTGGTGACCGGATTCCTCGGGCCGAACGGCGCGGGCAAGTCCACCACGATGCGGATGCTGCTCGGCCTCGACACCCCGACCAGCGGCGATGTCCGTATCGACGGCCGGCACTACGCGCAGCTCAGCGAGCCGCTCAAGCACATCGGGGCGCTGCTGGACGCCAAGGCGATCCACGGCGGGCGCACCGCCTACAACCATCTGCTGTGCATCGCGCAGTCCAACCGCATCCCGGCCCACCGGGTCAGCGAGGTGCTGGAGACGGTGGGTCTGACGGCGGTGGCACGCAAGCGCTCGAAGGGGTTCTCGCTGGGCATGGGGCAGCGGCTGGGGATCGCGGCCGCGCTGCTCGGCGACCCGGAGATCCTGATGTTCGACGAGCCGGTCAACGGCCTGGACCCGGAGGGCATCCACTGGATCCGCAACCTCATGAAGGGGCTGGCCGCGCAGGGCCGTACGGTCTTCGTCTCCAGCCACCTGATGAGCGAGATGGCGCTGACCGCGGAGCACCTGATCGTGATCGGCCGGGGGCGGCTGCTGGCCGACACCTCGATGGCCGACTTCATCGAGAAGAACTCGCGCAGCTACGTGCGGGTGCGCACCCCGCAGCCCGAGCGGTTCAAGGACGTGCTGACGGCGGCGGGCCACACCGTGGTGACGACCGGCGACGGCTCGTTCGAGATCACCGGTACCGAGGCCGCGCAGCTCGGTGAGCTGGCCGCGCAGCACCAGCTGGTGCTGCACGAACTGAGCCCGCAGCGGGCGTCGTTGGAGGAAGCGTTCATGCAGCTGACCGCCGAGTCGGTCGAGTACCACGCGCACGGGGCGGTGACACCCGGCGCCCCGCCGCCGATGCCGGTCGCACCGGGGGCGCAGCAGTGGCAGCAGCCGCCCGCGGCGCCGCCCGCCCAGCCCGGGCAGCCGCCCCAGCAGCAGCCCGGCGGGCAGCAGTGGGGCTCGCAGTGGCGCAACCCCGGCTCTGGAAAGGGGCGTTGACATGGCTGCTCCTTCCGCCGTCCTCCAGTCGGAGTGGACGAAGATCAAGTCGGTCCGCTCGACCATCTGGACGCTCGCTCTCGCCTTCATCGTGACCGTGGCCCTGGGCGCGGTGATCTGCCTGGTGTTCAACAACACCTGGGACGACCTGTCGACCGAGGACCAGGCGACGTTCGACCCGACCAACACCGCCTTCTTCGGCATGACGCTGGGCCAGTTGGCGCTGATCGTCTTCGGTGTGCTGGTGATGTCGAGCGAGTACAGCACCGGCATGATCCGCACGTCGCTGGCCGCGGTGCCGCAGCGGGGCGCCTTCTACACCAGCAAGGTCGCGGTGGCCGGTGTGCTGGCGCTGGTGGTCGGCATGGCGACGAGCTTCGTGGTCTTCTTCCTGGGCCAGGCGCTGCTGGGCTCGCACAAGGCGCAGATCGGCGACCCGGGGGTGCTGCGCGCGGTCGTCGGCGCGGGGCTGTACATGACGCTGCTGGTGCTGCTGTGCGTGGGCGCGGCGGCGATGCTGCGCAGCCCGATGCTGGGCCTGGGCATCCTGATGCCGTTCTTCTTCCTGGTCTCGCCGATCCTGTCGGCGGTGCCGAAGGTGAAGAAGGTCGCGCACTACTTCCCCGACCAGGCCGGCCAGAAGATCATGCAGGTGGTGCCGTCCACCGACGACCACGTGTCGTACGGGCCGTGGGGCGGTATCGCGATCATGGCGGTGTGGGTCGCGGCGGCGCTGCTCGGCGGCTACGTCGTGCTCAGGCAGCGCGACGCCTAGGGCCTGTCTGACAAATAGCGTCGTCCGCCCATAGGGCGGGCATGGCGGGGTCTGGTGCGTGCGATGGCAAGGCGGAGGAAGGAGAGCGCAGCGGGCTGCGCCGACGACCGACAACGCAGCCAGCGTGCGTGCCAGACCCCGCCATGCAGACGGGATTTGTCAGACAGGCCCTAGGCAGCGGGCGGGGTTTCAGTACCTCGGCGCGTTACGGGACCGCTGCACCTTGCTGGTGCGGCGGTCCTTGGCGTTCCAGCAGGCGCGGTGCCAGTGCCTGCGGTCGTCGAGGCCGTCGTACTCGCGCCAGGCGACGACATGGCCGACGCCGGGCGGGATCTCCTGGTCGCAGCCCGGGCAGCGGTAGTGCTTGGCGGACGCGGCGCCGGCGATGGGCCGCACCACCCACTCCTCGCCCTGCCACTCCTCGGTGCCGGCGCCGCCGACGCCGGACTCCTGGCTGCGTTCTGCCGGGCGATGGGCGCCGTGCGGGTGGTTACGTCGCGGCGACACGGAACACCTCGCGCTCTGCTGGCTTCGCGGACGGCATCCAGGGTACGCGCCGGACCCCCGGGTACCCGAACGGGCGCATCCGCCGCACCACGGCCGAAAATCATGAAAACACCGCAGAAGGCCGTGCCTTTGGCACGTGCCAGGCGTTAGTCACGGCAAGGAGGGAGTGGGCGATGCGCGTTGGGACGTTCGTACTCGCTGCTCAGTTCCCCGGTCAGGGCCAGGCCGAGCCGCTGCACCGGGCGATATCGACGGCGGAGGCGGCCGAGGCCGCGGGCCTTGACACGGTGTGGCTGGCCGAACACCACTTCGTGCCGTACGGCGTGTGCCCCTCGGCGGTGACGCTGGCGGGGGTGCTGCTGGGCAGGACCCGGCGGATCGGGGTGGGAACGGCGGTGAGCGTGCTGCCGACCGCGCACCCGGTGGCGCTCGGCGAGCAGGCGGCACTGCTGCACCTGGCCTCGGGGGGCCGCTTCACGCTCGGGGTGGGACGCGGCGGCCCGTGGGTGGACCTGGCGGTCTTCGGGGCCGGAACGGCCGCCTACGAGCACGGTTTCCCCGAGTCGCTGGATCTGCTGCTCCGCTGGCTGCGGGAGCCCTCGGTGGGCGGCCAGGGGCCGCGCTACGCCTTTCCCGAGGTGCCGGTGGTGCCGCGGCCCGACGAGCTGGAGCCGGCCGGTGAGGGGCCGCAGGTGGTCGTGGCGTGCACCTCCCCCGGCACCGTGCGACTGGCCGCGGAGCGGGCGCTGCCGATGCTGCTCGGCATGCACTGCGGCGACGAGGACAAGGCGGGGATGGTGGCGCTGTGGCGGCGCACCGCACTGGCCGCGGGCCACTCCCCCGACGTGGTCGCGGCGGCCGGGCACGTGTCGGCCGGGGTGGTCCAGATCGCCGACACCCGCTCCGACGCGGTGGAGACGCTGCGCAAGGCGATGCCGGGCTGGCTGCAGCAGGGCCTGGCCGCGCACCGCACGGTCGACGGCAGGGCGCGGGCGATGCGCGACCCGTACGCCTACACCGACCTGCTGTGCGGGCTGCACCCGGTGGGGCCGCCGCGGCTGTGCGCCGACCGCCTCGCGGCGACCGCCCGGGCGACCGGCATCACGCGCTTCGCGCTGCTGGTCGAGGGCTCCGGCGACCTCGACGCGACGCTGCACAACGTCGCACGTCTCGGCGGTGACGTGCTCCCGGAACTGGCCTGAACACATGTGCATGGCCCGTTACGGGAGCACGCCCCGTTGTGCGCGCCGCCACTGATCGACTACTGCGCTCCCGCAGCTGCGCCACGGGGCCGCCGACGGGTCAGCAGTCCCTGAACTCCGGTGACTGGTTCAGTACTTGCGACCTGACCGAGGTGAACTTGTCGTAGCTCTCGCCGACCGCCGGGTCGAGCGGGAAGACCGCCACCCGGTGGCAGTTCTGGAACGCCAGCCGCACCCCGAAGTGCCGCTGCAGCGCTCCGCGTATCGCGTCGCTCGCCAGCGCGCGGAGCAGTTGGCCGCGCTCCTTCTCGCTGGGCGGCGGCACCTGGTTGTCCGCGAAGTTCCCCCCATCCACCTTGAGTTGTGCCACCAATGAGCTGATCAGCTCCCACGCGTAGGGGAGGGATGTCCTGACGCAGTCGACGAATTCCTGCTCGTCGACCTCGCCTCGCTCGGCCTGTTCGAGGAGGGCCGGAGAGACGTCGAGCGACATGGGTACTCCTCTCGGTGACCCCGTGGGCGCACGGGGCCGTACGGACGGGATCCGGCAGCCGCGACCGCGTATCCCCCGCGCGGCGGCCACCGGCTTTCAACCGTAGGGTTGGAACGCTGAGCGCACCAGGAGGTAGCACGCACAACCGGCCAATTTTCGGTCCCGGGGGGTAGTCGGCCGAACTCGTACGGTCCCGGAGACCCCGGGCCGAATCGCGTGCCGCACACCGGGTGAAGTAGCGTGGCCCACCATGCGCCTTGTGATCGCCCGCTGCTCCGTCGACTACGCGGGCCGGCTGTCCGCCCACCTTCCGTCCGCCACCCGGCTGCTGCTGGTCAAGGCCGACGGGAGCCTGTCGGTGCACGCCGACGACCGGGCCTACAAACCGCTCAACTGGATGTCCCCGCCGTGCACGCTCAAGGAGGGTGAGGACGGCGTCTGGACGGTCGTCAACAAGGCGGGCGAGCAGCTGATCATCACCATAGAGGAGGTCCTGCACGACTCCTCGCACGAACTCGGCGTCGACCCGGGCCTGATCAAGGACGGCGTCGAGGCGCATCTGCAGGAGCTGCTCGCCGACCGCATGGAGGTGCTCGGCGAGGGCTGGACGCTGATCCGCCGCGAGTACCCCACGGCCATCGGCCCGGTCGACATCCTGTGCCGGGACGCCTCCGGCGGCACCGTCGCCGTCGAGCTGAAGCGCCGCGGTGACATCGACGGTGTCGAGCAGCTCACCCGCTACCTCGAACTGCTCAACCGCGACCCCCATCTGGCGCCCGTGAGGGGCGTGTTCGCCGCCCAGGAGATCAAGCCGCAGGCGCGCGTGCTGGCCACCGACCGCGGTATCGACTGCGTCGTCCTGGACTACGACGCGATGCGCGGCATCGAGGACGACAAGCTCCGGCTCTTCTGACCCCTCCTCCTCGATACCCGGAAATTTTTCGAAACTTTCGAGATTCTGAACCCGGCCCTGATCGCATAATCCGGGCCTCAGGCGGGCAACCTTGACCCCGGCTCCGTATACGGGGCTTCGACCTGCCCAAATGCTTCCCCTTGACGACCACTGCGGAGCGAAGCTTTCGCAATCATTGTCGAAAGTGTTGACAGTGTGTCGGGCGAGTTCAACACTGTCGGTCGCCGGTCGCGCAGGACCGGCGAACCCCGCTGCGCGGCACGGCCATTCCACCGCGCCGTGCCGCGCGGCCGGGCTGCCCCACCAGCCCTCGACGAGGAGGAAGCACCACATGAACACCACCCCCCGACCGGAGACCCGCAGAGGCGGCCGTTTCCGGGTGCTCGGTCGCTTCAGGCTGCTGCTCAGCAGCCTCTGCACCATCGCGCTGGTCGCCGTCGCCGCGCTGGTCCTCCCCGGCACCGCGAGTGCCGACACGACCGTCAGCCAGAACAGCACCGGCACCAACAACGGGTACTTCTACTCGTTCTGGAGCCAGAACAGCGGCCAGGCCTCGATGACCATGGGCTCCGGCGGCCAGTACAGCACCCAGTGGAACAACGTCGAGAACTTCGTCGCCGGCAAGGGCTGGAACCCGGGCAACACCTCGCCCGTGAGCTACTCGGCCTCGTGGAACTGCAACGGCAACTGCTACCTGTCGCTGTACGGCTGGACCACGAACCCGCTCATCGAGTACTACATCGTCGAGAACTTCGGCAGCTACAACCCCAGCACCGGCGCCACCCGGCTGGGCTCGGTCAACAGTGACGGCAGCACGTACGACCTGTACCGGACGCAGCGCGTCAACCAGCCGTCCATCCAGGGCACCGCGACGTTCTACCAGTACTGGGCCGTCCGCCAGGCGCACCGCACCAGCGGCACCATCACCGTGTCCAACATCTTCAACGCGTGGGCGCAGTCGGGCCTGAACCTCGGCACCCCGAACTACGAGATCCTCGCCACCGAGGGCTACCACTCCTCCGGCAGCTCGAACGTCACCGTCGGTTCCAGCAGCGGCGGCACCACGGGCAGCACCACCAACGGCGGTACGACCGGAAGCACCACCACCGGCGGCACCACCGGCGGTGGCGGCAGCTGCACGGCCAACGTGACAGCCGGCGACCAGTGGAGCGACCGCTACAACCTCAACGTCTCGGTCTCCGGCTCCAGCAACTGGACCGTGACGGTGAACCTGCACGCCCCCGAGGTCACCATGGCGACCTGGAACATCAGCGCCAGCTACCCCAGCCAGTACCAGCTGGTCGCCAAGCCCAACGGCAGCGGCAACAACTGGGGCATGACCATCCAGAAGAACGGCTCGACCACCTGGCCGTCGTTCTCCTGCCAGGCCAACTGACCCACACCCTGACCGCCTCCCCCCACACGCCGGTCGCGGCGCCGTACCTCACGGCGCCGCGGTCGGCGTCGCCGTGTCGGTGAGGTCGGGGGCACCCGAGACGGTCTGGGACTGGGTGACCTCTGGCGGCGAGCTGGGCGGCGTCGTCGGAGGCGGGGTGTCCGGAGTCGTCGAAGTCGACGTGGGCGGGGGCGACGAGGGCGGCGGCTTCGTCGTCGTGTGCGTCGGGTGCCCCGACGTGTGGCTCGGCGGCGGCGGGGGCTGGCTCGTACCGCCCGTCGAGGTCGACGGCGGAGGCGCGGACGTGGCGCCGGTCGAACCGCCGGTCGTGGACGCCGTGGTCGGGGTCCCCGTCGTGGTGGCGGACGCCGACGCGGGCGGCGACGACGTCGTACCTGTCGGGGATGTCGTCTCGGGGGAGGTCGTGGACGGGGCGTCCGTCGCCTCCTGTTGGGACGACTCCAGCGGCTTGACCTGGTTCTTCTGGTCGCCGTCGCCGCCCGACGTGGCACCCAGGGTGACGATCGTGCCGAGCACCGCGGCCAGCAGCACACCGGTGCCGGCGGCGACCATGTTGCGGCGGGTGCCGACGACGGCGAGCCGCTTGGGGCCGGGCTCGGGCGCGTGGTGGGCGGGCGGGCGCTGGTGGATGACGGCCAGCGGGGCGGTGACGGCGGGCGCTTCCGGTGTGGCGTCGAAGTCGGCGGCGGCCGGGGGGAGTTCGAGCCGGGACCCGGCCGGGTCGAGGTCGTCCACCAGCGCCAGGGTGCGGCGGCCGACCACGGTGCCCTGCCGGTCGGCGAGGGCGCCGCGCAGCGCGATGGACGCCTCCAGTTCCGCCCTGGCCCGGTCCATCGTGCCGCTGCAGAGCGCCAGCACACCCAACTCGTGGTGGAAGTAGGCCTCTTCCGCGACCTCGCCGGACAGTCGGGCGGCCTCCTGGCCGATCCGCAGCGCCCGCTCCCAGGCGCCCCAGTGCAGGGCGGCGGCGAAGACGGGCGCGACCGTGCGGGCCAGCAGCACCGCGGCGGTGGGGTTGCCGTTGTCGCGGCAGGCGGTCATGGCGGCGATGATCGCCTCGGACTCGGCGGCGGCGCGGGCCGCGGTGACCGAGGGGTGCCCTGTCCACCAGGCGTAGTGCAGGGCCGCGGTGTGCGCCTGGACCTCGCTCAGCTCGCCCTCCGCGGTGAAGGCGGCGGCGAGCTGCTGGGTGACGCCGGCGGCGAGCCGATAGTGCGCGGCGACCGGGACGGCCAGGCCCACCGCGGTCATCTCGCCGAGTGCGGCGTCGCCGTGGGTGTCACCGACCAGGGCGGGCAGGTGCGAGGGGTGCGGGCATTCGCCGTCGAGGGCGACGGCGAAGGCGAGCGCTTCGCGGGCGGACTCGCTCAGCCGGGAGGCGAGCAGGTCGGCGGGGGCGGCGCTCTCGGCGAGGGAGGGCAGCGGCACGTCGGCGCTGGGCACCCGTGCGGGCGGCGGTATGACCGGGGGTATCTCCAGCGGGGCCGCGGGGTCGGGCGCCGCGGGGTCGTCGAAGCCGGTCAGGTCGGGTATCAGGTCCGGGGGCGGCGCGGCGGGGCCGGCCGCGGGGGTGCCGTTCTCCCATACCGAGTCGTCCCAGTCGGGCTCGGGCGGGAAGCGCAGCGCGTCCCGCTGCCGCAGCAGGGCGCCGGCCTGGACGAAGCGCAGCGGCAGGCCTTCGGACTCGAACCACAGGTCGGCCGCCCAGGCGGTCTCGTCCTCTTCGAGGGGGCGTCCCGCGGCGAGGGTGAGCAGGTCGACGCAGGCGACCCGGGTCAGGCCGGAGAGGAAGACCTCCTCGACCATTGACTCGGCGGGCGGTGCGGCGACGTCGGGGGTGGCGGCCAGCAGGAAGGCGCACTCGGGGGCCGCGGCGAGCAGCTCCTCCAGGGCGGTGCCGCCGAATTCGAGGTCGTCGACCACGACGACGGCGCCGGTCTCGCGCAGCAGCGCGGGAAGCTCGGTGCGGCTGGGGCGGTAGTCGTCACCGGCGTAGACGACGCTGTAGAGGGCGTGCAGGACGTCGCCGACGGTGCGGCGGTAGCCCGAGAGCCACAGCACACCGTCGGGGGCGAGGTCGGCGCAGGCGTTGGCGACCGACTCCAGCAGGGCGGTGCGCCCGGCGCCCGACGGTCCCGTGACGCGGACCGAGCGGCCGCGGGCCAGCAGCCGGATCAGCCGCTCGCGCTCCTCGTCCCGTTCCAGCAGCGGGAGTTCGGGCGCGGGAGGTCCCGGCGGCGGCGAGGGGCGCTGGGCCGCGAGGTGGGCGGTGCGCTCGGCGCGGGTGCGCGGTACGGGGGTCCTGCGCTCTTCGGGCGGGCAGACGGTGACCTCGGTGCCGTCGACCGGGTTGACGGTGAGCAGGTAGTCGGGGGTGACGATGCGGCGCACCCGGGCGCTGCCGCCGCTGGGGGTGCCGGAGGTCAGCTCCAGCGGTTCGCGGGCCGGGCGTATCGCCTTGGGCAGCGGGGCGGCGGCGTCGAAGAGCGAGGGCTCGACCGGGCGCGTGCTGTCGAAGGCGCCGGCGTCGGCCGGGACGTCGCGGAGGTCACGGGCGTCGGGGAAGTCGGGGAAGTCGGCGAAGTCGGCGAAGGCGCTGTCGGCGGGCGCGGCCGGCTCGAAGGGCGCGGGCGGCGGCTCGTAGGGCACCAGCGCGCCGCGGTCGGCGGTGCCGCCGCCGGTGCCGCCGCTCCTGACACCGAAGGCGTCGAACGGTTCGTCCTGCCCTGGGCGCTCGCCGGGCTCGCCGTTGTGCTGGTCCATGTCCTACGCCCCCATATGCGGTCACGTCAGGGGCACTCTAAGGGCATGTGCCGCTGTGATGAAGCGCAGGGGTCCCCGGCAGCCTTTACGTCACCTTTCGGCCTCGATCGCGAGGATGCGGTGCAGTCTGGTGGCCACCAGCAGCCGCTGCATCTGCGGCGGGACGTTGCGCAGGACCAGCCGGCGGTTGGCCCGGCCGGCCCTGCGGTGGGCGCCCATGATCACGCCGAGGCCTGTCGCGTCCCACGAGTCCAGCTCGGTCAGGTCCAGTACGAGGTCGCCGCGGCCGGAGTCGACGGCGGTGTGCAGGGCCGTACGGGCGTCCGCCGCGCTGCGGACGTCGAGGCGGCCCCCGACGACCAGCTCGGCATGGTCGCCCCTGATGTGCATAGTCGCTCCCGAAGCTCCCGAAGAATTGCGGCACCCGTCCGTATGTCTTCACACAACTGACGGTCCGTCGCAAAGAGAAGTTGCCGTCTGTGAGCGAACCGATACCGAATTCACTCCTGTGAGTGACGTTGCTTAGTACGGGTAGAACCCCTGCCCGCTCTTGCGGCCCAGGTCTCCCGCGTCCACCATGCGGCGCATGATCTCCGGCGGGGCGAACTTCTCGTCCTGCGACTCGGCGTAGATGTTGCCGGTGGCATGCAGCAGGATGTCCACGCCGGTGAGGTCGGTGGTGGCCAGCGGCCCCATGGCGTGGCCGAAGCCCAGCTTGCACGCGACGTCGATGTCCTCGGCCGAGGCGACGCCGGACTCGTAGAGCTTGACGGCCTCCACGACGAACGCGGAGATCAGCCGGGTGGTGACGAAGCCCGCCACGTCGCGGTTGACGACGATGCAGGTCTTGCCGACGCTCTCGGCGAACTCCCGCGCGCGGGCCAACGTGTCGTCACTGGTCTTGTAGCCGCGGACCAGTTCGCACAGCTGCATCATCGGCACCGGCGAGAAGAAGTGCGTGCCGACGACCCGCTCGGGGTGCTCGGTGGCAGCGGCGATCTTGGTGATCGGGATCGCCGAGGTGTTGGACGCCAGCACCGTACCGGGGCCTGTGATGCGGTCGAGGGTGCGGAAGATCTCCTGCTTGACCTCGATCTTCTCGAAGACCGCCTCCACCACCAGGTCGGCGTCGGCCGCCGCGTCCAGGTCGGTGGTGGTGCTGATCCTGGCCAACGCCGCTTCCGCGTCGGCCGCTTCGAGCTTGCCCTTGGCGACGAAGCGGTCGTAGGACGCCTTGATGCCGTCGGTCCCGCGGGCCAGTGCCTCGTCGGTGACGTCGCGCAGCACCACCTCGTAGCCCGCCTGGGCCGCCACCTGTGCGATGCCCGAGCCCATCAGTCCGGCTCCTACGACGGCGAGCTTCTTCGCCACGGTTCCACCTCTCCGTTGGGGTATCTGGCCGGACCCTAACGCCGGTTCACCACCGGGCGCAGCATGATGTCGGGCGCGTCACCGTGTGTCCTTGGTCGCAACGGGCCGCCCGTGCAGGCCCTACGCTCGACGCCATGGTCAATCTCACCCGCATCTACACCCGCACCGGCGACGACGGCACGACCGCGCTCGGCGACATGAGCCGTACGCCCAAGACCGACACCAGGATCGCCGCGTACGCCGACACCAACGAGGCCAACGCGGTCATCGGCGCCGCCCTGGCGCTCGGCGGTCTGGCCGAGGACGTGTCAGCCGTCCTGGTCCGCGTGCAGAACGACCTCTTCGACGTGGGCGCGGACCTGGCCACCCCCGTGGTGCCCGACCCGAAGTACCCCCCGCTGCGGGTCGAGCAGTCCTACGTGGACCGCCTGGAGGCCGACTGCGACAGCTTCCTCGAAGGGCTGGAGAAGCTGCGCAGCTTCATCCTGCCCGGCGGCACCGCGGGGGCGGCGCTGCTGCACCAGGCCTGTACGGTCGTGCGCCGCGCCGAGCGCTCCACGTGGGCGGCGCTCGCCGAGCACGGCGACGTCATGAACCCGCTGACGGCCACGTATCTCAACCGGCTCTCGGACCTGCTGTTCATCCTGGCGAGGACGGCGAACAAGGACCGCGGCGACGTGCTGTGGGTGCCGGGCGAGAACCGCTGACGGCAGGGCGCGGGAGGGGACCGCTCAGGCCACGTTGACCCGCTGGCCGGGCGGGGCCGCCTCCAGCCAGGCGAGGAAACCGGTGAGCGCGTCGTCGCTCATCGCCAGCTCCAGCCGCAGCCCGCGGTGCTCGCAGGTGAGCACGACCGCGTCGGACAGCAGCGCCAGCTCCTCCGTGCCGCGCGGCTCCCTGCGGCCCTCGACCTCGATGGAGGGGCGCTCCAGCACCCGGCGCGGCCGGAAGGCGTAGGAGAAGACCCGGAACCACTCGACGCGGTCGCCGTTGTAGCGGGCCACCCCGTAGACCCAGCCCTTGCCGCTGGGCTCGGTGTCCTCCGGCGGGGCCACCCGCAGGCTGCAGTCGAAGGTGCCGCCGGAGCGCTGGATGAGCCGGCGGCGCAGCCCGAGGACGAACAGTGCCAGCAGGACCGCGCCCACGACGGCGCCGATCGCCTCGACCGAGAGGATCACGTCCACCGCTCTCCTCTCCTGGGGCCCATCGCCGCCCGTACCGCGCACCGTGTGTGTGCTGCTCCTGCTGTGCCGGTGCCGCGGACCACCCCTGAGGGCAGCCCGCGGCACCGTGGTCCTGCTCCCGCGGTACCGCCGTCCTGCTGGACGGCGCTCCGCCGCGGGTGGTTCAGTGCGCGCCCGCCGCGGCGGCGAGCCGGACCTCCGCGCGGCGCTCGGCCGCCGCGTCGGCCTCTGACCTGGAGCGCTCCAGCGCCCGCTCGGCCCGTGCGACGTCGATCTCCTCGGCAAGCTCGGCGATCTCGGCGAGAATCGAGAGCTTGTTGTCCGCGAAGGAGAGGAAACCGCCGTGCACCGCGACGACGACGGTGCCGCCCTCGGTGGTGCGGACCGTCACCGGACCTGACTGCAGCACTCCGAGCACCGGCTCGTGCGACGGCATGATGCCGATGTCACCGGACAGGGTGCGGGCGATGACCATGGCGGCCTCGCCGGACCAGATGCTGCGGTCCGCGGCCACCACCTCGACGTGAATTTCGGCCAAGACGGCTCCTCGGGTCGGCACCCACCGGGTGAGGGAGGTGCGTAAGACAAAGAATAAGGGCTGCGTGAGGGGGGCAGAGACCGACTGCCCCCCTCACGCCATGACCTGCGTCAGTTGACGCCGAGCTTGGCGGCGTTCGCCTTGAGGTCGTCCAGGCCACCGCACATGAAGAAGGCCTGCTCCGGGAAGTGGTCGTACTCGCCGTCCGCGATGGCGTTGAAGGCCGCCACCGACTCGTCGAGCGACACGTCGGAACCGTCCACTCCGGTGAACTGCTTCGCCGCGTGGGTGTTCTGCGACAGGAAGCGCTCGATGCGGCGGGCGCGGAAGACGGTGAGCTTGTCCTCTTCGCCCAGCTCGTCGATACCGAGGATGGAGATGATGTCCTGGAGGTCCTTGTACTTCTGCAGGATGCCCTTGACGCGCATGGCGCAGTCGTAGTGGTCCTGCGCGATGTAGCGCGGGTCCAGGATGCGGGACGTGGAGTCCAGCGGGTCCACCGCGGGGTAGATGCCCTTCTCCGAGATCGGCCGCGAGAGCACGGTCGTCGCGTCGAGGTGGGCGAAGGTGGTGGCCGGCGCCGGGTCGGTCAGGTCGTCCGCGGGGACGTAGATCGCCTGCATCGAGGTGATCGAGTGACCGCGGGTCGAGGTGATCCGCTCCTGCAGCTGGCCCATCTCGTCGGCCAGGTTCGGCTGGTAGCCCACCGCGGAGGGCATACGGCCGAGCAGCGTGGAGACCTCGGAACCCGCCTGGGTGAACCGGAAGATGTTGTCGATGAAGAACAGCACGTCCTGGTTCTGCACGTCGCGGAAGTACTCCGCCATCGTCAGACCGGCCAGGGCGACGCGCAGCCGGGTGCCCGGCGGCTCGTCCATCTGGCCGAAGACCAGCGCGGTCTGCGGGAGCACGCCGGACTCGGCCATCTCCGCGATGAGGTCGTTGCCCTCGCGGGTGCGCTCGCCGACGCCGGCGAAGACGGAAACGCCCTCGTGCAGCTTGGCCACACGCATGATCATTTCCTGGATGAGCACGGTCTTGCCGACGCCCGCGCCGCCGAACAGGCCGATCTTGCCGCCCTTGACGTACGGGGTCAGCAGGTCGACGACCTTCAGGCCGGTCTCGAACATCTCGGTCTTGGACTCGAGCTGGTCGAAGGCCGGGGCCTTGCGGTGGATCGCCCAGCGCTCGGTGACCTCGGACTCGGCCTCCGGCTCGTTGAGGATCGCACCGAGGGTGTTGAACACCCGGCCCTTGGTGACGTCGCCGACCGGCACCGTGATGCCGTCGCCGGTGTCGATCACCGCGGCCTGGCGGACCAGGCCGTCGGTGGGCTGCATGGAGATGGCGCGGACCAGGCCGTCGCCGAGGTGCTGCGCGACCTCCAGGGTCAGCGTCTTGGTGGCGCCGGCCTCGGTCGGGTCGGCTACGTCGACCTTGAGCGCGTTGTAGATCTCCGGCATGGCGTCGACGGGGAACTCCACGTCGACGACCGGGCCGATGACCCGCGCCACCCGGCCGGTGGCGGTGGTTTCAACGGTGTCAATAGTGGCAGTCATAGTGGTCAGTCACTCCCCGCGTTCGCGTCGGCCAGAGCGCTGGCACCGCCGACGATCTCGCTGATTTCCTGGGTGATGTCGGCCTGTCGGGCCGCGTTGGCAAGCCGCGTGAGCGACTTGATCAGATCTTCCGCGTTGTCGGTCGCCGACTTCATCGCCCGGCGGCGGGCCGCGTGCTCGGAGGCGGCGGCCTGCAGCAGGGCGTTGTAGATGCGGCTCTCGACGTACCGCGGCAGCAGCGCGTCCAGCACGCCTTCCGCGGACGGCTCGAACTCGTACAGCGGCTTGGCCTGGGGCTGCTTGGACAGCTCCGCGCCACCTTCCGCGTCGTCCGAGATGGCCAGCGGCAGCAGCCGCCGGTCGACCGGTGTCTGGGTCATCATCGAGACGAACTCGGTGAAGACGATGTACAGCTCGTCCACGCCGCCCTCGGCCGAGTCGGCCAGCACCGACGCGATCAGCGGCGTCGCCACCGCCTTGGCGTCGGCGTAGGAGGGGCTGTCGGAGAAGCCCGTCCAGGACTGCGCGACCGTGCGCTCACGGAAGCCGTAGTACGCCAGGCCCTTGCGGCCGACGATGTAGCTGTCGACCTCCTTGCCCTCGGCGCGCAGCCGCTCGGTGAGCCGGTCCGCCGCCTTGATGGCGTTGGACGAGTAGCCGCCGGCCAGGCCGCGGTCGCTCGTGACGAGCAGGACCGCGGCACGGGTCGGGTTGTCGGCCTCGGTGGTCAGCGGGTGCTTGGTGTTGGAGCCGGTCGCGACCGCCGTCACCGCACGGGTCAGTTCGTCGGCGTACGGGGACGAGGCCGCCACCTGGCGCTGCGCCTTGACGATGCGCGAGGCGGCGATCATCTCCATCGCCTTGGTGATCTTCTTCGTGGCGGTGACGGACCTGATCCGGCGCTTGTAAACCCGAATCTGTGCGCCCATGCGATCAGCCCTCGACCAGCAGCGCGCCGGAGGACGTCTCGAACTGCTTCTTGAACGCGGCGACCGCGGAGGTCAGCGCGTCGATCGTGCCGTCCTCCAGCTTGCCGGTCTCGACGATGCCGGTCAGCAGCGACTTGTTCTCGCGGTGCAGGTAGTCCAGCAGCTCGCGCTCGAAGCGGCGCACGTCCTCGACGGGGACGTCGTCCAGCTGGCCGGTGGTGCCGGCCCAGATGGAGACGACCTGGTCCTCGATCGCGTACGGCGCGTACTGGCCCTGCTTGAGCAGCTCGACCATGCGCTGACCGCGCTCCAGCTGCGCCTTGGAGGCCGCGTCCAGGTCGGAGCCGAAGGCCGCGAAGGCCTCCAGCTCGCGGAACTGGGCGAGGTCCACGCGCAGCCGGCCCGCGACCGACTTCATGGCCTTGATCTGCGCGGAGCCGCCGACGCGGGAGACCGAGATACCGACGTTCAGCGCGGGGCGCTGGCCGGCGTTGAACAGGTCGGACTCCAGGAAGCACTGGCCGTCGGTGATGGAGATGACGTTGGTCGGGATGAACGCCGACACGTCGTTGGCCTTGGTCTCCACGATCGGCAGACCGGTCATGGAGCCGGCGCCCAGGTCGTCGGAGAGCTTGGCGCAGCGCTCCAGCAGGCGGGAGTGCAGGTAGAAGACGTCGCCGGGGTAGGCCTCGCGGCCCGGCGGGCGGCGCAGCAGCAGCGAGACGGCGCGGTAGGCGTCGGCCTGCTTGCTCAGGTCGTCGAAGACGATCAGGACGTGCTTGCCCTGGTACATCCAGTGCTGGCCGATGGCCGAGCCGGTGTAGGGAGCCAGGTACTTGAAGCCGGCCGGGTCGGACGCCGGGGCGGCGACGATGGTCGTGTACTCCAGCGCGCCGGCCTCCTCCAGCGCGGCGCGCACGCCGGCGATGGTGGAGCCCTTCTGGCCGATGGCGACGTAGATGCAGCGGACCTGCTTCTTCGGGTCGCCGCTGCGCCAGTTGTCGCGCTGGTTGATGATCGTGTCGATGGCCAGGGCCGACTTGCCGGTCTGCCGGTCACCGATGATCAGCTGGCGCTGGCCACGGCCGATCGGGGTCATGGAGTCGACGGCCTTCAGGCCGGTCTGCATCGGCTCGTGCACCGACTTGCGCTGCATGACCGTGGGGGCCTGCAGTTCGAGGGCGCGGCGGCCGTCGGTCTCGATCTCGCCGAGGCCGTCGATCGGGGTGCCCAGCGGGTCGACGACGCGGCCCAGGTAGCCCTCGCCGACCGCCACCGACAGCACCTCACCGGTGCGGTGCACCGGCTGGCCTTCCTCGATGCCGTTGAACTCGCCGAGGACGATCGCGCCGATCTCGCGCTCTTCCAGGTTCAGCGCGAGACCCAGGGTCCCGTCCTCGAACCGCAGCAGTTCGTTCGCCATCGCCGAGGGCAGGCCCTCGACCTTCGCGATGCCGTCTCCGGCAACGCTGACCGTCCCGACCTCCTCGCGCGAGGCCGCGTCCGGCTGGTACGACTGGACAAACGTCTCCAGCGCGTCCCGGATCTCCTCCGGCCGGATCGTGAGCTCCGCCATCTGGGTTCCCTGCTCTCCTTGTTGGGCCCGAAGTCTTCTTTGGGGGCGTCGGCCCAACGCGGGCCGTCAGTGCTTGTCTGTTGCTCGTCTGATGCTTGTCTGTGGTGCCTGTGCCGGTGCCGCCGGCGGCGGAGCCGTCAGCCGGCCATCCTGCGGGACGCCTCGTCGAGGCGGTCCGCGATGGAGCCGTTGATGACCTCGTCGCCGATCCGCACCCGGACCCCGCCGAGGACCGCGGGGTCCACGTCCAGGTTCAGATGCACCGGGCGGCCGTAGATCCTGGCCAGGGCGTCCCCGAGCCGACGCTTCTGCGTCTCGCTCAGCGGAATCGCCGAGACCACCTCTGCGACCGTCCGGCCGCGGCGGGCCGCGGCCAGCTTGGACAGGGATTCGATCCCGCCCTCAAGGCTACGTCCTCGCGGCGCGGTGACCAGCCGGGTGACCAGCCGTTCCGTGACCGGTTTGGCGCGGCCGCCGAGCAGCGTGTGCAGCAGGTCGGCCTTGGCACCGCCGGCGCCGGCCCGGCCGCTGAGCGCGGCCCGCAGCTCGCTGCTGCCCGCGGTGATACGGCTGAAGCGGAACAGCTCGTCCTCGACCTCGTCCAGCGTGCCGTCCTGCTGGGCGGCGGTGAGGTCGGCGGTGTCGGCCAGCTCCTCCAGCGCGTCCACCAGATCGCGGGACTGCGACCAGCGCGCCCGGACCATGCCGCTGACCAGGTCGACGCTGTCGGCGCCGAGCTGGCTGCCCAGCAGGCGGCGGGCCAGCGCGGCCTTGGACTCGCCCGACTGCGCCGGGTCGGTCAGGGCGCGGCGCAGCGTGGACTCGCGGTGCAGCAGTGCGGTCACGGCGGCCAGCTCGTCGGCCAGCCTGGTCGCGTCGACCGACGCGTTGTCGGTCAGTGCGTCCAGCCGTTCCCTTGCGGCGCCGAGTGCGTCGCGGCTTGCGCCGTTCACCGGGCCGCCCCGGCGCCCGCCCCGTTGCCCGCGCCGGCGTCGGCGGAGCCGTCGAGGCTGTCGAGGAAGCGGTCGATGGTGCGGCTCTGCCGGGCGCTGTCCTCCAGGGACTCGCCGACCAGCTTGCCCGCCAGGTCGGTGGCGATCCTGCCGACCTCCTGGCGCAGCGTGACGGTCACCTGGCGGCGGTCCGCCTCGATCTGGGCGTGGCCCGCGGCGACGATGGCGTCCCGCTGGCGCTGGCCCTCCTCGCGCATCTCAGCGATGATCACGGCACCCTGCTCCCGGGCCTGCTCGGTGATCCGGGCCGCCTCGTGGCGGGCCTCGGCGAGCTGCGCCTTGTACTCCTCAAGCGTGCGGTTGGCCTCTGCCTGCGCCTTCTCCGCGCGCTCCAGGCCACCCTCGATCGCGTCGTGGCGCTCCGCGAGGGTCTTCTGGATGTTCGGCAGGAGCTTCTTACCGAGGAGGCCGAAGACGATGAAGAAGCAGAGCAGGCCGATAACCAGTTCCGCGGTGTCGGGGATGAGCGGGTTCTGCGCCCCCTCCTCCGCAAGGAAGGTCATCATGTCTGAACCTTTCGTCGAGTGGCTGCTGGTCGGGTGCCGGAATCAGCTCTGGAAGATGAAGGGCACGACCAGGCCGAGGAGCGCGAGCACCTCGCAGAGGGCGAAGCCGAGGAACATGTTGGTGCGGATGATCGGCATGGCCTCGGGCTGGCGGGCCATGGCCTCGATCGAGTGGCCGAAGACCAGGCCGATGCCCACGCCGGGGCCGATGGCGGCGAGGCCGTAGGCGACCGCGCCGAGGCGGCCGGCGGTGGTGGCAGCGGCGAGGTTGACGAGCTCGGCAGACATATCTCTGTCTTCCTTTTGATGCGGTCCGGTGGGGGGCTTCCCAGCGGAGGTATGGAGGGGTGGTGGTACGGGGTGACCGAAGTACGGCTCAGTGGCCCTCTTCGATCGCTCCCTGGATGTAGATCGAGGCCAGCAGCGTGAAGATGTACGCCTGCAGGAACTGGATCAGCACCTCGAAGGCCGTCATGAAGATGGCCAGTCCGAAGGAGCCCCCGGACACCGCCGTCAGCCAGGTCGGCGTCAGCAGGTACCAGGTCGCGACGCTGAACATGACGATCAGCATGTGGCCGGCGAACATGTTCGCCCACAGCCGGACCGCGAGGGTGAAGGGGCGGGTGATGCAGTTCTGGATGAACTCCAGGAGCACGATCAGCGGGACCAGCGGCTTGGGCAGGCCCGAGATCCACACCAGGTTCTTGACGCCGCCGCGGAAGCCGTGCGTCTTGAACGTCAGGTACATGTACGTGATGTAGACCAGCGCCGCGAGTGCGACCGGGAACGCGAACCGCGAGGCCGGCGGGAACTGCGCGAACGGGATGATCGACATGATGTTCATGAACCACACGAAGAAGAAGATCGACGTGAGGAAGGGGACGTACTTGTCGCCCTTCTTGCCGATCACCTCGCGGGCGATGCTGCGGGCCACGAACGTGTAACCGATCTCACCGACCAGCTGCAGCTTGCCGGGGACCAGCTTGGGCTTGTTGAAGGCGGCCCAGAAGAAGCCCACCACCAGCAGCATGCAGATGATCGCGAGCAGCATCGGCTTGGTGAAGTCGAAGCTGCCGATGCTGAAGATCGGCTTGAAGTCGAACGAGTGGAGGCCCGGAGCAGGGAAACCACAGTCCTGCTTGATGTGACAGCCAGCCTCAGCGAGCAGCGTGTGGGCACTCACCCGTGACTCCTTCGTCGTGACGCATAAGTAACGGCAACCTTGTGTGTCAGCGCGGCTGGTGAGGCCGCTGGTCGGCACGGCGGACGAGGCGTGGCGAAGTCACCACGGTCCGCTGGGAGCCCGCATCGAAGACCGGGCACCTGGGCTCCGCACCGCGTCCGCGGCTCCGGATCCGAGTACACCGATGGGCGCGGGGGCAGCACCTTCCTCAAGCGCGAGGGGCCTCCACGTCCAGATGCGATTCCGGACGATAGCAGATGGAATTGCAGCCTCTTTACCCGCCCCTTGGCACCCCGCATCAGTCGGCCGGAGGTGCGGAAGGGACGGGGTCGACGTAGAGCATCCGCGAGGTGAGGCTCTGCTTGACCTGGCCGCCGACCCACGACAGCGCGGTCGCCAGCAGGGACAGGCCGAAGGCCTTGCCGTTGAAGAGCGTGGTGTCCTTGAACACCACGACGAAGACGCCGATCATCAGGATCTGCAGGGCGTAGACCAGCATCCCGGCGGCCATGGCGATCTGCGGCCGGTCCTCGGTCATGGTCATCAGCACCCAGGAGCCGAACGCGAAGAAGACCGCGACCACGGCGATCGCCACCAGTCCGCCGACGAGGCCTTTTTCGCCTGCGAGTACGGCGCTGACAACGGTGGCGACAACTCCGACGGGAGCGGCGACCAGCGCGGCTCCCCTGAGGATTCGGGCGTCGTTCTGCTGCATGGTGACGGCTCCTCCGGCGGGAGTTGGGGCAAGCGGATGTCGTCGGAGACGAGCGTAGTCAGGGAACGAGGGTGCGCCTCATGCCGGTAGACCGCTCAACCGGTCTATCGGCACCTTCCCTGCTTTCGTGAACGGTATCACAAAGTATTTGATGCGGTCTTTACCATGGACGTGTGCTGCCTGTCACAAGGTTGTGCTCGCGACACGCCGTCCTTTTTTCCCGACTTGTTCCCGCCGTTGGTCCCGACGTGTTCCCGGCCGCGGTCAGTTGCGGGTGTCGACCGGGCTGCGGCGGTCGCCCCGCCGCTCGGAGCGGCGGTCCGACCTGCGGTCCTGCAGGCGGGGGCGGTCGCCGATCGCGGTCGAGCCGTGCAGCGCGGGGTGGTCGGGCGAGCGCATCTCCCGCTCGGCCGCGGCGGCACCGGCCGCCAGCCGCCGGCGGCGGCGCCGGTAGCGCGGCGGCACCACGGACTCCGCCCAGTCGGGGGCGGCCGGCTTGAAGCGCGGCAGCAGCAGGACGACCAGGCCGACCGCGCTGAGCGCGACGATCACCAGCACGATCCACAGGCTGGAGGAGTTGACCGAGAAGGCCACCGCGGCGAAGGCGAACAGCGCGCACCAGAAGTACATGATCAGCACCGCGCGGCTGTGCGAGTGCCCGATCTCCAGCAGCCGGTGGTGCAGGTGGCCGCGGTCGGCGGCGAAGGGCGACTGGCCCTTCCAGGTCCTGCGGACCACGGCGAGCACCAGGTCGGCGGCCGGGATCGCGATCATCGTCAGCGGCAGCAGCAGCGGCATGTAGACCGGCACCATGAAGTGCACGGTCTCCCGGGTGGACCCGGTGAAGGAGGTGATCGCGTCGGGGTCGACCTGCCCGGTGATGGAGATCGCGCACGAGGACAGCACCAGGCCGATCAGCATCGAGCCCGAGTCGCCCATGAAGATCCGCGCCGGGTGGATGTTGTGCGGCAGGAAGCCCAGGCACATCCCGATCAGGATCGCGCTGAACAGCGTCGCGGGCGCTGCCGCCTCGACGCCGTAGCCGTACCACATGCGGTAGGCGTACATGAAGAAGGCGACCGAGGCGATGCACACCATGCCGGCCGCGAGGCCGTCCAGGCCGTCCACGAAGTTCACCGCGTTGATGGTGATCACCACCAGCGCGACGGTGAGCAGCGTCGACTGCACCGGGGTCAGTGCGACCGGGCCGATGCCCGGCACCGGCAGCCACAGGATGGTGAGGCCCTGCAGCACCATCACGCCGGCGGCGATCATCTGCACGCCGAGCTTGATCAGCGCGTCCACGCCCCACTTGTCGTCCAGCACACCCAGCAGCCAGATCAGCCCGGCGCCGGACAGCAGCGCGCGCGGCTCGTTGGACACCGAGAAGACGTCGCCGATGTTGGACAGGTGCGCCGCGACCAGCAGTCCCGCGCTCAGGCCGCCGAACATCGCGATGCCGCCGAGCCGCGGGGTGGGCTCGCGGTGCACGTCACGTGCCCTGATGGGCGGCATCGCACCGGCGGCGATGGCGAACTTCCGCACAGGACCGGTCAGCAGATACGTGACCGCGGCAGCGACGAAGAGGGTCAGCAGATACTCGCGCACGAGCCGCCTCCGACTGTTTCGGGGGCGTAGCGGTGCTGCGCACACGTCCGGGGGTGGTACCTCACAGCGTCACACCCTAGTGGTGGCCGGGCCGGGACGGCGAACACCGGGGAAGACTCACAGGAGGGCCGCCGCGGTTGCAGCCGCCCGCGGCCGTTCTCGGAAGCGCCGCACCCCGGCTCTCAGGAGGGCCTGACACCGGCGCCGACGCCGGTCAGCGCGGTCACCATCGGGTCCAGCGCGGTGTGGATCTCCTCGCCGATGCTGCGGAAGTAGGACAGCGGGGCACCGTAGGGGTCGTGGACCTCGTCGGCGTCGGGGCTGGGGGCCAGCAGCCAGCCGCGCAGCGCGGCGGCGGCGCGCACCAGCGCCCTGGCCCGCTCGGTGACGCTGCCCTCGGGCAGCGTGGTGGTGTCGATGGCCCGCACCAGCCGGGTGAACTCCTTGAGCGTGAAGGTGCGCAGGCCCGCCGCGTGGCCCATCGAGATGACCTGCTGGCGGTGGTCGCGGGTGGCGGTGAGCACCAGGTCGGCGTCGATGACGTGGTCGTCGAGCAGTTCCCTGCCGGTGAAGCCGGAGGGGTCGGCGCCGTACTCGGTGAGCACGGCTGCGGCATGGGCCTCCATCGGGGCGCCCTCGTGGCCCCAGGTGCCGGCCGACTCGACCAGCATGCCGGCCGCGCCAGGGCCGAGCCGCCGGGCCAGCCCGTGCCGGGTCAGCCGCTCGGCCATCGGCGAGCGGCAGACGTTGCCGGTGCAGACATGCAGGATGCGGAAGACGTCGCCGCTGTCCCCAGGGACGACGCGCTGGACGTACTGCGTGTGCCCCCGTATGCCGCGCCCGTCGGGCGTGGTCAACTGCGCTCCTCCAGGTCGGGTACGACCTTGCGCAGCTCCTCCGCGCTGATCGCCCCGGCCCGCAGCAGCACCGGGACCCTGCCGGTGACGTCCACGATCGACGAGGGGGTCGCGGCGGGGGTGGGGCCGCCGTCCAGGTAGACCGCGACGGAGTCGCCGAGCATGCCCTGGGCGGCGTCGCAGTCCTGCGGCGAGGGCATGCCGGTGAGGTTGGCGCTGGAGACGGCCATCGGGCCTGTGGCGGTGAGCAGTTCGATCGCGACCGGGTGCAGCGGCATGCGCACCGCGACGGTGCCGCGGGTGTCGCCGAGGTCCCAGGCGAGCGAGGGCTGGTGCTTGGTGACCAGGGTCAGCGCGCCCGGCCAGAAGGCGTCGACCAGCTCCCAGGCCTGCTCGGAGAAGTCGGTGACGATGCCGTGCAGGGTGTTGGGCGAGCCGACCAGGACCGGCGAGGGCATGTTGCGCCCGCGGCCCTTGGCCTCCAGCAGGTCGCCCACGGCCTCGGCGTCGAAGGCGTCGGCGCCGATCCCGTAGACGGTGTCGGTCGGCAGGACGACGAGTTCGCCGCGCTTGATCGCCGACGTGGCCTCGCGCAGGCCGGTCGCCCGGTCGGTCGCATCCGAGCAGTCGTATCGCCGTGCCATGAGATGACCTCCGAAGAGTGCTGTGCTGCTGCCGGGTCCTGCGCCCGGTCGGCCTGCCTGGTCACGGCAGGGCCTTGCGGGCCGAGGTGAAGCGCGGGCGGTTGTTGAGATCGGGGTGGTCGGCCGCGTCCGCCCAGCCCGCGTCCTCCTTGAAGATCCACGGCACCTGACCGCCCTGCGAGTCGGCGTGCTCCACCACGACGACCCCGCCGGGCCGCAGCAGCCGGTGCGCGGTGCGCTCGATGCCGCGGATGGTGTCGAGGCCGTCCTCGCCGGAGAAGAGTGCCAGTTCCGGGTCGTGGTCGCGGGCCTCGGGTGCCACATGCTCCCACTCGGTGAGCGGGATGTAGGGCGGGTTGGAGATGACCAGGTCGACCTGGCCGTTGAGTTCGGGGAAGGCGGTCAGCGCGTTGCCCTGGCGCAGGTCGACCTTGCTGCCCTCGACGTTGGCGCGGGCGTAGTCCAGCGCGTCCTCCGACAGCTCCACGGCGTGCACCCTGGAGCGCGGCACCTCCTGGGCCAGCGCGAGCGCGATGGCGCCGGAGCCCGTGCAAAGGTCGACGATCAGCGGTTCCGCGACGTCCATGGCCCGCACCGCGTCTATCGCCCAGCCGACGACCGACTCGGTCTCCGGGCGCGGCACGAACACCCCGGGGCCGACCCGCAGTTCGAGGTAGCGGAAGAAGGCCCGGCCGGTGATGTGCTGCAGCGGTTCGCGGGCCTCGCGGCGGGCGACGGCCTCCCAGTAGCGGGCGTCGAACTCGCTGTCGGCGACGCTGTGCAGCTCACCGCGCTTGACGCCGTGGACGTACGCGGCCAGCTCCTCCGCGTCGAACCGCGGCGAGGGCACACCGGCGTCGGCGAGCCGCTGGGCGGCCTGGGCCACCTCGGCGAGCAGCAGGTTCACCGTCCGCCCCCTCAGCTCGCGTCGCCGGCCGCGGCCAGCTTGGCGGCGGAGTCGGCGTCCACGCAGGCCTGGATCATCGCGTCGAGGTCGCCGTCGAGCACCTGGTCGAGGTTGTAGGCCTTGAAGCCGACGCGGTGGTCGGAGATGCGGTTCTCCGGGAAGTTGTAGGTGCGGATGCGCTCGGAGCGGTCGACGGTGCGCACCTGGCTGCGGCGGGCGTCGGACGCCTCGCGCTCGGCCTCCTCCTGGGCAGCGGCCAGCAGCCGGGAGCGCAGGATGCGCATCGCCGACTCCTTGTTCTGCAGCTGGCTCTTCTCGTTCTGGCAGGAGACGACAAGACCGGTGGGCAGGTGGGTGATGCGGACCGCGGAGTCGGTGGTGTTGACGGACTGGCCGCCGGGCCCCGACGAGCGGTAGACGTCGATGCGCAGGTCGTTCGGGCCGATCTCGACCTCCACGTCCTCGGCCTCGGGGGTGACCAGCACGCCGGCCGCCGAGGTGTGGATACGCCCCTGGGACTCGGTCGCGGGCACCCGCTGCACCCGGTGGACGCCGCCCTCGTACTTGAGCCTGGCCCACACCCCTTGGCCCGGATTCGTGGTCTGTCCCCCGCGGGAAGGAGGGGCCTTCACGGCGACCTGGACGTCCTTGTAGCCGCCGAGGTCGGACTCGTTGGCGTCCAGGATCTCGGTCTTCCAGCCGACGCGCTCGGCGTAGCGCAGGTACATCCGCAGCAGGTCGCCGGCGAACAGGGCCGACTCCTCGCCGCCCTCCCCCGCCTTGACCTCCAGGATGACGTCCTTGTCGTCGCTGGGGTCGCGCGGCACCAGCAGCAGCCGCAGCCGCTCGGTCAGCTCGTCGCGCTCCTTGTCCAGCTCCTTGACCTCGGCGGCGAACTCCGGGTCGTCGGCGCCGAGTTCCCGCGCGGTCTCGATGTCCTCGCCGGTCTGCCGCCAGGCCCGGTAGGTGCTGACGATGGGGGTCAGCTCCGCGTACCGCTTGTTGAGCCTGCGGGCGTTGGCCTGGTCGGCGTGCACCGCGGGGTCGGCAAGCTGCTTCTCGAGGTCGGCGTGCTCGCCGATCAGTTCCTCGACCGCCTCGAACATCATCAATCCCTAGCTGGAAGAAGTCTGGAAGGAAGTAGGTGGGACGACAAAGCGCCGGTCCGGTCGCCCCGGGCGGGGCGACCGGGAACCGGCGCTCTCGGGTCGCTACTTCTTCGCGGACCCGGCGGCCTTGCCGAAGCGGGCCTCGAAGCGGGCCACACGGCCGCCGGTGTCGAGGATCTTCTGCTTGCCCGTGTAGAACGGGTGGCACTCGGAGCACACTTCGGCGCGGATCTGGCCGCTCTTCTCGGTGCTGCGGGTGGTGAACGAGGCGCCACAGGTGCAGGTGACCTGGGTCTCGACGTACTCGGGGTGGATCTCGCGCTTCAAGGGTGCTCCTAGGTTCGGGAGGGCGCCGGGTCGCTCCGCGGGTTTGCGTCACGTGAACCGGGGCCAGCGGACCAGTCTGCCAGCACAGGCCGCATCTCCCAAAACCAGGTCGGGAACGGGATAATTCCCCTCCCGAACGGTTCGGCGTTCCCGCAGGTCAGCGACCCTTCGACGGGGTGGCGGAGGGGGAGGGCCGCACGACCTTGCCCGCGTCCACCTTGTCGGCCGCAGATCCCTGCACCGCTGCGGCCGGTATCGCCTTGTCCGCGCGCAGCGCGGCCCACACCATCTGCGCCTTGGCCTCGATGGGCTCCACCCGGTTGCGGTCGGTGGGGGCGTACCGCACGGGCAGGGTGACCATGTGGATGTGCCCGGACTTCAGGTTGCGGACGCTCTGCGCCAGGCCCATCAGCCTGCCGACCGAGCCGAGGCCGGTGTCGGTGGTCACCGCGCTGGTCGCGGTGTCGGCGACGGAGAACAGCTTGGTGGGGCTGGTGAGCACCCCCAGGCCGCTGATCCGGTCCATGAGGGCCTTCAGGAACGCCTGCTGCAGCTGGATACGGCCCAGGTCGCTGCCGTCCGCGACGCCGTGCCTGGTGCGCACCAGGCCGAGCGCCTGGTCGCCGTCGAGGGTGTGGGTGCCGGCCGCCAGCGTCAGGTGGCTCTTGGTGTCGTCGATCGCCGACGTCGTGGTCAGCGGCACCCCGCCGAGCGCGTTGACCAGGTCCTTGAAGCCGGTGAAGTCGACCTCGACGTAGTGGTCCATCCGCAGCCCGGTCAGCGCCTCAACGGTCTTGACCGCGCACACCGGCCCGCCGACCTCGTAGGCGCTGTTGAACATCGCCTGCGGCACCGCGGGTGCGGTGCCGCCGCCGGGCTTCTTGCAGGCCGGACGGCTGATCAGGGTGTCGCGCGGGATGCTGACGACGCTGGCCCGCTTGTGGCCCTTGGCCAGGTGCACGATCATCGCGGTGTCCGAGCGGGCGGTGCCGCTGTCGTGGCCGTACCCGCGGTTGGCGCCGGAGCGGGAGTCCGAGCCGAGCACCAGGATGTCCATGGAACCGTTGCCGAGCTTGACCGGGCGGTCGGCGCCGAGCGCGGAGTCGATGTCGACGCTGTGGATGTTGCCGTTGAGCCGGAAGTAGATGTAGCCGGCCCCGCCCGCCCCCACCAGGACCAGGCCCGCGGCGACCCATGCGGTGATCCGCAGGCCGCGGCGCCGGCGCCGCGGGCCTTCGAGGGCGGTGGCGCCGGCGGGCGGCTGGAGGTCGCCTGTGCCGGACATTCCTCCATCGTGCGCCGCCCCCGACGGGATCGGCATCCGGGGGAAAACCGGCGCGTCCGCGTACCCCCAGGTCAGGGGGTACGCGGACGAATTTCATCTCACGCTGTGCGACGAGTGGTGACTCAGCCCAGCTTGTTGTAGATGTTCCAGCCGGCGCAGATCTCGGTCCGCGCCGCCAGCGGCGCCGTGGCCGAGCCCGTGCCCTTGTACAGCCACAGCACGCCCGAGCTGTCGCGGGCCACCAGGTCCGCGTGCCCGTCGCCGGTGATGTCACCGACGGTGGCGATGATGTTGTAGATGTTCCACCCCGCGCCGATCCGGGTACGTGTCTGGAACGGCTTGGTGGCCGAGCCGCTGCCCTTGTAGAGCCACATCACACCGGCGCTGTCGCGGGCGACGAGGTCGGGACGTCCGTCGCCGCTCAGGTCACCCTTGCCGTAGATCACGCCGTTGTAGATGTTCCAGCCGCCGCCCACCGAGTGGCGGGCGCCGACGGTCCCGTTCCCGTTGCCGGGGTAGTACCACATGGTGCCGCCGGTGTCGGTGGCGACCAGGTCGGGCAGCCCGTCGCCGTTGAGGTCGCCGGGGGCGACCAGGGCGCGCATGGCGTTCCAGCCGGCGCCGAGCCGGATGTCGCTGGTGCCGGCTTGGCCGTTGAGGAAGTACAGCTGGCCGTCGGTGGTGCGGGCCAGCACGTCCTGGAAGCCGTCCCGGTTGAGGTCGGTCTGCCGGATCATGCCGGTGCCGGCGAGGTTGCCGTCGGCGACCCGGCCGTTCACCGTCGTGCCCTTGGAGGCGTAGTAGTAGGTGGCGCCCGCCGGGGTGACCGCGAGCAGGTCCGCCTTGCCGTCGTGGGTGATGTCGGTGTCGTCCAGCCGCGGGTCGATCGCGCCCGCGAAGGCGCTGACCCGGCTGAAGACGCTGTAGGCGCCCTTCTCGACGCAGTCCTGGACGCCCCAGGACACCACGCCGACGACCCGCCCGGCCACGACCAGCGGGCCGCCGGAGTCGCCGTTGCAGGCCGACGTGGTGCCCGCGTCGCTGCCGGACGCCGGCGGGCCCGCGCAGACCATGTGGGCGGCCACGTAGTCGCTGCCCCATGCACTGCTGCACGCGGCGTTCGACACGATCGGCATCGACGCCTTCTTCAGCGTCTGCGCCAGGTCCTGCGTGGTCGAGGACGTCCGCCCCCAGCCGTAGAGCGTCGCGGCCGTGCCGGCGCCGTACGAGGCCGTGTCGCCCGCCGTGGTGATCGGCAGCGGCTTGGCTGTGACGGGCCGGTTCAGGGTGAGGACGGCCACGTCGTTGTCGTAGGTCACCGAGCTGTACGACGGGTGGTTCCACTGGCGCTGGACGCCGGTGGCGGTGCCGCCGTGCAGGTTGGCGGTGTCGTCCGCGTTGGTCGTCGGCAGCTGGTCGGTGCCGGTCACGACGGCGCCGAACTGGAACCAGTCGTAGCCGTGCACGCAGTGCGAGGCAGTGAGGATCTTGGTCGGGGACACCACGGTGCCGCCGCAGAAGAAGCCGGTGTCGTCCGTCTCGTCCGCGGGGGTGCCGTTGTCGTCGTAGTACCAGAGCTGGGCCATCCACGGCGCCGTGGAGATCGTCGTCGTCGTTCCGCCGATGATCTTCGGGTCGACCGTGGTGCCTGCCGTGCCCGACGACTTCGTGGTCGTCGAGGCGGCGAGCGGGGCGCGGGCCGGGCCGCTGTCGGCCTTGACCGCGCCCGCTATCCGGGCGCTGAGCGCGGCCGGTGCGGGTGCAGGGGGCTGTGCGACGGTGCCGAGCACCGGCGGCTGCACGGTGCCGGCGTGGGCCGGCGACAGCAGCAGCACACCGGCGGCGCCGGCACCGAGCACGGCCACCCCGATGGCGACCGGACCGCGCCGTCGCCGCCGGTGGCCGGCACCCTTGCGGGCAGGGAACATCCACGACTCCTGTCGTTGAGACGTCAGCCGCCGCCCGCGGCGGTGGACGCACGGCGGGCGGCAGCAGTGATCACGCACAGGAGCGGCGGTACGACACAACGGGAGCGGCAGGTCAGGGGCAGCGTGAAGCGCCGCCCGACACTCGGGCCGGACCCGGAGATGGATTCCCCCCCACCTGCGGCCGACCGATCATATGCTCATGCCCGAAGTGGCATGCACACGGCCCCGCCCACCGGGGAAACCGGTGGGCGGGGCCGTGTGCGGTGCAGCGCGCGGGTCAGTCGTTGTTCTGGCCCGGCGTGGTCTTCGCGATCTGCATCAGGAACTCGGCATTGGACTTGGTCTGCTTCATCTTGTCCAGCAGCAGCTCGATCGCCTGCTGCTGGTCGAGCGCGTGCAGCACCCGGCGCAGCTTCCAGACGATGCCCAGCTCCTCGCCGCCGAGCAGGATCTCCTCCTTGCGCGTACCCGACGCGTCGACGTCCACCGCGGGGAAGATCCGCTTGTCGGCGAGCTTGCGGTCGAGCTTGAGCTCCATGTTGCCGGTGCCCTTGAACTCCTCGAAGATCACCTCGTCCATCCGCGAGCCGGTCTCGACCAGCGCGGTGGCCAGGATGGTCAGCGAACCGCCGTCCTCGATGTTGCGCGCGGCGCCGAAGAACCGCTTCGGCGGGTAGAGCGCGGTGGAGTCCACACCACCGGACAGGATGCGGCCGGAGGCGGGCGCGGCCAGGTTGTAGGCGCGGCCGAGCCGGGTGATCGAGTCCAGCAGCACGACCACGTCGTGGCCCAGCTCCACCAGGCGCTTGGCGCGCTCGATGGCCAGCTCGGCGACCGTGGTGTGGTCCTCGGCGGGGCGGTCGAAGGTCGAGGAGATGACCTCGCCCTTCACCGACCGCTGCATGTCGGTGACCTCTTCAGGGCGCTCGTCCACCAGCACCACCATCAGGTGGCACTCGGGGTTGTTGGTGGTGATCGCGTTGGCCACGGCCTGCATGATCATGGTCTTGCCGGTCTTCGGCGGGGCCACGATCAGACCGCGCTGCCCCTTGCCGATGGGCGAGACCAGGTCGATGATCCGGGTCGTCAGCACACCGGGGTCGGTCTCCAGCTGGAGCCGGTCCTGCGGGTACAGCGGGGTGAGCTTGTTGAACTCGGGACGGCCGCGTCCGGAGTCGGCGGCCATGCCGTTGGCCGAGTCCAGCCTGACCAGCGCGTTGAACTTCTCGCGCCGCTCGCCGTCCTTGGGCTGCCGCACCGCACCGGTGACGTGGTCGCCCTTGCGCAGCCCGTTCTTGCGGACCTGCGCCAGCGAGACGTACACGTCGTTCGGCCCCGGCAGGTAGCCGGAGGTGCGGATGAACGCGTAGTTGTCGAGGATGTCGAGGATGCCCGCCACCGGGATCAGCACGTCGTCGTCCGCGACCTGCGGCTCGCCGCCGCCGCCGAACTCCTCACGGCGGTTCCCGCGGCCCCTGCGGTCGCGGTAGCGGCCCCTGCGCCTGCCCCGCCCGTCGCCGAACTCGTCGTCGTCCTGCGGGCCGCCCTGGCCGCCCTGCTGCTGGCCCTGGCCGCCGCCCTGCTGCTGGCGGTCGCCGCGGTCCCGGCCCTGCCGGTTGCCGCCGCCGTCGCCGCCGTCCTCGCGGTTGCGCTGCCGGTCCCGCTGCCGCTCCCTGCGGTCGCCGCGCTGGCCGCGCTGCCGGTCCTGGCGGTCGTCTCCGCCGCCCTGCTGCTGCTTGCCGTCCTTGGCCTCGGCACGCCCCTCGGCGGTGTCCGCGGCGGCCTCCGCCGCCTTCTCGGCCCGCTCGGTCTTCGCGGCCTTGGCCTGCTCACCGGCCGGCTGGCCGGGGATCTCGATCTGCTTCTGCTCCTGCCGCTGCTCGGGCGCCTCGGTGGCCGTCGCCACGGCGGCCGGGGCGGCCTTCTGCGCGTCCTGCTCGATGCGGGCCTTCGAGGTGGTGCGCCGCTTGGGCTTGTCCGCCGCGTCGCCGTCGGCGGCCGCGGGGGCGGCCGGCGCGGAGGCGCCGCCGCCGGCCTGGCGCTCCTTGATGGTCTCGATCAGCTGGCTCTTGCGCATCCGCGCGGTGCCCTTGATACCGAGGCCTGAGGCGAGCTGCTGCAGTTCGGCCAGCACCATGCCGTCCAGGCCGGTCCCGGACCGGCGGCGCCGCGACGCACTGGCCGTGGCAGCACCGGTAGCAGGCGCGGCGGCGTCGGACGAGGCGACAGTGTCATCTGCGCGCACGCCCATCAGATCGGTGGTGTCGCTCACGAAGGGTCCTTCCCTGGAGCGGGCGTCGGCCTGTCTGGCTCGGCGACCGGTCGTGCTGTCCGGCTCTGGGCGTTTCCGCTGCTCAGAAACCGGGGCGGTGGTCCGCCTGATGGCGGCAGAAATACATACGTGCCTTCGGCACGGAGGGAACTCGTACCGAAACTCCGGAGCGTGCTCAACACTGCTCGGGCGGATTCCGACTGCTCGGACCTTGCCCTATGCGGTGTGGGAGGCTCCCGGAAGAAAAGCGGTCCCACGGAAGGGACACGGTGCATCTCGCCCATCGGGCATCGAATGCAGGCTTGAGGTTAACACTACCGGATCCAACAAACATTCCCCCTCTCACGACCGGCAACCGTGTCACTGCCCCCCGGCCAGCGGCAGTACACACGCCCCGGACGCGTCCAGTGCCAGGCGGTTCGCCGCCCAGCCCTCGCCCGCGATCCGGGAGACCTTGTCGGCGGCCCCCTCGTCGGTGAACGCCAGGACCGTGGGTCCCGCGCCCGACACGACGGCAGGCACGCCCTCGCCACGCAACCGGTGGACCAGCGCCAGGGTTTCGGGCATCGCAGGCGCCCGGTAGTCTTGGTGCAGCCGGTCCTCGGTGGCCGGCAGCAGCAGCTCGGGACGCCTGGTCAGCGCCTCCACCAGCAGCGCGGCCCGGCCCGCGTTGGCGGCGGCGTCCACATGCGGGACGGTACGCGGCAGCAGCCCGCGCGCGGTCTCGGTCAGCACCGGCACGGCCGGCACGAAGACCACCGGGACCAGCGAGGCGGCCGGCTCCAGGCGTACCGCCCGGGCGGCGCCGCCCTCGGTCCAGGCCACGGTCAGGCCGCCGAGCAGGCACGCGGCGACGTTGTCGGGGTGCCCCTCGATCTCGGTGGCAAGCTCCAGCAGTGCGGTGTCGTCCAGGACGGACGGGCCGCCTATGGTCACCGCGCGGGCGGCGATGATGCCCGCGCAGATGGCCGCCGACGACGAGCCGAGGCCGCGGCCGTGCGGAATGCGGTTCGCGCACACCACCTCCAGGCCGCGCGGCTGGCCGCCGAGCAGGTCGAAGGCGGTCCGCAGCGAGCGCACGACGAGGTGTTTCCCGTCGCGCGCCAGCGTGTCGGCGCCCTCACCGGCGATGTCCACGTGCAGGCCGGCGTCCGCGACCCGCACGACCACGTCGTCGTACAGGCCCAGGGCCAGCCCGAACGCGTCGAACCCCGGTCCGAGGTTGGCGCTGGTCGCGGGGACGCGCACTCGTACTGCGGCAGCGCGGAACGCGGGACCGGCCATCTTTCGACGAATCTCCTTGTGCGGTTCGCCCTGCGGGCGCGGCACCATTGCCGGGCGGCGGGGCGGGGAGTGGCGATGCCACGTGGCATCCGCCGATGCGGGGCACACTACGGTGTCCCCGGGTTCCAGCTTATCGAAGGAAGGTTCTCCTGCGACATAGGGCGCACGTACAGCGCGTGATGCGTGTCGCCCTTCCCGACGTGCGCCCCTTCGGCTGGCGCCGAGCCGTGGGGAGTCAACCGTCACATGACGACGGACCGCCACCACCCCAGGGGCGCCCTCTCGGGCAGGAGGCCAGGTCAGACGAGGCCCAGGCTCTGCGCAGCAGCGTCCGCGTCAATCGGCACCGTCATTGGGGCGGGAGCGCCCGCGACCGCCCAGTCGGGGTCCTTGAGGCCGTTGCCGGTGACCGTGCAGACGATGCGCTGGCCGGGGTCGATGCGGCCCTCGTCGACCGCCTTGAGCAGGCCCGCGACCGACGCGGCGGACGCCGGCTCGACGAAGACGCCCTCCTTGGCGGCCAGCAGCCGGTAGGCGGACAGGATCTGACGGTCCGTCACCGCCTCGATGACGCCGCCGGACTCGTCCCGCGCCTCCTCGGCGAACTGCCAGGACGCGGGGTTGCCGATCCTGATCGCGGTGGCGATGGTCTGCGGGCTGCGCACCGGCGCGCCGTTGACGATGGGCGCGGAGCCCGACGCCTGGAAGCCCCACATGCGCGGCTTGCGGGTGGCCATGCCGTCCGCCGCGTACTCGCGGTACCCGCGCCAGTACGCCGTGATGTTGCCCGCGTTGCCGACCGGCAGCAGGTGCAGGTCGGGCGCGTCGCCGAGCGCGTCGACGATCTCGAAGGCGGCGGTCTTCTGGCCCTCGATGCGCACCGGGTTGACCGAGTTGACCAGCGCCACCGGGTACTTCTCGCTGAGCCCCCTGGCCAGGTCCAGGCAGTCGTCGAAGTTGCCGTCGACCTGGAGGATGCGGCTGCCGTGGACCAGCGCCTGGCCCATCTTGCCGAGCGCGATCTTGCCCTGCGGCACGAGCACCGCGCAGACCATGCCGGCGCGTACGGCGTAGGCGGCTGCCGAGGCGGAGGTGTTGCCGGTGGAGGCGCAGATGACGGCCTGGGCGCCGTCCTCCTTGGCCTTGGAGATGGCCATGGTCATCCCGCGGTCCTTGAAGGACCCGGTCGGGTTAGCGCCCTCGACCTTGAGGTACACGTCGCAGCCGGTGCGCTCCGAGAGCAGTTGGGCCGGTACGAGCGGGGTGCCACCCTCAAGCAGCGTGACCACCGGGGTGTCCGGGCCGACCGGGAGCCGGTCGCGGTACTCCTCGATGATGCCGCGCCACTGGTGGGTGCCCGACATTCGGGGCTGGTCGATTGTTCCGTTCATTGCGGGTCTACTCCCCTTCCACACGCATGATGCTGGCGACGCCGCGTACGGTGTCGAGTTTCCGCAGGCTGGAGACGGTCGCCGAGAGGGCGGCGTCCGGCGCGCGGTGGGTGACGACGACGAGAGACGCTTCTCCGTCTTTTCCTTGCTGACGGACCGTGTCGATGGACACGTCGTGCTCGGCGAACACCGTGGCGACCTGTGCGAGGACGCCCGGTTTGTCCGCCACGTCGAGGCTGATGTGGTAGCGGGTGACCACATCTCCCATCGGGCTCACCGGCAGTTGCGTGTAAGCGGACTCGCCGGCACCGGTGGTCGCCGCCAGTTTGTTGCGGCAGGCGGCCACCAGGTCGCCGAGGACGGCGGAGGCGGTGGGTGCACCGCCGGCGCCGGGACCGTAGAACATCAGCTGCCCCGCCGCCTCCGCCTCGACGAAGACGGCGTTGTAGGCCCCGCGTACGGAGGCCAGCGGGTGGCTGAGCGGGATCATTGCGGGGTGCACCCGGGCGGTGACCGAACGGCCGTCGCGGGCGCGCTCGCAGATGGCCAGCAGTTTGACCGTACAGCCCATCTTCTTCGCCGACGCGATGTCGGCCGCGGTGACCTCGGTGAGGCCCTCGCGGTGGACGTCGTCGATGGTGACCCGGGTGTGGAAGGCGATGCCGGCCAGGATCGCGGCCTTGGCGGCGGCGTCGAAGCCCTCGACGTCGGCGGTGGGGTCGGCCTCGGCGTATCCCAGCGCGGTGGCCTCGTCCAGCGCCTCGCTGTAGCCGGCGCCGGTGGAGTCCATCTTGTCGAGGATGAAGTTGGTGGTGCCGTTGACGATGCCGAGCACCCGGTTGACCTTGTCGCCGGCCAGCGACTCGCGCAGCGGCCTGATCAGCGGGATCGCACCGGCGACCGCGGCCTCGTAGTAGAGGTCCACACCGTGCTCGACGGCCTTGGCGTGCAGGCTGGCGCCGTCCGCGGCCAGCAGCGCCTTGTTCGCCGACACCACGGAGGCGCCGTGCTCGAAGGCGGTGGTGATCAGCGTGCGGACCGGCTCGATACCGCCGATGACCTCGATGACGACGTCGATGTCGCCGCGCTTGACCAGCGCGGTGGCGTCGGTGGTGAGCAGCTCCTGCGGCACACCTTCACGCACCCGGTTGGGGCGGCGCACCGCGATGCCGGCCAGCTCGATCGGCGCGCCGATGCGGGCGGCGAGATCGGCCGTCTGCGTCGTGATGATGCGCGTGACCTCGGAGCCGACCACACCGCAGCCAAGCAGCGCCACTTTCAGCGGACGCGTACGCATCATCCGACCTCGTCTCTCGTACAGCTCTCGTGTCGCGTGGGTACGGTTCCGGCTGCCCGGTCCCGTACGGCGTGGAGGGAACCAGTCTCACCCACCGGATGGGAGAAGCCACGCCGTGTCCGGATTGCGAGACCGGCCGGGCGGGCCGTGAGATTTGCCGTTCGCCCGGCGATCTTGCGGTGTTTCGTTGCGCCCGGCGCGTGCCCGCCGTAGATCCTCTTTTCGGACGAGCCGGCCCGGCTCGGACTGGCCGGCTCAGCTCGGGCCGGCCGGCTCAGCCGACGTCGAGGCGCAGCAGGTCCTCCTCCGTCTCGCGGCGGACGATCACCCGCGGCTGCCCGTCCGCGACCGCGACCACCGGCGGGCGCGGCACATGGTTGTAGTTGCTGGCCATCGAGCGGCAGTACGCGCCGGTCGCCGGCACCGCGAGCAGGTCGCCCGGCGCCAGGTCGGACGGCAGGAACGCGTCCTTGACCACGATGTCGCCGCTCTCGCAGTGCTTGCCCACCACCCGGCTGAGCATCGGCTCGGCGTCGCTGCGGCGGGAGGCGAGCGCGACGGTGTACTCGGCGTCGTAGAGCGCGGTACGGATGTTGTCCGACATCCCGCCGTCGACGCTGACGTACGTGCGCAGGCCTTCGAGCGGCTTGACCGTACCGACCTCGTAGAGGGTGAAGGCGGTCGGGCCGACGATGGCCCGGCCCGGCTCGACCGACAGCCGCGGCGGGTCGAGGCGGGCCGCCTCGCACTCGCGGGTGACGATCTCGCCGAGCGACTTGGCGATCTGGTACGGCTCCGCCGGGTCGTCGTCCGCGGTGTAGGCGATGCCCAGGCCCCCGCCGAGGTCGATCTCCGGCAGCTGCACCCCGTGCTCGTCGCGGATCTCGGCCAGCAGCGACACCACCCGGCGGGCGGCCACCTCGAAGCCGGCCATGTCGAAGATCTGCGAGCCGATGTGGCTGTGGATGCCGATCAGCTCCAGGCTCTCCAGCTTCAGCACCCGGCGCACCGCCTCCGCGGCCTGCCCGCCGGCCAGCGCGAGGCCGAACTTCTGGTCCTCGTGCGCGGTCGCGATGAACTCGTGGGTGTGCGCCTCGACGCCGACCGTCACCCGGATCTGCACCGGCTGGCGCCGCCCGTGCCGCTCGGCGGCGGCCGCGACCCTGACGATCTCCTGGAAGGAGTCCAGCACGATCCGCCCGACCCCGGCGGCGACCGCCCGGTCGATCTCGGCGTTGCTCTTGTTGTTGCCGTGCATCGCGATCCGCGCGGCGGGCATCCCGGCGTCCAGCGCGACCGCCAGCTCCGTGCCCGAGCACACGTCGAGGTTCAGCCCCTCCTCGTGCAGCCAGCGCACGACCGCCCGGGACAGGAAGGCCTTGCCCGCGTAGAAGACGTCGGCGTCCGGCCCGAAGGCCGCCTTCCAGGCCCGGCAGCGCGCCCGGAAGTCCGCCTCGTCCAGCAGGTAGGCGGGGGTGCCGAACTCGGCGGCCAGGTCGCGTACGTCGATCCCGCCGACCTCGATCGCGCCGTCGTCGTTGCGGGCGACCGTGCCCGACCAGATGTGCGCGTCCAGCCGGTTGAGGTCGGCGGGCGGGGCCGCGTAGTGCCCCTCGGGCAGTACGTCGGCGTGGCGGGGGCCTGCGGGGTGTGCGGATCGGCTCACGGCGGTGTCTCTCGTTCTCGTCTTCTCGTCAGAGGTGGTCGGGTGCGCTGATGCCGAGCAGGTGCAGGCCGTCGGCGAGCACGATGCCGGTCGCGTCGGCGAGGCGGACCCGGGCAGCGTGGACGGCCGAGGGTTTCTCGTCCCCTTTGGGCAGCGCGGGACACTCGTCCTGGAACCGGAGATAGGCGTCGGCCAGCCGCTCCAGATGCCGTGCGAGCCGATCGGGCGCGCGGCGGCGGGCGGCGGTCTCGACGACCCGGGGGAAGTCGGCGATCAGCCCGAGCAGTTCCGTCTCGGCGGGGTGCCGGTACGGGTCCCCGGCCGCGCCGTCGACGCGTACGCCCAGGTCGTGGGCGTTGCGCAGCAGGGCGCGGGTGCGGGAGCGGGCGTAGCGGACCCGGAAGAGCGGGTTCGCCTCGCGTTGGGCGAGCAGCGCGGCGGTGGGGCGGGGAGTGTCCTCGGCGGGCGGGCGCAGCAGCGCCCAGCGGGCGGCGTCCCGGCCCAGCAGCTTCTCCGGGTCCTCGGCCGGCTCGGCCGCACTGAGCCGCTCCGGCGGCCCCGCCGGTGCGCCCGCGGCGGCCAGCAGCCGGTTGACGACCTCGGCGACGGTTGCCGCCCGCACCCCGTGCGGCGGCTCGGGCACGACGGTGGCCGGCTCGTCCGCCAGCCCGTCGCCCCGCCCGTAGTCAGCCCCCTGCTCGATCACCTGCCGGACGACGTCGGCGTACGCGCGGGCGCTCAGCGTGATGTTCAGGAACCCGGCCTCGGCGACCTCGACCTGCGCGATGCCCGGCTCCTTCGCCAGCCGTACGGCCAGCACCCGGGCGACGTCGAAGGCGCTGCGCCCGGCCTGCCCGGCCAGCTGCAGGGCCACGTTGGTGGCGTAGTCCCCGCACCCCGGGCGCGGCGGCCGCTGCACGACCACCCGGTCGGGCACGGTGACCTGCAACTCCCCCGCGCCGACGGCACGCCGGACCGTGCTCAGCACGGTCCAGGACAGTTCGGAGGGGGTCACGCGGCAAAGCCTAGGCGAGAGGCGGGCCTCTGTGCCGACCGGGTTTTCCGCCCCCGGGGCGGTCGGGGGGCGCCGACGCGGGCTCGCCCGTGGCCGGCGGGGGCGTACCGCGCCCGGCGGGGCTTGCCGTGCCCGGCGCGGACTCGGCGAGGCCGACCGGGGTCGCCGCAGCCACATCCGGCTGACCGGGACCAGCCGGGACTCGGCGAGGCCGACCGGGGTCGCCGCAGCCGAATCCGGCTGACCGGGACCAGCCGGGACTCGGCGAGGCCGACCGGGGTCGCCGCAGCCACATCCGGCGTGCCGTGCCCGGCGGGGGCTCAGCTGCCGCCGGGGGCGACGGCGGCCTCGCCCGCCTCCTCGGCGTCAGGGTCCTGCGCACTCTGCTGCTGCGGGCGCGAAGGCTGCGCGGGGCGCTGGACCAGTCGCCGCACCGTCTCCACGAGCTCGGCGGGCTCGAAGGGCTTGCCCACGTACGCGTCGACCCCGCGCGGCCCGCCGGTCCCGTCCGGCAGCGCACCGGCGCTGACCATCACGATCCCGACCTCCCGCGTCCACGGATCCGCGTCCGCCCGCAACCGCGCCGCCGTCCGCACCCCGTCCAGCCGCGGCATCACCACATCCAGCGTGACGACGTCCGGCCGCACGCTGTGCACGATCTCCAGGCACTCGGCACCATCAGCCGCGGTCACGACCTCGAAGCCCTCCAGCTCCAGGTTGACCCTGATCAACTGCCGGATCACCTTGTTGTCATCCACAACAAGTACCCGGCCGGTCGCACCCGCCACACCCCGAAGCGTAGGCGGACGACTACTGATGCGTCCGCGTTTTGCCCATTTCTTCCCCGCCACGGGTGACCCCGCCCCTCCACCCGCACCCCAAACCCTGTCGGACCCACCCTCCCCGGACTGGTACTGTTCTTCCCGTCGCCCCCGTAGCTCAGGGGATAGAGCAACGGCCTCCGGAGCCGTGTGCGCAGGTTCGAATCCTGCCGGGGGCACAACCGGATTGAGGCTCTGACCAGCAGAAATGCTGGTCAGAGCCCTTCTTGTACCTGCTAAAACGCACACTGTCTTATGGCCGTTGCTCTTTCCGGACCCAAGGGAGCCTCGCCTGGGGTATCTGGCCGCGTCTCCCCTGCATTTCCACTGGTCAGCATCGTTGCGCGACGCAGCAGGCGGACGGCGCGGACCCCGTTCGGGGGCTGCTCGGACGACTTGTGCACCCAACGGCACTTCCATCCGGAAACCGACCGTGACCTGCTGCGATGTCGTGAGAGCGCTCTGAAACGCAAAGCGGCGTCGAGGTGCTCTTAGCGGCCCGACCATCGGCCCCGAACTTGTAACGCCCCTTTATGAGATCAGCACACGGCGGTGTTCAGCCGCCTCGGCCAACGCACCGAGAAAAGGCAGCCAAAGCACGGCCCGGTCTCCAATTCGTGAGACGTTCACCGGCCGAGTTGCGCTCTACTCAGGCGCCGGCCCGCAGGGCAGGGCTGAGCACCGAGTCAGGGGCCGCTCCTGTGCCACTGGTCAGCAGGTCTTGGCTCTGGTCACCGCTGGCCTGACGGGCGGTGGACGCGGTTGGCTGCCTGGACGAGCGCCGCTGCGGCGCGGTCGATGCCTGTTCGATCGGTCCGGCGTCCCAGGGTGAGGCAGAGTGCGACGAAGGCGCAGGGTTCACAGGTACCCATGGCCAGCAGACGCACCTGCGCTTCGTTATCAAGTCGTGGGTCGACCGAGTGGCAGCTCGACGCCTGACGGGACGGGCGAGCTGCCCCCAGTCACAGGGCAACCGTCCTGGACCCCACTGCTCAGACGCCGACCGGCCGTTCCGCCTCTACGCCCGCAGGGTCGGGCGCTTCCTCAGCTTCGACCGAGGAGGCGCTTCCACAGGCTCCCGGCGGGCGTGGTTTCCCGGGTGCAGGTGCAGCGCTGGGTTTTGGGGACTCCCGCCAGCACCTGTTCGACGTGCATTCCGCAGCCGCGGTACGTGAACTTGTGGCACTTCTTGCAGAGGGTTCGCTGGCACATGGGTATTGCTCCTTCGTTGTGTGCGATGTGTGAGGCCGGAACAGTGCGCCGGGCTCTCGGACGCAGTTGTGGGCTCCTGGATCGGTGTTGCCCCCCTCCTCACGGGGTCGGGCAACGTCCCTGTCTGTGGGCCGCGGTCAGACGAGCACGTCGGCAAGCATGAAGGCCGCCACCCCCAGCAGGACGAAGGCGAAGATGCGTTGCAGGGCGCCGCCGCTGACCTTGGTCGCGAGGCGCTTGCCGTCCCAGGCCGCGAGAACGGCCGCTGCGGTGAACGGCGCGATCACCTCCCATCGCAGGTCCCCTCCGGTTCCGCTGCGGGCGGCGAGTGCGGCGAGGGAGTTGACGCTGATGACCAGCAGGCTGGTGCCCACGGCCGTCCGCATCCGCAGGCCGAGGACGCTCACCAGGGCGGGCACGGCAAGGAATCCGCCGCCGACGCCGAGGAAGCCGGTCACCGCGCCGAGACCGGCGCCGGCAGCCGCCGCCTTCGCCGGCCTGACCCCCTGGGGCGCTACGGGGGCGGCGGGCCGCAGCATCCGCACTGCGGCAGCCGCGGCAAGAACGGCGAACGCTGCAGTGAGTGCCGCCTGCGGAAGGTGCGCGGTGGCGGCACCGGCCAGGAATGCGGGGATGACGCCGGCGGCGGCGAACAGGACTCCCGTCCGCCAGGCCACATTGCCGTCGCGGGCGTGTGCCACCAGTCCCGTCGCGGAGGTGACGGTCACGATGATGAGGCTGGCGGTGGTGGCCGCCACCGGAGTGAAGCCCAGCAGGTAGATAAGAGCCGGCACAGCCAGGACGCTGCCTCCGCCGCCCAGCGCGCCGAGGGCCAGACCGACGACGGCTCCCGCGACGAGGGCGAGGATGAGCACGCTCACGCTGTCGGACCGTGTTTCCCGCGCTCGTCGATGACCGGATAGCCGGCCGTGGTCCACGCATTCATGCCGCCCTCGACATTCACCGCGTCCGCGCCCTGCTGCGCCAGCAGCTTCGCGGCCTGCTGCGAACGCTGCCCGCTGCGGCAGATCACCGCGAGGGGCCGGCCCCGCGCCGCGGCCGGAAGCCCCGCGCCCGCGACCAGGCCGGACAGCGGTGCGTGCACGGCGCCGGGCGCATGGCCCGTTGCCCACTCCGCTGCCTCGCGCACATCCAGCAGTACCGCCTGCGGCTGGTCCCCGCGGGTCAGGGTGCGCGCCTCCTGTACGGACAGGCTCTGCTCGTTGCTGTCAGGGGAAAACATCGGGGCTGTTCCTCCTCGGGATCGCCTGATGGGTGGTTGCTCGGCAGGCCGCTCGGGGATCAGCCACTGGTGATGGTGAGGCCCGCCTCGCCGGCGGCGTCGTAGCTGTCGTCGACCGCGACCACGTCCCGGCCGATCGCGTGCAGCAGGGACGCGGCGATGGCGGCGCGCATCCCTGCGGCGCAGTGCACCCAGACGGTGCCTTCCGGAACCTCACCGGCCCGGCGGTGCAGCTGATGGACGGGGATGTGCACCGAGCCCTCGATCCAGCCCTTCGCGCGTTCGGAGTCGCGGCGCACGTCGAGGACCACGATGTCCCCGGCGTGCTGCTCGGCGAGTCCGGCGAACGTCGAGCGGGGGAACGACACCGGCCGCTGCCCGACGTCCACCCAGCGTTCCGGGCCGCCGGTGGCGGCGGCAGCCGGGCGGTCGATGCCGACGCGCACGAGTTCCCGCTGGGCTGCGGCAAGCTGTTCGGCGGACTCGGCCAGCAGGGTGACCGGCTTGCCCCAGGGGATCAACCACGCCAGATAGGTGGCGAGTTTGCCGTCCGCCTCGAAGTTGAACGAGCCGGCGACATGCCCCTCCGCGAAGGCGATGCGGTTGCGCAGATCCACGACCCACTCCCCCGCGGCCAGCCTCGCCGCGATCTCCTGTGGATCAGCGGTGCTCGGAGCCGTCAGGTCCACTGGATCCGGACCGCCCGCGTTGATCGGACCCATGTGCGTGTAGTACGCGGGGATGTCGTCCAGTCCGCTCAGCAGGTCGGCGACGAAGGTGGCCGCATCGGTGGTGAGGGCGGCGTTCCCGGCCTTCTCCCTGCCGATCGTGCTGTCCGTGGCGTCGGCCTGTGCCGAGGAGCAGAAACTGCCGAAGCCGTGCGTCGGCAGGACCGCCGCGTCATCGGGCAGGGCGTCGGCGAGCCGGTGGGCGGAGGCGTGCTGGGCGCGCGCCAGGTACTCGGTCAGGCGCGGCTCGACCAGGTCGGGCCGGCCCACCGTGCCGATCAGCAGCGAGCCGCCGGTGAACGCCGCCACCGGGCGGCCCTCGTCGCTCAGCACGTAGGCGGTGTGATGCGGCGTGTGCCCGGGCGTCGCAACCGCAGCCAGCGTCAGGTCCGCGTCGAGGTCGACGGTGTCGCCGTCCGCGACCGGGGTCCGCGCATAGGAAACCCGCGCGCCGGCCGGCACCAGATAACCGGCACCGGTGATCCGCGCCAGCTCCAAGCCGCCGGTGACGTAGTCGTTGTGGACGTGCGTCTCCACCACATGAGAGATCCGCACCCCTCGCCGGGCAGCAGCAGCCAGCACCTGGTCGACGTCACACGGTGGGTCCACCACGACCGCGGCGTGCCGGCCCCCGGCCAGATAGCTCCGGTTTCCCAGACCTTCCAGCTGGATGGCGTCTACGAAGAACACCCGGATACTCCTTTCCGTTGCTTTACCCCCCGGGGTATATCACCCAGACTACCATGAGTACCCCCAGGGGTATATTTCAGCACCGGCTGCACAGTCGGTTCTGGCGAGAGCCACGCAGGGTCGAATCCGCGACCTCCGCACCTGCAGCACGATCCCCGCACTCTGGGGCAGCAGCGTCGGGCCGCCTGGCCGCCCACAGGGCGAGGGTCAACGCAGTTGGCGGTGGTGGCGCTGAACAGCCCCAAGCCGCATGCGAAAGTGCCCCGGAGGTCTCAGTCCGTCGGGCTGTCAGCAGGTGGTTCGCCGAGGTATTCGGCGAGGTGGAACAGGGCGGGAAGGGCGACCCCGAGAGCAGCGCGCTCGTCGCCGTCGAGGGCGTGCAGGGCCGCGTCCAGGCGTCGTTCGTGGGCCTGGGTCCAGGCAGCGAGTTGTTCCCGCCCGGCGTCGGTGAGGGTGACGACGGAGGCGCGGCGGTCGGCGGGGTCGACCTCGCGAGCGACAAGGCCGGAGGTCATCATCTGGCCGATCAGGCCGCTGACGGTGCTGGGGGCCAGTCGCTGGCGGGCGGCGAGGTCGCCGACGCGGGCCGGGGAGTGTTCCCCGAGGACCTGAAGTAGTTCCACTTGGGCCATGGGCAGCGTCTCCCAGGGGTAGTCGCTGCGGATGGACGCGCGCAGGGCGCGCCGCAGCCGCGTTACCGCATCGGTGAGCCGGCGGGCGTCGGGAACCGGGTCCACGGTGGCCTTCGACGCGGCCTCGGGGTGCGACTGCGAGGACATGCCATGAGGGTAACGGTCCGCGCGGCCCCCTCCGACCGCGTCACGGCACTGCGAGAGCCGCTTTCGGCGTCACAACTCCGTCAATCTGGCTCCCCGGCGCCACGGGGCGATCCGGCCGAGCGCAGGGGCGCCAGGTCGAAGACGTAGCCGTAGCCGCGAACGGTGCGCAGCCGGTCCCGCAGCGCCGGATCGGCGTCGGCTGAACCGGGCAGATGGCGCCTTCGGACCGGCCCGGCACGAGAGGTCCCCTGCGATGGTTGCCGGCTCGGCCGTGCCGGCCTTCGACGGTTCGCACATCGACGGCTCGCTGTTCACCACCGTCACGGACTTCGCGTCCGACACCACATGGCTCAACGGCGCGATGGAATGGTGGACCAACGCCGGGCTCCGGGTCTTCGCGATCCTCATGGTCGCCGGTTGGTGGCGGGCCCGCCGCCGGGGCAATACGGCGATGACGCTCGCACTGGCGGTCCCGGTCGCGGTGGTGGTGGCTTTCGCTGCTGCGGAGGTCGTCAAGAAGGTCGTCGGTGAGGTGCGGCCCTGTCGCTCCATGCCGCACGCCTTTCTCGTCGACACCTGCCCGGCGCCCAGCGACTACGCCTTCCCCAGCGGGCACACCACCGCGGCTGCGGCCACCGTCGCCGCCCTGTTCCTCCTCGACCGCAGACTGGGCGCCATCGCCACGGTCTTCGCTGCCATCGAGGGTTTCACGCGCGTCTACGTGGGGGCGCACTACCCGCACGACGTCCTCGGCTCGGCGCTGCTGGCCGTGCCGGTCGCCTACGCGACGAGTGTGGCGCTGCGGCGGACCTTGACACCGGCGGTCGGGCGCTTGCGCGACGGCGCGCTGCGGCCTGTGCTCGCCGCATCCGCGGCGACCGGTGCCCCAATCGACCGCTGACAGGTCTCGATCGTCACGGAGTAAGAAAACTTCGGTGTGCGATGTAATGTCGTGCGGGGCTTCCGGTGCGAGGCCGGACCCGCACGGCGAGAGTGATCATCTTCATGCTGCTGGCGTACCTGCCGAGCCCTTCTCGGGGCGTATGGCACCTGGGACCCTTCCCGATTCGCGCGTACGCGCTGTGCATCATCGCCGGGATCTTCGCGGCGGTGTGGATGACCGGCGGGCGGTGGGCGGCCCGCGGCAGGGACCGGAACGAGATCGCCGACATCGCCGTGTGGGCCGTGCCGTTCGGAGTGCTCGGCGGGCGGCTCTACCACGTGATCACCGACCCCGAACTGTACTTCGCCGCCGGAAGGCAGCCGATTCACGCCTTGTACGTGTGGGACGGCGGGCTGGGCATCCCCGGCGCGGTACTACTGGGCGCGTTCGGAGCCTGGCTCGGCTGCCGCCGGCGCGGCATCGCGCTGGCCGCCTTCGCCGATGCCGCGGCACCGGGCTTGGTGCTGGCCCAGGCGATGGGCCGCTGGGGCAACTACTTCAACCAGGAACTCTTCGGCCGCCCGACCCACCTCCCCTGGGCCCTGCGCATCGACGCCGCGCATCGCCCCGCCGACTCCCCAGCGGTGGTCCTCTACCACCCGACGTTCCTGTACGAGTCGATGTGGGACCTGGGCGTCATGGCCCTGCTCCTGGTCCTCGACCGCCGCTACCACTTGCGCCGGGGCCGGCTGTTCGCCTGCTACGTGCTGGCCTACACCGCCGGGCGCGCCTGGATCGAGGCTCTGCGGATCGACCACGCCAACCACTTCTTCGGCCTTCGACTGAACGACTGGGTCTCCGCCGCGCTCTTTGCCGGCGCCACGCTGTACCTGCTGGCCGGCCGGACGTCCGCCCGCCGCCGGGACGATGCGGACGGTGAGCCACGACACCAGGACAGTGACGGGGCTCCCCTAGCAGGTGCCGGCCGGCAGCCAGGAGACAGCTGATGTGCCCCGCCGGTGGCGGCCTGCCTTCGCCGGAGCGCGTCGCAGTCCGGTGGCGCCTGCGCCCACTGTTGCCCCCACGCCTGCGGCCGCTCGGCCGGCCCCGCCTGTGGGTCGAGTTGACGTTCAGCGTTGCCTTGTACCTGGTGTACCGGCAGATCCGCCTGGACGTGCCCGACCACCGCGGCGCCGCGATGCACCGCGCCGCCCAGATCTGGAACACCGAACGCCGACTGCACCTCGACCCCGAACTGGCTGTCAACCACGCCTTCAACCACGTGACCTGGCCAGCCACACGGCCCCGGTGAGCAAAGCAGCAACCACGAAGCCCACAGCCGCGGCCGCATGCACGCCGGTCAGCCAGTCATCCGGCGTCCCGCACCGCAGTGCGCTTATCCGCCGCGAGTTCATGCTGCTCCCATGCCGGTCAGCTCTCAGCCGTGTGTCGATCCGTTCGTGATCGGCGGCGGCTCGGGGAATCTGTGCTGAAGGTCGTACTTTCCGCGAGGTTGCACCCGGCGGGGACTGAACCAGGCTGCCAGCAGCGCCGCACCCGATGCGACCAACAGCACCACCACGCCGTGGTGTGCAGCAGGAGCGACACTGTCGGCGGGAGCCAGGTGCAGCGCCAAGGTGACCAGCGCAACGCCCAATGCCGTTCCCATGCCCCTGGTCATGTTGACCAGCCCGCCGCCAGTCCCCGAGGCGGCAACCGGGATGGCACGCATGATCAACGCATTGTTCGCCGGGGTGAACACCCCGAGCCCCGCCCCGAGCAGGCCCAGCAGCGCCGCCAGCCACCCGGCCGACACCGGTGCCACCAGCATCCCTGCCAACGCGCCACTCGCCACGACGGCACCCAGCACACATCGCGCACGATCCGTGACCGACCGCGGCAGCACCCGGTCGGACCCCGTTGCCGCCAGAGCGAACCCCGCGGGAAGCGCACTGACCACCAACCCCGTCAGCAGCTCCGAGGCCCCCGTGCGGCCCAGCGTGATCGGCACCAGCACCAGCGGACCGAACAGCACCAGATACCCGCACAACGCCCCCACCAGCCCCGGCGAGACCGCCGGCACCCGCAGCAGCGCCAGATCCAGCAGCGGAACGGCCGCCCGCCGCTGCCGCCGCACGAATGCCCAGCCCGCGACGACGGCGGCAGCAAAGAGCAGCACCACCGCCCATACCGGCAACGGCAACCCCGAGGCCGCGGAAACACCCAGCAATAGCGAGGTCGTCGCCGCAGAGAGCCACGCCAGCCCCTGCCAGTCGAAAGCGGGTACCGGGTTACGGGCGCGGGTGCGCGGCAGCAGGAAATGACCGGCCACCAATGCGATCACGCCGATCGGCACGTTGATACCGAACACCCAACGCCACCCCACCGTGGCCACCAGAGCCGCACCCACCGTAGGACCGAGCGCCAGCCCCAAAGCCTGGGCCGCGGCCTGCACTCCCAGTGCCGCGCGCATCTTCTCCCGTGGCGCGCTGGTCGCCACCAGCGCCACGCTGTTGGCCTGCAGCATCGCCGCCCCGGCCGCCTGCACCACCCGGAAGGCGATCAAAGCAGTGAGGGAGGGAGCCACGCCGCACGCCGCCGATGCAGCTGTGAACACCACGAAGCCGTAGAGGTAGAACAGCTTGCGGCCGCGGGCGTCCGCCAACCGGCCGACCGGCACCAGCAGCGCCACCAGCGTGATCAGATAGGCAAGCGACACCCACTCCACACCGGCCAGCGGCGCCCCGAAGTCCACCCGAAGGCTGTGATAGGTCAGGGTGACGATGCTCGCGTCGAGCTGGCCCATGAACGCGCCGAAACACACCGTGGCGACCGCGAGCCGCCAGGCGTTCGGACGGTTCCGAATGGCAGCCGGGCGAGGGCGTTCCCGGACCAGCATCGCCGGCCATCCCTCCCGCCCGTCAGTCTTGGTGCCGGTGCCGAGCCCGTTCACAGACCCTCCTCCTCCACGGGTTGACGGCAGCCGAAAGGTGCCGCCGTGGGTACCCGTCCAGGTTACATCGGCAACAGAACTATTCTGGGGCCGCAAGGAGATATCTGCTACTCGGCCACCAGGCGGACACCTCGGCGTCACCGTTCACCGTGGACCCGAGCGCAACCCGCAGGCGCCGCCGTCAGCCGCCCCGGATGAGAGTCCCAGGCAGGAACATCGGGCACAGCCCGATGCCGCCGCCGACCTCAGACCGTCCGTTGAACGGTGACCATGGCCACATCGTCGCCCCGCGGCGCCGCCACGTGCCGAGCCAGGTCCTCGGTGATCGCGGTCAGCAGATCATCACAGGTGCACGAAGGCCACCGCCGGAGCCGCTCGGCGAGGGGGTAGAACTCGCCCGCGGCGTTCCGTGCCTCGATCACGCCGTCGGTGTAGAGCAAGAGAATGTCGCCGATCTCCATGCGATATGCGCCAACCGTGTGGGTGTCCTCGGCAAGGTCCCCCAGGCCCAGGGGAAGAGCGGGCTCCTGCCGGTCCAAGGTGATGACCTCGCCGTGCCGCAGGAGCAGTGGCGGCGGGTGGCCGAGGTCCAAGATTCTCAGCGCCGCGCCGTCCTGGGAGACCTCGGCGGCGACCGCGGTGACGAATCCCTCCAGAGGCGGCGTCGGCGCCGCCCTGCCCGCCGGCACGGGAGCCGCCAGCGCGATGTCGGTGATGTCCTCACGCAGGCTGCCGTCCAGCCATCCCGGCAGCTGTTCCAACGGCACACCGGTACGGGTGGCGCGCAGGAACGCCCTGACCAACGAGCTGCCCAGCTCGACCGCTGACAGCCCCTTTCCTTCCGCGTCCCCGACCAGGATCCTGGCACCGCCGTCGACGGTGCGCACAGCCGCATAGACGTCACCGCCGACTGCGGACTCCTTGTCGGCGGCCAGGTACATCGAGCGCAGGTTCACCGGACCCACCCGCTCGGGCAGAGGCTTGAGCAGTGTCCGCTGTGTGGTGGCAGCCACCCAGCGAGACTGGGCCAGCTCCCGCTCGCGTCGCTGTCGAACGGCTGCGGCGGCGACCGAGGTGGCGCTGATCAGCACCACCGCGGTGAGGGCGACGGGGAAGTTGGCCGTCCCGAGCTGCCCGTTGTCCCGAGCTGCAACGACCACGGACGCGAGCGTGACACCAGCGACGACCAGCACCCGGACGGGGCTGAGGAACACGGCACACACGGCCGGTACGCCTACCATGAGGCCTCCGATGCGGATCCCAGGGCCGCTCAGCACATCGATCAGCAGCAGCAGACCCACCACCGCCAGTGCGGCAAGCATCAGACCCCGCTGGGATCGCGTCCACCGCGAGGGAATGGATCGCCCGCCAGGCCCGGCCGTCCCCATGAGTCCAACGTACCGCCAGGACGGCGAACACACGCCTTGGCGGCCATCCGGTCGAGTCGGCAACGAGTGCGCCGGCCGCAAGAGGCAGAGACGGCATCAACTCATCCAGGCCGGAAGGCCCGCCCTACCGTAGGAGGGCAGGACATCGGTCCCGTGGAAACGGATCGCGCCCGAACTCCTGGACGACCGCCCACGTCAACCGAGGGAAGCGAGGGAAGCGTCGAGTTTCCGGCGTGCCTCGTCAGCGACCGGGCGCAGTTCGGGCAGGCCGGTGAGTTCGACCATCGCCTCCGGGTCCAGCGCCTGCACGATCGAGCCGCCATCGGGGTTTCCGCGCACCACGACGTTGCAGGGCAGCAGCATTCCGATGGAGCGGTCGGCCTCCAGCGCGCGGTGCGCCAGGTGCGGGTTGCAGGCGCCGAGGATCACGTACGGCTCCATGGCGACGTCCAGTTTCGACGCGAGGGTCGCACGGACGTCGATCTCGCTGAGCACCCCGAAGCCCTGCACGGCCAGCGCCTCCCGCACCCGCCGCATCGCCTCGTCGAACGTGAGGTCCACTACAACAGTCCGCCCATATTCCCTGGTCACGCCTCGCCCCGCTCTCCGACGGAAACACTCCTGCCCAGGATACGCCCAGGGGTATAAACCGTCCCTTCGCGCCGCGCTGCCACCGGCGCCCCGTGCCACAGCGTCCCTGAGCTTGATCAACTACCCGGTCAGCGGGAGATGAGGACGACGACTCCGGCGACGCCGGCGACAACGGCGGTGCACCCGGCAGCAGCTGCCACACAGCGCCTCTTCAGGGACCCGTACCGCCGGCTGTACTCCCCTCGCAGTGCAACGGCTCGATCGCGGATCTGCTCCAGCATGGCGCGGGAGGCGGCCACCCGGTCAGCGATGTAGACGCGCTCCACGTCCTCGCGCTGCCCTGTGGTCAGCCATGGCAGGTGGGAGGTGAAGACGGCTGCCTGGCGGCGGGCTTGTTCGACCTCAGCGTGCCACAGCAGGTAGCCGGTGATCTGGTTCAGCCCGTGCTCATCGGCGCTGTCTGGTTTCACCCGTGTCCCCTGCTTTCCGTGACGTTCTACGTGTCCTTGTCGCCCGGAGCGACGGTGATGGACTTGTCGGGGCGGTTCGTCGCGTCATCGATGGAGGAGATCTCGGGGTGGTGCAGGTCGAATGCCGGGGATTCGGAGCGGATGCGCGGCAGCGAGGTGAAGTTGTGCCGCGGCGGCGGGCACGAGGTCGCCCACTCCAGGGAGCGGCCGTAGCCCCACGGGTCGTCGACCCCGACCTTCTTGCCGTACTTCGCCGTCTTCCACACGTTGTAGAGGAAAGGCAGCATGGAAAGGCCCAGCAGGAACGAACTGATCGAGGACACCGTGTTCAGCGTCGTGAAACCGTCGGCCGCCAGGTAGTCGGCGTACCGGCGCGGCATACCCTCGACGCCCAGCCAGTGCTGGACGAGGAAGGTGCCCTGGAAGCCGAAGAAGAGCGTCCAGAAGGTGATCTTCCCGAGCCGTTCGTCGAGCATCTTGCCGGTCATCTTCGGCCACCAGAAATGGAAGCCGGCGAACATCGAGAACACCACGGTGCCGAAGACCGTGTAGTGGAAGTGCGCCACCACGAAGTACGAGTCGGACACGTGGAAGTCCAGTGGCGGCGCCGCCAGGATGACGCCGGTCAGGCCGCCGAACAGGAACGTGACCAGGAAGCCGACCGACCACAGCATCGGAGTCTCGAAACTCAGTGACCCCTTCCACATGGTGCCGATCCAGTTGAAGAACTTCACCCCCGTCGGCACCGCGATCAGGAAGGACATGAACGAGAAGAACGGCAGTAGCACACCGCCGGTGACGTACATGTGGTGCGCCCACACCGTGATGGAGAGCCCGGCAATGGAGATGGTTGCCGCAACCAGGCCGATGTAACCGAACATCGGCTTGCGGGCGAAGACCGGGATGACTTCGGAAATGATGCCGAAGAACGGCAGCGCGATGATGTACACCTCTGGATGCCCGAAGAACCAGAAGAGGTGCTGCCACAGCAACGCGCCGCCGTTTGCCGCGTCGAAGACGTGCGCGCCGAACTGCCGGTCGGCTTCCAGTGCCAGCAGCGCGGCGGCGAGCACCGGAAAGGCGAAGAGAACCAGAAGCGAGGTGAGCAGCACGTTCCACACGAAGATCGGCATGCGGAACATCGTCATGCCGGGTGCGCGCATGCAGATGACCGTGGTGATGAAGTTGACCGCGCCGAGGATGGTGCCGAAGCCGGACAGCGCCAGACCCATGATCCACATGTCGGCGCCGACACCGGGCGAGTTGACCGCGCTGGACAGCGGCGAGTACGCGAACCAGCCGAAGTCCGCCGCACCCTGCGGGGTGGCGAAGCCGCCGACCGCGATCAGCGAGCCGAACAGATAGAGCCAGTAGGCGAGCATGTTCAGCCGCGGGAAGGCGACGTCGGGGGCGCCGATCTGCAGCGGCATGATCCAGTTGGTGAAGCCGGCGAACAGCGGTGTCGCGAAGATCAGCAGCATCACGGTGCCGTGCATCGTGAAGGCCTGGTTGAACTGCTCGTTCGACAGGAACTGGGTGCCGGGCCGTGCCAGCTCTGCCCGCATCAGCAGCGCCATGACGCCTCCGACCAGGAAGAAGCCGAACGACGTGGACAAATACAGCGTGCCGATGGTCTTGTGGTCGGTCGTGGTCAGCCACGTGACCACCACACTGCCCGGGCGCCTGAGCCTGGCCGGCACTTCGTCCTCGTAGGTATCGTCCAGGCCGGCCGGTTCCGCTGTATCGCTCCTGGTCATTTGCCGGTGCCCCCGGTCGCATGAGTCGTCCGCACCGGTCCAGGCTCTCGTCGGACTGCCGATCGGCAAACCAGCCCCACCGATCTGTCAGCCCGATGGAGCAGCCGACGGCCGCCGCCTCGCGCCGGCCTTCCCCTCGATACCCGGGCGGGTATTTGCGTCGACCCTGCCCGCCACTCTACGGTGGTCTGCATACCCCTCGGGGTATGCAGACGGTCCAGTAGAGCATGAGCAGGAAGGCTCGTTCCATGACATCCGTGTCTTCGCCAGAAGCCGGCTCGCCCGGCAGGAGGCCTCACGCTCCCGGGGCGGCCGGCTCCCCCGGGCCGTTCGGCCGCCTCGGCATCTGGTCGGCGACCCACGCCAGGACGGTCTTCCTGCTGTGGGTGGTCGTCGTGGCCGTCCTCGGCGCCTTCGCACCGAAAGTGGAGTCGGCGCTGTCGGGCGCGGGCTGGCAGGCCAACGGCTCGCAGTCGGTGGCCGTGCGGCAGATCGCCCAGGACCACTTCGGAGGCAACGCCTCCTCCGCCATCCAGGTCGTGGTGCACGCCGACAAGCCGGTGACCGACCCGTCGGTGCAGAAGGTCATCGGCCAGGCGGAGTCGATCGTCCGCGGCGACTCGCGCGTCGCCGCCGTGGTGCCGCCGCAGCCCGGCGCCACCGTCAGCCCCGACGGTCACACGGCGATCGTGCTGGCCGGAGCCAAGGCCGACCCCAACGAGATGGTCCGCGCGGCAGACGACCTCAAGGAACCCCTGGCCGCCCTGTCCGGCCAGGGCGTCACGGTGAACGCCACCGGGGCCTCGGTGCTGTGGAGCGACTTCAACACCGCCAACCACAGCGCGATGATCCACTCCGAGATCCTGTCCTGGCCCGTGACCCTGGTCATCCTGGTGCTGGCCTTCGGATCCCTGGTCGCCGCCGGACTGCCACTGCTGCTGACCATGGCCGGGCTCGGCGCCTCCGCCGGCTCACTCGTCCTGCTCACCCACCTGACACCCGTGTCCATCTGGGCGATGAACTTCGCGATGATGTTCGCCCTCGCCCTGGGCATCGACTACGCCCTCTTCATGGTCATGCGCTTCCGCGGCGCACGGATGGGCCGCGCGCGCACCACCGTCCAGGCCGTCGCCGAGACCATGGACACCGCAGGCAAGGCCGTCGCCCTGTCCGGCGCGACCGTCCTGGTCAGCCTGTCCGCAGTGATGCTCGTCCCGTCCCCCGCCTTCCGCTCGATGGCGGGCGGCATCATGCTCGCCGTGGCGTTCGTCCTGGCCGCGACACTGACCTTGCTGCCTGCCGTGCTGGCCAAGCTCGGCCACCGCATCGACGCGGCGGCGCTGCCGTGGGCGAAGGTGGGCGAGCACCGCTCACCGCGCTTCGCCGCCTGGGGCGAGCGGCTGTGGCGCCGCCCCGTGGCCTACGGCGCCGGCGCCCTCGTCGTGCTGCTGGCCCTGGCAGCGCCGGTGATCGGCCTGCGCACCGCGATGCCCTCCATCAACGTCCTGCCGGGGGACGCCTCCGCCCGCGCGGGCTACACCGCCGTACAGAACGCCTTCGGCCCCGGCGCCCCCGGCACCCTGCAGATCGCCGTCCCCTCCGTCTCGGCCCCGCAGGCCGCGCAGACCGCCCAGCACACCCCCGGCATCGCCACCGTCCTGCCACCCCAGGCCGCCGCCGACCACTCCGGCTGGACGATGATCCAGGCCGTTCCCACGGCCGACCCCTCCGACCCCGTCCTGTCGCAGACCGTGCACACCCTGCGCACAGGCCTCCCGCACGGCAGCCTGGTCGGCGGCGCCGCCGTGGAGAACCTCGACCTGCAGCACCTGCTCACGCAGAAGACGCCGCTGGTCATCGGCATCGTCCTGGCCCTGGGCTTCCTGCTGCTGCTCATCGCCCTGCAGGCGCCCCTGGTCGCAGCACTGGGCACCGCGGCCAGCCTGCTGTCCACCGGCGCCGCGTTCGGCGTCGCACGCCTGCTCTTCCAGGACGGACACGGCGCCGGCCTGCTCGGCTTCACCTCGCAGGGGTTCCTCGACGGCTGGGCACCGGTGTTCTTCTTCGCGATGATCTTCGCCATCGCCATGGACTACACCGTCTTCCTGCTCGCCTCCGCCAAGGAGCACTACGAACGCACCCGCGACGTCAAGGACGCCATGGTCGGCGCCATGGCCCACTCCGGCCGGGTGATCTTCGCCGCCGCCGCGGTCATGGTCGCCGTCTTCTTCACCTTCGCGATCTCAGGACCGCTGCCACCGAAGGAGATGGGCATCGTCCTCGGCGTGGCCGTCCTGCTGGACGCCGCCCTCGTACGGCTCGTCCTGCTGCCCGTGCTGCTCCGCCTCACCGGCCACGCCGCATGGTGGACCCCGTCCTGGCTGCGCCGCATCCTGCCCGACGTCCGCTTCGCCCACGACTGACCGGCGGGCTCCCCACGCGTCGCGCATCCGCGTCCGGCCGAGCACCGCACGGCCGGACGCGGGCCGGACTGCACCGCAGACCCGGCCCCTATACCCCCTGGGGTACAATCAAAGCAAGTGAAACCATTGAAGGAGGTGCGCTCATGGGAATGGCCGTGGACGAGGACTCGGTACAGGCAGTCCTCAACCGCCTGCGCCGCGCGCAGGGACAGCTCTCGGGCGTGATCGCCATGATCGAGGCCGGCCGCGACTGCAAGGACGTCGTCACCCAGCTCGCCGCCGTGTCCCGCGCACTCGACCGCGCCGGATTCAAGATCGTCGCCAGCGGCATGCGCCAGTGCATGACGGCGGCCGACGGCACCACGCCGCCCATGACCGAGGCCGAACTCGAAAAGCTCTTCCTCACCCTGGCCTGATCCAGCACCGCCGAGACGGGCACAGCAACCACAGGTGCGGGAGAAGACAGCGCAGAAGAGCCGGCGTCAAGGAGCGACGGGCTGCTCTTCGTGCGGCGTTGAACACCAGCGGCGACCCGCCGAGCGGAAAGTGCACCTCGGGCCGGCCGAACGCATGCACCACGCGCAGATCCGCCGGGTTCGCCACCGGCATCGGCCGCACCAGGCGGACAACGCGCCCGAGGCGACGCTCCCCCTGGTCACCAACTCGCCGGCCCCCTCGGGCCTGGCCCCGGCGACTGCGGCGGACGTCCGCACATCGCACGTCCTATACATCGGGCAGACTCCGCCCGCCCGGTCGGCGCGGCAAAGCGGGCTTGACCGATCTCGCGGGTGACATCGGGGAACCCAAGTAGTCCGCAGGCAGTGCTCAGCCATGCGCGGTTGTCGCGTCAGGGGCGGGCAACGCAGTGAAGTCCACCGCCCCCAGGCCGGCGGCGACCTCGGCAGCCGCCTCCCGGATGCGAGTCGGCAGGTCCATGTCGTCCGGCCGGTCGGTCCACCGCTCGAACGCGGTGCGGAAGATCGCGACACCGACCTCCGCGAGGAGCGTCGCATGCGACTCGGTGGTGCCTCGGTCCCGCAGTGCGTCCGCCACCGCGTCGATCACCGCGGCGAACTTGGTGCGCCCCCGCTCCTGCAGTTCCGGGCTCGCCCGGACAACCGCCCGCCGTTGCACGGCGAGCGGGGCCTGGTCGGCCAGCCCTCCGGCGACATCCACGAGAGCGGTCAGGAGGGCCTCGAAGGGCGTGAGTGTGTCGGCGGCGTTCCGGACGGAACGCGCGAGGACGACCGGAAGTTGTTCGGATCCGGCAAACAGCACGTCCCGCTTGTCCGTGAAGTAGCGGGAGAACGAGCGCCGGGTCAGCCCGGCCCGCTCGGTGATCTCCGCGACGGTGACGTTCTCGTACCCATGCTCAAGGAACAGCTCCAGAGCTGCCTCGCGGAGCCGGTCTTCGGCATACGGGTCCCATCGCGACATGGCCACCACCATAACAGTGATGACTCACTGAGTCATCACGCTGCTATACTGATGACTCACTGAGTCATCATTTCGAGGTGCAGGAGTTGTCACCATGGCCCTTTCAGGCCAGCACATCGTCATCATCGGCGGCAGTTCAGGGATGGGACTGGCCGCGGCCCGCGCCGCAGCGGCAGCAGGGGCGGTAGTCACGATCGCATCGAGCAGCCAGGGACGGCTGAAGGCCGCTCTCGCGGAGTTGCCGGACACCTGTGAAGGGGCGGTCGTCAATTCCCGCGACGAGGCCGGCCTCGCCGCCCTCTTCGAGCGCGTCGGCGAACTCGACCACGTGGTTTACACAGCCGGGGACACGGTGCGTCCGCAGCCGCTGGCAGACCTGCCACTCGATACCGCCCGGGACCTGTTCGAGGTCCGCTTCTGGGGAGCAGTCGCCGCGGTCAAGCACGCGACGCGGCACATCCGGCCGGGAGGCTCGATCGTGCTGACGTCCGGGACGGTCGCTGTCCGCCCCGCACCCGGAACGGCGCTCGCGGCCGGCGCCGCCGCCGCCGCAGAGGGCCTGACGCGAGGGCTGGCTGCCGAGCTCGCCCCGATCCGCGTCAACGCGGTCCGCCCGGGAGCAATCCGCACGCCGCTGTGGGACCCGGTTCCGGAGCCGCAGCGCGCCGCGTTGTTCGCGACCCTCGCTGATCGGACGCTCACCAAGTCGATCGGGGAAGCGGACCAGATCGCCGCGGCACACCTGTATCTGATGGAGAATCGCTTCGTCACCGGAACGGTGCTCACCGTAGACGGAGGCGCCGTCCTCGCCGGGAGCTAGCCTCGTGCTTTCGCGAGGTGGGCTGTCCAACGGCTGATCAGGCAAGCTCCGAAGCCGTGTGCGCAGGTTGGAATCCCGCCGGGGGCACAACCGGGTTGAGGCTCTGACCAGCGTCCGCCAACCGGCGCTTTCCTCCAACGGCAGGGATAGGATCTGCCGATATCTCTCGAGCCGCGGGGCGAGGGGCGGGGGGTGTGCGCTGACGTGGTGAACGCGGTACTGATGCTCGGGGCCTTTGCGTGGATGGGCGCGCTGCTCGCCGGCGTGGCCGTGATCGGCGACGGACCGATGGGCCCGGTGCTGACTTTGGGTGGCCTTGCTGCCTTGGCCGTGATGGCGATCGGCGTGACGATCGTGCCTCGTCGGCTGCGGTGGCGGGGGGACGTTCGGCCACGCCGTACCGGCAGTCGCGCCTTCGAAGCCGGGTATCCGCTGAAGCCCGCGCAGATCGCGGTCGAGGAACGCTGGGGTGTCACGCAGCAGATCACGGACAGGGGGTGGGTGAGGGAGGTCGGACGGCTGAGCTGGCGCCAGGCCACGGTGTTTCTGGTGGGCGATGAGACGGGGCTGGTCATCGACCCGCGGTTCTTGTCCCGCCGGGCTTACATCTTTGACAGCACCTGCCGCGTCGGCCCAAGTCCGACGACGGCAACACTCAACCCCGGTTTCGACCTCTGGCGGAAGAAGGGCGTACTGCGTATTTCCCAGGGGGCGCAGGTGATCGACTTGGCCGTCCCACTGAAGTCCGTGCCCGCCGTCGCCCGCATCGGTGGGGCGGGGCCGGTCGACAAGGTGGTCGGCACTGCCGTCACCGTCTCCGACGAACGCCTGGCCCGGATCGCGCGGATTGATCGTCGGGCCGCGCGAGGCCATGCTTTCTTCGCCCGGATCAACGCGCGATCCAACGCGAACCGCTGGGTTGCCGCGGCGTGTTCGCTCTTCTGTCTGGCGCTGGCCGCCGGTTTCTTCGTCGGCGGTGCGAAGTTGGGCCAGTACGGCGCTGTCGCCGTCATGCTCTCGCTGTCGTGCTTGGGCGCGGGGGGTGTTTACGCGGGTCGCGTGGTATTTCGTGACAAGCACGGATGGCCGTCGCAATGGCGGCGAGGGAGGCCCGGCTGACGCGTTCTCACGTTGTGGACAGCGGTGGTCGTCCGGCCACTGACGGCTACGACGTGCTGACCGCGAGAACGACGGAGCCCTGATCCCGCAGCCTCTCCGGCCGCGGGGCGCCGCAACGACCAGGACCCGCTATCCGGCTCGAACAGTACCCAGCAGCCGCGCAGCCTGCTGCAGGACCTTCAATATCTCCTGCCGGGCGGCAGGACGCGACGCGAACACACGTGGGCTCGGATGCCAGGTCGGAAGCGTGTGCACCTTCGGGGCGAAGCGTTCCTGGTATATAGCCCATCCCGCTTGGGCCTTGCGCCCCATGGGAACGACGACCTCCAGGGAGGGCAGCATCGCTATCACCTCATGGAGGAAGAGCGCGGCACGCTGGATCTCGGACTTCCCCGGGGCCGCGATTCGGGTGGCCGTGCCGAGGTACCACGGCACCACGTTCCAGTGCACGGACTCCCTGTACGGAAGGCCTGCCTCATCACGCAACATCCAGCAGTTCCGCGCGGTGGGGTCGTCGTTGTCGATCGAGATGATCCCACTGCCTGTGCGACGCAGTTCGGCCTCGGCGCCCACGGCCTTCTGACCCGGTGCTTCCAGCAGGAAGAGGCTCCGGGCTTCCACCCCGCCCGAGGCAGGGTCGAACCACGGCACTGATTCGCCCTCGCCCAACCGGGCACGCAGGCCCTCCACCCAGTCGTTCAAGGGGCGCGTCGAGGACTCGGTACGAACGGCGGCCAACCGAGTGCGGAGCGCCTCAGGCTCTGCCAGTGCCCGCGGCGCCGTCGTATGAAAAGCGTTGCGTGATGTCATGCGCTGCAGTGTGTCACTCCACAGTGACAGCTTCTGTTGGCCGAGAGAAACACGGAGTTCGGCTGAACGCCGGATCCGGATTTACGACGTCGGGCTCCTCCGCGACCCGGATGAAGCCTGTGCCCGGGTCGTAGAGGGCACTGCCCGGCGGCGGCAAGCCAGTGCTCCGCAATGGGGCATCAGCCGTTGTGCGGCTTGGGCTCCGGCTAGGCAAGGGCAGCACTCTGTGGCGGCGGTTTCCACGACAGGCCGTTGGCGGCCGTGCCTGGGTGCGGCTCAGTCAGCCGTCGGTTCCGCCGCGGATTCTGCGTTCTCGACGCCGGTGGGTCTGCCGGCTTTCGTCCACCGGACGTACAGGGCGGCTGCGATGGCCAGGGTCGCCGTCAGGGACAGCAGGGGCCAGCCGCGCAGCAGGTTGACCGCGAGCGTAAAGGCGACGGCGACGGCGGCCAGTGCGTTGACGCAGGCCAGTGCCGTCTTGCCCTCGCGGCGGGCGAAGCTGGTCATGGCCAGCAGGCCGACGAGGAAGCTGACGAACACCGCGACGGCGTAGAAGAGCACCAGGCGCTGTTCCCTTGCTTCCGCGGCCAGGACGACCAGGGCTCCGGCGGACAGGTAGACCAGTACCGACCAGTACGGGGTGTGGTGATGGTTGGTACGACCCAGCGGTGTCGGCAGCACACCCGGTGCCCGGTCGGTGCCGGAGAGGGCCTTGAGGAGTCCGGGGCCGGCCTGGAATGAGGAGCTGGCCGCCGCGAGAAGCAGCAGGGCGCTGGTGAGCTGGAAAGCGCCGTAGAGCCAGCCGGGGCCGGTGGCGGCGTGTGCGATGTCGGCGATCTGGGTGGAGTCCGGGGCGGGAATGCCGGTGTGGAGGCGGACTGCCAGCGCGGTCAGTGCCAGGGTCAGGCCGCCGACGATCACCACCAGGAGCGCGAGGGTGCCGCGGCCGAAGCGGCGGCGGTGGGTGTCGTCGAGCTGGCCGAGTTGGGCGATGGCGGTGGACGGCGCTTCGACGCCGGTGGCCAGGGCCATTGCCACGGGGAAGGCCAGCACCACCGCCAGGAGCGCGGAGTGTCCGGGATCGGTGGTGGCCGGTGCGCTGCCCGCGTTGTGGGGGGAGGTGAAACCGAGGACCAGGACGCTCACGGAGACCACTACGAACACTGCGGTCATCACGGCGAACAGCAGGCGTCCCCCGTGTCCGAACCAGGTGAGTCCCGCGACCACCACGAGCAGCACCAGGGCCAGCGGGATCCGGGCAGGAGCCAGGCCTGGGAGGAGGGCGATGGCCGCGCTGGCCGCAGCGGAGATCGAGACGCCGATGGTCAGTACGAAGTCGACGACCAGCGCGCCGATCGGGAGGAACGTCCACTGGGGGCCGAACGCCCGCCCTGCCGCTGCGGCGGCACCGCCCCCTTTGGGGAAGCGCCGCACGAGTTGCCAGTAGTTCGCCGTCACCACGACGACCAGACCCACCACCAGGGTCATCGTGGGCAGCAGTAGCGCAAGATCACCTTTCAGCGCGCGAAGTGCCGCTTCGATGGCATAGGCCACGGACGAGACGGGATCGGCGATCACCGCGAAGGAGAACGCGAAGAACAGTACCGAACGCCGAGGCCCGGCGGAGACGGCCGCCGGCGAACCGACAGATGGCCGGGCGCGCCGGCGGAGAATCATGGAGAGCCTTTCGCAGCACATAGCACATAGCACAAGGAGGATCTAGCCGACCGTGACGGCCGGTGCGCCGGCTTTGACGGCGCTTGGGGGTGATGAAGGGTGCCCTCCGGGTCGAGCGTGGAGATCACGTCGGAACACAAGACGACGGTACGAGGTCCGGCCGGCTCAACAGCGGCTTGACGGCCACGTCGTGGCGCGGGTCAGCATCGTCGCGCTGCTGGTCGCCGGCCTGCTGGTCGCGATCTCCGCAGCCGACACCAGGGTGAACACCGTCCCGATACCCACGACCAGATCCGTATCTTCGCAGTGGACGCCGCCGGGCGGAGAAGGCTTTCTGTGGTCCCGTCGCGTCATCCAGGCGATGACCGGCACGCCGACCAAGCCGACAGCCGCGGTCTTGAACGGCGCCGGGACGAACAGGACGCCGACCACGGCCAGAAGGAGCGCCAGTGGAAGCTCGTACTGGTCTGCCCTCGGCACTCATGCATGGGATACCCCTGCGCGGGGGAAGGCGAAGACGGTGAAGCCGATCATTCACGCGCTGTCCATCACCGGCTCGATGACCTGGGAGATCACCTGGGCACTGATCCTGGGATTCACCTTGTCCGCCGTCGTCCAGGCAGTTGTCCGCCGGGCCACGGTCGTCCGGATGCTCGGGGACGACCGGCCGCGCACGCTGGCGACCGCCTCGGCATTCGGCATCGCGTCGTCGTCCTGCTCCTACGCCGCCGTGGCACTGGCACGCTCACTGTTCCGCAAGGGAGCGGACTTCACCGCCGCCATGGCGTTCGAGATCGCCTCGACGAACCTGGTCGTCGAACTGGGTGTGATCCTCGCACTGCTGATGGGGTGGCAGTTCACGGCCGCGGAGTTCGTGGGCGGGCCGGTCATGATCGCACTGTTGGCGGTGCTCTTCCGCCTTCTCCTGCGGGACATTCTGCTGCGCGAGGCCAGGGAGCAGGCCGAACGGGGGCTGTCGGGGGCCATGGAGGGGCACGCGGCAATGGACATGTCCGTACAGGGGAACAGCTCCTTCGTACGGCGCCTGGGTTCCGGCGAGGGGTTCACCGCGGTCGCGAGCGTATTCGTCATGGAATGGGCGGCCATCCTGCGCGACCTCGTCGTGGGGCTGCTCATCGCCGGTGCCATCGCCGCGTGGGTCCCCGATTCCTTCTGGCGGCACTTCTTCTTCGAGGGCCACCCGCTGGTGTCGAAGGTGTGGGGGCCGCTGGTCGGGCCGCTGGTGGCGATGCTGTCATTCGTGTGCTCGATCGGGAACGTGCCGCTGGCCGTCGTGCTGTGGAAGGGCGGCATCAGCTTCGGCGGAGTGGTCGCATTCATTTTCGCCGACCTGCTGATCCTGCCGATCCTGAACATCTATCGGAAGTACTACGGCGTCCGGATGACGCTCTTCCTGCTCGGCACCTTCTACACGACCATGGTCATCGCCGGATACGTCGTCGAATCCCTCTTCGGCGGCCTCGGCCTCATCCCCGACCAGGCCGACGCCGAGATCCCGACGCAGGGGGTGACCTGGAACTACACCACCTACCTCAACATCGCCTTCCTCCTGCTGGCCGCCGCATTCGTGACGCGCTTCCTGCACACCGGCGGTGCCGGCATGCTCCGCGCCATGGGCGGCGCACCCGAACCGGCGGACGCCGGGCAGGGTGCCGATGACCACCACGGTCGAGCCGGACGCTGAGGCCGGTGCGGAAGTCAGCTTCCCGGAAAGGCGACCAGCCGGACGAAGGCGATCTGACGGCCGGCGGCGCGGTATGCGTCGGCGGTGCCGTCCGCAGGCAGGCCGAGGTAGCGGCACAGGAGGCGGGCTGCGCGCGGGTGCCTGGGGGCGTACTCGGCCATCACCTCGGCGCCCTCCTCGGGGTCGAGGAAGTAGGCGGACACGTGGTGGCGGTGCCTGCCGACCTGCACCGTGCCGCCGGGCGCATGGCGCAGGTTGCGGTACCACTGCGCTTGCTTGCCGTAGCCCGAGGCGACGGTCCAGGAGTGGTTCGCCGCGTCATAGGCCACCACCTCCACGACGACCCGCCGGGGCTGTCCGGAATTCCGCCCGGTATGGGTGAGCAGCAGCATGCGCCTGCCCAGCAACCGTCCCAGTCCCACCCTGTACAGCTGTACGGGCAGGCGGGCGAGGATGCGGGTCAGGCCGGTCGGTGGCCTGCGGCGTGGATCGTCGCTAGTCGTGGGGGGCATGGGCGAACCTCCTTCGCCAGGGGGCTACGGGCAGGGAACCCGATTCGGTAACCTCTCGTGAGAGGATCGTCCTCCAGTAGACCTTTGCACAATCCAAACGACAGGGGCAAACGTGCCACACGAGGCGGGTCCCCTGGAACGCCCGGGGCTGTACGAGGGCCTTCCGACCGCGACGGCCCCGGCCGACACGGTCGCCGGCGGCCCGCCGGCGGCTCTGGTGTCTCTGCCGTATGTCGTCATGGGCGTCGTGGTGGTGGCGGACATCGCGGCCGGATCGAGCGTGGGCCTGCTCCCGATGACCGCGCTGGGACCGGCCTTCGCCGGACTGACCGGGGGCTGGCGGAGAGCCGCCCTGGTGGGGCTCGTGGCCGTTGCCGTCTGCTGCGGGCTGGGCATCTACGACGGACTCTTCGAGGAGCGACGCGGCTTCACCGCCCTCGCGTCGGTCGTCGGCGTGACGGTGGCCGCGGTGATCGCGGCGGTTGCGCGGCAGCGGCGCGAGGCGGAACTGGCCAGCGTTCGCTCCATCGCCGAGGTGGCGCAACGTGTGCTGCTGCGTCCGGTGCCGCGCAGCGCCGGCCATCTGCGGGTGGCGGTGTCGTACACATCCGCGGTCGCCGAGGCACGCATCGGCGGGGACCTCTACGAGGTCGTGGCCTCGCCTGCGGGAGTCCGGGTGATCATCGGCGACGTCCAGGGCAAAGGGCTTGCCGCGGTGGAGATCGCGGCCGCGATTCTCGGCGCGTTCAGGGAAGCCGCCTACGACGAGCCGGACCTGCGGGGCGTCGGTGAGCGGCTTCAGCGGACGGCGGAACGATCAGTGGGCGGCGAGAAGTTCGTGACCGCGCTGATCGCCGAGATACGCCCGGACACCGGGGCAACGGTGATGAACTACGGTCACCCGGCGCCCATGCTGGTCACGGCGGACGGCGACGTCTCCTTCCCTGAGCCGCCGGAGTACTCCGTACCCCTCGGCCTGGGCACCGGGCCGACCGACACTCCCGTGGCCTTTCCGGTACGGATGGAGCCGGGTGACCAGATGCTGCTCTACACCGACGGCGTCACCGAGACCAGGAACACGGCGGGCGAGTTCTATCCGCTGGAGAAGAACGCACACCTCCTGCGCACCCCCGACCCCGACCTGGCGCTGGAGGCGCTCCGCGTCGACCTGGTGCAGCACTCGGGAGAGCCGCTGCACGACGATGCGGCGATGCTGCTGCTGCGCCACCGCAACCGACCGGGGCTCATCGGGCAGCAAGCCGTCCGGCCGGAGCAGGGGCGGTAGACCCACGGGGCTCATGGCGGGCGACCTCCCGCCCGTCACCCGCCCAAGGCCTCGGGAGACCTCGCCGATCTGCATGTGCCTGCTGTCCACGATCGTGCTCCCGGCCCCTTCTCGTCCCTGCGGGGCCGCCGTCACCGGCGCGCTGAGCGGACCCGCCGCCGGGTCGTACGCGGCGCCGGGTCGTACGCGGCGCCGCTTTTCGGACTTCCGCCCACTGACGGGCGATCCGCGCACCGCCACCTCGGCCCTGCGCGTCCTGCCCGCGCGGCCCCGACCGGCTGCGCCCGAGCACGACAGGTCATCCGGTCTTGCAGCCATCCTCCTCATCCGCGTCCGCGCGCCTGCCCGGCCTGCCCCGGCCCGCGTGGCTGTCCCCGAAGGTCTTCCGCACCGAGGTCCTGGCCGGCCTGGTCGTCGGTCTGGCACTGATCCCCGAGGCGATCTCGTTCTCCGTCATCGCCGGGGTCGACCCGAAGGTCGGGCTGTTCGCCGCGTGCACGATGGCGATGGTCATCGCCTTCGCCGGCGGGCGCCCGGCGATGATCTCCGCCTCCACCGGTGCGGTCGCCCTGGTCGTGGCCCCCGTCGCCCGCCAGCACGGCCTGGGCTACCTGATCGCCACCGTGATCCTGGCCGGGATCTTCCAGATCGTGCTGGGCTCGCTCGGCGTGGCCAAGCTGATGCGGTTCGTGCCGCGCTCGGTGATGGTCGGCTTCGTCAACGCGCTGGGCATCCTGCTGTTCACCGCGCAGATCCCCAACCTCCACGACGTGCCCTCGGCCGTGTATCCGCTGGTCGTGGCCGGGCTGGCGATGATGGTGTTCTTCCCCCGCCTGACCAAGGCCGTGCCGGCGCCACTGGTCTCGATCGCGGTCCTCACCGTGATCACCGTCGCGGCCGGGATCGCGGTGCCCACGGTCGGAGACAAGGGCAAGCTGCCGTCGTCGCTGCCCGTGCCGGGGCTGCCCGATGTGCCCTTCACCGTCCACACCCTCACCGTCATCGCGCCCTACGCGCTGGCGATGGCGCTGGTCGGGCTCATGGAGTCGCTGATGACGGCCAAGCCCGTGGACGAGATCACCGACACCCACTCCGACAAGACCCGCGAGTCCATCGGCCAGGGCATCGCCAACATCGTCACCGGGTTCTTCGGCGGCATGGGCGGCTGCGCGATGATCGGCCAGACCATGATCAACGTGAAGAACGGTGCGCGCACCCGCCTGTCGACGTTCCTGGCCGGGTTCTTCCTGCTGATCCTGTGCATCGCTCTCGGGCCGGTGGTCTCCGACATCCCCATGGCGGCGCTGGTGGCCGTGATGGTGCTGGTCTCGGTCGGCACCTTCGACTGGCATTCGATCAAGCCCGCGACGCTGAAGCGGATGCCGGCCGGTGAGACCCTGGCCATGGCCGTGACCGTCGCCGTCGTCGTCGCCACCAGCAACCTGTCCATCGGCGTCGTCGTCGGCACCGTCACCGTCACCGCGATGGTGATCTTCGCCCGCCGCGTCGCCCGCGTCACCGCCGTGACGTCGGTCACCGACCCCGACGGAACCGAGGTCGTCTACGCCGTGACCGGTGAACTCTTCTTCGCCTCCGCCAACGACCTCATCACCCGCTTCGACTACGCCGGCGACCCCGGCAAGGTCGTCATCGACCTCACCGACGCCCACGTCTGGGACGCATCCTCCGTCGCCGCCCTCGACGCGATCACCACCAAATACGCCTCACGCGGCAAAGCCGTGGAGATCGTCGGCCTCAACCAGGACAGCGCCAGAATGCACGGCAACCTCACCGGGGAACTCACCGGAAACCGCTGACCCGCGCCCCGCCCGCGACCACCCGCCCGGGGCTGAATCGTTCGGTGTAACTCCCGATCATGGATGCGCCGATGACCAGTGAGAACATGTCTGATTCCGAGACTGCCCAGCCCGTGGAGTCTGCGTCGGCGAGGCTGTGGACGACCGGTCGATCAACGAGCTCATGGGCCTCGGCAGACCCGGCCGTAGGCGAGGTCCCTCCGGCAACGGCAGGTCCGCGACCGGGCGCCCGTCCTCCAGGAATATCTCCTCCCCTGGACGCGGGTGGACTCCGCGAGGGTCGAAGACCAGCCCGGTCAGTCCACTCCGCGCCGTCGGGCGTACACAAGGCAGAGGCATCCAACCCGGCATCCCAGCCGATGGCATCGGACAGGTAACGGATCACGGCAGAAACTTTTGGCCTAAGCAAAGTTTGCATAGTCTCAATGAAGGGGGGACGCTGGGCGGAGCGGGCCGCCCGGGCGGCGGCTGGAAGGAGGACCGTGGGGATGCGGGACGACACGTCGAAGGGGACCGACGACGAGCCTCCCAGTCGCCGCTTGCCGACGGCCCTCCTCGGCGAACTGGCGGCTCTGCGGCATTCGGTGACGGAGCTGGGGGCGAGTCCGGCGACCATGTCGCCGTCGCACGCCGACCAACTCGCCTCCGTACTGGCGGCGCTCGGGCTGGCGACCGGGCAGCAACAGCGCTGCGCACGTGACGCGTCCACGGCACCGACCCTCGACATCAGTGGGCCGACCGCGGCGGTCACCATCCCAGGTGGTGAGGTGGCGCCGAACGTACGGAGGGCTCCGAGCCGGCGTCGGTGAAGGCCCGCAGCGCCTTGATCAGGTCGTGCCGCTGGGTCGGTGACATGGCGTCGACGATGCGGGCGATCTCGGCCCGCCGGCGCTCGGTGGCTTGCAGGACGGTGGACCGGCCCTTCGCGGTCAGCGAGATACTGCTGGTGCGGCGGTCGGTGGGCGATGCCGAGCGCGTGACCATCTCGGCGGCGACGAGCCGGTCGATCATCCGCATGGCCGTGGAGGGCTGGACGTCCAGTTCGGCGGCCAGCATCGACAGGCTCAGCGGCCCGCGGGTGTGGAGCGCCACCAGCATCCGGAACTGGGGAAGGGTCAGCGCGTCCTCGACCGAGGCCAGCGACCTCGCCGATACCGCGACCAGCAGGCGGGACGCGGTCAGCAGCGCGCTGACCATGGCTTCGGCGTCGTTCTCCGAGCCGGACGGGAAGTCGACCATGGGTCAGTTCTACCCTGCCGGGTGCCGTGCAGCGCAGTGGGGCGGCGGTGGCGGTCCCGGTGCCGGGTGCCCTTCCGGGGGCCGGGTGTCATACGGCCCCGGTGAAGGCACGCCATCCCTGGCTGGGCTTGCTGCCGACGTCGAGAGTGCGCAGTCGGGCCAGTAGCGCGGGGTCCTGCGCGTCGAGCCAGTCGACGAACTGCTGGAAGGACACCATGCGGACGTCGCTCGCCCCCAGTGAGGCGATGTGTTCCAGCGTCTTCTCGACGGCGTCCATGTAGATCCCGCCGTTCCACTCCTCGAAGTGGTTGCCGATGTAGAAGGGCGCCCGGTTGGTCTGGTACGCCCGCTCGAACCCGGCGATGTACGACGCCGTGGCCTGCTCGCGCCAGTACGGGTAGTTGCGCGGGTCGCTGCTGGTCGCCGTGTGCGACTGGTTGGCCAGCATGTTGTAGTCCATGGACAGCACCTCGAAGGTGTGCCCGGGGAAGGGGATCAGCTGCAGCGGCAGGTCCCACACGCCCATCTTCTTCGACGGCCAGACCTGGTTCCCGCCCGGCGAGCTGGCGTCGTAGCGGAAGCCCAGGGCGCTCGCGGTCGGCAGCCACTGGTTCTGGCCGAGCAGGCACGGAGTGCGGCCGCCGATCAGCTCCTTGCCGTAGTCGAAGGGCAGCGGCTCGACGTCGGAGAAGCCGGTGTTCGTCCGCCACCGGGTGACGAAGTCGATGGCTTGGCCGATCTCGCTCTTCCAGTCCGCCGGGCTCCAGTTGCCCACACTGCCCGAGCCCTCGCAGAAGTGGCCGTTGAAGTGGGTGCCGATCTCGTGGCCTTCGAGCCACGCGCCGCGCACCTGCTCCAGCGTCATCTTGATGTGCTCGTCCTTGAAGTACCCGATGGCGGACGCGCCCACCGGGTTGTTCGGCGGCCGGTAGAGGTCCTTCTTCGACTCGGGCAGGCAGTACAGCCCCGACAGGAAGAAGGTCATCTTGGCGTCGTGCTCATGTGCGAGCCTGCGGAACCGGGCGAACAGGCCGTTGTCCAGCTCCCCCGCACCGTCCCAGGAGAAGATCACGAACTGCGGCGGCGTCTGACCCGGCTCCAGCCGTTCCGGCACGGGCTGGAACGGCTGCGGACCGGTGTCGGAGGTGGAGCCGTCCCCGAGGAGCCGACCGCCCGGCCGGGACGTGGTGCCGTCGGTGGGACCCTCCGGTGGCGCCGCACTGTGCGGCTTCGGCTCACCGCCGCCGGCGCATCCCGCCGCGGTCCCGGCGGCGGCCCCGGCCGTGAGGGCGAGCAGACTCCTCCGTGTGATGGATCCCATGGTGTTCCCGCTTCCGCGTGGCTCTGCGACAGCTGCGGTCATCACCGGAGCCATCCTTTGCACAATGCACAATGCACAATGGGTACCCGAATATGGTCGTATATATAATGCCAATCGGATGAATCAGTCATAAGTGGCGAACGGGCGCCGCCGTCGCCCCGTTCGGCTGCGGATGCGCGCGTATCGCGACAGCCGGGGGTCGGAGCCGCGAGCGGTCATCCCCCATCGGGGTTGGCTGCCTGGTGCATCGCGCCGAGGACGGACTGATGGGTGATCCACCCGACGAGGCGGTCGTGGTCCGCATCGAGAACGGGCAGCCCCGCGCCTTGGGTGCCGACCAGGTCGGCCAGGGCGGCGGACAGGGCGCTTTCCGCACCGACGGACCGGGGAAGCTGCACGATCGACTCCACCGGCACGCTGTCGTGGGCGCCGTCGGCCAGCGTCTCCGCGGCGCTGCGCGCGGTGGCGATGCCGAGGTAGGTACCCTCCGCCGAGACCACCGGCAGGACGCCGTGCGCGGATCGCGCCAGTGCGGCTGCCGCTTCGGCCAGCGGCAGGGAACCTTCAAGAGGGGACGGGACGGGCTCCATGACCGCCCCCACGGTGATGCCCGCCAGCACGTCGACGACAGGCCTCTCGCCGAGGTCGACTCCCCTGCGGCGGAGTTTGAGGGTGTACACGGTGTCGGTGGACAGCGCCCGGCTCACCCCGGTGGCGAGAACGATCGCGGTCATCAGCGGCAGGATGATGGTGTACTCACCGGTGAGTTCGAACATGATGATCACCGCGGTGATGGGCGCGCGTGCCGAGCCCGCGAAGACCGCACCCATACCGATCAGCCCGTACGCGCCGATCGGCCCCGCGACTCCGGGCAGCACGTGATGCGCCGACGCGCCGTAGGCGGCCCCGAAGGCGGCGCCGATGAAGAGCGCGGGCGCGAAGACGCCCCCGGAGCCGCCGATGCCGATGGTCAGGCTGGTGGCTGCCATCTTGGCGACCACCAGCACGACCAGGAAGCCGATGGCGTATCCGCCTCCGACCGCGCCCTCCAACACCGGATAACCCACGCCGTACATCTCCGGCAGGAAGAACAGCAGCACACCGAGGAGCAGCCCGCCGGCGGCCGGGCGTGCCCACTCCGGGCCTCGCCACGCCCAGTCGCAGGCGTCCTCGACCAGATACAGGACCCGGGTGAAACCGACACCGACCGCGCCCGCCAGCACACCCAGCAGGGCGAAGAGCAGGTACTCCGACAGGTGCGTCACAGCGAAGGCCGGCGGATGCAGGAACGGGTGGTCGCCGAACGCACTCCGGCCGATCACGCTGGCGGTGACCGAGGCCAGGACCACCATGCCGAACGACTCGGCCGTGAAGTCCCGCAGGATCAGCTCCATCGCGAAGAACACCCCGGCCAGCGGCGCGTTGAAGGTCGCCGCGATCCCGCCGGCCGCACCGCAGGCGACGAGAACCCGCATACGGTCCTCAGCGACCCTCACCAGGCCGCCGAGCGTCGATCCGAGCGCGGATCCGATCTGCACGATCGGCCCCTCACGCCCGACCGAGCCGCCGCCACCGATGCACAACGCGGAGGCCAGCGACTTGACCACCGCGACCTGCGGCGGGATCCGACCGCCCTTCCGGGCGACCGCGTACATGACCTCGGGCACGCCGTGACCGCGCGCCTCACCCGCGAAGCGCTGCACCAGCGGCCCGAACGCCAGCCCCGCGGCCACCGGCGCGAGCAGCACGAACCAGTGCCCCAGCCACGGCACATGCGGGTTGGCCACATGTCCGGCTCCGGCGTAGTCGGCTGATCCGGACAGTGCCCCGGTGAACGTGCGGATCAGCCACCGGAACGCGATGGCGCCCAGCCCGGCCCCCGATCCGACGGCCAGCGCCAGAACCAGCAGGCCGCTCTTGGCCTCCCGGAGCGCGGCGACAGCCGCCGGCAGCCCGTGGCGAAGGCGGAGGCCGCCCGCGGGTACGGCGACGGTCGAGGATGCAGGAGGCGAGAGGCGAGGCATATTTGCATTATGCAATACAAACCATTGCTCTATGCAAAGCCCACTCGGCCGCACGGCTGCCGGTACCCGCCGGGGCCGTGGAAACGGTAGAAAGACCCCATGCCCAAGCGTGCACCCGCCACGGACGACACCGTGCCGCCCGTATCCGACCCGGCGGACGAGGTGGTCACCGCCGTCCTCACCGCATCCCGGCTCCTGGTGTCGGTATCGGCACGCTCACTGGCCGCGGTCGAAGAGACCCTGACACTCCCCCAGTTCCGCATGCTCGTCGTCCTCGAAAGCCGAGGCGCGATGAACATCTCCCGGCTCGGCGAACACCTGGACGTCATCCCGTCCACCGCCATGCGGATGGTCGACCGGTTGGCCGCAGCCGGCATGCTGGACCGCGCCCCCAACCCCGGCAACCGCCGCGAGATCCTGATCACTCTCACATCGACAGGGCGCAGCACCGTACGCCAGGCGACCGAACGCCGCCGCACCGAGATCGCCCGCATCGTCGCCGCCATGCCCCGCAGCCAGCGGGCAGGACTGGTCAAGGCCCTGCAGACCTTCACCGACGCGGGAGGGGAGCCTCTCGCGCACCGCAATGCGGGCGTGGACGTGGGCTGGTGACACCTCCCCACCGCCTCGGCCGCGCGAGTCAGCCCCCTGGGGGGGCGACCGGTCATCCCGTCGAGTTTGGCATCATGCAAAGATGAGGACCCTCCCCGCAGCGCAGCGCACCGCCCGCATCGCCCGCTGGGCAGGCACGGCCGCAGCCCTGACCGCGCTGGCCACGGCGTGTACGCACGCCGCCTCCGCCACCGCGACCGCGCCAAACGGCATCTCCGCCGCCCCCGGACAGGTCACCGTCGAGGAGCCGGGCGTCAGTCTGAGCATCACCGGCGCCGTCGCCCACCTTGACCCATCAGGCTCGGGCACTCTGAGCATGACAGTCCACAACGGCAGCAGCGTTCCCGAACACCTCGACATGGTCGCAACCCCCGACGGTGGCCGCGGAGTACTGACCGGCCGCGCCGGCGCGCCGGCCAGCGGCTCGATGACCAGCGCAGGAATCCTGCTGGAGCCCGACAGCACAGTGACCTTCGGGAAATCCGGGCCCTCCGTCCGCCTGACCCATCTGCACGGCGTGGCCAACGCCCACACGCTCGCACTGATGCTCCAGTTCGGGGTCACCGGACTCGTACACCTCTCCGCCGTCATCCCCGCCCGGTAAGGCTTCCGGGGAGCGGCGCCGCTGTGCGCAACGCGAGGGCATCCATCTTCGGTCTCGCGGGTGATCTGCCAAGCCCCGTCACTACAGAATGCGGACTGCGGGCACCATATGCGATGACCTCGACGCGCCCGGACAAGGTCACCTCGTTCCCTGCCGGGACGAGAAGTTCGCTGGCCCGGAGAGCCGAGCTCCGCGACGAAGCAACCCGGCAGTCCACTCGTTCGGCCCGCGATCGGCGGCACCGCCCGACCGGTAGTACCAGCGGTCGGCGGCGCCCGTCACCCGGCTCCGCCACAGCGGTCGCGGTCTTCGGCGGCGCCTACCGGACGCTGCCCATCTGCCCGGCGAAGGCGAGTGGATCGCTGTCGAACCCGCGGACCATCTCGCGAAGTCCCCACCCTCCGGAAGCATTCCTGGTGAACTCCGCGACGGTCGCGGCGGTGGACCCGGCGACCTGCGCCAAGTCGTCCACCAGCAACTCCTCGTAGCGCTCGACAACAACCACCTTGGCGTTCGATATGTCGCCGAAGGTCTTCCTGCCCCGATCCTGATGGATGGCCACGCCCACGACGACACGCGCCAGGGAGGATGCCATCCGGTCGAACTCCAGGACCATCACCTCGACGAACCCGAGCCCCAGGCCCGTCTCACTGTATGGTCACCGACCAGCGCCTGGACGTTTCCCTGGCGTGCCCCCCGCAAACCGGATCAGCACACGCTTCGTCAGCTGCTGGAGCAGCCCGCCCTCCCCGGTCAGCTGCAGGCCCTCGCAGCGGGCCCGGTCCACGAGCATCTCGACCAGCTGCTCGTCACTCGCCGGCACGGCCTCCACCGCCGCCTCGCCGCCTGGTATCTGCTCGATGGTGGTGTCGCTCATCTGGCGTCTCCTTGATCACGGATCCGCCGATCATTGAACACTCCCGATCGAGTCAGAAAACCACGAGACCGACCTGCCCACCGAACTCACCGCATAGCATCACAGACGAGATCACCGAGTGGCCGTCGATACACCACTCCAGCGGACGTGACCGCCCGACCGGGGCAGACCCACCACCCCGTGCGCGCCCCCTGCACTCCATCACGCCACACGCCAACCGCATGGACCACGACCGCCCATGGAATCCTTCCATCAATGGGCTCCTGCCAGCCCGGAGCCCAAGCACGGGGACGAAAGGGCAAAAAGGTCTTCCACTAGCTGTGCGCCATCCGTGGGCCAAGAGAGCCAACGAGGCGTCAGATACGGGGTCACGTCCGCTGACCTGCGGTAACTTTCTGCCAGGTTACGGCCTCCGGAGCCGCGTGCACAGATTCAAATCCCGCCGGGGGCACACTACTGTGCAAGTGTGCCAAGACCCCGCCCCCGGCCACCCGCTGGAGCGGGGTCTTCGTGCCCGCACCCGGACGCGGCCCGCGGCAGCTGTTTGCCAGTGATCACGTAATGGCGACGGCACGACAGGATGCGAAGGCGTAATCGTCATCGGCGAGCCGGCAGCCCGGTATAAACCGCCCCTGCCACCGAAGACGTAGGCGCCCCCTGCGGCGGCGTCCCTACTGCGGCAGACCGCGGCTTGCGCCGGGTGCGTGAATATCTGATTCACCCGCTTGCGCGGGAATCGCAACCCCGCGAACCGGGTACCGTCGCAATGGCCGCATACGGCGGTCCGTCATACGACCCGCCGAAAGGTGCCCGCAAAATGAGTTTGCAGGACCCAGAATTCAGAGTCCAGGTTGAACGCGCCGCGATCATGCCCGACGAGGGTGCGGTTCGCGAATTCGTCAAGCAGTTCAACGAGGAGCTTGAGGGCGATCCTGCACTCAGGGAGCGTTTCACGCAGAATCCCGAGGTGGTGCTGGCCGATCGCGGTCTGGCGGTGGATCTCCAGCGGTTGCTCCTGCAGTCGAGCGGTGTCGACGGAGCCGATGAAATCGCCTGTCACATTACCTGTTTCCTCAGTGAGATCTGCACGACCCTGCGTATCGGGGTCTAGGAGCAGCGCCCGGGGCGGATGGTTGTTCCTCCGGGCTGAGGGCCACCGGTCAGAAGCAAGGTACGGACGAGAAGAGGGCGATGAGAGTGCCGTCCGGCGAGCAACTCCACGTCGAGTACGGAACCGCCCTCCAGGCCTTCACCGCCCGCCTCCCGCAGGGATGGCGGACCATGACGAGCGGCGGTACCCCTATCACCTGGCAGGAGTTCTCGTCGCCCGGGACCCTGCCGGTGCAGGGGTGGAAACTCCATGTCTCCGCCGCTGCGACCGACGTCCTCGATCTGGTCGAGATCGTCCTCCCCCGATTGGTGGAGACCGGTACGACCTTCAAAGTGGCGGCCGATGTCAGCACCGTCATCCGGCTCAACGCCGGACTCGCCGGGCGCTCCCAGGTAGGCAAGATCGTCACGGCCTATCCGGTATCCGACGAGGTTCTGGCCGGTCTTGTCGACCGACTGGACGCGGCCTGGCGCCCCCTGCGTTCGCCTGCCGTTCCCTCCGACGTCCCGGTGGGGTCGGGCGGCGCCCTGTTCGTCCGCTACGGCGCCTTCATGGGCACCGGATCGGTAACCGACACCACCGGCGTCATTCACCCGGCCCTGCGGACACCGAACGGGGAGTTGCACCCCGACGTGCGAACCACCCAGGGGAATCAGCCCCGCTGGGCGACTTTGCCGGTCCGCCCCGCAGCCGCCCGCGGACCAGCGTCTCCGGGTGCACTGGTCGAGATCGACGGTGTCGCGTACTTCCCGCTCAAAGCACTGGCAGCGGACCACCGCGGCCGCGTGGACCTGGGGCTCCGTGTCTCCGATGGCACGCTGATCGTCATCCGGCGAAGGTTCCGCGGGGTCGAGGGTGACGAGTTCGGCAATGACGCCATCAGCCGGCTCGACAACGAACGGCTCGTTCTGCTCCGTCTGCGTGGATCAGGCATCGCGCACGAGCTCGTGGCCCACGACCCGGAGGCCGGGTGTCTCGTGGTGACCGACGGAGGCGGGCTCAGGCTGGAGCGGTTTCCTGCGCAGCGGCGCCTGGAGCAACTGCCCGATCTCGCCGAGACAGTGGCGAGGCTCCACGCGCAAGGCCTCGTGCACCGGGATCTGAAACTGTCCAACACACGCCTCGGCCCGGACGCCCTTCGGCTCGTCGACCTCGAACTGGCCGCGCCGTCCGGGACGGAGAAGCCGATTCCCGTCGGCACGCCCGCGTACGTGGCGCCTGAAGGGGTGCACGCCACGGTCAGGCCGCCGTACGACGTCTACAGCCTCGGATCCTGCATCACCCATGCGGTGCTGGGGCAATGCCCGGGCGGACTGCCGCAGCGGAACAACGCCGGGCGCCAGATCGGCCTGTTGCGCCACTATCGATTGCGGACGGCCGCCTCGCTCGTGAAGGAGTGCCACAGCCCGGACGCGGAGCGCCGACCGACAGCCAGAGATCTGACCCAACGGCTCAAAGACGCGCTTCCCGCCCTGCAGGCGGAGTCCGCCGCGGCTCCGCACGCAGTCCTCGACACGTTCGACGTGCGCTGGGCTCGTGCCGCCGCGGTGAGCGCGGGCTTGGCGAGCCGCCGGTTCCGGGTGGGCCGGGACGGCACCTATCACTGGGGGGATCCCAGCCGACACGCCCATGTGTCCGAGGGGCTGAACGGAGGCGTCGCCGGAATCCTCGTCTCACTGGCCACCCTGAACACGGCACTGCGGATCGGGCAGTTCACCGATGACATCAGGGGCGCAGCGGAGTGGCTGGCCGAGCGCCCGGCCGCCGTCAAGGCGCACGGCCTGTTCACGGGGAACAGCGGTGTGGCCGTAGCGCTTGCCGTGGCGGGCCGACTGCTGGGGCGAGCAGACCTCCTGGACGCGGCACGGCGACGATTCGAGTACGCGGCATCCAGCCGCATCCTCGACTACGACCTCTTCTCCGGGGCTGCCGGCATCGTATGGGCCGGACGCCTGCTTGACGCTGTCCTCGGCACTGGCTGGGGAAGCGGTCTCGTCGAGCAGCAGGTGCGGCGCATCCACAAAGCAGCGGGCAGATTCGACGGAGTGGTCGGGTGGCCGGCCAACATCGAGTACGACTCCTCCGGAGGCGTCTACGTCGGGGCCGCCCATGGCACGGCGGGCATCGCGATGGCCCTCGCCGGTTGGGGGGGCGCCACGGGTTGTGCTGCCACGGTGCAGCTCGCAGGGGAAGCCCTGCACAGCATCGCCGAGCACGGTCTGACGGACGACGGCTCCAACATCCGGGCAACTGTGTCGGGCAGCACCATGCCTGCACACACCTGGTGCCATGGAGCAGCCGGCTTCCTCTGGTGCCTCCTTCAGTCCGGCCATGCCTCGGCGGTGCCGGACACGGCAATGGTGGAGTCGATTGCCACGAAGTTCGACCGTGCGATGCCGTTCCTGGCCAACCCCTCGATGTGCCACGGAGTGGGGGGAATGCTGGAGACGTGGCGCATGCTTCGTGCGCTCCCCGGTCACCGTGCCCGGGCGAGTCGCCGGATCGGGCACCTGGTCGGCATCCTCCGGCTGCTCCACCACGCATACGAAGGCGCCACGGTCTGGTCGTCGGATCAGCCTGCGGTCGTCGCTCCCGACCTGTGGGTCGGATTCACGGGCCCGGCCGTCCAACTCGCCCTGGCCGCCAACGGCTCATCCGCGCCGGTGATCTCTCCGGACTGGTTGCAGAAATGTGCATCTCCGCCGGCGGGGCCGTGATCGATCGGCACGCACCGGCGGAACAGCGTTCGGAGGGGCGGTCGAGTCCGCCGGCTGTGGTGACCCGCGCGCTCATCACCGGCATCGGAGCCGGCCAGGCGGAAAACCTGCACCGAGGGGGCCCGGCGGGTCGCGCGGGAGGGTGAGGAGGCGCTTGGCGGCCCGGGTGTCACTCGATGTCGACGACCACCTTGGCCCGGGCCGAGCCCGTTTCCACGGCCGCGTGGGCGTCGGCGACGCTGTCGAGGGTGAAGCGCCGCGGGTCGAGGTCGGGCTTGAGGGCTCCCGCGGCGGCGAGGGCGGCGGCCTCGCGCATGATCTCCCCGTGGTGCTCCCGGCCGCGCCCGGTCAGCAGGGGCAGCAGGGTGAAGACGCCGGAGTAGGTCGCGCCGCGGAAGGAGAGGGGTGCCAGGTTGTGCGTCCCCCAGCCGAGGGCGCTCACGACGTGGCCGGTGTAGACGCGGACCGCTGTGAAGGACGCGTCGAGCACGGGGCCGCCGACGGTGTCGAAGACGACGTCGAAGCCCTCGCCGCCGGTGTGCTCGGCGACGTACTCGTCCACGGTGGTGCTGGTGCGGTCGATCGGGGTGGCGCCCAGGCGCCGGACGTCGTCCAGGCGTGAGGGCGAGGCGGTGGCGTACACCTCGGCACCGCGGGCGCGGGCGATCTGCACGGCCACGTGGCCGATGCCACCGGCGCCGCCGTGGACGAGGACCTTCTGGGCAGCGTGGACGCCCGCGCGGTCGACCAGGCCCTCCCACGCGGTGATGACGGCCAGGGGCAGGACCGCGGCCTCGCGCAGGGACAGCTCGGCCGGCTTGCGGGCGAGCAGACGGGCGTCGACCGCCGCGTACTCGGCGAGGGAGCCCTGCACGTCGCCCACCCCGCCGGTCAGGCCGAAGACCTCGTCACCCGCCGCGAAGCCGTCGACGCCGGGACCGGCCTCCTCGACCACGCCGGCCAGGTCGAGGCCGAGGACGGCCGGGAGCGTGCGCCGGGCGTGGGCGGCCTTGCCGGCCCGGATCTTGGTGTCCAGCGGGTTCACGCCGCTCGCCGCGATCCGGACCAGTACCTGCCCCGGACCGGCTTCGGGCCGACCGATCTCCCTGAGGACCAGTGGCGTACCGAACTCCTGCAGAATCGCTGCGCGCATGGCCGCGCCTCCTTCCGTCGAGCCGTGCGGGCGCCCGGACGTACCGGGCCAGGACCTCCTGCACCGTGCGTTCCTCACTCACAGTCGGGACCCATTGCCCTGTGTAGCGGATACGTGTGCGTCGGCACACCCGCCGCGCCGCGTCCGGACGGCCGCCGCGGCCTCAGCCCTGGGCGGTGGGACGGACGACCAGTTCGTTGACGTCGACGTTCGCAGGCTGCTCGATGGCGAAGGCGACGGCGTCCGCGATGGCGGAGGCCGGGATTGCCAGTTGCTCGGCCGCGGCCCGGGCGGCCGCCCGAGGCCGGTGACCGGGCAGATGTCGAGCAGCGGGCGTTGAGGTACTGCGTGCCCCGGACGCCCCGGTCAGCCCCGCGTTGCCCGAGCGCTATGGGCGGATGTACGCGCGGTACGCGGCGGAGCCGGACCCCGGTGCGAGTACGGCGGAACGCCAGTGCCGGGCGAAGGCGGGCGCGCGGGCGCCGGGGGCGACGAGCACGGCGACCGGCCGGTGTCCGGCGGCCGCCACGAGCCCGGGCACCGTGATGCTCCGGTCCGCGCCCGCCGTCTGGCGGGATGCGCAGCCGGTGTAGAAGGCGAGCGGGACGGCCGAGTCCCCGGACAGCACGCAGGGCGGCCGTACGCCGTTCGCGTGCAGGCGGGCGGCCATGGCGTCGTAATGCCCGCGCGCCTGCCGGTTGCCTGCCACCGCGGTGAGCAGGACGCCGCCCTGGACGGCCAGGTGGCCGCACAGGACGAGGGCGACGAGGGCGGCCGTCCGCGGGCGCAGCCGGCCGCCGCTGCCGCGGACCAGCCGGCACAGGCACTCGGCGACCGGGATCGCCAGCAGGGCGTACGCGGGCAGCAGGAACCGGGGGGCCGCGTAGCCCACGGTGAACAGGTAGGGCACGGCGAGGGATCCGGCGGTCAGCAGCGGCAGCCACACGCTCGCCCGGCGGCCGCGCCAGGCCGTGGCGGCGCCGCCCGCGGCCAGCACGGGGAGCGCGAACCACCAGGCCGAGTCCGCCCGGTGCCGCCACGGCACGTCGCACGGGCGGCACAGTGTGCGGCCGTCCAGCGCACGGATCTGGTCGTCGACGGAGAAGTGCAGGCCGAGGCCGCCCTCGATGGCGCTGGCCCGGTGCAGCCTGGCGGTCAGGCCGCCGTAGCGGACGTACGCCTCGACCACCCACTCCGCGCATCCCGCGAACAGGCCCGCGGCGAGGACCGCGAACAGGGCGGGGCGGCGCCACCGGCGGACGGTCAGGGCCGCGCCGGCCAGCGGCAGCACGAGCCACACCGCGTCCGGCGGGCGCATCAGGCCGACCAGCGCCACGGCGGCGGCCAGCCCCGCGAGTGCCGCCCGGTCGGTACGGTCGCGGGCCGCGCGCAGCAGGCAGCCGACGGCGGCCAGAGCCCCGTACGCGCTCCAGAGGTTGGGCATCACCTGCGACCCGTAAAGCAGGGTGATCCACAGCCCGGCGAACAGGCCGCCGGCGAGCGCGAGCACCCGGGCGGGCAGCAGCGGACGCCACACGCGCAGCGACACGAAGAGCCCGGCGCCGGACAGCACGGCGAGATAGACCCGCAGGGCCGCGGTCGAGGACGTCAGGCCCGCGACCGGTGCGGCCAGCAGGGAGACGCCGCGGGCGCGGGGCGCGCTGAAGAAGGCGGCGGGGACGTGCGCTGCGACCTGGCTGGTGTAGACGGTCTCGTCCCAGCCGAGGCCGGAGCCGGGGACGGCGAGGACGAGTTGGGCCAGGACGAAGGCCGCGCATACGGCGGCGAGCGGGTGGACGGTCTCCGGCGTGGCGGTCGCCGGCCCGCGCGGGGCCGGCGTCGGGTGGGCGCGTACCTGGAGCCTGTCGGACATCAGCGACCTCACGTCGTCGGTGCGGCGACGCGTACGTGCCCGCCGTGTCCGACTCTGTCCGGGTCCGGGTGCCCGGCACCACTCGACGCGCCATCGGCCGCCGCGGAAGGCCCCGGCGGCGACCGGGTGGCTCGCGCTCGCCCGGGCCGGCGACCTCAGGGTGATCACGTCGGCCGCCGCCCTGGTGGAAGTGGTCCACCCGCGGATCAACCGCCACGCCCTGGAGTGAACGCTGTCACGCCTCGTCGTCGAACCGGTCACCGAGCCCGTCGCACGCCGCTCGGCCACCCTGCTCGCCGACTCCGGCCTGCACGGCCACGAGTACGCCGCCGACGCCGTGCTCAGCGCCACCGCCCTCGCCGCCCCCGGACCCGTCACGATGCTGACCTCCGGTCCGGAAGACCTCGCCGCCCGCGGGCGACAGCGGGCACCGTAAGGTGCCGGGGGGTGCCTGGGGGATGCGAGGGGGGAACGGTGTGATCGGTGAGCCGGAGATGGTCGGTGGGGGCGAAGAAGGCGGGGAGGGACAGGCCGGGGACGCGGTAGCGGGGCGCGGAAGGGCGCCGTGGGTGTGGGGGGTCGGCGGGATCGTGGTCGCCTCCGCCGTGTGGGGGGCGGTGTTGTACGGGGCCGGGGGCACGGCCCCGGACCTGCATGGCTACCGGCTCGGCGGCAATCCGTGCGTCGGCGACACGCTGCAGCGGCTCAAGGACGCCACCGGGGCACGGGGCTTCGTCGCCTCGGAGGCCGCGGTGAACCGGGGGCCGGCGCTGGACAGGCTGTCGTGCTTCCTGTCGGACTCGCCGGCGGCGGGCGACGGGTGGGTGACCGGCTACTCCGTCGGCGTCAGCATCGAACTCCACAAGAAGACCGACCCGCGCGCCGAGTTCGAGAACACCGCACGCAGCCGGAACTCCACCGTCCCCGGCGGCGGTGGCGGCTCCGGCGCCGCCGTGGGGATGGTCGTCACCGGGGACCTCTTCGACTCCGGCGCCGACGTGCACCCCGTCACGGGGGTGGGCGACGAGGCCTATGTGCTGGTGTCGCGGGGGTCCCACCAGACGTTGACCGTCCTCTACGGCGGGGCCGTGCTCAGCCTCCAGCTCAGCGCCTCCCACCAGTGGAACGGCACCGGAGACCCCCCGGCGGACTCCGGGTCCGCCGCTGAACCGGCGGACCCGGACGTCACCCGCCTGCGCCCCGCCATGACCGCGGCCATGCGGGACCTGATGGCTTCCCTGGCCTCCGACGGGCCGGAGTGAAGCCGGGCGGAGGACCGGCCGCCGCCCGCCTGCCGCTCCGCTAGTTCTTGGGGCCGGCGCCGAAGTCCGGGATGGGGAGGCGGCGGCCGGCGTTCAGGGCGGACTGGTGGGCCACGATGCCCGGGAGGGTGTAGCGGGCGGCGACCCAGGCGTTGACCGGGGGGAGGGTGCCGGTGGTCACCGCGGTCACGAAGTCGTCGGCCAGGTAGTGGTGGCTGCCGAAGTGGCCGTTGGGCACGCCGGCGAACTCCGCCGGCAGGCGCGTGCGGTCGTGCACGGGGGCGTAGCCGGACAGGAAGGCCTCGCGCAGCGCGGGGGCGACGTGGCTGACGCCCTCCTGGCCCGAGCCGTCGTCGGGGACGGGGCGCAGGTGCAGGGTCACGTCCTGGACGCCGGTCCTGTCCTGCCACAGGCTCACCGTCGCGACCTGCTCCAGGCTGGCCTGCGTACCGAAGAAGCGGTAGCGCGACTCCAGGATGTGCGAGGGGTAGCCGACCCGGCGGAACTCGTTGGTGCGGAAGGAGCCGCCGCCGGCGACCTCGAAGAGGGCGGTGGCGTTGGAGAAGTCGTTGTCGAACTGGCTGACCTCGCGGTCGAAGACGCCGTCGCCGCGGTCGTCGGTCACGCCGATCGCGGACACGCTGACCGCGTGGGTCTGCCAGGCGCCGAGGACCCCGCCGACCGCGTGGGTCGGGTAGAGCAGCGGCGGGAAGCTCGCGGTGGCCTTCCAGTTCTCGCCGCCGCTGTACTGGTAGGCCTCGTAGAAGCCGAGGTCCATGTCGTGGACGTAGTCGCCCTCCGCGTAGAAGAGCCGCCCGAAGGCGCCCTGGGCGGCGCGCTGCCTGGCGTAGACGGCGGCCGGGTTGTAGTGGGCGGTCTCGCCCATCATGTAGGTCAGGCCGGTCTCCCTCACCGCGTCCACGATCGCGGCGATCTCGTCGGCCGTGACGGCCATCGGCACCGCCGAGTAGACGTGCTTGCCGGCCCGCAGCGCCTGGACGACCAGCGGGCCGTGCGTCCAGCGCTGGGTGAAGATCGCGACGGCGTCGATGTCGGAGTCCAGCAGCGCCTCGAACGACGGCAGGGTGCCGGCCAGGCCGGTGTCGGCGGCGAGCCGGGCGGCGCGCTCGGGCAGCAGGTCGGTGGCCCGGATGTCGCCGACGCCGGGGTGGTGCTGCCAGAGCTTGGCGAAGGAGCCCGCGAACTGGCCGGCCCCGACTATCCCGAGAGTGAACACGGCGGGCTCCCCGACGTCGGTGGTGGAGTACGTGCCCGCGGACCTGTGCCGCCGCGGACCTGTTCCACGATAGGTTCGTACGATCCGGCAGGTCTTCACCGATAGGAGGGAGAACTTCTTGGATTCTCCGGTGCTCGCGGAGCCGCTCCCCTCCGACCTGTCGGGCCGCAGCGGCCGGCCCGAGCTGATGCGCGCCCCGCACCGGCACGACGACCTGGAGCTGAACCTGGTCGCGGGCGAGGGCGAGTTGCTGTACCTCTTCGGCGGTGAGCCGGTCGCCGTCGGGCCGGGGTGCGTGGCCGCCTTCTGGGCTGCGGTGCCGCACCAGCTGGTGGCCAGCACCGCGGCCGACGTGCACTGGGTCAACGTGCCATTCGCCACCTTCCTCGGCTGGGGCCTGCCCGACTCGCTGGTCAGCCGGCTGCTGTCGGGCGTGCCGCTGGTCGCGGGGCCGTCGGCGGCACTGCCCACCGACCCGGCGAACTTCGCCCAGTGGGCGCGGGACCTGGCATGCGGCCGGGAGGAGGGCCGCCGCATCGCGCTGCTGGAGATCGAGGCCCGGCTGCGCCGGCTGGGGCTGGCGGAACTCGGCGAAGGCGCGCACGAGTACACCGGCGGCGACCGGTCGCTGCGGCAGGCCATCGCGATGGTGCGCTACGTCGCGGAGCACTTCCGCGAGCCGGTGACGGTCGCCGAGGTGGCGGCCGCGGCGCAGCTCCACCCCAGCTACGCGATGGCGCAGTTCCGTGCGGTCGTACGCGCCACGGTCGGCGACTACCTGACCCGCTGCCGGCTGGCCGAGGCGCGGCGGCTGCTGGTCACCACGGACCTGCCGGTCGACGCGGTCGCCGAGGCCGCGGGCTTCGGCTCGGTCAGCCGCTTCTACGCGGCCTTCACCGCCGCCTGCGGCAAGCCGCCGGCCCGCTTCCGCCGCGAGTACCGCCGGCGGTAGGGCGGCCGTGGCGCGGTCGTGCGCGACCGCCCCTGGAGGCGGGGCCTTCAGGGGCGGTCGCGGGCGGGACGGGGTCAGGAGCCGTAGGCGAAGGCGAAGAGGTGGACCGTGCCGGAGGAGCCGGTGACCGGGAGGGTCAGGGAGGCGACGGTCTTGGCCGGGTCGAGGGGGACCTTCACCGAGAAGACATAGGCCTTCACGGTGTCGCGTCCGCCGCTCGCCGTGTTGCGGTAGGCGGTGGTGACGGCCGCGGTGTTGCCCGGGAGGGGCTGGCGGGCGCCGCCGTTGAGCGTCCAGTCGGAGAAGGCGACGGTCGCCTTGGCGGTGCTGCCGTCGGTGTAGGTGACGGTCAGCTCGCCGGGGACGCCGCTGCCGTCGGTGGGCGCGTTGGTCGCGGAGCCGAGCAGGCCGAGGTAGGCGCCGGAGGAGCCCGCGGGCTGCGGGACGGTCTGGCCGCCGACCTCCAGGTTGTCGGGGCGGCCGGGTGCGGTGGTCGGCCAGGTGTAGGTGAGGCCGTCGGCGGTGACCTTGCCGCCGTCGGTGACGCCCGCGGCGCTGAGCGCGTTGGACGAGTACGCCCAACCGCCGTCGTCGAAGCCGCCGTTGAAGTGGGTGCCGTCGGCGTAGATGCCCTCGTTCGACTCGTAGGGCCACAGCGCGCCGGGTTGGGCGACGGCGACCCGCAGGGTGGCGTGGCCGAGGTCGGTGCCGCCGGTGTGGTCGGTGAGGGCGAAGTCGACGGAGTACGCGCCCTCCGTGCTGCCCGCGGTGACCGGGACCTGCGCCTGCGCGGAGCCGGACGCCGGTACGGTCAGCGAGCCCGCGGAGGGGCCGAGCGTGACGCCCGAGGGGGCGGTCGCCGCCCAGTCGACGGTGGCGGGCCTGCTGCCGAGGTTGGTCAGCCGCAGCGTGGCGTCACCGCTGCCGCCGGGGGCGACGACGAGTCCGTCGCTGGTCGGACCGGTCGCGGCCAGCACGCGTTCGCCGCCGGTGGTGTCGGACGGCGGTGCCGCGTCCGGACCTGCCGCCCACGTGGTGCTCGGCCGGGTGGAGAGCACGAAGTCCATGGACTGGGCCGAGCGGAACTGGTCGAAGGTCAGCCAGGCCGCGTTCCACTCCCCGCCCTTGACGTCGAGCGCCTGCACATAGGGGGCGTCGGGTGCGGCCTGGGGGGCGTTGATCGTGACCTGCTTGCCGTTGCCGAAGGTGACCTTCGCGACGGGGAAGGCGGGGCTGCCCAGCGCGAGGGTGTCGGTGCCGGGGGTCTCCGGGTACATCCCCAGCGACGACCACACGTACCACGAACTCATCGCGCCCAGGTCGTCGTTGCCGAAGGACCCGACGGGCGCGTTGAAGTACAGGCTGGTCTGTGCGGTGCGCACCGCGGCCTGCGTCTTCCACGGCTGGCCGAGGTAGTCGTACTCCCAGGGGATCTCCAGGCTGGGCTCGTTGGACAGGTCGGCGTCGGTGCCGCCGGGTTCCGTGATGTCGTCGAGCAGGCTGTCGAGGTACGACGCGTACGCCTGCGGGCCGCCGCGTGCGGTGATCAGCTGGCTCAGGTCGAACGGGACCATCGGGGTGTACTGGGCCGAGGTGCCCTCGACGAAGCCGTTGGAGGTGCCGGGGGTGAAGCCGCCGGCGAAGCTGCCGTCCTTGTTGCGGCCCTGCATGTAGCCGGTCTGCGGGTTGAAGACGTTCATCCAGTCCTGCGCGCGGGTGGCGAACCTGCGGTAGTCCGCGGTCCTGCCGAGCGACTTGGCGAACGACGCGAGCGCGTAGTCGGCGCTGTCGTACTCGAGTTGGGTGGACACCGGGCCGTAGAAGTTGCAGCAGCCGTAGTCGTTCTCGTCCAGCGGCAGGTAGCCCTTGGCGTCGCGCACGGCCTCGCCGGGGCGGTCCTGGTTGGGCACGGTCGCCGAGTGCACCATGGCGTCGAGGGCGTGCGCGGAGTCGAAGTTGCGCACCCCGAAGGCGTAGGCGTCGGCGATGATCGAGGTGCCGGGGTCGCCGACCATGACGTAGCTCTCGCCGTTGTTCGAGGCCCACTTGGGCAGCAGGCCCGTCTGGTCGTAGCCGTTGAGCATCGAGGTGACGATGTCGCCGGTCTCCTTGGGGGCGACGACCGCCATCAGCTGGGTCTGGGAGCGGTAGGTGTCCCAGCCCGAGTAGTTGGCGTACTGGGCCTTCTGGCCCTTGGCCAGCTTGTGGACCTGGTCGTCCATGCCCATGTACTGGCCGTTGTCGTCGGAGAAGACGTTCGGGTGCAGCAGCGCGTGGTAGAGCGCGGTGTAGAACTGCACCTGCTGGTCGTGGCTGCCGCCGCCGACGGCGATGCGGCCGAGGACCGAATTCCACGCGCTGTGGCTGGCGTTGCGCAGCTTGTCGAGGTTCCAGCCGCTGATCTCCGAGGAGAGGTTGGCTGCGGCGTTGTCGTCGCTGGTGTAGGAGATGCCGACGGCCGCGGTCACCGCGGTGGAGGACGCGGTGCCGAAGGTCAGGTACATCCCGTTGGCGCCCGTGACGGGTGCGGCTGCCGCCGCGGACGGCGCGGCACCGGCGGCCGGGTGCACGACGGGCGAGGGCGAGGCGGGCACCGTGAACGCCTTCTCGTGCAGGGCGCTGCCGCCCTGCGCGGACGTCGCGGGGGCGGCGGTGCGGCCCGCCGACATCGACGTCGCACCCGGGTTCACGGTGCTGCCGACCCAGGTGCCGCTGGCCGTGAAGGGCCGGTCGAACCTGATGTCGAAGTGCAGCGTGTAGCGGTTGCCCGCGCCGCAGAAGTGCCCGCTGTCGACCGAGCCGCTCACCTCGCGGCTGCTGACGACCTTGACCCGGGTGCCGTCCACCTGCGTGGCGCCGCCGCTGAGTTTGAGCAGAAGGTTGCCGTCGGCGCCGGCCGGGAAGGTGAAGCGGCCCAGGCCTGCGCGGGTGGTGTCGGTCAGCTCGGTGGTGACGCCCGAGGCGTCGGTGACGGTGTACGAGCCGACGGCCGTCTTCTCGTCGCTGTGCGCGAACTGGGCCGTGGTGTCCGACAGGTTGCCGGACAGCGCGGACAGCGCACCGGAGACCGGCAGGATCGGTACGTCGCCCGCGACGTCGCAGCCGGGACCGGAGACGTGGGTGAGGCTGAAACCGGAGAGCTTGGTGCTGTCGTACTCGTAGCCGCCGCCCTGGGCGCGGTGCGGGGTCGTGTCGGGACCCCACTGCATCATCCCGAACGGCATGTCGGGGCCGGGGAAGGTGTTGACCGCACCCGAGGTGCCGATCAGCGGGTTGACCAGGGACGCCGGGTCCTTGACCGGGGTCGGGGCCGAGGCGGCCGACGCGCTGTCGAGGGACTGCAGCGGGAGGGCCGCCAGGCTCAGCAGCGACCCCAGCACGGCGAGCCGCCGCAGCGCGGCACCGCCCTTCCGGGAACGGCCGCCGGGGCGAGGGTGGTCCGGGCGACGCAAGGGAATCATCGAGACTGCCTCCGCGATTCGTGCGCACGGGTGCCCAGGGAGGACGGATGGCGTCCTCGGCCGGGCAGCGGTGTCACGCGGGTCGCCCTCAGTGGTCCAGGAGGCGGGGGTGACGTCATGACAACGTTGCCAGGCCTGCACGAGCGTCGAGTCAAACGCGAGTGGCGAGATCATGTCAATGGTCGCGCGCGAGTTGGGGTCGCGGTGCACCCGTTCGGCCGACGCCGGGGCGCCCGCGGACGGCCGTCGGAGGCAAGGACTTTCCGGTCCACTTCGGCAGGGGGTGGACCGGAAAGTCCGGACAGGGGGTCAGGTCGAGGACAGCCTGCGGGTGACCTGGACACGGGACTGGCAGCCGAGTTTGCGCATCACCTTGCGGAGGTGGTTCACCACCGTCCATTCGGCTATGCCGAGTTCACGGGCGATGATGCGGTTGGTCATGCCCTCGGCCACCAGCAGCGCGACCTCCAGCTCGCGCTTGGTGAGGGCGGTCGCCACGGCCGAGGGCGCGGGCGGCGGGGGCACCGCTGCCGCAGCCGGAACCGGGGCAGGCGGCGGCGCCGGCGGCGCCGCCGGGATGAGCCGCAGGGCGTCATGCCAGGTCATGGCGGGACCCGAGGCGACGGCGCCGGCAAACTGCTCGGCCGTCAGCTCCTGCGCTGCGGTGGCCAGGACCGGGCCGACCATGTCGCGCAGCGGCTTCGGGCGTGCCCGGCCGGACCGGCGGCGCAAGTGGTCGGCCAGTGCCAGGGTCGCGGTGAGCGCGGGCCAGTCGGTGACCCGGTGCCAGGCGTTCAGGGTGACCGCGAGGAGTTCCAGGCACTCCGCCCGCTCGGGCGCCGACTCCGACAGGGTGCCGATCTGTTCCGCGGCGTCGGCGAAGAGCGCGCGGGCCTGGGCCGAGTCGTGCTCGCGCCAGCGGACGGTGGCGAGGACGTACCGCGTGAGCAGAGCACCGCTCCCGTGCCCTGGCCCACCCGGCTCCCCCAGTTCCTCCGCCAGCCCCGCCAGGGCCAGTTCGCGTGCCCGCGGGAGGTCGCCCGCGTCGCGCAGGACGGCCGCCAGGCGGCGGACCAGGTGGCGGCGGGTCGCCACGCTGTCCGCGGACCCCGCGGACGTCCCGGACTGCGCAGAAGGCAGTGCCGCCGCGTGCGCCTCCTCGAAGCAGCGGCGCGCGCGGTCCGGCTCCCCCGCCGCGTACGCCTCCTCGCCCAGCAGGGTGAGGCAGCGCAGGGCGCCCTGCTCGTCGTGGGCCGCGCGGTGGGCGGCGTAGGCGCGGGTGAGGTGGTCGCGGGCGGCCGGGGAGGCCAGCCGCAGCGCGAGGTCGCCCGCGGCCTCCAACGTCCGGGCGAGCAGCCGGTGGTCGTCGGCCGGGAGCACCCGCAGCGCCTCCTCGGCCAGCCGCAGGCACTGCCCCGCCTCCACGGCAAACGCACCGGCGCCCAGGCCGACGGAGGACTGCGCGGGCGATGCGCACTGTGCGTACAGAGCGTGCGCGATGGCGGCCATCGCCGTGCCGTCGCCCGCCTGCCGCCAGTGCTCGAAGGCCGCGAGCAGGTCGGCCCTGGCCTCGGGGCCTGGTCCGGGACGGCCCCCGGCGGCCCACGCACCGGCCGCCGCGCTCCTGAAGTGCTCGGCGTGCGCGCGCCGCAGCGCGGTGTGGACCGGCAGCCGGGCCAGCAGCCCTGCCGCGGCCCGCCGCAGGGCGTGCGGGATGCTCAACCGCAGCTCGCCGTCGTGCTGTTCGTCCGGGATCAGGACGCTCTTGTCGATGAGCCGCTCCATGGTGCGGTAGGCGGCGCCGTGCAGCCCGTCCAGCACACCGACCGCGGCCCGCATGGTGAACGGCCCCTGGAAGACGGCGAGGTGCACCAGCTGGGTGCGCTCCTCGGGGCGCAGCCTCGCCAGCACCCAGGCCACCATGTCGGCGATGCTGGCGTGCCGGGAGTACGGGTGGTGGTCGGGCCGGTGCAGGTCGCCCGGGTCGTTCTCGAAGCGCTCCAGGATCAGGTCGGGTTCCGCCAGCGTGATCTGGGCGGCGGCCAGTTCGATGGCCAGCGGCAACCCGCCGGCCTGCCGGCACAGCGCCAGCACGTCGGGCGCGTTCTCCGCGGTCAGCGCGAACTCGGGGCGTACGGACCGCGCGCACTGCACGAACAGCTCGACCGCCGGGTTGGCGGCCGGCGCGGCCGGCACGGCCGGCGCCGGGTCGCCGGTCGCCAGCGGGCCGATCCGGACGACGCGTTCGCCGTACAGGCCAAGACGTGCGGTGCCGACGCAGACGATCCGCACCTGCGGGCAGCACCGGCGGAACTCGGCGAGCAGCGGCGCGAGGTCGTCGGCGACGTCCTCGTAGTGGTCGAACAGCAGGGTGTGCTTGCCCGCCGCGACCCGTTCCAGGGCCTTCCGGACCGCGGGCGAGCCCTCGTAGCACTGCTCCCTGAGCTGGCGCAGCATGAGGCCGGCCACCGAGGTGTCGGTGACCTGGGCGAAGTCGAAGACCTCGACGCCGCCGCCGGGGCCGTCGCCGCGGTGCCGGAAGAACTCCATCACCAGCCGGCTCTTGCCCACCCCGGCGGGGCCGGTCACCGTGACCAGCCCCGCGTCGGGGGCTGCGGTCACGGCGGCCAGCCGCTCCAGGTCACGGGAGCGGCCGATCAGCTCCGTCGGGGTGGTGCCGATGTAGCCGGCGGGTGTGGTCATCCGGTTGAGCAGCAGGTCGCCGAGGCCGGAGTGGCCCTGGCTGCTGCCCGGGGTCGTACTCGTACCCGTGGTCGTACTCGTCGTCGTACCCGTACTCGTATGACTTCTGGGAGCTGCGGCGGCTCCGGTCATGGCATCCCATGCCTCCACCAGTGATGCGCTGGACTGCCCACCCACACCCGCGCAGCCGCTAGGGCGTGTCCGCAAAGTCCCGTCTGGCCGACGGCGCCTGGCACGCGCGCTCGCTGCGTTGTCGGGCTCGTCCGAGTAGGCCCACTACGAGGACGACCCTCCGCCTTGCGATCGCACGCACCAGACCCCGCCGGCCCCGCCCTTTGGGCGGACGACGCGACTTTGCGGACGCGCCCTAGCGGGCGAAGATCAGGGTGGTCGGCGACAGCGTGGTCTGGAAGGTGATGTCGTCGTAGCCGGTCTTGCTGAGCCACCCGTGGTAGTCGGCCCGCCGCCAGGTGCTGCCGTGCCGGCTCTTGAGCAGCATCTCGTTGGCGAAGGTCAGCGGGTACGGCGGACCGCTGCGGTCGTCGTCCACGACGTAGTCGGAGACCACCAGGGTGCCGCCGGGCTTGAGGACGCTGCGCACCCGGGAGAACAGGGCCATGTTGTCGTCCGGCCCCTCCTGGTGCGCGATGTTGGAGTAGACGACGACGTCGTACGTGCCCGGGGCGCCCAGTTCCGTGGTGTGGAAGTCGCCGTCGACGTAGGTGACGCGGTCGCCGACGCCCCGCTCGCCGAGCAGCCGGCGGGCGATGGCGTTGATCGGCGCCCAGTCCAGCTGGGTGGCGCGGGCCGCGGGGTTGCGTTCCAGCCAGGTGCCCGAGTAGATGCCCGAGCCGCCGCCGATGTCGAGGATGGAGATCTCGCCGGCGTCGGCGATCTTCAGGGTGTCGGCCGCGGTGCGGGCCACCGGCACGGACTGGGCGGCCAGTGCCTGGACCAGCTCCTCCCAGTGCGGGTTGTCGGCGACCTCGACGACGGCGTCGGTCAGCGGGCCGCCGACCTTGACGACCTCGGGCAGGTTGGTGAGCGAGGCCATGTGACCGGCCTTGAGCTTGGCGAAGCCGGTCAGGCAGTCGGGGCTGCCCTCGACCAGGAAGGCCGACGCCTCGGCGGAGTTGCGGTAGCCGCCGTCCTGCTGCTCGACCAGGCCGAGGCTGACCAGGCCGTCCAGCAGCGCCTGCGCGCCGCGCAGCGAGATCGCCGCCCGCTCGGCGACCTGCTCGGCGGTGGTGGCGCCGCCTTCGAGGTGGGTGAAGACGGAGTGGCTGGATGCGGCGCCGACGATGCCGGTGGCCCAGTAGCCGGTGATGAGCCGCATGATCCGATCGGAGGTCGGCTGCTGGCTGCTGGTCATGACGCACCTTCCTGGTTTGCGCTGTCGGTGGAGGTCGCCGGTACGGCGGACGGCCGCCGTACCGAGTGGTTGCGCAGGGCGGTGCGCAGGGCGTGCGAGACCCGCTCGGCCTGGTCCACGGTCAGCTCCGCGTGCATGGGGATGGCGAGCTGCCGGGCGAAGAGGTCGGCGGAGACCGGGCAGGTCTGCTTGGCCTCGTAGACCGGCTGGGTGTGGCTGGCCCAGGTGCCGTGCCCGCAGCCGATGCCCTGGCCGCGCAGCTCCGCGGCGACGCCGGCCCGGTCCACGCCCGGGTCCAGGGCGACGAGGTAGGACTGCCAGGCGTGGGTGCGGTCGTCCGGGACGTGCGGCAGCGTCAGCAGCTCCTCGCCGCCGAGCAGTTCCGCGTACCGGGCGGCGACCGCGTTGCGGCGCTCCAGCAGCTCCTCGATCCGGCCCAGCTGGACCTGCAGGATCGCGGCGGCGATGTCGGAGAGCTTGTAGTTGTAGCCGACCTCGGTGAACTCCGGGATCGGCAGGCCGATGGTCTGCGACTTGTCGAAGATGCTGCCGATGCCGAAGGACGACCGCAGCCGCACGTCGGCGCCGATCGCCGGGTCGGCGGCGAGCAGCGCGCCGCCCTCGCCGCTGGTGATGCCTTTGCGGCCGTGGAAGGACAGCGCGCCGATCGGTGCCAGTGCGCCGGCCGGGCGGCCCCGGTAGGTGGCGCCGACCGCGCAGGCGGCGTCCTCGATGAGGAAGAGCCCGTGCCGCCCGGTGAGTGCTTCGAGTTCTGCGTAGTCGGCGGGCAGGCCGACGGTGTCGACGGCGATCACCCCGACGGTGCGGGGGCCGATCAGGTCGGCCACCGCCTGCGGGTCGACCGTGCCGGTGTCGGGGCGCGCGTCGGCGAAGACCGGGACGGCGCCGACGTAACGGGCGGCGTGCGCGGGGGCGGGGAAGGTGTAGTCGGCGACGATCACCTCGTCGCCGGGTCCCACGCCCAGTGCGAGCAGCGCCAGGTGCAGGGCGGCGGCGCAGCTGCTGAGGGTGACGGCGTCAGCGACGCCGTAGCGCTCGGCAAGCTCCTTCTCCAGGGCCTTGCCGCGCGGCCCCTGGCCTGCCGTCCACTCGGAGGCGAACACCTCCTCGACAGCGGCCAGTTCCTGCTTGCCCAAACTCGCGTGAACCAAGGGGATCGGGTCCAACGTGGCCACCTCCGGCGACGCTTGCGGAGACCTGCGGCCCGGGGGCGGACCTGCGGTCGGGACGAACATGCGGCTTGCCGAGCGCGCGTGACGACGCCTCGGAACCCGGTGTGCGCGGACGCGGCGGGCGCGAACGCGGTGCGCGGGGCAGTGCGCGCGTCACACCAGGGGGGTCGCGGAAGCGGCGATCGGTGTCGCCTGCCGGCTGCGCGGTACGTCGGTGACCCAGCTGCCCACCGCCATCTCGGCGGTGATGCCCGGGCCGAAGCCGGCGATGATCCCGCTGCCGCCGGGCAGCATCTCGTCCTCCTCGAACAGCCTGCGCAGCGCTTCGAGTACGACGGCGCTGGCGATGTTCCCGTACTCGCTGAGGGTGGACCAGCTGTGCCGGAACATGCCGCGGTCGACGTTGAGGTACTTGCACAGGTCGTCGAGGATGCGCGGGCCGCCGGCGTGGATGATGTAGAAGTCCAGGTTGGCGACGTTCCAGCCGTGGTCGGCCGCGAGCTGGCGCAGGATGGGCGCGAGCGGCTCCATGGTGCCGGGCACCCGGCGGTCCAGCTGGAAGTGGAAGCCGGTGGAGCGGACCGCGTAGGAGATCCAGTCCTCGGTGTTGGGGATCAGGTAGGAGGCGTTGCGCTCCAGGCGCACCCCGGTGCCGCCGTTGCCGCGGACGACCGCGGCGGCGACCGCGTCGCCGAACAGGCCGTCGGACAGCAGCGAGCCGACGTTGTCGTCGACCGGCTGGTAGCACAGCGAGCACAGTTCGCAGGAGACGATCAGGACGTTGGAGTCCGGGTGCGCCTCGCAGAAGTCGAAGGCGCGGTTGATCGCGGCGCCGCCCGCGGCGCAGCCCAGCTGCGCGATGGGGATCTGCCGGGTGTCGTAGCGGAAGCCCATCGTGTTGATGAGCCACGCGGTCAGCGACGGCATCATGAAGCCGGTGCAGGACACGTAGATGATGGCGTCGATGTCCTGTGCCGTCAGGCCGGCGTTGGCCAGTGCGTTCTCGATGACCTCAGGGCACCTCTTCTTGGACTCCAGCTCGTAGATCCGGTTCCGCTCCTCGAAGCCCGGGTGGAGAAGGGTCTTCTCGATGGGCTGGACGATATGCCGCTTCCTGACCCCGGTCTTCTGGATCAGTCGAAGCGCCAACGGAAGCTGTGGCTTTCCCTTGTGCACCTTCTTGGCGAATTCAAGGGTGTCTTCCATGGTGATGACGTATTCCGGCACGCTCACCGCTGGCTTGCACAGAGTTGCCATACCTGGCATCCGCCTTCTGTGGGTTGAGATTTCCCCGAAACATCCCGACGCAGTACGCCATATCGTTGCCCATTTAACTTGCGATCGGCTTGGTGGCGACTTGGGAGGGCGCGCAGAATGCCCGGGTGATCAGGTCAGCGCAGGTCACAGCCGTTCCGATAGGCATCACAGGCCTCCCGGCACACGGCTTCCCGAACGTCGGTCCCGCAGGACGCCAAGCCACCGCCAACTCGATGAACAGTCGCAGAAGCCGGGCTGCACGGCTGCTTTGCGGGCACCTCATTGTGACGGCGTGACAATAATCTGCCCCACCGGGATCCTTGTGTTCGCCCCCGCGGTTCCGCACCCTTTTCCATATGGCTACCACACTGGACAACAGGCGGCAATCGGGCGGCAAGAAGGTCATTCTGGCAGAGCCGCGCGGCTTCTGCGCCGGTGTGCGCAGGGCCATTGAGATCGTGGAGCGCGCGCTCGAGCTGCACGGGGCCCCCGTCTACGTACGCAAGCAGATCGTGCACAACGAGCACGTGGTGCGCGAACTGGAGGGGCGCGGCGCGGTCTTCGTCGACTCCGAGACCGAGGTTCCGGACGGCGCGGTGTGCATCTTCTCCGCGCACGGCGTCTCCCCCCAGGTGCGCGGCAACGCGGCCGAACGCAACCTGACCGTCATCGACGCGACGTGCCCGCTGGTGGCGAAGGTCCACCAGGAGGCGCGCAGGTACGCCCGCGACGGGCGCACCCTGATCCTGGTCGGGCACGCCGACCACGAGGAGATCGAGGGCACCTTCGGCGAGGCGCCCGACCGCACGGTCATCGTGCAGGACGCGGACGAGGCCAGGCAGCTGGACCTGCCCGCGGACGCCGACGTCAGTTACCTCACCCAGACCACGCTCTCCCTCGACGACACCGAGGAGATCGTCGGGATCCTGCACGAGCGCTTCCCCCGCCTGACCGGTCCCGGCACCGACGACGTCTGCTACGCCAGCCAGAACCGGCAGAACTCGGTGAAGTCGATCGCCGCCCGCAGCGACCTGGTGCTGGTGGTCGGCTCGGCCAACTCCAGCAACACCGTGCGGATGGTGGAGGTCGCCGAGGACGCCGGCACCCGGGCGTATCTGCTGCCCGACGCCGGGCACCTGGACCCCGACTGGCTGGCCGGGGTCGGCACCGTGGGCCTGAGCGCCGGCGCCAGCGCGCCGGAACTCCTGGTGGAGCAGGTCGTGCAGCGGCTCGCCGAACTGGGCTACGCCGACGTCGAGACCGAGGTCACCGCGGTCGAGACGGTGGTCTTCCGGCCGCCGCTGGGCCTGGAGCCGCCCGCGGCGCGGGCCGTCGACGCGACCGCGGAACTGCTGGAGCAGGTCAGCGCCAGGATCGAGGAGCTGCTGTCCGCCGAGATCGCCCACTGGGGCGCGGTCGACGCGCGCGCCGCGGTGCCGGTCGAGGCGGTCAGGGAACTGGTCGCGGCGGGCGGCAAGCGGCTGCGCCCGACCTTCTGCATCTCCGGCTACCTGGCCGCGGGCGGCACCCTGGAGGACGCCGAGGGCGTGGACGCGGTCGTCGCGGCGGCCGCGGGCCTGGAACTGCTGCACGCGCACGCCCTCATCCACGACGACGTGCTGGACAACTCCCCCACCCGGCGCGGCGAGCCGACCGTGCACGCCAGGCACGCGGCCGTCCACGAGGAGTCCGGCTGGGCCGGCGAGGCCCGCCGCTTCGGCGAAGGCGTGGCGATCCTGGCCGGCGACCTGGCCTTCGGCTACGCCCACCGGCTGGCCGGCGGGCTGCCCGCGCACGCCCGGGCGATCTGGATGCACCTGGGCACCGAGATGCTGGTCGGCCAGCACCTGGACATCGCGCTGGCCGCCGAGGCCGTGCCGGACGCCGACCTGGCGCGCTGGATCGCGGTGGGCAAGTCCGGCCGGTACACCATCCAGCGCCCGCTGTCGCTCGGCGCGGCCCTGGCCGGGCGCGACGACCTGCAGAAGGCCTTCGAGGCGTACGGGCTCGCGGCCGGCGAGGCCTTCCAGCTGCGCGACGACCTGCTGGACGCGTTCGGCGACTCGGCGGCGACCGGCAAGCCCGCCGGGCTCGACGTCAGCGAGCACAAGATGAACCTGCTGCTGGCGCTGGCGGCCACCGAGGACGCCGAGGTGGCACGGCTGCTGGAGCAGGGCGCGGAAGGCGACTTCGACCCGGCGGCGCTGCGTGCGGCGCTGCTGGCCTCCGGGGTGCGCGAGGAGATCGAGAAGCGGATCGACGAGCTGGTGACGACCGCCCGTACGGCACTGGACGCGGCGCCGCTGGCGGACGGCTGGCGGGAGCGGCTCGGCGAGATGGCCACGCAGGTGGCCTACCGGGACCGCTGACGGCGCACAGGAAAGAGGGGGCGGGGCACCCGATGTGGCCGGCCCGGCACGACCGAACGGAGAGGATGATCACAGATGGTGGATCTCGGCATACCCCAGATACCCCCGACCCTCGCCCCGCGCCGGGTGAGCCGGCAGCTGAAGCTGGGCCACGACGACCGCGCCGTGCTGGTGGGCGGCGGGGCGCCGGTGAGCGTGCAGTCGATGACCACGACGGTGACCGCGGACGTGAACGCCACGCTCCAGCAGATCGCCGAACTGACCGCGTCCGGCTGCCAGATCGTACGGGTGGCGGTGCCGTCCGCCGATGACGCGGAGGCGCTGCCGCAGATCGCCCGCAAGTCGCAGATCCCGGTGATCGCCGACATCCACTTCCAGCCCCGGTACGTCTTCGCGGCGATCGACGCGGGATGCGCGGCGGTCCGGGTGAACCCGGGCAACATCAAGGAGTTCGACGACAAGGTCGCCGAGATCGCGAAGGCCGCGGCCGACGCGCAGGTGCCGATCAGGATCGGCGTCAACGCCGGTTCGCTGGACAAGCGGCTGCTGGCCAAGCACGGCAGCGCCACGCCCGACGCGCTGGTGGAGTCGGCGCTGTGGGAGTGCTCGCTGTTCGAGGAGCACGGCTTCCGCGACATCAAGATCTCCGTCAAGCACCACGACCCGGTGGTGATGGTCTCGGCCTACCGCAAGCTCGCGGCGGCCTGCGACTACCCGCTGCACCTGGGGGTGACCGAGGCCGGGCCGTTCTTCCAGGGCACGGTGAAGTCCTCGGTGGCCTTCGGGGTGCTGCTGGCCGAGGGCATCGGCGACACCATCCGGGTGTCGCTGTCGGCGCCGCCCGCCGAGGAGGCCAAGGTCGGCATCGCGATCCTGGAGTCGCTGAACCTGCGCCAGCGCCGGCTGGAGATCGTCTCCTGCCCCTCCTGCGGCCGGGCGCAGGTCGACGTCTACAAGCTGGCCGAGGAGGTCACCGCGGGTCTTGACGGGCTCGAAGTGCCGCTGCGGGTCGCGGTGATGGGCTGCGTCGTCAACGGCCCCGGCGAGGCGCGCGACGCGGACCTCGGTGTGGCCTCTGGCAACGGCAAGGGGCAGATCTTCGTCAAGGGCAAGGTCGTCGCGACGGTGCCCGAGTCGAAGATCGTGGAGACGCTGATCGACGAGGCCATGCGGCTGGCCGAGGAGGCGGGCGACGAGGGCGCGACGGGAAAGCCGGTGGTCGTCACACCCTGACCGGTGCGGCCGGGGTGTGACGCCGGAGCCTCGCGGTGGCCGCGGCCGCCGCGAGGCGAGGTGCAGCCCGCGGCTACCGCGAGGCGAGGTCGAGCAGCAGCTGCTTGACCTCGGTGGCCCGGTACCGCTCGCGGGCGCCGTACGGCTGCGAGCACAGCAGGACGGGGCCGTCCTGCGGGTCGGCGGGCAGCCGTCCGTGGCTGCCGCGGACGGCGGCGGCGCCGGCGTCCAGGCCGATGGCGCTCATCAGGTAGCGCATGCCGAGCTTCTTGCGGGCCAGCGCCACACCCGCCCTGCGCTTGGCCGCGGCAGGGGCGGCCGGGTCGAAGAACAGCTCGGCGGGGTCGTAGCCGGGTTTGCGGTGGATCTCCACCAGCCGGGCGAAGTCCGGGGCGCGGGCGTCGTCCAGCCAGTAGTAGTACGTGAACCACGCGTCGTCCTCGGCGACCAGGACCAGTTCGCCGGCCCGCTCGTGGTCCAGGCCGTACGCCGCCTTCTCCTGCTCGCCGAGCACCTCGGCGACGCCGGGCAGCTCCGCGCACAGCTTGCGGACCAGCGGCAGGTCGGCGGGGTCGTCGACGTAGACGTGCGCGACCTGGTGGTCGGCGACGGCGAAGGCCCGTGAGGTCCACGGGTCCAGGTACTCCATGCCGTCCTGGGTGTGGACCCGCAGCAGGCCCTCGCGGCGCAGCAGCCGGTTGACGTCGACCGGGCGGGTGGCCCGCGTGATGCCGTACTCGGACAGGGCGACGACGGTCGCGCCGCGCTCGCGTGCGTGGTCGAGCAGCGGGGCGAGCACCGCGTCCAGTTCGGCGGCGGCGGCCGCGGCCTGCGGACCCGAGGGGCCGAAGCGCTGCAGGTCGTAGTCCAGGTGCGGGACGTAGACCAGCGTCAGGTCGGGGTCGTGCCTGGCCATGACCTGCTGCGCGGCGCCGGCGATCCACGCGGACGAGGGCAGTCCCGCGGTGGGTCCCCAGTAGGTGAACAGCGGGAAGGGGCCGAGGGCCGCGGTCAGTTCGTCGTGCAGCTCGGGCGGGTCGGTGTAACAGTCGGGTTCCTTGCGGCCGTCGGCGTAGTAGATGGGGCGCGGGGTGACCGTCCAGTCGGTGTCGGCGCCCATCGCGTACCACCAGCAGATGTTGGCGACGGTGTAGCCGGGGTGCTCGCGGCGGGCCGCGTCCCACAGCTTGTCGCCGCCCATGAGCTTGTTGTGCTGCCGCCACAGCAGGACTTCGCCGAGGTCGCGGAAGTACCAGCCGTTGCCGACGATGCCGTGCTCGCTCGGCGGTGCGCCGGTGAGCAGGGTGGCCTGCACCGAGCAGGTGACGGCGGGCAGCACCGGGGTGAGCCCGGACTGCCAGCCGGTGTCGGCGATCGAGGCGAGCCGCGGCATGTGCCGCAGCAGCCGCGGGGTCAGCCCGACGACGTCGAGGACGACGAGCGGGGTCGGTGGTCGGTTCACCGGGTCATCTCCCTCACGGGTTGGTCGCGCAGGCCCAGGGCGTGCAGTTCGCCCCGGGTGAAGGCGAGTTCGGCGGCGATGCCCTCGGCGAGCCGGTCGGGTCCCTCGGGGCGCTGCCCCGGCGGGAGCACGTTCCAGGTGTACGTCTCCACCTCCAGGTGGTCGCACACGGCCTGCTCGCCGCCGACGAGTTCGGCCAGCGCGCTGCGCAGCACGCCGGTGGTGGAGCGCAGCGGCGGCTGCGGGGCGGCGTGCACCGGCACGTGGTAGTGGACCCGCAGCGGCCCTGGCAGGTCGGCGTCGAGGGCCTCGGCGAGGTCGTCGGCGGCCGGGCCTGCCGCCGAGCGGGTCTGGTGCAGGAAGCGGGGCTCGGCGTAGCGGCGCAGCGCCGCGGCGGTGGCCGGGTCCTGCGGGTCCTCGGCCTGGAGTGCCGCGGACACCTGCACCTTGACCACCGGAAGGCCCACCGCGGCCAGCCGGGCGAGCGCGGCCGCGGGCTCCTCCCAGGCGCAGGCCAGGTGCGCCAGGTCCAGGCACACCCCCAGGTAGCGGGTGTCGGCGCCGGCCAGTTCCGCGGCGAGCTGCCCGGTGGTCTCCATGACGCAGCCGGGCTCGGCCTCGAAGCCGACCCGCACCAGGCGCCCGGTGCGGTCGTGCACCGCGGCGAGCCGGTCGGCGAGTTCGGCCAGCCGCCTGCGGCCCGCGTCCCGGTGCTCGGCGGTCCAGGGGGTGCGCCAGGCCAGCGGCAGGGTGGAGACCGAGCCGCGGGCGGCGTCGTCGGGGAGCAGCCCGGCGAGCACCAGGGCCAGGTCCGCGGTGTAGTCCATGCGCGCGTCGGTCAGCCAGTCCGGCTGGTAGACGGCGTGCTTGACGACGGGGGCGTGGAAGGAGCGGTAGGGGAAGCCGTTGAGGGTGACCACTTCCAGGCCGCGCGCCTCCAGGTCGTGCCGCAGCTGCTCGACCTGCCCGGGGTCGGCGGCGAGCTGGGCGGCGACGGGCGCGGCCAGCCACAGCCCGACGCCGAGCAGGTCGCCGCCGAGCATGCGGCGGGCGGTGACCGCGTAGGTGTCCAGCTGGCCGACGATCTCCGCGAGCTGCTCGCCGGCGTGGACGTTGGTGCAGTAGCCGAGGTGGACGGTCTGCCCGTCGCGGTGCCGCAGCCGCATCAGTTGCCCCCGCGGGCGATGGAGTTGCCGGCGAAGGCCGCGGGCTGCCCGTCGGTCGCGGACAGGTCGAGCCGCCCGGACTGGGCGTAGAACTCGACGGGGTTGCGCCACAGCACCCGGTCGACGTCGTCGTCGCCGAAGCCGGCCGCCAGCATGGCCTGCCCGGTGGCCAGGGTCAGCAGCGGGTCGCTGCGGCCCCAGTCGGCGGCGGAGTTGACCAGCATCCGCTCGGGGCCGTACTCGCGCAGCACCGCGGCCATCCGGTCGGGTGACATCTTGGTGCCGGGGTAGATGGAGAAGCCCATCCAGCAGCCGCTGCCGGCGACCGAGCCGACGGTCACCTCGTTGAGGTGGTCCACGACGACCATGCCGGCGTCGATGCCGGACTCCTTGACGACGTCCAGGGTGCGCAGGGTGCCGCGGTGCTTGTCGCGGTGCGGGGTGTGGACCAGGGCGGGCAGCTCGTGCTCGACGGCGAGGGCGAGTTGCGCCGCGAAGACCTCGTCCTCCTCGGGCGTCATGGAGTCGTAGCCGAGTTCGCCGACCGCGACGACGCCGTCCTTGGCCAGGTAGCGGGGCAGCAGGCCGAGCACCTCGCGGCAGCGCGGGTCGTTGGCCTCCTTGGGGTTCAGGCCGATGGTGCAGTGGTGGCGGATGCCGAACTGGGCCGCGCGGAAGGGCTCCCAGCCGATCAGCGAGTCGAAGTAGTCGGTGAAGGCGCCCGCGTTGGTACGCGGCTGGCCGAGCCAGAAGGCCGGCTCGACCAGCGCCCGCACCCCGGCGGCCGCCATGCGCTCGTAGTCGTCGGTGGTGCGTGAGGTCATGTGGATGTGCGGGTCGAAGATGCGCATCAGCCTGCCTTCCCCTCGCGTTGTTCCTTGACTGTGGTCATCCCTCGGGCGGCAGGTCGCCGATGAGCGCCAGCAGGATGTCGGCGTCGGCGGGCATGGTGCGGCCCGCGGCCCGCCGCTCGTCGGCCAGGTCGCCGAGCATCCGGCCCAGTTCGCCGTCGGCACGGCGGTCGAGCCCGTCCACCGCGGTCAGCGGGATGTCCATGAAGACGCACTTGAGCACGGCCTGCCGCCACATGGCCGCGTCCAGGTGGCGGGCGTAGGGGCCGACGGCTGCGGCGACCAGCCGGGTGTCGTTGGTACGGATCGCGTCGTGCAGGATCTCCACGCCGCCGGCGCCGATGTCCAGCAGCGGCAGCGCGCGCAGCACCGCCCGCTTCTCGTCGGCGCTGCCGTACCGGTACACGGCCTCGACCTGCTCGGCCAGTGCGGCCCCGCTCAGCGGCAGGGCGGTCAGCAGCAGGACGCGGGCCGCGTCGTCCACGGTCCAGCCGGCCGGGTCGGTGCCGCCGGTCTCGGACCGCGGGGCGGTCCCGGACAGCGGGCCGCGGCCGCAGCGGCGGCCCGCCGCGGGGAAGAGGGCGGCGAGCGCGTCGGGGTCGCGCGCCACCCGGTCCACCGCGCCGGCCAGCCAGTCCGGGTCGGCCACCCGGCCGTCGAGCAGGTCGGCGAGCTGTCCTGCGGTCATCGTGCGGCCTCCTTGGCTTCGCGGTGTGCGCCCGCGGCCCGGGCGGTGGCCAGTGCGTCGGTGAGGAAGGCCAGCGACGACGCGGCGACGCCCGGTGCGGCATGGGAGTGCCGGGGCAGCTCCACGGCGGTGAGCCCGCCGTAGCCGGTGGCGGCCAGCGCGCCGAGCGCGGCGGGGAAGTCGACCTCGCCGGTGCCGAACTCCAGGTGCTCGTGGACGTCCCTGCGCATGTCGTCGATCTGCACGTTGACCAGGTGCGGGCCCGCCTTGGCCACGCACTCGGCCACCGGCCAGGGCTCGATGCAGCGGCAGTGCCCGATGTCGAGGGTCAGGCCGAAGCAGTCGGGGGCGCCGAGCCGGCCCTGCAGGGTGAACCAGTCGTCGATGGTCTGCACGAGCATGCCGGGTTCCGGTTCGAAGCCCAGCAGCACACCGGCGGCGTCCGCGGCCGCGGTGATCTCGGCGCAGCCGCGTACCAGCCGGTCCCAGGCCGCCGCCTCGGGCACGTCGGAGGGGCGGATCCCGGCCCAGAAGGAGACGGCCTCGGCGCCGAGGTCGGCCCCGATGCGCACCGCCCGCCGCAGGAAGTCAAGACGCAGCGCGGGCTCGTCGTCCAGCAGGGTCGGGGCGTGCTTGTGCCGGGGGTCGAGCAGGTAGCGGGCGCCGGTCTCGACGACCACGGCGAGCCCGAGCCGGTCGAGCCGGGCCGCGAGGGCGTCGATCCGGCGCGGCAGGTCGGGGCCGTAGGGGTCGAGGTGCTGGTGGTCCAGGGTCAGGGCGACACCCTCGTAGCCGAGGTCGGCGATGATGGTGAGGGCGTCCTCCAGGCGGTGGTTGGCGAAGCCGTTGGTGCCGTAGCCGAAGCGCACGCTCATGTCGGTGACATCCTCCTTGCCAGTGCCCGGCCCAGCGGGGCGCAGGCGGCGACGGCAGCGGCGGGCAGCACTCCCCCGGAGCGGGCGACCAGCGAGCCCTGGAGCGCGGGCAGTCCGGTGATCCCGGCGCCGACCGCGGCCCGCACACTGGCGGCGTCCGGGGTGGCCAGCGCCCTGGCCTGCGGCGCCCCGTAGCCGGCCGCGTACCAGCCGGCAAGTCCGCGGGCCAGCCAGGTCCGCTGCGGGAGTACGGGGGCGGCGGCCGGGATCTCGCAGGCGGCCAGTGCGACGCCCGCGGTGGCGGCCAGTGTGGCCGCGGGCAGCCGGCGGCCTGCGCCGCTGACCTCGCGGCGGGACAGCGCGGTGACGGTGTAGGTGTGGGCGGCCACCGTCAGCGCGGGCACGGCCGCACGCCACCAGCGGCCCGGGCGGGAGGTCGCGCCGAGCAGGACGTCGAGGCCGCGGCAGGCGGCCATGGCGGCCGGTCCCGCGTCCGTGCCCTTGAAGCGGACGTCGTACGCCCACACCGCCGCGGTCAGCGGTGCGGCCACCGCGAGCGCCCGCCGGCCGCCGGCGAGGCCCGCGAGCGCGAGCCCTGCCGCGCTCAGGCCGGCGGCGACGCCGAGGGCCGCGGCGGCGGGGACGCGGCCGGACGGTATCGGCCGCTCGGGGCGCTCCTTGGCGTCCAGTTCGCGGTCGGCCCAGTCGTTGGCGGCCATGCCCGCCCAGTACAGGCACACCGCGGACGCGGCGAGCCCCGCCGTCCTGGTGCCCAGCACACCGGCGGCTGCGGCGCCTGCGACGGCGTCGCCGGGTACGGACAGGGCTGCGGGCGCGCGGACCAGCTCCGCGAGGTCGCGCAGCCCGGTCACCGCCCGCCGCCGCCCTCGGCGGCCTGCCCGCTCGGCGCGCCGGCCGCGCTCAGCTCGCCGACGAAGGTGCGCAGCGTCTCCCACTGGGCGTGCAGCGCGTGGTCGACGTCGCCCATCGGGTCCTTGAAGAAGTACGCCAGCTGCTCCAGCGGCCCGCTGCGGCCCGCCTCGTGCGCGGCCAGCGTGATCCTGGCCAGGTCCAGGACGAGCGGGGCGGCGAGCGCGGAGTCGCAGCCCTGCCAGGTGAACTGCAGGCACATGCCGGTGCCGAGGAAGCCGGCGAAGGTGACCAGGTCCCAGGAGGTCTTGAAGTCGCCGATGTCGGCGACGTAGTCGATGCGGGTGTCGCCCTCCGGCGCGTAGCCGAGGGTCTCGTGCAGCACCCGCTGCTTGCTGACGGACTTGGCGGCGTTGGCGCCCGGGTCGACGAGGTTGGCGCCGTCGCCGCCGCCGAGCAGGTTGACGCCGGACCAGGTGCGTACCGCCAGGTTGCGCATGGCGAACATCGGGGCGAGCACCGACTTCAGCAGCGTCTCGCCGGTCTTGCCGTCGTGCCCGCCGTACGGCAGGGCCTGCTGATCGGCGAGTTCGGCCAGCGCGGGCAGCCGGGCGCCGGTGGAGGGGGTGAAGTCCACGTAGGGGCAGCCGGCGGTGAAGGCCGCGTAGGCGTAGAGCGAGCTGGGCGGCAGCACCTCGCCGGGCTCGGCGAGGGCGGCGGCCAGCGCGTCGAGACTGCCGTGCGCGGGGTGCTCGGGGGGCGCGGCCTCGGTGGAGGAGACGTTGACCACCACGACCCGGTCCAGTCCGTGGCGGGTGCGGAAGTCGGTGATGTCGCGGGCGATGAGCGCGGCGGTCTCGGCCTGGGTGGCGCCCTCGGGGGCGTGCCGCAGGTCGGCGTCGACCTCGTCCAGCTCGGACGCGACGGCCTGCACCAGGCGGGCCGGTACGACACCGGCGGCGGCCAGCTGCTCGGCCTTCTTGGCCAGCGGTCCCGTGGTCACGTCGTGGCCGCCGAACCGGAGGTCGCCGAAGCCGGGAAGTGCGGCGCTGTTCATGTCGGGGTGGGCGGTCGCGCAGCCCACGGGGTCTGTCAGTCCTGCGCGCAGCGCGAGGGCGCCGACCACGCTGGTGGTGGCGACGGATCCGCGGGCGCCGATGAGCCAGATGCCAGCACGCACGTTCTTGTCCTCCGATCACGGGTCACAGGCACAGCGAACGGATGGTGCGGTTCCCGTTGCGGGCCGCGGCCCGTGGCCTTGGGCCACGCGGCCGCGGCCCGCAACAGGAGGTGACCGGCCAGGGTCAGCCGATCTTGATGATCTCTCCGTCGTGTGCGGTGACGGTCGACGACGTGGTGCAGGCCGGCGCGTCGTCGCAGGCGGGCCACATCATCGTCTTGCTGGCGACGTAGATCGAGCCGTCGCGGCCGGCCAGGAAGCCGGTGGGCGCGAAGAGCTTGCCCGACGCCAGGACGGTGCGCTCGTTGGTGTGGTGGTTGATCTGGATGACGTCGCCGATCGGGTCACCGGTCGGCAGGAAGCCGGTGGTGTCGAACTCGGTGACGTAGAAGTCGCCGTTGGCGCCGAAGCCGCAGCCGCTGATGGCGCTGAAGCCCGACTGCCACACCGACAGGTCGCCGGTGCGCGGGTTGTACTTGAAGATCTTGGCCTCGGTGTTCGAGCTGGGCTTGCCGGTGATCTCACCGACGTAGACCGACTGGTCCGGGCCGACCGCGACGCAGGAGGGGACGGAGTCCACACCGGTCGAGGTCTTCGGGATCCACTTGAGGACCTTGACGTTGCCCCAGCGGTCCACGGAGTCCAGGGTGTTGGAGGCCGCGTTGACGGTGTAGAAGCCGCCACCGGGCTTGTTGGTCACCGCGTACGGGTTGGACTCGGGGTAGCTGCTGCCCATGTCCTTGTGGGCGACGGTCCACTCGTAGTCGACGGAGCCGACGTTGGCGACCGAGCGCACCGAGGTGCCGGAGACCTTGAGCAGGCCGCCGTACTGCTTGGTGAGCTGCGCGGTGAGGTCGGCCGGGATGGTGTCCGGGATCTGCTGCTCGGAACCGGTCTCCAGGACGTACAGGTGACCGTTGGAGTAGGTCAGGCCGTTGGCGCCGACCACCTCCTCCTGGTTGAAGTTCGACGCCAGGCCGTCGACGATCCGCACCGGGGTGCCCGAGGAGACGTCCGCGAGCGAACCGGTGAAGCCGAAGCACTTGGTCGGGAAGCCGGTGCCCACACAGGTCGGCGGGGTTTCGCCGGCCTCGGAGACGATGAGGTGTCCGCGCGGCCCCCAGACCAGGCTCCGCGGTGAGTTCAGGCCACTGGCCACGACGGTGACCGGTGCGTTGCTGGTCAGATGGCCGGGGTGGTGGGCCGAGTGGGCCTCCGCCCCTGCCGAGGGTCCTGCACCCACGCCGACGAGTGCTGTCGCCGCCGCCACGCCGGCGAACAGCAACCGACTCGTTTTGAGACGCCACATCTTGGCCTCATCTCCTCCGGGTTCGGGTGATCTGATTGCATGGATGGCATGGCGCACATGAGAAACCGCCCGTCACGGTGGTGACCGGCGAGTTGTCCCAACTGCTCCAGGCGCCTCAGCATTGATCAGCCGGCTTGGCCCGGACTGTTCGCCTGCTTGGCGCCGGCTTGGTGCCGGCGCGGAAAGCGGCGGCGGGCCGCCCGGCGCTGTGCCGGGCGGCCCGCCGCCGCCTCGATGGTGGAGCCAGGTGTCAGGAACGGGCCTTTTCCGCCGGGACGGCCGGCTTCTTGGCGCCGGGGCCGTGCGCGGGCGCCGGCAGCGGGCCGCCGCGCAGCATCGCCCCGCAGACGACGGCACCGGCGGCGAAGATGGCGGTGCACCACCAGAAGACGGTGGTGTACCCGTGGATGGTGGCCAGGTGGATCTGCACCGGGCTCGGCTTGCCGTGCGCGTGGCCGCTGAGGTAGTCGGTGGCGGCGCTGGCCGCGATCGTGTTGAGCAGCGCGGTGCCGATGGCGCCGCCGAGCTGCTGCCCGGTGCTGATCGCGGCGGAGGCGATGCCCGCGTCCTGCGGTGCGACCCCCGAGGTGCCGGTACGCAGCGCCGCCGCGTAGATCAGGCCCATGCCCAGGCCGATCACGACGGTCGGGCCGAGCAGGGCCGCCGCGTACGAGGAGTCGGGGCCGATACGGGTCAGCCAGGCCATGCCGCCGGCGTTGATCAGCATGCCGCCTGCGACCAGCGGCCGCGGGCCGAACGTGGGCATCACGATGATGTTGCCCACGTTGCTCGCCACCGCGGTGACCACGACCATCGGCAGCAGCGCCACACCCGAGGTGATCGCCGAGTAGCCCAGGTCGGTCTGCATGTAGTAGATGAGGAAGAGCAGGACGCCGAAGCTGCCCATGCCGACGATCAGCGCGGTCACGTAGGAGCCGCCGCGGTTGCGGTCCAGGACGACGCGGGGCGGCAGCAGCGGCTGCGGTGCGCGGAACATCCAGAAGGCGAAGGTGACCAGCAGGACGCCGCCGGCCGCCAGGACGGCCCAGGTGGAGGTCGCGTGCCAGCTGTGGGTGGCGGCGTTGGAGAAGCCGTAGACGACGCAGAACATGCCGCCGGAGACCACGACCACGCCGGGCACGTCCATCTTGGCGCCGGACCTGGGCTGCCGGGCCAGCAGCATCAGCCCGCCGGCCAGCGCTACGGCGGCGAAGACCAGGTTGACGTACATGCACCAGCGCCAGGACAGGCCGGAGGTCAGTGCGCCGCCGATCAGCAGGCCTATGCCGCCGCCGCTGGCGGCGACGGCGCTGAAGACGCCGAAGGCCTTGCCGCGCTCCTTGGGGTCGGTGAAGGTCGTGGCGAGCAGCGACAGGGCGGTCGGCGCCAGCAGCGCGGCGAAGGCGCCCTGGCAGGCGCGGGCGGCGACCAGCATGCCGAAGCTGGTGGAGGCGCCGCCGACGGCGGAGGCGATCGCGAAGCCGCTCAGGCCGATGAGGAAGGTCTCCTTGCGGCCGACGAGGTCGGCGAGCCGCCCGCAGAAGAGCAGCAGGCTGCCGAAGCAGAGCGCGTAGGCGGTGAGGATCCACTGCTTGTCGGCGTTGGAGAAGTCCAGCGCCTCCTGGGCGGACGGCAGCGCCAGGTTCATCACCGTCACGTCGAGGGTGATCATCAGGTAGGCGGTGCAGATGACGGTGAGGATCAGCCACCGCCTGGAATCCCCGGCCGCTGTCCCGGCCGCCCCCGGCCCAGGTCCGGCCGCGGGGGCTGCGCTCCGTGCTGACATGTTCATCTCCTAGTCGCAGTGAACGAGCATCAGGCTCCGCTCGTATTGACAGGCCCCGGGGACGTGATGTGACCGCAGCCGGGGACTACCCGAAGTCCGGCGCCCGGTGCCGTGATGTCGGCGTGCACCGGGCGCCGGGGCGGCGGGAGCTAGCGCTCTGCTGCTGCGGCGGCGGCCCGCTGGTCGAGGATGTGCGCGACCGCCTGGCTCAGGACGTCGGCGGGGGTGTCGCTGCCGCCCGTGGACCGCCAGGCCACGTGGTTGTCGGGGCGTACCAGGACCGCGCCGGCGTCGCCGAACTCCCGTACCTGCGCCCACCGCCCGTCGGCGTCGGCGTACTCGGCGCCCTCCCCGATGCGTGCCGTGGTGATCGGGACCGCGAACTTCTCCGCGACCTGCGCCGCAGCCTCGCACCAGGCCGCGCCCTGCGGGCCCGCGATCAGCGCGAAGCCCGTTCCCGCCAGGTCGTGCGTGGACAGCCGGTCGCCGTCGCGCTCGACCCAGGCGTGCGGCAGCCGGTGCCCGGGGCGGGTGGTGGGGCGGTAGTCGGTGCCCATCGGGGAGCGGGCGGGCGGCTCGCTACCGTCGGGAAGGACCGCTCCGTCCTCGTAGCCGAAGCCGATCTCCAGGTCGTGCGCCTGGCACTCGGCCCGGTGGGTGGCGAAGATCTCGGCGGCCCGCGCCCTGACGACCTCACCGACCGGTGAGGCGTCGAAGTAGGTGGTGAAGGCCGACGAGCGGGCGTGCGGCGGGATGTGCGCGCCCAGGCCCACCGCGGCCTCGGTCATCATCCGGTGGTGGAACCAGGTGGAAAGGCCCCACTCGACGTTGCGTTTGCCCAGCGGGCGCCGCTCGGCCTCGTAGGTGTCCAGCAGGCTGTCGTCGGCGCGGCCCGAGACGACCGCGGCGAGCTTCCACGCCAGGTTGTGCACGTCCTGGATGCCGCCGTTGAGGCCGAGCCCGGTGGTCGGCGGCTGCCGGTGCGCGGCGTCGCCGACGATCAGCACCCGGCCGTCGCGGTAGCGGTCGGCGAGCACGCCTTCCACGCTCCAGTGCGACACCTTGTGCAGCGTCAGGTCCAGGCCCGGCAGGCCCAGCACCTCGCGGATACGGGCGGAGATCGCCTCGTGGTCGTCGCGGTCGGCGTCCCCGGGGATGAAGTGCAGGCCCCACTCCTCGCAGGCCTTGCCCCAGCTCGGCCCCATCTCCAGCAGGGTGCTGGACAGGTCGGGGCGGTAGGGGTTGAGGAACCAGGTGATGATGGTGCCCTCGTGCCACCACTGCGAGAGGTCGGCGGAGAAGTACGCGGTGGTGACGTCGACCATCTTGGGCACGCCCTGCATCTCGACGCCCAGCTGCGGGCCGAGGGTGCGGCCGCCGTCGGCGGCGATGACGTAGCGGGCGGTGACGGTGGTGATCTCGCCGGTCGCGATGTCGCGGATCTCGGCGGCCACGTGGTCGCCGTCCTCGGTGAAGGCGGCCAGCTCGTGGCCGAACAGCACCCGCCCGGGGTTGCGCTGCTCGGCCTGGCTGCGCAGGATCGGCTCAAGGCGCAGCTGCGGCAGCTTGATCGGCAGCACGGGTCCCGCCGCCGCGTAGACCGGGGTGAGTGCGCCGCCGCCGAAGGCGTCCATCTCGTGGATCACCCGGGTGTCCAGCGGCCCGCCGCCGGTGAGCGTGGTCTGCCAGCGGACCCTGCCGAACTTCTCCAGCGGCGCCGACTTCTCGACGGCCGCGTCGTACAGGCCGTGCTGCCGGAAGATCTCCATCGTGCGCTGGTTGAGGTAGTGCGCCTTCGGCAGTTTCGACGTGTCCGTGTGCCGTTCCACCAGGAGGTGGTCGACTCCGTGGTCGGACAGGAAGCAGGACGCGGACAACCCGCACCCGCCGCCGCCGACGATCAGAACCGGAACCTCGATAGCCTCCATGTTCTGCCTTCCCTCATATGACGGCCCGGGCACGAGGCCCGGGCCGACGTATCACGGCCGATGCTGAGGGCACCCAGCATCGGCCGCGGGAATTGGCCGGCACTGGTCGGCCACTTGGGGCCGGCTTGGCGGCCGTACGCGTTTGCGGCGCACCGCCGCGAGCCGGCCGGCGGAGGGGTCGGGCCTTGGTCAGGCGGACTTCGCGATCACCCGGGGGTGGGGGCGCCAGTCGAGGGCGGGGGCGTGGTTGAGTATCTCGTTCTCCAGGTGCTGCAGTGCGGGTCTCGGGTCGATGCCCAGCTCCTCCGCGAGCCGTTTCTGGTTGGTGCGCAGCACCCCCAGGGCGTCGGCCTGCCGTCCCGCCCGGTACAGGGCCAGGCTCAGCAGTTCGCAGCCGTACTCGCGCAAGGGGTGCGCACGGGTGAAGGCCTCCAGTTCCGCGACGGCCATCTCGTGGGCGCCGACCGCGAGCAGCGCGGCGCACCGCCCCTCGACGACCGAGAGCCGCAGTTCCTCGAGCCGGGCCACGTCGGGCCGCACATACGTGGTGTCGGCGACCTCGGCGTAGGCCTGCCCGCGCCACAGCGCGAGACCCGCCTCGAATTCCCGCACCGCCTGCTGGGGTTCGCCCCAGTCCAGGGCCTGCCAGCCGGCGGTGGCGCGCTCGCTGAAGCGGTGCACGTCGACCTCGACCACCCGGCTGTCCAGCAGGTAGCCGCGGCCGTAGGTCCGCAGCACGGTCGCCGGGGTCCTGGGCGCGCGGTCCGGTTCGAGCACCCGTCGTAAATTGGCCACGTACGCCTGCAGGGAAGTGATGGCCGACGGTGGCGGATTCCCGGTCCACAGCTCCTCGACGATCATGTCGACGGCCACCGGCTGGCCCACCTTGCTGACCAGCAGGGCCAGCAGTGCACGCTGTTTGGGGGCTCCCGGGTCGACCAGCCGGCCGCCCACCACCGCCTCTATCGGGCCGAGTGCCCGGAAGACGGCCATCGGCTGCGGTGTGTCCTGGATCTGCGGTGACTGCCCGGGTGTCCAGCGGGCGGCGCCCGGCGGTCCCGCGGGTGCAGCCGCGACGACTTCCGGATGACTTCGCTCACCGATTGTGCCGACGACTCGGGGTGGTGCGGGTGGTGGCAATGGATCAGCATCGAGATCTTTAGCGAAATACTCTTTCAAAAACTCGTTGGTGCGCCGAAGTTCCCACACTTCGCGTTCCAGCTCGGCGATACGCCGCGCATCGGCGTTCCCGGCCGGCGGCCGTCCGCCTTCGGTCAGCGCGGAGCGGCCGCCGGCTAACTCGGCGCCGATGGCAGGGCTATCCACCTTGATTTCCTCGTTCGCCATCCCGAACTCCCAACATCTCACCGCCTGTTCCGGGCGCCCGACCGGACCGGGTTGCGGCCCTGGCGGGCTGCCGGGCGACTCGGCCAGGCAGTATCCGGTCACCGAACGCTCTGTGTAGCGTGCGCGAACGGCCTACATGAGACGACTTTTCAGAGCGCGTTCACAAACACGCCGGGGAACGCCAGAAATCACGCATTCCGACCGGGAATGCGTGATCTTGATACGATGTGTCGCCGGAAGCGGCAATCACGACTGGAGTACTGGTGCTCGCGCCAAATAATTTCACTTCGCGCCCCCGCTGCGCTAAAGATTTATTCCAGTCTGCTCCGGGGAGTCTAGCCCTCCGCTGATAGAGAGTCAAGGGTGGGCTACAATCCGTAGCGGTGCGCCAAATAGGCACTTAACCGGTGCAATGGCTTATTCCTTGCTTGCACCCGCCGCCCCCCGCAGCGTACCCGCCGGGGGTCCGTACAGTGACAGGAAACTGTCATCCGGCGGAACGGCGGCAATATGTTGCCCCTGGCGACGGGTTGACGGTATTTCACCATCGCCAGGACTGTTGCCGTATGACACTCCTTGATTCGCTCCGCGGTCCCCAGGATCTGAAGGATCTCGGGCCGAATGAGCTGACGTCCCTGGCCGCGGAGATCAGGAGCCGCCTGATCTCGACGGTGTCCGCGAACAGCGGGCACCTGGGACCCAACCTCGGGGTGGTGGAGCTGACCATCGCCCTGCACCGGGTGTTCGACTCGCCGCGCGACCCGCTGGTCTTCGACACCGGCCACCAGTCCTACGTGCACAAGCTGCTGACCGGGCGGCAGGCCGACTTCGGCACGCTGCGGCAGCCCGGCGGCATGTCCGGCTACCCCAGCAGGGCCGAGTCCCCGCACGACCACGTGGAGAACTCGCACGCCTCGACCTCGATGTCGTACGCCGACGGGCTCGCGAAGGCCTTCCGGCTGCGCGGCGAGCACGACCGCACGGCTGTCGCCGTGATCGGCGACGGCGCCCTGACCGGCGGGATGGCGTGGGAGGCGCTCAACAACATCGCAGCCGACCGGACCAACCGCGTGGTCATCGTCGTCAACGACAACGGCCGCTCCTACGCCCCCACCCACGGCGCCATCGCCGCCCACCTGGCGCAGGTGCGCACCACCCGGCGCTACGAGAACGTGCTCGACACCGTCAAGTCGGCGCTGCCCAGGACCCCGCTGGTCGGCGCCCCGCTCTACGAGACGCTGCACGGCATCAAGAAGGGCATCAAGGACGTACTCCAGCCGCAGGTGATGTTCGAGGACCTGGGCCTGAAGTACGTCGGCCCCATCGACGGCCACGACCAGGCCGCCGTCGAGCGGGCGCTGGCGCACGCCCGGGGCTTCGGCGGGCCGGTGATCGTGCACGTGCTGACCCGCAAGGGCCACGGCTACCCGCCGGCGGAGAACAACAACGAGGACCACCTGCACCAGGTCGCGGCCGGCACCGATCCCCTGACCGGCACCACCTTCAAGGCGGCGGCCCGCACCTGGTCGCACGTCTTCGCCGACGAGATCCTGGAGATCGGGCACAAGCGCGAGGACGTCGTCGCGATCACCGCGGCGATGCTGCACCCGACCGGGCTGGCCCCCTTCGCCGAGGCCTACCCCGACCGGGTTTTCGACGTCGGCATCGCCGAGCAGCACGCGGTGACCAGCGCGGCGGGCCTGGCCATGGGCGGCCTGCACCCGGTGGTGGCGCTCTACTCGACCTTCCTCAACCGGGCCTTCGACCAGCTGCTGATGGACGTCGCCCTGCACCGGCTGCCGGTCACCTTCGTGCTGGACAGGGCCGGGGTGACCGGCCCCGACGGCGCCAGCCACAACGGCATGTGGGACGGGTCCATCAGCCAGCTGGTGCCGGGCCTGCGGATCGCCGCGCCCCGGGACGCGGCACGGCTGGCCGAGCTGCTGGCCGAGGCGCTGGACGACGACGGGCCGACGCTGCTGCGCTTCCCCAAGGCCCCGGCAGGCGACGAGGTCCCGGGGCTCGGCACGCTCGGCGGCATGGACGTCGTGGCCAGGCCGCAGGCCGGCGCCGCGGTGGACGTGCTGCTGGTCGGCGCCGGCGTGATGGCGGGGGTCTGCGCCGACGCGGCCTCCCGGCTGGCCGACCAGGGCATCGGGGCGCTCGCCCTCGACCCGCGCTGGGTCAAGCCGGTGGACCCGGCGCTGGCCCCGGCGGCGCGGGACGCGCGGCTGGTGGTCACCGTCGAGGACAACGGCATATCGGGCGGCTTCGGCGACGCGGTGGCCCGCGCGCTGCGCGAGGCGGGCGTCACCACCCCGGTGGTGCCCTTCGGGCTGCCGCAGGAGTTCCTCACCCACGACACCAGGGGCGACATCCTCAAGCGGGCCGGCCTGACCGGGCGGGACATCGCCAGGTCGGTCACCGAGGCGGTGTCCGAGCGCGGCAGCGAGGACTCCGTCGTCGGCTCGCGCTGAAAGGCCGCGGGGAGACGGCGCCGGCTCGGCGGGCGGCACAAGCTGCCGCCAAGCCGGCGCCAAGCGGCAGAACAGTCCTGCCCAAGGCGGGTGGCCAATGCTTGGGCGACAGACCGTCACGATCTATGCGTGGAGGATTGAATGTCCGGAGCCGCTGAAGTCGAGCGCGTGTATTCGGCCATGGAGGAAGCGGCCGGACTGCTCGATGTCGCCTGCTCACCCGAGAAGATCCGGCCGATTCTGAACGCGTTCCAGGACGTACTCGCCGACGGCGTGATTGTCTACTCGATGGCCAGCGGCCGGCACGCGACCGAGCTGGACTTCAGCATCTCGGTGCCGGCCGGGTACGGCGACCCGTATGCCGCGGCGCTCGCGCACGGGCTCATCCCTGAGACCGGCCACCCGGTGGGCGACCTGCTCGCCGACACGCAGAAGGCGCTGCCGGTCTCGATGTTCGCGGTGGACGGCGAAGTCACCAGCGGATTCAAGAAGACCTACGCCTTCTTCCCGACCGACGACATGCCGGGTGTCGCGCAGCTGATGGACATCCCGTCGATGCCGCCGAGCGTGGCGCAGAACGCCGAGCTGTTCGCCCGCTACGGGCTGGACAAAGTGCAGATGATCTCGCTGGACTACAAGAAGAACCAGGTGAATCTGTACTTCAGCAATCTGCAGCCGGAATTCCTCGAACCCGAACCGGTGAAGGCGCTGGTCCGCGAGACGGGCCTGGTGCAGCCGGGCGAGAAGGGGCTGACCTTCGCCCGGCGGTCGTTCGCGCTCTACCCGACGCTCAGCTGGGAGTCGGCGAAGATCGAGCGGCTGTGCTACGCGGTGATCTCCACCGACCCGACGCTGGCGCCCTCGACGGAGCAGTCGGACCTCGACCTGTTCTCGACCTACGCCAACAATGCGCCGTACGCGTACGCGGGTGAGAAGCGCACCCTGGTCTACGGTCTGACGCTCTCGCCGAGCGAGGAATACTACAAGCTCGGCTCGTACTACCAGATCAGCGATATCCAGCGGAAGCTGCTGAAGGCCTTCGACGCCCTGACCGACTAGCTCCTGCGCACCGCCGGTGCGCGTGTGGGGCGGCCCCTCGAAGGGGGCCGCCCCACACGCGTGTCGCGCGTCTCAGGTGAGGTCGATGTCGAGGCCGGTCAGGTCCGCCTGGACGTCGATGGCGGTGATCAGGTCGCCGTCGAAGGTGAAGCGGAAGACCACCCGGGGCTGGCCGCGGTAGTTCCACACCAGGCCGGGGGCGCCCTCGATGACGGCGGGGACCGGGGACCAGGTGCGGTTGAGGAAGGCCCGCGTGACGGCGTCGGCGCCGTGCACCTCGGGCGCGGTGTTCCACTCGGCCGCGTCGGCCATCTTGATGGCGGACGAGTCGGTGCGCAGCACGATGTCCGGGTCGAGCACCGTCAGCAGGGCCTCGAACTCGCCCTCGCGGGAGGCGGCGAGGAAGGCCCGTACGATCTCCGCCCGGTCGGCCGCCTGCTGCGCGGGGTCCACGGCGTCCTCGGCCGCGCCCCTGGCCGCTGCCTCGGCCGCCTGCCCGCCGGCGCCCGCCTGCTGGACGCGGCGGCGGGCGCGGCTGGCCAGCTGGCGGGCCGCGGTGGGGGTGCGGTCGACGATGGGCGCGATCTCCTCGTACGGCACGGCGAACATGTCGTGCAGCACGAAGGCGAGCCGCTCCGCGGGGGTCAGCGTGTCGAGGACGACGAGCAGGGCCAGGCCGACCGAGTCGGCGAGCACCGCCTCCTGCTCGGGATCGGCGCTCACCTCCGAGGCGTGCGCCCCGCTGTTCTCGGGGGCGTCGACCAGGTCCTCGCGGCGCGATCTGCGGGACTTGAGCATGTTGAGGGACACCCGGGCGACGATCGTGGTGAGCCAGCCGCTCAGGTTCTCCACGGCGTCGACGTCGGCGCGGCTGAGCCGGATCCAGGCCTCCTGGACGGCGTCGTCAGCCTCTGGCAGCGAGCCGAGCATGCGGTACGCCACGGCGCGCAAGCGGGGCCGGTCGGTCTCGAAACGCTCGACCAGCCAGTCGTGTTCGTTCATCGCGTCACATTCTCCCACCGGTGCCTGCCAGAACATGACAGCTGAAAGCCGCGCGATGTGACGGGAGGATGCACACAAGGCCGCCCCTCCCGCCGCCCGCGCATCCGCTCACCACACCCCCGACGATACGGGGCGTGCCCGTACGGCGACACGGCGTCCCCCCTGTGGGCGCTGGTGCGGGGGCGGCCAGGGCAGCAGTCGACCTCTCGTGGTGCGTGTGGGTAACCTGACGCGCATGCACGGGGGTTGGAACCTGGACGTGGATCTCGGCGGGAGCGGCGCGCTCCCGCTCGGTGAGCGCGACCCGCGGCGGATCGGGCCGTTCCCGGTGGTCGGAGTGCTGGGTTCCGGCGCGACGGGCCGGGTCTACCTCGGGGTGACCGCGCAGGGGCGCTACGCGGCCGTCAAGCAGGTGCTGCCGGTGCTCGCGGAGGACGAGGGCTTCCTGCGGCAGTTCGGCGCGGAGCTGGACAGCCTCGGCCGGCTGCCCGCGGGGGTCGGCGCCGAACTCCTGGACAGCGACCGCGAGGCCCGCCCGCCGTGGTTCGCGACCGCGTACATACCCGGGCTCACGCTGGCCGAGGCGCTCAGGGCGCACGGCGGGCCGCTGCCGGTCGGCGCCCTGTGGGTGCTGCTGCGGGAGGCCGCCGCGGGACTGGCGCAGGTGCACGCGCTGGACCTGGTCCACCGCGACCTCAAGCCCTCCAACGTGATGCTGACCCCCGGCGGCGTCGCCCTCATCGACTTCGGCGTGGCCCGTGCGGCCGACCCCGCCAGCCCCTCCAGGGCCGGTGCGGCCGCGGGCACCCCGGCGTACATGGCGCCGGAACAGGCCGCGGGGGAAGGGCCGGTGACGGGCGCGGCGGACGTCTTCGCGCTCGCCGCGGTGCTCTGCTACGCGGCGATCGGCGCACCGCCCTTCGGTGAGGGAGCGGGCCCCGACGTGCTGCACCGGGTCGTCAACGACGGCCCCGAGCTGGGGCCGGTACGGGCGGTGGACGCGGACCTGGCCGGGGTCCTGGCGTCCTGCCTGGACAAGGACCCGCAGGCCCGGCCCGCGGCGGCGGAGCTGGCAGAACTGGCCGGCGGGCACGTGCCGGACGGCGAGGGCGAGGCGGCGGACCTGTGGCCCGCGGCCGTCCGCGACCGGATAGCGCTGCGGGCCGGCTTCGCCGCGACGGCGCCCGCGGAGGGCGGTGCCGGCGCCCCCGAGGACCCACCGCCGGCCGCGCCGGAGACCGAACGGCGGCCGGGGCGGCGCAAGAAGGTGCTGCTGGTCGCGCTGCCGCTGCTGATCGTGGGCGGCGGTGCGGCCCTGCCGCTGCTGCTGGCGCCGGGCAGCGGCAGCGCCGACAGTTCCGCCCCGCACGGCACGTCGGTCTCCGCGTCCGCCGACCCGTCGGCGCCCGCCCCGCACGGCCCGTCCCGTACGTCACCGGCGCCCTCCGCGTCCCTCCCCTCCTCCCCCGCGCCCCCTGCGGCCCGCACCCCCGCGAACCGGGCGGGCGACGCTACGAAGAACCCGGCATCGGACGGCGGTACGCCCGCGAGCACGGCGCCCGCCACGGCCGGCACCGGCGGCGGGGCCGCGACGCCCCCTGCCACGGCCGGGCCGCCCACCGGGCAGGGGCAGTTGCGCAGCTCCGCCGACGCGCGCTGCCTGGCCGACACCTCCTTCGTCGGCAGCCACACCCCGACGGTCGGCACGTGCGGGGCGCCGCCGGGACTGGCGGTCTCCGTCAGCTACTCCTGGACCTTCCAGGCCGCCCCCGGCGGAACCTTCCTGCTGGTCAGCCAGAAAGCCGGGTCCTGCCTGACCGGCGGCGCCCTCGGCGGCTCCACCACCCTCGGCGCCTGCGACGGCTCCGCGGGCCAGCAGTGGCGTATCGGTACGTCGACGGCGGCGGGCGGCACCTACCAGAACGTCTCGACGGGGCAGTGCCTGACGGCGTCGGGGAAGAGCGTCGCGAGCCGCACGTGCGACAGCAGGCAGCCCGCACAGGTCTGGTACGCCTCCTGACGCCGAGCACCGCGGGGACGGCGAGCACCCCGAGGGCGACGGCGGCGCGCCGCCGCTACGCCCGGCGGCGGCCCTTCGACCTGCGCGGGTACGGGAACAGGCGCGGGCTGCGTTTGGCGGCGGTGTCCTCGACCCAGCCGAAGAGCAGCAGCGCCACCGCGATCAGCGGGACCGCCACGAAGAGCGGCAGCCACTGGCTGGTCAGCACACCGCGGAAGTGCGCGTAGATGAAGGGGTTGTCCCACAGCGGGTTGATCAGCGGCTCGGTCAGCACCAGGGCGACGCAGTGCCACAGGTAGACGGTGACCGCACGGGAGTTGAGCAGCGTGATGACCCCGTTGAACCGCTCCAGCGGTTTGGGCCAGCGCTCCCACGACGGGCTCAGGTGCAGCAGCAGCATGACGCAGCCGAAGGACCAGATGGCCTGGGCCAGCGGCACCGCCTCCAGGTCGGGGCCGACCCTGGGGTCGTCGACCGGCGCCTGCTGGAGCCACCAGAAGCCGGCCGCGAGCACCAGCGGCGCCAGCGACGGCACGACGTACTGGGGTATGCGGCGCAGCAGGCCCTCCTGGTGGGCCATGCCCAGCAGCCAGCATGAGCCGAAGGTGGTGAAGTCGGTGGCGGTCTCCATGATCCGGCCCGACTGGTCGACGAGGCCGGAGTTGAGCACCGCGGAGAGCACCAGCGGCACCGCGAGCGTGACCCACGGCAGCCGGCGTATGGCCTTGAGCATCAGCGGCGACAGCAGCACGTACCAGAGGTAGGCGCGCAGGTACCACAGCGGGACGACGCACTGCTCGGCCCAGCTGGTCGGCAGGTGCCCGCTGAAGCCGTGGACGGTGTCGGCGAAGGGCGGGGTGCTCAGCGGCAGCACCCAGAAGGCGAGTTTGCCCCACCACCAGTTGGGGTGGCCCTCGGCGTGCGGACCCCAGCCGTCGGCGATCATCGCGGTCAGCACGACCGCGCCGAACATCCACATCGGCGGCAGCAGGCGGCGCATACGGCCCCTGATGACGCTCCACGCGGGGCGGTTGAGCGAGCGGGCCATCAGCGAGCCCGCCAGCGCGAACATCACGCCCATGGACGGGAAGAGCAGCGGCAGCCAGGTCCAGCCGAAGTTGTGGTAGATCACCACGCGGACCAGGGCGAGCGCCCGCAGCAGGTCGAGGTAGCGGTCGCGGACGCCCCGCCGGACGACCGGGGCGGGCTCGGCCTCCTCCGGGGGGTGCACGAAGGGCTCGGGGACGGTGATGGTGCGCAGCTTCAGGGTCGCCGTCGGGTCGGTGCCCGACGCGTACCCCTCGTGCTCTGCCGTGCTGGTCATGACTGCACCGCCTCCGTCGTGGTGACGTCCAGCCCGACCTCGCCGGTGCGCCGCAGCTTCTGCCAGCGCAGCCGGCCGCCGGTGAGCGCGGTGATCCAGGACTGCAGCAGGACCATGTACATCAGCACCCGGTAGACCACCTGCTGCACCGGCAGCGTGATCAGGTACCAGGCCTTCTCGCGGTCGAGCCGGAAGGACCACCAGGCGCAGAAGCCCTGCAGGGCGAGCACCGCGAACCAGGCCAGCAGGCTCTTGTAGGGGTCGACGAAGAAGACGCCGTAGACCATGGCGATGTCGATGGCCGGCGCCAGCAGCGGCGTGAAGACCATGAAGAGCGCCACGAACGGCAGCCCGATGCGCCCGAAGCGCCCGCCGGGGCCGCGCTCGAAGAACGCGTGGCGGTGCTTCCACATCGCCTGCATGGTGCCGTAGCTCCAGCGGTAGCGCTGCGACCACAACTGGCTCATGCTGCCGGGCGCCTCGGTCCAGGCGCGGGCGTTCTCGGCGTAGACGATCTTCCAGCCGGCCCGGTGCAGGGCCATCGTCACGTCGGTGTCCTCGGCGAGCGTGTCGTCGCTCATGCCGCCCACCTGGTGGAGCGCCTCGCGGCGGAAGGCGCCGACCGCGCCGGGGATGGTCGGCATGCAGTCCAGCACGTCGTACATCCGCCGGTCGAGGTTGAAGCCCATGACGTACTCGATGTGCTGCCAGGCGCCGATCAGGGTGTCGCGGTTGCCGACCTTGGCATTGCCGGCGACCGCGCCGATCCTGGGGTCGCCGAAGGGCTGCACCAGCTCGCGCACGGTGGCCGGTTCGAAGACGGTGTCGCCGTCCATCATCACGATCAGGTCGTAGGAGGCCGCCGCCACACCGGTGTTGAGCGCGGCCGGCTTGCCGCTGTTGGGCTGCCGGATCAGCCGGACCATCGGCAGGTCCATCTCCTCGACCAGCGCGGCGGTGTCGTCGCTCGACCCGTCGTCCACGACGATCACCTCGATCGGGTGGTCGCTCGCGGCCAGCGACAGCAGGGTGTTGGCGATGCACTCCTGCTCGTTGTAGGCCGGCACGATCACGCTGACCGGCTCGGTGACCGGCGCGCCCCAGGAGAAGCCGGGCTTCCTGGTGCGGCGCACATGGATCAGCGACAGCACCAGCATCAGCGCGAAGCGGCCGAAGACCAGCACGCCGACCACGGCGAGCACCACCACCAGCCACGGCATCAGCCCGACCGAGAAGGTCGTCGCCCACACGAAGGCCTTGCCCGCCCACAGGGTGGAGCCGGTGACCTTGGTGTTGGCGGAGCCCGCGCCGAGCGCCTGGCCGATGGTCTTGAAGGTGTAGCCCTCGGCCTTGAGCTTGTCGATGATGATCGGCAGCGCCGCCAGGGTCTGCGCCCGGTTGCCGCCCGCGTCGTGCAGCAGGATCATCTCGCCCTGGCCCGCCAGGTCCGGCATCGCGGCCTTGACGATGGCGTTGACGCCGGGGCGCTTCCAGTCGTCGGTGTCCTTGTCGATGAAGGCGACCAGGTAACCGTCCTTGCCGACCTCCTTGGTCACCGGCCACGACCAGTCGTCCAGCGCGTCGGCGGTGGAGGAGTAGGGCGGGCGGAAGAGGCTGCTGTGGATGCCCGCGACGCCGGCCAGCGCCAGCTGCGTCTCGCCCAGCTCCCAGCCGAGCCGCATGTTGTTGTGCAGGGCGAGGTCGGGGTGGGTGTAGGTGTGCACGCCGATCTCGTGGCCCTCGGCGACGATCCGCCGGATCAGCGCGGGGTTGCGGGTGGTCATCGAGCCGGTGACGAAAAAGTCCGCCTGGATGTGCTCCTTGGCGAGCACGTCGAGGATCTTCGGCGTCCAGTCGGTCGAGGGGCCGTCGTCGAAGGTCAGCACCACGGTCTTGTCGGGGACGGTGTAGCTGACCGGGGCGTCCTGCTTGTCGCCGCGGCTGTCCACGACGGGGCCGCCTTCCAGCACGCTCTTGGGCACGGTGGTCTTGTCGACCGAGACGGCGACCTTCTCGTCGTGGAAGACCTCGTTGTTGGCCATGCCGCGCAGCACCATCAGCGCCAGCAGGGTGACCAGCACGGACAGCGGCAGGAAGAAGCGCAGCGGCGGTGCCGCGAGTCTGCGCGGGCGCAGCACTGACTGCCGTGGGCGTTGGTGGCGGGACATGTCTTCCTGGTTCTTGCGCGAGCGCGGGCTGAGCGGGGAGCGGTGCTACGAGGAGGTGTCCGGCGCGGCGGGGGGCGCGGTGGTGCTGCTCTGCGTCGGAGGGGGCGCGGCACTCCCGGTGGGGGTGGAGTGCACCGGCGGCGGAGTGCTGGTCCCCGCCGTGGACTTGGCGGGGGTGCTCGGCGTTGTGTGCTGCGGGGGGCTGCTGGTGGAGTGGGCCGGCGGCTTGCCGGTCGCCCGGGTGGAGCCGGTGGGGGTGGCCGTGCCCGTGGGGTCCGCGGTGCCGGTGGCGGTCGTGCTCGGCGTGGGGGTGCCGGCGGGGGTCGTGGCGCCCTTGTGGGGTACGCCCTTGCTGCGGTCGGCCTTGCCGGGCGGCGAGGGGAGGGGCGCGTTGACGTACTGTCCCGGCGGCAGGGTGTCGGCGGTGCCGGGGACAAGGAAGGAGGGGGCGTCGGACTGGGTGCCGAGCAGGCCTGAGACCATCGCCAGCGTCATGCCGACGAAGGCGGCGCCGAAGACCCAGCCGAGGCCGCGCAGCCGCCGGCCGCGCTTGCCCGTCTGGTCCACGAAGACCGGTGAGGTCTCGACCTCCGTCAGGGTGCTCGTCACCGAGGGCCTCGGGCTTTCCTAGGATGGTGCCGCCACTGCTCCGGGAGTCGAAAATAGCGCCGGTAAGCGGCACATGTCCGAACGGTTGACCTACTTATCCCCATTTTCCCGGCCTACGTGACCATATTGAGATGAAAATATGTCCGGGCGCCTCGCCCGGCATAGGATCCTGGTCGCGAACCTCGCCGCCCGCCCGAACGGACTCCCGTACATGGCCAGAAACCGCCGCTCCGGTTGCTCGGCTGCCGTCGTGCTCACCGCGGTCGTGCTGCTCGTGGCGTACGCCTGCAGCAGCCGCGGCGGCTCCGGCGGCGGGCCGTCCGACGCGGCGGCCACCACCAGCACGCCGACCGCGCCCTTCGACGTCGCGCCGCTGCTGCACCCGGCCGGGCGGATGCTCGGCGTGGTGGACGACAAGTCGCCGTGGCAGTACGACATCGTCAAGGCCTTCGGCACGCAGGCCGGCCGGGCGCCCGACATCCGCGAGTACTACGACTCGTGGGGCGACGACTTCGACGCCGAGGGCAACACCTTCCTGTGGCAGCACGGGCAGCTGCCGATGCTCTCGCTCGTGCCGTCCGACACCGCGCTCGCCGACATCGGCGGCGGCTACGACGACGCGTACGTGCGCAAGCTCGCGCGGCAGGTCGCGAGCTACCACGGGCCGCTCGTGCTCTCCTTTGCCGGCGAGATGAACGGCCCCTGGAACTCCTGGGGGCCGGGCCACGCCAAGGCGGCCGACTTCGTGACCGCCTGGAAGCACGTGCACGACGTCTTCCGCGAACTCAAGGTCACCAACGTCATATGGACCTGGAGCCCGCATGTCGTCGACAGCGGCACCAAGGCGAAGCTGCGCCCGTACTACCCGGGCGACGCGTACGTCGACTGGGTCGGCCTGATCGGCTACTACGGCCCGATCGACGGGGCGGCCTTCTCCAGCCTGTTCACCCCGACGCTCAAGGAGATCTCCCGCTTCTCCGACAAACCGGTGCTGATCACCGAGACCGGGGTGGCCGAGAGCAGCCGCAAGGAGCAGCAGGTGCGCGACCTCTTCAAGGGCGCGGCGAAGGCCGGCGTGATCGGCCTGGTCTGGTACGACCAGCGCAAGGACTGGCCGGGCAGCACCCAGATGATGGACTGGCGGATCGACACCTCACTCGGGTCGCAGGCCGCCTTCCGCGCGGAGTCCCAACGCTACGGTTTCGGCCACCCCTTCGGTAAGAGCTGACCCGACAGACCATGTGCACGGTGCGAGCAGAGCGGAAGTACGGGGGATGACGACGGAACCGTCGCCGGGCGAGACCGCGCCCCAACAACCCACCGGCTGGGCCTTCACCCCCCGCCGCCCCATGCCTGCAACCCCCCGGCCGGACGCCCGGGACCCGGAGGCCCCACGCCCGGACGCGCCACCGCCCGACGCACGGCGACCGGCGGCCGCGCGCGCGGAGGCGCTGCCCGACGCACGGCGACCGGAGGCCCCACGGCCGGACGGGCCGCAGCCGGAGCGCGCCCACACGCCCCAGCACGCCCCGAAGCACCCGGCACCGCAGCCCGACGCGCGCCGGCCGGAATGGCGGCAGCCGGACGCGCCGCCGCCGGAGGCCCCACGCGCGGACACGCCGCGGGCGGGCATGCCGCGGCGGGACCACATGCAGGCGTCCCAGCACGGCCCGAGGCACCCGGCACCGCAGGCCGGCGGCCGGCAGCCCGACGCGCGGCGGGCGGAGGCCCCGCAGCCGGAGCGCACCCATGCGCCGCAGCACGGCCCGGGGCGCCCGGCGCCACGGGCGGAGGGCCGGGGGCCGGAGGCGCGGCAGACGGGCGGGCCGCTGCCCGGCGGGCGGCGGGCGGGGGCCGCGAGCGCGGACACGCCGCTGCCCGGATTGCAGCGGCTGAGCACACGTCAGGCCGGGCAGCCGCGGGGCGGCTCCCAGGAGGCCGATGCGCGCTCGGCGATCCCGCCGCAGGCGGTACCGGTTCAGCATCGGACCGATCGGCGGGCCGGGCGCAAGCGGGGGCCGGGGCGGGTGCTGGCCGCGTTGGCCGTGGTAGGGGCGGTCGGCGGGGGGGCCGCCGTGGCCTTGCACCGGGAGGACGCGGCGCCCTCCGCGTCGCGGCACCTGGTACAGGTGTGGCAGGTGGCCTCGCCCGCCGCGGACGACGAGCTGGTCGGGAGCTGGGTCACGGACAAGCTGCTGGTGCGGGCGAGCACCCGCGGCGGCGTGACCGCGTACTCGCTGGCCGACGGCAGCACCGCGTGGACGGCCGCGCTGCCGGCCAAGGCGGCGGCCGCCGGCACGCAGCCGTGCGCCATGTCGCCCACCCTGACCGCCGCAGGCCTCGGCACCGTCGCCTTCGGCAGGGACGGCCACACCTGCACCTCGCTGGCCGGCATCGACGCGGCGACCGGCACGGTGCTGTGGACGGTGCCGCTGGTGGACGCGGGCCACAAGACCGCGATGGGCGCGCAGACCTTCCTGCAGGGCGACGTCGCCACCGTCGTCGGCGAGAACTTCCTCGGCGGCCTCGACGTCCGCACGGGCCACCGCGTGTGGGGCTTCAAGTCCCGCGGCTACTACTGCAACGCCTACACCTGGGGCGGCCCGGGAGTGGTCCTCGTGGACGACTACTGCGCCGACAGCGGCACCCACTTCACCCTCACCGCGTACGACGGCGCCACCGGCAGGACGCTGTGGAGCCAGACCCAGGACGCCCACACCGACATCGCGCACGTCTTCTCCGGCGCCCCGCTGATCGTCTCCGAGCACAAGGCGGGCGAGGACAGCGTGCGGGTGGTCGCGCCGTCCGGCGCGAGCCGCAAGCTGGCGGTGGGCAACACCGAGCTGCTGCCGGGCAACGACAGCGCCGCCGACCACTCGGCAAGGCTGGTGGGCGGCGTCCTGGTCACCCCGGCGACGACCGCCGCCGGCAGCGAGGTCGACGCCTTCGACACCGCCACCGGGGCGAAGCTGTGGAGCTACCCGGCCACGGCACTGGCCACTTCCGCCGGGGACAGCGACCGCGTCTACGCGCTCGCGGGGTCGCCGAGCGCCCCGCAGGTGGTCGCGCTCGACCCGCGCACGGGGCACGCCACCGCCGTCGCGGCGCTTCCCGCGGCGACCGGGAAACGGGTCTTCACGGCGGGCACGGTGTACGTGACCGCCGCCGGCGGGGTGCTGGAACTGGACGCGCAGGGCACGGGCGTCGGCGTGCGCTTCTCCCAGTAGGGTCAAGGCCGGGTAAAATCCCGGCCGTTGGTCCAGTCCACTTCATCAGCGGCGACGCCACCCGCCACCCCAAATTGGTCCAGTCCAATTCTCGTCCGGCGCATTGCCGTCGCCGCCGGTCTCGGCTGTCCTGGGAGAGCCGCCCTCGCGCTTCCCCCACACCCCGAGGAGAGCCGTGTCCACCGGACCAAGATTACGGAGATCACCCCGCACCCTCGACCGCACCCGCAGGCGGCTGGCCGGCGCGGTCGCCGGCGTCGCCGCCATGGCGCTCGCACTGGCCGGGCTCGCCGGCCTGGGCGCGCCCGCGGCGCAGGCCGCGGGCGCGGTCACCGCGGAGTTCAGCAGCACCGGCAGCGGCTCGTCCTGGACGGGCACCTACGTCGTCAAGAACGGCACCGCCGCCGCGGTGAGCGGCTGGACCCTGGAGTTCGACCTGCCGGCCGGCGTGACGATCACCGGCGAGACGTACGGCACCTCGACCGTCAGCGGCTCGCATGTCGTGGCCTCCCCCGCCTACTACAACTCCACGATCCCGGCGGGCGGTTCGACGTACCCCTACAGCTACACCTTCACCGCGTCGGGGCCGATGGGCACCCCGACGGGCTGCCTGGTCAACGGCGACAAGTGCGACGGCAGCCCCGCGGTGCCGCCGCACGCGCCGACCGGTGTCACCGTCGCGGACGCCACCGCCCACACGGTGACCCTGCGCTGGACGGCCGCGGCCGTCGGCGACTTCCCCGTGGCCTCCTACGACGTGCTGCGCGCCGGGGCCGTCGTGGCATCGAGCGCGACCACGTCGGCGACCGTCCAGGGCCTGTCGCCCGCGACGGCCTACCAGTTCACGGTCAGGGCGAAGGACTCCCGCGGCAACACCGGTGAGCCCAGCGCCCCGGTCACCGCGACCACCTTCGACCCGGCGTCCGACACGGTCCCGCCGACCGCCCCGCCCAACCTGCGGGCGGGCGCGGTCACGTCGAGCACCGTCCAACTGTCGTGGGACGCGGCCACCGACAACAACCGGGTCGCCGCCTACGACATCTACCAGGGCTCCACACCGGTCGCGACGACCCCGGCCGACACCCGGACGGCCACCCTCACGGGCCTGGCGCCCGCCACCGCCTACACCTTCACCGTCAAGGCCCGCGACCTCGCCGACAATCCCTCGCCGGCGAGCGGCGCGGTCACGGTGACGACCCTGGAGGCGGTCGGCAACGGCGGCTACGCGAAGGTCGGTTACTTCGTGCAGTGGGGCATCTACGGCCGGCAGTACTTCGTCAGGAACCTGGACACCTCGGGCGCCGCGGCCAAGCTGGACGTCATCAACTACGCCTTCGGCAACGTCGACCCGGTCAACCTCACGTGCCTGAACGGCGTGACCAAGGGCACCACCGCCGATCCCGAGGACCCGGACCAGGGCGACGGGGCCGGTGACGCCGAGGCGGACTACGGCCGGGCCTTCCCCGCCTCGCAGTCCGTCAACGGCCAGGCCGACGACGGCTGGGGCAAGCTGCGCGGCAACTTCAACCAGCTCAAGGAGCTGAAGGCGAAGTACCCCGAGCTCAAGGTCGTGATGTCGCTGGGGGGCTGGACGTACTCCAAGTACTTCTCGGACGTCGCCGCCACCGACGCGTCCCGCAAGAAGTTCGTGTCGTCCTGCATCGACATGTACATCAAGGGCAATCTGCCCTCCTACGAGGGCGCGGGCGGCCCCGGTGTCGCGGCCGGCATCTTCGACGGCTTCGACATCGACTGGGAGTGGCCCGGCTCGCCCGACGGCCACCCCGGCAACCACTACGCCGCGGCCGACAAGGCCGACCTGACCGCGCTGCTGGCCGAGTTCCGCCGGCAGCTCGACGCGCTGGGCGGCGAGCACAAGCTGCTCACCGCCTTCACCCCGGCCGACCCGAACAAGATCGCCGCCGGCTGGGACCTGCCCCAGGTCTCGAAGTCCCTGGACATCGAGAACATCCAGGGCTACGACTTCCACGGCTCGGGCAGCGACAACTCCTGGGAGCCGGCCCGCACCGGCAGCCAGGCCAACCTCTACCCCGACCCCGCCTCCCCCTACCCGCACGACTTCAGCGTCGACGGCGCCGTCCAGCTCTACCTGGACGCCGGCATCAGCCCGCGCAAGCTGACCATCGGCCTGCCCTTCTACGGCCGCGGCTGGCAGCAGGTCACCGACGGCGGAGCGCACGGCGTCTGGCAGCCGGCGAACGGCGCGGCCCCCGGCCAATTCGCCGAGGAGGCCGGCACCCGCGGCTACAACAACCTGGTCACCTCGGTGCCCGGCCTGACCGTCTACCACGACGACCAGTCGGTGGCGACCTACGGCTACACCGGCAACGGTGGCCAGTGGTGGTCCTTCGACGACTCCTGGTCGATCGCCGAGAAGGCCGCCTACATCAAGTCCAAACACCTGCTGGGCGCGATGATCTGGGAGATGTCCGGCGACACCCCCTCCGGCACCCTCCTGAACACCCTCTCCACGGGCCTGACACCCTGACCCGGGCCGGCCTTCGCTGAACGGCGAAGCGCCGTACCGCCGGTGGGGCCGGCGGTACGGCGCTTCACGGTGCGGCCGGGGGTCAGGGCGCCCAGGGGGACGCGGGGACCCAGCTCACGTCGTCGGCCCAGGAGGTGGCGGAGTCCCAGGCGTTGGAGCCGCCGTTCGAGGCGATGTAGACGGTGTAGTTGTAGTGGCGCAGGTACTTGTCGGGGTAGTTGACCGACTGGAGCGAGAAGCCCTGGCCGTTCTGGCCGCTCTGCGGGCAGAAGGTGGCGTCCTGCTGGAAGGTGGTGCTGCCGTCGCTGGACGCGAGTTGGAGCTTGTAGTTGTAGTGGCGCAGGTACTTGCCCGAGGAGTTCGCCGACTCGAAGGACACGCAGGCGCTGTTGGCCAGGCCCGCGCGGACGATCCAGGTCGAGTCGCCCTTGTCGGTGCTGGAGCTGGACGAGTTGACCGCGGCGATCACCACGTTGCTGTCGGCGTCGTCGTGCTTGATGTAGTCGCCGGTGCAGCAGGAGGTGGTGGCGCGCAGCGACGTCTTGGACCCGACGGCCGGGAAGCCGGTGCCGCCGCTGGAGCCGTTGCCGTAGCCGACGGAGTTGATGTTGGCCTGGACGGCGTTCTCGGTGGCGTCCGAGGGGTAACCGGAGGTCATGACGCCCTCGTAGAAGGTGCCCTGCGCTCCCTTGCTGTTGTCGCCGCCGATGCCGAGGATGATCGCGCCCTGCTTCTTCATCGGGTTGTAGCCCGACACGTTGGGCCGTACACCGTTGTAGAAGGTGGACAGGCCACCGGACTGGGCGTTGCCGCCGCGGATGGCCCAGTGGTTGGGCTCGCCCTTGATGATGGCGGTGGTGTAGCGGTAGTTGATCGTCGGGTCGTTGGCGTTGTAGTGCTGGTTGACGCCGGAGAACAGGCCGTTCTCCAGGTCGGCCATGATCCACGGGCCGTTGCCGCTGCCGTAGCCCCAGACCTTGATGTTGCCGAAGTAGATGGCCTCCATCGTGCCGTTGCCGTCGTCGTTGTTGTTCGTCTCCGCGTTGCCGTAGTCGAAGCAGCAGCCGCCGTTGTAGTGGGTGCCGTCGAAGATGGCGTACATGCCCTCGGCCGCGTCACCGGTGGCGATACCGCTGGTGTGGTCGTTGCGGTAGCCGGTGCCGGGGGCGACGAAGACGCCGTAGGCCTTGTGGCCGCCGACCGTGGTCGGTGCCGCGGTGGCGTTGGCCAGGTTGTCGGGGCCGCCCGCCGCACCGCCGCCCGGGGCCTGGGTGAGGTTGTTGCCGCGGCCCGACTGGTCGTAGATGACCGTGATCACGCAGCTGGTGCCGGAGCAGAAGGAGTCCTGCGCGGCGGCGTCGGCGTAACCGCCGGTGCTCAGCACCCCGATGTTCTGCGTCGCGTTGTCCTTCGCCCGCCGCACCTGGTACAGCGAGCCGTTGTAGGAGCTGTACAGCGCGCGGGTCGTGCTGTGCGCGGCCACGCAGGGGGTGCCGGCGGACTGGTAGATGTCGCAGGGCAGCGAGCCGGCCGCCTGTGACGCCGGCGAGGTGCCGGCCAGCACACCGGCGATCAGGGCCGCGACCGCGGTGAAGGCCAGCGCCCACTTTCTGACGTGCCGTTGCAGATGGGCGAACACGGGTACGGACACGGGGGTCCTCCTGTGATGTGGGGGGTGGGGGGTGGGGGGAAGAAGCAGGCCCGCACGCGGGCGTTACGCGGGCAGGCCGAAGACCGGCCCGGCGCCCGTGGGAGGGGCGCCGGGACCTGCGGGGGCGGAGCGGGGTGGAGCGGGGGCGCGGCTGCGCCCCGGGGCTCAGCCGCGTCTGGCGACGCTTCTGGCGCGCAGCCGGTCGGCGGTGATGGCCAGGCCGAGGACGCAACCGAGCACGATGTTGGTGTAGTTGGAGTTGATCTGCAGTGTGGTGAGGCCGTTGTTGATCAGTTCGAGCAGGATCGTGCCGGCCACGATCCCGATGATGCGGCCCTGCCCGCCGACCAGGCTCACCCCGCCGATGACGGCCGCGGCGATCGCCGACAGCTCCCACCCGACACCGACGCCGCTGGCCGAGCCGACGCCCATCCGGCCCAGCACCATGATCCCGGCGAAGGCGGACAGCAGCGAACTGGTCACGTACATCGACACGATCCGCCGGTCGCCGCGGATACCGGCGAGCCTGGCCGCCTCCGCGTTGCCGCCGACCGCGTAGACCTGGCGGCCGGCGTAGGTGCGCTCCAGGAAGAACCAGGCGCAGAGCGCCACGATGACGAACAGGATCAGCGGCAGCGGGACCTGGGCCACGTACGTCTGCCCGACGTCGCCGAAGAAGCCGCCGATGCCGGTGATCGAGGTGCCCGAGGTGATGGCGAGCGTGACGCCCTGGGCGACGGTGTAGGTGACCAGGGTGACCACGAAGGGCGGCATCTTCAGCCGGGTGACGGCGAGCCCGTGGATGAGGCCGACCGTGCCGGCGATGACCATGGTGACCAGGACCGCGAGGATCGGCGGCAGCCCGGCCCGTACGTTGAACCAGGACATCAGGATCACGCTGGTTCCCAGCAGCGCGCCCACCGACAGGTCGATGCCGCCGGTGAGGATCACCAGCGACTCGCCGATGGCGATGAGGCCGTACTGCGCCAGGTCGAAGCCCATGCCCTGCAGGTTGACGGCGCTGGCGAAGGTGGACTTGTCGATCGCCAGCGAGACGAAGACGACCACGCAGGCCGCGACGACGCCGACCTCCGGGGTCTCGGCCAGCCGCCGGAGCAGGGACGTGCGCGGCTGCTCCGCGGCGCCCGGGTCCGCGAGTGCCGGGGCGGTGCTGGTCTTCATGCGCGAGCCTTCCCTTCGCCGGGCGTGCCGGCTTCCTCCGTGCCGCCGCCGGGGGCGGCCTGCGTGCCGGCCGCCGCGGTCATGATCACTTCCTTGCCGAACCGCTCCCGCGGGATGTCCGCGACGACCCGGCCGCGGGCCATCACCACGATGCGGTGGCAGATCCAGAGCAGCTCCTCCAGCTCGGAGGAGGCGACCAGGACGGCCAGGCCGTCCTGCGCGGCCGTGTCGATCAGGCTGTAGATCTCGGCCTTGGCCCCGACGTCGACCCCGCGGGTCGGCTCGTCGAGCAGCAGCAGCTTGGGCTCGGTCGCCAGCCAGCGGCCGAACACCGCCTTCTGCTGGTTACCGCCGGACAGCGAGCTGATCGGCTGCTCGTTGCTGTGCAGCCGCACCCCGAGGTCCTTGACGATGCGGGCCGCGTGCTCCTTGTCGTGCCGGGGCCGCAGCACACCGCGGCGGCTGATCCGGCGCAGCGTGGTGAGCGTGACGTTCCAGCGCACCGAGTGCGCCGGCAGCAGCGACTGGACCTTGCGGTCCTCGGGCACCAGGCCGATGCCGGCCGCGACCGAGTCCGCCGGGTGCCGCGGACGGAAGTCCGCGCCCTCGAAGGCGACCTGGCCGCCGGTACGCGGCTGGGCGCCCATCACGGTGTGCAGCAGCCGGCTGCGGCCCGAGCCCATCAGGCCCGCCACGCCGACGATCTCGCCGGCGTGCACGTCCAGGTCGACCGGCCCGAGGCCGTCCGCGGTCAGCCCGCGCACGCTCAGCGTCGCCTTGCGCTCGACCGACGACGGCGGTGCGAGGTCGGCGCGGGCCAGCTCGCTGCCGACCATCTCGCGGATCATCCGCTCCTCGCTGGCCTCGTCGGGCGTCAGGTCGGCGACCAGCCGCCCGCTGCGCAGGACCACCACCCGGTCCGCGACCGAGCGCACCTCGTCGAGCCGGTGCCCGATGAAGAGCACCGCTCCCCCGGCGGCGGCATGCGTACGGGCCAGGTCCAGTACACGTTCCGCCTCGACCGGGCCGAGCGAGGACGTCGGCTCGTCCAGGATCAGCACGACCGGGCGGTGGCCCCAGGCCTTGGCGATCTCGATCATCTGCCGTACGGGCACCGGGAACCGGCCGACCGGGCGGTCGACGTCCACACCGCGGACCCCCACCTCGGCCAGCAGCGCCCGCGCCTCCGCCCGGGTGCCCGCCCGATCGACCACCACCCGGCCGAGCGGGCGGGCGTCGGCCCGCTGGGGGCGGCGGCCGAGCAGCAGGTTCTCCGCCACGCTCAGCTGCCCCACCAGCGGGAACTCCTGTGCCACCAGGGCCACTCCCATGTCGCGGGAGTGGTCGGGGCGGCCGGGCTGCAACGGCTGCCCGGCGATCTCGATAGTGCCGGTGGTGGGGGTGACGGTGCCGGAGAGCACGCCCATCAGCGTGGACTTGCCGGCCCCGTTCTCGCCCACCACCGCGACGATCTGACCGCGCGCCAGGTCGAGTCGCGGGATGTCGAGCACCTTCACCGGGCCGTAGACCTTGCTCACGTCGCGGAGCGAGACGGCGATGTCGGCTGCGGTGCCCGCCCGTTCGCCGGCCGGCGTGCTCTTCGGCTCAGCCATCAGCCGATGCCCAGCGAGGTCAGCTTGGCCTGGTAGTCACTGAGGTTGGCCTGCGTGACCAGGCCCACGCCCGAGCTGATCGTGCTGCCGTCCGACTCCAGGTACGGCTTGACCAGGTCCAAGGTGGCCTGCTTGCCGAGCACCTTGAGTGCCGCCAGCAGGTACGCGCCGGTGTAGCCCTGCTGGTACGGCTGCTGCAGGACGGTGGCCTGGATGACGCCCGACTGCACGAACTTCAGCGTCTGCGGGTCCGAGTCGTCCGAGATGATCTTGACCTTGCCGGACTTGCCCGCGGCCTGCACGGCCTGGCCCGCGGACGGGCCGTCGTAGGAGTACACCCCGTACAGGCCGTTGATGTTGGGGTTGGTCTGGATCGCGGTCTGCGCGTTGGTGAGGGCCTTGGCCGCGTCCATGCCGTCGCTGAGCTTCTGCGCGACCTTGATGTCGGTGCCCTTCAACGCGTCCTCGAAGCCCTGGATGCGCTCGACGGCGTTCGACGTGGTCAGCGAGCCGACCAGGATCACGACCTGGCCCTTGCCGTTCAGCGCCTGCTTCATCGCCTCGCCGGCCTTCTGGCCCGCCTGGTAGTTCGGGGTGCCCAGGTAGAGGGCGGCGCCGTCCTCCTTCGGCAGCGGCGAGTCGATCGCCAGCACCGGGATGCCCGCGCTGTTCGCCGACGCGATCGGGGCCTTGATGGCGGTCGGGTCGATCGCCGAGACGCTCAGTCCCGTGATCCCCTGGCCGCGCAGCGTCTGGATGATCGACAGCTGCTGGTCGAGGCGGCCGTTCGCCGGGGCCTGGTAGGTGCCCTTGACGCCGAGGTCCTTCAGGCCCTTGTTGAAGCCGATCTTTCCGGCGTTCCAGTAGTCGACGGCGACGTTCACGACCATCGCCTCGTCCAGCTTCGACAGGTCCTTGCCCTGGAGGGCCTGCTTCAGCGCCGCGTCCAGCTTCGCGAGGTTGGCGTCGTTGAAGGTGATGTCGCCCTGGATCGTCACCGCGGGCGCGTTCGACGACGAACCGCCCGAGGAGCCGGCACCGCTGCCGGAATTGTCGTTCGACGACGAGCCCGCGCCGCTCTTGCTGCACGCCGCCGCGCCGACCACCACCGCGAGCACGACGGCCGCGGCGCCGCAGCGGCGCCCCAGCCCGGCTCGTCCGACCCGCCCACTCCGCACTGCACCCATGACCCAACATCCCGTCCGGAAAGGCCTCGCAGCCAGTTGTTAGCGCTCACATACAGATCGCGCAGAAAATGCCGTTCTCGGGCTTCCCGCTGTGCCGGGGGGCGGGTCGGCGCGACCCGGATCCAGCCCGGCGGGCGGGGTGCCCACGGTGATCACGACGGGAGAATCGGTGCCGTTGCGGCGGCGCCGACTTCTCCCGCGTCTCTTTGACGCCCACGCGTACACATTCGCAACACGCTGGCGTCCGGGGTACCAGGGGGTTTCAGCGGTTCGTGCGGTCCCTGGACTCCGTCGTCTTCCGAGAATGTTAGCGTTCACTGAGGACCCGTCAAGACGTTGCGCAAAAATGGCCTTCACAGGCCGGTGGCCCCTGACGCACCCCCGCCACCCCCTCCCCGGGGCTCCGCCCCGCCCCCTTCCCGGGCACCGCCCCGGGGGCGCGGGGACCCCCACCCACCGCCCCCCGGGGGCGCGGGGAACTGCGCGACCAACCCCCAACCACCGCCCCGTGGCAACGCACCGCCACCACCCCAGGGGCGCGGGGAACTGCGCGACCAGCCCACCACCCACGCGCGGGTCGTCACCGACCCGAAGGGGCCGTTTCTGTCGAAGACGGACCACCGGCCGGTGGGGGCTGGGCGCGCAGTTCCCCGCGCCCCTGGGGGGCGCACCCGTGCGTGCGGGTCAGCGCAGGAGGGGGAGGACCTCCCGGTGGAGGGCGGGGGTGGAGGTGGAGAGGTAGGTGGTGGACGTCGGGGTCAGGGAGGGCGGGGCGCCGGCCCAGTCGGACACGTGGCCGCCTGCGCCCGAGATGACGGCCGCGGGCGCGAAGACGTCATACGGCTTGAGGCCGCAGTCGACGGCCAGGTCGGTGCGTCCGGCCGCAAGAAGGCCGAAGGCGTAGGAGCTGGCGCCGTACAGCGTGTACTGGACCCGCTCCCGGACCCGCGCGAGCCGATCCGCGTCGGACGCGGCGAAGAAGTCGGGGTTGGAACAGGTGGCGAGCGCGGACCCCAGGTCCGTACTCGGCCTCGTGCGGACGGGCGCCCCGTTGCGCCGGGCGAAGGCGCCGTGGACGCCGGTCCAGCGTTCGGCGGTGGCGGGGTAGTCCATGACGCCGAGCCATGGACTGCCGTGCCGGGCAAGGCCGATGAGGGTGCCGTAGACGGGCACGCCGGCGACGAAGGCAGCGGTGCCGTCGAGCGGGTCGAGGACCCACACATGGTCCGCGTCGAGGCCGTGCGCCCCGAACTCCTCGCCCAGGACACCGTGTCCCGGGTAGGCGTCGGCGACGAGTTCGCGCAGCCGGTACTCGATGGCCCGGTCGGTGGCGGTGACGTAGCTGTTGTCGGCCTTGATGTCGGGGCGGACGGCGTCCGCCCCGACGTCGGCGGCTGCCGTGAGGAGTTTGCGGGCCTCGTCGGCGAGGCGTTCCGCGAAGGTGAGCAGTTCGCGGGTGTGCGGGTCCGCGCCGGGCTCGGTCATGCGAACTCCTTCTCGGTCTCGGCGTAGGCCCAGTCGATCCAGGGCAGCAGCAGGGCGATGTCCTCGGTGTCGACGGTCGGCCCGCCCCAGACGCGGATGCCGGGGGGCGCCTCGCGGTGCCCGGCGATGTCGTAACCGGCGCCTTCCGCCTCGACCTTGGCGCACAGCCGCGCCACGAAGTCGTGGCGCCCCTGCGGTGGCAGCGCGTCGAGCGTGGGTGAGGTGAAGGTGAGGCAGATGCTGGTCGGGGAGACGGTCGCCGGGTCGGTGGCGAGGAAGCGGACGTGGGGGCGGTCTGCGACCCATGCGGCGACGGTGGCGAGGTTGCGCCGGGAGCGGGCGGTCATCTCGGGGAGCCCGCCTGCCTGTTCGCACCAGTCGAGGGCGCCGAGCACGTCCTCGACGGCGAGCATCGAGGGCGAGTTGATGAAGAAGCCGTCGAAGACGTCGTCCAGCAGCCGCCCTTCGCGGGCGATGCGGAAGATCTTGGGCAGCGGGCGCTCGGGCCGGTGGGTGGCGATGCGGTCGGCGGCGGCCGGGGAGAGGGCGAGCATGCCGTGGGCGCCTTCACCGCCGAGTGCTTTCTGCCAGGACCAGGTGACGGCGTCGAGCTTGCCGAAGTCGACGTCCATGCCGAAGACGGCGGAGGTCGCGTCGCACAGGGTGAGCCCGGTGCGGTCGCGGGGGATCCACTCGGCGTCGGGGACGCGGACGCCGGAGGTGGTGCCGTTCCAGGGGAAGACGACGTCGTGGGTGAAGTCGACCCGGGTGAGGTCCGGCAGCCGGCCGTAGTCGGCGCGGTGGACGGTCACGTCGGGCAGCCGCAGTTGGTCGGTGACGTCGGCGAGCCAGGTGTGGCCGAAGTTCTCCCAGGCGCAGACGTCGACGCCGCGCGGGCCGAGCAGGTTCCACATCGCGCACTCGATGGCGCCGGTGTCGGAGCCGGGCACGACGGCGAGGCGGTAGCCGGGCGGCAGCCCCAGCAGGTGTGCGGACCGCTCGATCACCTCCCGCAGCCGTGCCCGCCCGTCGGGGTGGCGGTGGGAGCGGCCGACGAAGGCGCCCTTGAGGTCGCCGGGGTCCCAGCCGGGCCGTTTGGCGCACGGCCCGGACGAGAACCACGGCCGCAGGGGCCGGTCTCGGGGTTTGCGGGTGGCCAAGGGTCGCCTTTCCCAAGTCGGTTGGAATGTCTCAGCTGGTGGGAGTGCGGCTCAGCGGCTGAGGCTGACGTAGTGGCGGCGGGTGCCCCGGTAGGCCATCCGGCCGTGCTGCACGACCTGGTTGTCGAGCACCAGCAGGTCGCCGGGGAGCATGCGTACCGCCTTGGTGGTACGCCACAGCACCCCGCGCAGGAAGGAGATCTCGTCGTCCTCGAAGGGCGTGCCGTCGCCGTAGGTGGTGGTCGCCGGGTAGTCGTACGCGGGCAGGTCGGCGGCGAAGTCGGGGTGGGAGCGCCAGTAGGAGCAGTGCAGTTCGGTCACCTGGTTGAACCACAGCTCCTCATCGCTCTCGGGATGGGTGGTGAACGCCTCGCGCCGGTAGTGGTAGCGCAGGACGTCGCCGTCCCACTCGGAGGTGTAGCCCGACGCGGCGAGGTGGTCGGCGAGTTGTCCGCGGTCGGTGGTGCCGAAGGTGTCGGCCCAGCCGGTGGCGCCGGGGCCGGACGACATGGCGAGGGTGCGGTGGTAGCGCACCCCGCGGGTGCGGAAGGCGGCTTTGACGTCGTCCGGGATGGCCGCTGCGGTCTCGCGGATGTCGTTGACCGGGACTTCGCCGCCGCTGGGGGCGGCGGTCTCGCAGAAGAAGAACACCCGGCGGGGGAAGTCGGGCAGGTAGGCCATCTCGTTGTGCGGTGACAGCGTGATCCTGGGGTCCTCCTCGCTGGCCTTGAGGGCGACGCCGGAGTCGTTCTTGCGGACGGCGATGCCGCCGCGGTAGCCGAGCGCCTCGTAGCCGAGACCGGTGACGAGCTTTTCGAAGCCGGGCCGGTCGGTGAGCGGCAGGCCGCGGATCAGCACCCCGCCGCTGAGTGGCAGTTCCGCGTCCACGACCTCGCGGACCGCGCCCGCGAGCAGACCGTCGGCGAGGCCGCCGGGCACGTCGGCCTCCAGGACCGGGATCATCTCCCCCGCGTCGCCGATGCGTTCGGGGAAGCTGGGGTGGGCGGAGCCGGCCAGGAAGGGGCGGTTCCTGATGGGCAGGCTGAAGGGGGCGCCGGGATCCGCCTGCCGGAAGCGCGGCGCACCGGGAAGGCCGGTCACCGTGTCGCCCCGGTCGCCGCCGCCTGCGGGTGGCCGCGCAGGACGCAGATCTCGTGGTAGACCGGCGCGGACGGGTCGGCGTCGAGCAGCGACGTGGCCTCCCGTGCGGACAGCCGGGTGCGGCCCTGGGGGTCGGCGTAGAACTCGCAGCGGACGTCGTGCTCGTAGCCGGTGCCGCGCATGGCGTTCTCCAGGGCGGCGAAGAAGGAGATGTCGGTGCCCGCGTGCTGCCGCACGATCCGCGAGGCGAGTTCCTCGGTGCGGTAGCCGTAGGAGCGGAGGACCTGCACCAGGGTCGCCTTGCCGATCCGGCAGCCGAGGTTGAGCACCACTTCGGCCTGCGGCGCGACGGTCTTGAGCCGGGTCAGCAGCGCCTCGATCAGGCCCATGCCGACCGAGTTGAAGGGCTGGTCGTTGAAGGCGGTCCACGGGTAGTAGTGCGCCACGTGGTCCTCGCCGGGGTCGCCTCGGTGGGCGGCGGTCCGCAGCTGGGCGGTGCGGAAGCGGTCGTAGAGGGGGTCGTAGGGGTCGGGCACCTGGGGCAGACAGGCGACGACGACGTCGGCCGCGGCGGCCTCGGTGACGGCCTCGTGGACGTCGAGCAGGTTCACCGGGCCGTGCACGGGCCGGAAGCGGTCGGCGAGTTCGGGTGCGGTCCTGGCCAGCAGGCTGTGGGCGACCTCGGGCAGCCGGCGGTCCAGGTCGCTGCCCGCCACCCGTGATGCGTCGCATTCGCGGAGCATGAACAGCACGTTGGCGCCGCTGCCGACGCCGACCTCGTAGACCCGGCGGCCGCGCAGGCCCGCTCGGCGCAGCCCCGCCTGGAAGACCTGCGTCCAGGGGTCGGCGGGGTCGAAGGCGTAACTCGGCACCGGCTCGGGGGAGTCGGCCCCCAGGGGTGCCCTCACGGGCCTGTCGTTGACCAGATGCATTCCGGGTTCCTCCGTGTGGGGACGCGGCCGGGCCGGTGGCGGGGCCGTGGGGTGTGCTGGCGTGGGTGGTGCGGGCGGGGACGCCGTCGTCCCCGTGCGGCAGTCGGTGTCTACGGCGCCGGCGGCGGCTGCTCGTCGATCAGCAGCACCTCGCCCGCCTCGCCGCGCAGGCAGTGGTCGGAGCGCATCGAGGCCGCGTAGCCGCCGGAGTTGATCAGGGCGACGCGGTCGCCCTCGCGCAGCCGGGTCATGCGGTGGCCGACCGCCCACTGGTCGAGCGCCTCGTTGATGTTGCCGACGACGGTGTACGTCTCGGTGCCCTCCTCCCAGCGCGGCACGACCGGGACCGGTTCGCAGGGCAGCCCGTAGAAGGCGGGTTCCACGGCGAGGTTGAAGCCCGCGTCGAGCCCGGCGAAGAGCACCTCCCGGCGTCGTTCGACGTAGGTGGCGGTGGTGAGCAGCAGGCCCGCGTCCTTGACCAGGTAGTCGCCGGGCTCGACCGCGACGGTCAGGCCGCGGCCGGCGAAGCGCCGGGCGACGGCCGCGGCCCAGCGCTCCAGGTCCAGCGGGGCGTCGGTCGGGGTGTGCGGGACGCCGAGGCCGCCGCCGATGTTGACCTCCGCCAGGTCGGGCAGCTCGCCGGTGAAGGCGTCGGCGGCGTCCAACGCGGCTTCCAGCTGGTCGAGTTGGCCGTCGAGGTAGCCGCACCCGGCGTGCAGGTGCAGCCGGACGACGCGCAGGCCCCACTTCTCCGCGACCGCCTTGGCCTCGGCCAGGTGCTCGCGGTAGATGCCGAACTTCGTGGTGGCGGCGCCGCTGTAGCTCAGCCGCTCGTCGCCCTGGTAGCCGACGCCGACGGCCGGGTTGATGCGCAGGCCGACGTCGCGGCCGGGACAGGAGCGGCCGAAGCGGTCGAGGGCCGACACCGAGTCGAAGTTGACCCGCAGGTCGGTGAAGCGGGCCAGCACCTCGATGTCGTGGCGGGACAGCGAGGTGCCGGTGAAGGAGATCATGCCGGGTGGGAAGCCGCAGCCCAGTGCGTGCGTCAACTCCCCCGTGGAGCACACGTCGACACCGCACAGCCCGGAGGTGCGCAGGTAGGACAGCAGCGCGGGCGACCTGTTGGCCTTGATGGCGTAGTAGATGCGGTGGTCGAGGCCCGCCGCGGCCAGTGCCGCGGAGATCCGCTCGATGTTCTCCCGCACCCGGCCTGCCCTGCACACGTACGCGGGTGTGCCGACCTGGCGGGCGAGCTGGTCCATGTCCACCCCGCCCAGGTGCAGCCGGCCCCGGTCGTAGCGCAGGTCGCGGCGCTTCCACCAGGGGTCCTCCGGCGGGTGCTGCGGCCCGTCGCTCTGCGGCAGCGCCGAGGGCTCCTCGCCGGGCGGGCCGACGTAGCGTACGCGGTCGGCGACGTCGCCGAGCGCGCGCGAGACCTCCTCGCGGCGGCAGTGCTCGCCCAGCAGGACGTGCAGCGGGCCGTCGGGTGCCGTGCCGGAGCTGGCGGCCTGCTTGACCCGTAACACCGTCAGGGCCGTGCTGAGTCCACGGCAGTCCAGGACGGCCTGGAGTGCTTCCATACGTCTTCTCCCACGGTGTGTTGGGTGCGCGCGGCACTATCCGGCGGCGGCGGTCCCGGACCGCAGGTCCGCTTCCGCCCGGGCGAGGGCGTCGGCCATGACGCCGGCGATCCGGTCGATCTCCGCTGCGCCGACGACCAGCGGCGGCGACATGATGCAGAGGTTCTCGTAGGGCCTGACCAGCAGCCCGCCCGCCTCGCAGTAGGTGTCGACGCGGTGGGCGAGCGCCATGTTGCGCGGTGTCGGCCCGCTCTCGCCGGGGACCCGGCACTCGACGCAGGCCATCAGGTGGTCGCCGCGCACCGCGGCGACGATCGGCGAACTGCGCAGCTCGCGCAGCCGGTCCATGAAGTACGGGCCGACGTCGCGGACATGGCCGCAGATGTCCTCGCGGCGCATCAGCTCGATGTTGGCCAGGGCCGCCGCGCAGGCCACCGGGTGCCCCGAGTAGGTGAACCCGTTGGAGAACACCGGTTTGTCCGGGTCGGCGGTCTCGGCGAGTGTGCCCGCGATGCGGTCGGAGATCAGTACGGCGCCCAGCGGCTGGTAGCCGGAGGTCAGGCCCTTGGCGGTGGTGATCATGTCCGGCACGATGCCGAACCTGTCCTGCGAGGCGAAGAAGTGGCCGAGCCGCCCGAAGCCGGTGACCACCTCGTCGCTGATGTAGAGGATGTCGTGCCGCCCGCACAGCTCCCGGGTGGCCTGGTGGTAGCCGGGCGGCGGCACCAGGACACCGCCGGAGGCGAGCACGGGTTCCGCGACGAAGCAGGCGATGTTCTCCGCGCCGATCCGGTCGATCGCCGCCTCCATCCCGGCCATCAGCCCGGCGAGGCGCTCGGCGGCGGACACCGAGGTGTCGTCGGCGTCGTGGCCGGGGCTTTCCAGGTGGTGCACCCAGGTGTCCTCGTACCGGAAGCGGACCCGGTCGGCCTGCTTGCCCGACAGCGACGCGGCAAGGTAGGTGCTGCCGTGGTAGGCGTCGGTGCGGGAGAGCACATGGCGCCTGCCGGGGCGGCCGAGCGCCGCGTGGTAGAGGTGGGCGACCCGCACCGCGGACTCCACGGCGGTGGAGCCGCCGGTGGTGAAGTGCACCCGGTTCAGGTCGCCGGGCGCCAACGCGGCCAGTTGCGCGGCCAGTTCGATGGCCGGCTCGTTGGCGACGTCGCCGAAGGGCGTGAAGTACGGCATCGCGCGCGCCTGCGCCGCCATCGCCTCGACGATCTCCTCACGCCCGTAGCCGACGGTCACGCACCACATGCCGCCGATCGCGTCGAGGTAGCGCCGTCCGCGGCTGTCGACCACCTCCACGCCCTCGGCGCCGGTGATGACCAGCGGGTCCTGCTTGCCCAGGGTGCTCAGGTCGGCCCACGGGTGCAGGACGTGCCGGGTGTCGTCGGCCAGGAGCCGCCCGTGGACGGCGTCGTCGCGCCCGCCGCGGGACGCGGAGTGCTGCTGTGCGGTCACTGCCCCCTCCTCACGGGTGGCCGAGGATGGCGCGGTAGGTGTCGTGGGTGCGGGTCATCGCGCCTGCTTCGTACGCCGTCCGGTAGTCGGCCAGGCTCGGGTAGCCGGCCTGCGCCTCGCGGCTCAGCTCCTCGACGAAGGCCCCGTTCCTGATATCGCCGAGGATGCGCTCGCCCTTGGCGCGCACGTCGGGGCCGAGCAGGGTGCCCAGGTACTTCTGGACGCCGAAGCGGCAGGTGGGCGAGCCCTGCTGCTCGATGACCTCGTAGATCCCGGTGGTCGCCGCCTCGACCATCATCTCGGCCATCTCACCGGAAGCGTGCATGTCCAGCAGCGCGGGCACCGGGTCGCAGCCCGCCCCGACCAGCACCTCGAAGGCGGTGCGGAAGGCATCCAGCAGCAGCGGGGTCAGGAACTGCTCCTGGAAGAGGTCGAGTTCGGTCTCGGTGGCGAGCGGCACCGGCAGCACCCCGTAGCGCGTGAAGCCCACGGCCTTGGCGATGCCGAGGGTGCGCCGCAGTGCCCGCCCGGTGCGGTCCTCGACCACGTCGAGGAAGGCGAGCACCCCGGAACCCTCGGTGTAGCGCTGCCTGATGGGCTTGCCGAACATCTTCGGCGCCAGCAGCGCCACGTCGATGCCGTCCGGCAGCGCGATCCGGTCGTAGCGCAGCGAGAAGCCGTGCGCCAGCACGAACAGGTCGCCGTCGCGCAGCCCGGGGGCGATCTGGCTGCCGTACACCTCCTGGTGGGCCTCGTCGGGGATGAGCAGCAGCACCGTCGTCGCGGCGGCGACGGCCTCGGCGATCGGCCGGGTGTCGAAGCCGTCGGCGAGCGCCGCCTTGCGGTAGTCGTCGTCGCGGTTGCCGACGACGACGCGCACCCCGCTGTCGCGCAGGTTCGCAGCGAAGGCCTTGCCCTGGATGCCGTAGCCGACGACGGCGACGACCTCGTCCTCGATGTCGTGCAGACTCGCGTCCTTCTCGAAGTACACGCCTTACCCCTCTCGCCTGGAGATGGTGCACACGTGGCTCACGTCGGCGGTGCCGTGCTCCCGCCCGGGGTCATTCGGTGGCGCCGGCCGCGGCGCCCGGCACGCTGAAGGGCTCGGCCGGTTTGTGGCCGCGGACCTTCTCGCCGAGGTCGGCCCACGCCATGTTGCGGCCGTACACCTCGGCGAAGCCCTCCCACTCGGCCCGCCGCCGGTCGGTGTCCCAGCCCAGCAGCGCGGCCATCTCGTCCAGGACGAGTTCGAGCACGGCGAGGTCGATGTCGCAGCGCCCCTCGCCGTCGAAGACGACGGCGTCCCTGACCGCGCCGGTGTTCAGCAGGTAGTCCGCGTAGCTGCCCGCCATCTGGTGGCGGACGTGGTGGGCGACCTTCTCGGCCACGAACTCCCGGTCGCCCCAGTGGCGTTCCGCGCCACCGGGGGTGTAGCGGTGCTCGCCGGGCACGTTCAGGAAGGGCAGCGTGCGAGTGGTGGAGCGGCCCAGCACCCGGGAGGTCCTGCGCCGCACCTCCTTGGCGATCAGCTCGCCCACCTCGCGGCCCGCCCAGCGGAATTCGGTGAGCTTGACGTTGACCATGTCGAAGACCGGGCCGCCGCCGTGCTCCCTGCGGGTGATGCGGAACATCCGGGAGATGTCCTGCACCGCGATCTTGCCGCCGTCGCCGGAGGCCAGCGGGCGGATGCCGCAGAAGACGTTGAAGATGTCCCGGCGGCCGATCTTCCAGCGGTCGTCGACGAGGGCGTTGTAGGAGTGCAGCAGCTCCTCGATCTCGTCCTCCTCCGGCACCACCAGGTCCGGGTCGGTGTGCGCCCGGTCGGTGGTGGTGCACTGCACGTACCACAGGCCGTGCTGCTGGAAGGGCCGCAGGTAGTGCTGGCGTTCGGCGTTCAGCGGCACCAGGCCGACCTGGAGGCGCGGGTCGGCGGTCAGCGCCTCGTGGATGAAGCGGTTGGTGGCCTCCAGATGGGTGCCGCGCGAGTACACCACCGACTGCCTGCCGTCGGGCTCCGCCGTGCGGTTGCGCACCTGGTCCACCCACGGGCCTGCCGCGTTGGTGAGGGTGTGCGCCTTGACCGTGACCTGCTCGGGCAGGTCGTCGTGGTCGAAGCGGCGGGCCAGGGTCACCGTGAAGTGGCCGCCGCCGGGGGCGGCCCGGTCCGCGTGCCACTCGTGGTGCACGACCTCGACATGGCTCAGGGCGCGGATGGGGTGGCCGGCGCTGCGCCGGTAGTAGGCGTCCCTGATCGCCTTGAGCACCAGGATCTTGTCGTTGTTGGCCTTGCCGTCCCAGTAGAGGATGCCGCCGACGACGTCCTCGGCGTCCAGGTTGGGCAGTTCGCGGTGCAGGGCCTTGCCGTTGCGGAACAGCTTGACGCGGCTGAACCTGGCCTGCAGCCCGCACCACGCCCACAGGGTGGTGAACAGGTCATACAGCGAGATCCCGAAGAAGACCGCCCACTTCTTCTCCGGGCTGTCGGGCAGCACGAAGACGATGTTGGGGATCTCCTCGACGGTGTCGTCGGCCGTCTCGATCAGGATCTTGCGCTCCCGCGTGCCGTACCAGACCAGTTGCAGGTCCAGCCACGCGCCGCGCAGGTTCTGTGCGGTGGTCTGCTTGATCTTGGGGTCCCTGCGCAGGTGCGCGGCCAGCAGCATGCGGTGGAAGGCCATCCGCAGGTAGCGGATGCCGGGGTGGATGGCCTTGCCGGTCTTGCTCGACGTCTGCCCGCCGAAGGGGCCGCGGTCCACCAGCAGGGCGCTGGCGTTGCCGCGCGAGGCCAGGTCGCGCAGCACCCCGGCGCCCGCGGCCCCGCCGCCGATCACCACGGTGTCGTGCACGAGGGCGCTGCCGCTGCGCTCTTCCTCGACGAGTTCGCGGTATTGGCGCACGACGTCGGACATGGCGAACGCCCGGTCCGCCGCGTGCTGTTGCTGCTCGTGGTGCTGGTGGTGTCGGGACGACGATCCCCTGGCCTGGCTCACGCTGCTCGGGCTCCTTTGCGGACGGCGATCACTCGGTGGCCGGAGTCCCGCCATGCGCGGAAGGTGACCACCCGGTCGGGGGGGATCGGCGAGGTGGTGCGCCAATCCCAGCTCTGCTCGGTCATGTACGCCATGAAGGCGCGGATGCCGTCGGGCGTCAGGCCGCGGCGGCCGTGCCGGGCCTCCACCAGCCGCTCCTGCGCCTCGCGTTCGGTCACCATCTGCTCGAACGACGGCCACTGGTACGCCCACAGCGCGTCCATCCGCGCGAACACCGGCCCCCACGACGGCAGGTGCTCGGCGACCCGGCGCCGCAGGCCCTCGGGCAGCGCCAGCGGGTCCACGGCGGTCTCGGCGCCGGCGAACCACAGGTCGAACAGCAGGACGCCGACCTTGCCGCGCACCGGGAATGCCGCCTCCGGCTGGTCGTCGGCCTTCTTGTCGAAGTTGCCGAGCAGCAGGCGGCTGTCCGCGGTGCTGTGCTCCAGTTCGCGCAGGTTGCGCAGCAGCCAGTCCATGTCGTGGGTGCCGGGCAGCGAGCGGTTGGTGACACCGGGCACCCCCGGGTCCCAGCCGCGGGCGCGCAGCGGTTCGCGGGCGCTCCTGGGCAGGTACCAGTCGTCGCCGCTGCGGGCCAGCGCGCGCCCCTCGGCGACCGGGTCGAGCAGCCGGTCGAGGACGGCGGCGACCGCGCTGGTCAGTACGGTCTTCCCGGCGCCCGGGCTGCCGTTGAAGCCGATCACGAAGAGTTCGCCGGGGCGGCGGCTGCGCTTCTCGCGGACGATCCACTGCGCCAGCGGCAGATACAGCCGCCACAGGTCCGCCAGCGGGGCGCCGGCGGGGTCGCTGCCGGGGAAGTACGAGCGCCACCAGGCGGCGAAGGGCTCCCACACCCGGGGCAGCAGCCCGGCGCGTTCCGCGGCGAGGGCGCCGGGCTCCGCCGCGGGTCCGTGCGGGTCGAACGCGGGCTGTACGCCGTCGGCCCGGGCCGCCGCGGCCAGTTCGGCCAGTTCCTTCGGCCCGGGGCTGCGGCCCGCGACGAGGTCGTGCAGGACGGGGGCGAGGCGCCGGTCGGCGGCGTCGCGCTCTGCGACCTCGGCGGGCGCGGCGGTTCCCCGGTCGGTCTGCGGGGGGCCGTCGGTCACGGACATCGGCGGGCTCCCGCGGGTTGAGGTCGTACGGCCGAGGTCAACACTCGGACAGGAAGGCGTAGAGCTGGCCGAGTCGCTGGTCGGGCCGGGCGATGGCGGACAAGGGCACGTCCTTTCCGAAGGTGCGGGCGAAGTCGCCCCGCATACGGGCGAAGTCCAGGGAGTCCAGGCCGAGTTCGGCGAGCCGGCGCGACTCGTCCCAGCGGTGGACGTACGCGCCGAGGAAGCTGCGCAAGGCGTCGGGCTGCCCGTCCGCAGCCGGGGCGTCCGCGTCCGCGGCCGCGTTGGCGCCGGCCGGGGCGGCGGGCCTGGCATGGCCCGCGGGAAGCGACGCGACCAGGGGCGCCCCCGCCCAGGGCGAGGCCGGCCAGTCGATGTCGCAGGCGGCGAGGTGGCGGGGCGGGGCGCCCGCGAGCAGGCCCGACACGACCTTCCCCAGCAGGGCCAGTGCGGTGCCCGCGGGCAGCGGCGTCTCCCCGCCGGAGCGGGCCGCGTCACCGGCTCTGGCGTTCCCCGCGGCCATGCCGGTGCCCTCCCAGGTGCCCCAGCTGACGACCGCGAGCTGCGGTCCGCCGTCCGGGAACGGTCCCGCGTGGGCGTCCGTCCAGCCGTTGGCGGCGGCGTAGTTGGCCTGCCCCGCCGCGCCCAGCAGGGAGCTGGTGGACGAGAAGGCGGTCACCCAGGCGGCCCCGGCCCGCGCTGCCAGGTCCATCACCCGGGGCAGCGCCAGCTTCGGCGCGAGCACCGCGGGCAGCCGGGCCGCGTCCAGATTGCGCAGGACGCCGTCGTCCAGGGCGCCGGCCAGGTGGAAGACCCCGGCGAGCGGCCCGGTCTCCGCGGCGACCGCTCCCGCGTCGAAGGGTTCCGCGAGGTCCAGCGGCAGGAAGCGCACACCCTCCCGCAGCCCCGCGGGTGCGGTGCGCCCGGTGACGGTCACCTGCCCGGGCCGTACGCCCTGGTGGTGGACCAGCCAGTCCGTGACGGCCCGCCCGACCCCGCCCGTCCCGCCGGTCAGCAGGTATCCCCCGCCGACCTGGCCCAACGTCCCGGGCGGCAGTTCCGGCAGCACCGCGGGCGCGAGCCGCCGCGCGAGCAGGTGCCCGCCGCGCAGCAGCAGGTCCTGCTCCCCCGGGTGCGCGTCCGGCCGCCGGAGCACCGCTTCGACGTCGACGCCGCCCGCGGGCCACGGGGCGACGTGCACCCGCCGCACCGTCACGCCCGCCTCCTCCAGCACGAAGGTCCGCGTGAGCCCCGCGACCAGGCCGCTGCTCTCCTGGGCGGGCAGCACCAGGGTCAGGCCGCCGCGGGCCTCGGCGCCGGCGAGGCCCTTGAGCAGGTCCAGCCACCCGGCGCAGTACGCCTCGGCTCCGATGCCGCGCGGCGGCGGGCAGACGAGCACGGCCTCCCGGTCAGCCGCGGTCAGTTCCCGGCGCAGGAAGGCGAGGGCGCTGCGGGGGTCGCCGCCCTTGTAGCGGCCCACGGCCCGCCGGCGGCCGCCGCCCTGCGCCGCGGGCAGCGGCACCCAGGTGACCTCGTGGAGCCGCCCGTCCCATGTGCCCGCGGGCGCGGGCGGCGGCGGGGTGAGGCGGGCGACGAAGGCGGTGACGCGGGCCAGGATCGCGTCGCGGGCGTGCAGCATGAAGTCGTGGGCGCCCGGGTGGACTTCGACGTCCACGACGGGGCTGGACGTGGCGGCGGCCCACAAGGGGGCCGCGTCCGGCGGGAAGGACGGGTCGGCGGTGCCGCAGTGCACCTGGAGCGGGACGCCGACCGGGGGGCGGGCGGCGACACGGGCCTCGGTGCGGGCGTCCCACGCGAGGTCGGCGTGCAGCAGCGGCAGCACCGTACGCTGCCACCGCGGGTCCGCCCTGACCTCGTCAGGGGCCATCAGGTACGCGTCGGCGTCCTGCGCTTCCTCCGCTGCTCCCCGGCCCAGCGGGGCGCGGCCGACCGCGCAGAAGGCGGCGACCCTGCCGTCGCCCGCCCAGTCCGCGAGCGGCCCGCCGAGCAGGTCCAGGGCCAGCCCGGCACCGAAGCTCAACCCGCAGAAGACGACCGCGGCCTGCCCCGCGTCGGCCCTGACGGCATCGGCGACCTGGTCGAGCCATGCCATGTCGGCGCCGTCGTCGGCCGGTACGGGCAGCTCCGCCCGGCCGCCGCGGCCCGGCGGTTCGACCGTCACGACGTCCAGCCACGGCGGCGCCGCGTGCGCCCACGAGCGGAAGGCGGCGGCGTCGCCGCCCGCGTAGGGGAAGCAGTACATCCGGGTGCTCGCACCCGGCTTGGCGACGTGCCGCACCAACGGACGTGCCGGTGTGGGGACTTGGCGCTCCGCACGCCCCGCGTACGGGGAGGCGTCCGGCTTCGTCCAGTAGCGGCTGCGCTCGAAGGAGTACGTCGGCAGCAGCAGCCGCAGCGCCGGGTCGCCCACGGGGTCGTCCTCGTGCAGGGCGGCGAAGTCCAGGTCCACGCCGTGGCACCACAGTTCGCCCAGCACCGACAGCAGCGCCGGTTCGTCGTCCTGCTCCGGGTCCGCCGCGTACGGCATACACGCGAGGGTCCGCGGGGCGGAATCCGCCCCGGCGTCCAGGCACTTGGCGGTGAGCGAGGTCAGGACCCCGCCGGGTCCGACCTCCAGGATCACGTCCGGCGCCCACTTCAGCAGGGCGGCGACGTCCTCGCTCCAGCGCACCGCCGAGGTCACGTGCTCGCCCCAGTACGTCTGCGGCTGGTGGCGGGCGTCGACCCACGTGCCGGTCAGGTTGCTCGCGGTCGGCACATCCGGCGTCCGTACCGGCAGGTCGGCGGCGGCGGCGTCGAGCCGGGCGGCGACCGGGGCCATCAGGGGGCTGTGGAAGGGGTGCGAGACGGGTACGGGCTTGCACCCGAAGCCGAGCGGCGGCAGTTCCACTGCCGCGGCGCGCAAGGCCTCGGGGGTGCCCGAGACCACCGTGCGGCCCGGGGCGTTGCGGGCCGCGGTCCACAGGCCATCGCGGCCCGCGAGCCAGGCGGCCAGCCGGTCCTCGTCGCCCAGGACGCTCAGCATGCCGCCGTGCGCGTCCGCCAATTCCTCGGTCGCGCCCGCCCGTACGGCGACGAGCAGCGCCGCCTCGTCCAGGGTGAGCAGCCCCGAGATCGCGGCGGCCGCGTACTCCCCGATGCTGTGCCCCGCGACGGCGACGGGCCGCACCCCGAGGTCCACCAGGGTGCGGGCGAGCGCGTACTCGACGGCGAACAGGCCGCACTGCGTGACCAGGGGGCGCTGCACGGTGGTGTCGTCCGCGCCCAGGACGAGCGGACCGGGGTCCTCCCCCAGGTGCCCGCCGAGGGCGGCGCAGGCGGCGTCGAAGTGCCGCCGGAAGCGCCCCCTGTACAGGCCGCGGGCCATCGCGGCGGTCTGCGAGCCCTGCCCGGAGAAGACGAAGGCGACGGTGCCGGCGCCGCTGCCGCTTCCGGTGAGGGGGGTGGACCACTCCCCCGTCCCCGTGTCGAGCACGGCCGCCTGCCGCACCGGGTGCGCCTCACGCGTCAGATGCCACTCCCGCACCAGCGCCCGCGTCTCCTCGCCGCCCCGCCCCGCCAACACCGCCTTGAGCGCGCCCATCCCGCGCTCCACGGCCCCCGCACTCCGCGCCGACGCGCCGACAAGCCGCAGCGCGCCCGGTGGTCCGGAGCGATCCGAACTGCCCCTTTCGGCCGGTGACGACCCGCGCCCCGCCGGTGGCTGGTCGCGCAGTTCCCCGCGCCCCTGAAAAGCACCGCCCCCCGCAAGGGCACCCTCTCCCCCAGAGGGCACACCAAGGGGCGCGGGGAACGGCGCGCGCAACCCACCACCCACCGCGGGTCCGGGGCGGGCCGAGGAAGCCCCCGCGGTCGGGGGCGACGCCACGTCGCGTTGCGGGAACTCCTCCAGCACGACGTGGGCATTGGTCCCGCCGATCCCGAAGCTGCTCACCCCCGCCCGGCGCGGCAGCCGACCGGCCGGGACGGACCACGGCTCGTGCCGGGTCTGGACGGTGAAGGGCGAGCCGTCCGCGTCGATGAAGTCGACGAGCTTGGGGTTGACCGCCTCGAAGTGCACCGTCGGGACCAGCTCCCGATGGTGCAGGCACAGCACCGTCTTGATGAAGCCGGTTATCCCGGCAGCACAGTTGGCGTGCCCGATGTTCCCCTTCACGCTCCCGAGTGCGCACTCGCCCGCGCCGGGCGCCCCTGCGGCCTCCGCCCGGTGCCGGGCGAAGGCCGAGCTCAGCCCGCTGACCTCGATCGCGTCGCCGACATGCGTGGCCGTCGCATGGCACTCGACGTACGAGATCTGCTCGGATCCCACCCCCGCCATGCCGATGGCGTCGGAGATGCACTGCTCCTGCGCGCGGGCGCTGGGCGCGGTGTAACCCGCTTTCCTGCGGCCGTCGTTGGAGACGCCGTATCCGGCGAGTACGGCCCAGACGTGGTCGCCGTCGGCGACGGCGTCCTCCAGCCGTTTGAGCACCACCGCCCCGACGGCGTCACCGAAGAGCGTTCCGTCGGCGGCCTGGTCGAAGGGCCGGACCCGCCCGTCGGGGCTGCCGACGAGGCCTTCTTCGTACCGGTAGCCGAAGTTGGGGAAGTTGAGGGACGAGGCACCCGCGAGGGCCATGTCGCACTGGCCGGAGGCGAGCGCCTGCGCGGCCTGGGCGACGGCGACGAGTGCGCTGCTGCACGCGGAGGTGACGGTGGCGGCGGGTCCGCCGAGGTCGAGGAGGTAGGCGACCCGGGTGGCGATGTAGTCCTTCTCGTTGCCGATCTCGGTGAGGAAGAGCCCTGCCGGGTCGAGTGGGCGGGTGAGGCCGCCGCCGTCGAGGTGGTGGATGAGGTAGCCGTCGATGCCGCAGGCGGCGAAGACCCCGGTGCGCCGCCGGTAGGGATTGTCGCGGCGGGCGTAGCCGGCCTGTTCCATGGCGGTGGCGGCGACTTCGACGAAGAGCCGGTGCTGCGGGTCCATGAGGAGGGCTTCGCGCTGCCCTATGCCCCACATCTCGGCGTCGAAGGCGTCGGCGTCGGCGACGAGTTGGGCGGCGGCGACCCACTGCGGGTGGGTGACGACCTCCTCGGGCACGCCTTTGGCCCGCAGTTCGTCCGGGGTGAAGACGGTCAGCGAGTCGGTGCCGTCTTTGAGGTTCTGCCAGAAGGCGTTGATGTCCGGCGCCCCGGGGAAGCGTCCTGCCATGCCGACGACGGCGATCCTGGGGTTGTCCTGCCGGGCGGGGCGCGGGCGTTCGGGTTCGGCGGCGGCCGACGGGTCTCCCGAGCAGCGGGCGGCGAGTTCGCGCAGGGTGGCGTACTGGAAGACGTCGACCACGGGCAGCGCGATGCCGTACCGCTCGGCGAGCAGGCCGGTGAGGCGGGCGGCGCTGAGGGAGTCGCCGCCCGCGTCGAAGAAGTTGTCGTCGGGCGCGGCGGTGCGCAGGCCGAGCACTTCGGTCCAGGCGTCGGCGACCCGTTGTTCTGCGGTGCTGAGCGGCCCTGCGGTGTCGGGCTCTTCGGGTGGCGGCGGGGGCAGCGCGGACAGGTCGAGTTTGCGGGAGTCGCTGCGGGTGAAGGGCAGCGCGTCGAGCCCGATGACGTGCCGGGGGCGGGCGTAGGCGGGCAGGTCGCGGGCGGCTTTGCTGCGGGTGCGGGCGAGCAGTGTGGGCGAGGGGGTGCCGTCGTCGCCGAGGACGTAGGCGAGCAGGTATGCGGGCTGCCCTGTGTGCGGGTCCTGGACGGGGCGGACGATGACGCGGGCGACGCCTTCCTGGTCCTCCAGGGCGGCTTCGACGGACCGCAGCGACACCTTGAAGCCGCGCAGTTTGACGATGTCGCCTGTCCTGCCGAGGAGTTCGAGCCCGCCGTCGGGCAGGAAGCGGGCGCGGTCGCCGGTGCGGTAGAAGACGTGGCCGGCGAAGGCCGAACCTGCCAGTGCGGGCGGGCAGGGCACGAAGCGTTCCGCGGTCTTGGCGGGGTCGTCGAGGTAGCCGGTGGCGACGCCGGGGCCTGCCACGTACAGCTCGCCGACGGCTCCGTAGGGCACAGCCGCGCCGTCCTCGTCCAGCAGGGCGGCCGCGGTGCCGTCGATGACCCGCCCGACGGGGGCGCAGTCGGCGGGGGCCGCGGGTGCCGCACCGGGCGGGCGCGGCAGCAGGTCGGCGTAGGAGACGTCCAGGCTCTCCCAGGTGCTGTACGCGTTGACGAGCCGTACGTGCGGGGGCAGCAGGACCGCGGCCTTGTCGACCACGCGGGAGGGCACGACCTCGCCCATGAGGAAGACGATCTCCATGTGGGCCAGGCTGTGGGCGAGTTCGGGTCCCGCGGCGGGGTGGTCGAGGACGCTCTCGAAGAGCGAGGGCGGGACCACGATGCGGGTGATCCGCTCCTGGCGCAGGGTGCCGACGAGCCGGACCGGGTCGAAGACGTGGTCGTCGGGGACGACGGCGGCGGGGCGGCCTTCCAGGAGCGGCCGCAGGCACTCCCAGGCGAAGAAGACGTTGAGGCCGTCGCGCGAGGCGGGCTCGTACGGGTAGAGCGCGTAGCGGGCGTCGAAGCAGTACAGGCAGCCGAGGTGGGTGTTGAGCACCGCCTTGGGGGTGCCGGAGGTGCCGCTGGTCATGGAGATCAGGGCGGTGTCGCCGGGTGCGACGTCCGGGAGCTGCGCGGGCTCCGCGGTGCTGCGCCGGCTCCACCGGTCGGGGGTGAGCACGACCAGCCGCTCGGGGGCGGTGTGGCTGTCGGGGAGCAGTGCGACGAGGTCGGGGGTGGTGACGACGGTGGTGACGCCGGCGCTGGCGAGGAAGCCGGCGAGCAGCGACGGCGGCCAGTTCTTCTCCAGCAGGCACGCGGGGGTGCCGGCGGCGAAGCAGGTCAGCAGGGTGATGCAGTACTCGGCGGAGTGCGGCAGCAGCAGGCCGACGACGTCGCCCTTGGCGGTGCCGCGGGCGGCGAGGTCGGCTGCCAGGTCGAGGGCGCTGTCGCGCAGTTCGCGGTAGGTCCAGCTGCGGGGGCCGTCGCTGAGGGCCGGTGCGTCGGGGGCGGTGTGCGCCTGCTCACTGAATCTGGCCCATAAGCTCCGCACCGGCGCCGGGTAGGCGGCCCCGGTGGCGGCCACGGACGGTCGCGCGGCGGTGCGCAGCCGGTTCAACTGCCGGGTGAGGCCCGCCAGCAGGGCCGGCCGGGATTCGACGGTGTAGAAGTGGCCGCCGGGGAGGGTCTCGTGGTCCGGCTCGCTCGTGAAGTGGTCGCGCCAGGCGGCCAGTTCGGCGGGGGCCACCGTACGGTCGCCGCTGCCGCCGTAGACGGCGCAGGGGACGGGGAGCGGGCCGCGCGCCTGCGGGGCGTACTCCTCGTCGAGCCGCAGGTCGGCGCGCAGCGGCGGGAGGACGAGGTCGAGCAGGTCGTCGTCGTGCAGGAGGTCGTCGGGGATCAGGCCCCATAATCGCACCCGGTCGAGGAAGTCGTCCTGCGGCAGCCGGTGCGCGGGCCGGTCCGGCGGCAGGTGGGGCGCCCGGTGCGCCGATACCGCGAGCAGGCCGGGACATCGGCCCCGCAGGTCGACCAGTTTGCGGGTTACCTCGTAGGCGACCAGCGCCCCGAAGCTGTGGCCGAAGAAGGCGAAGGGGGCGCCGTCGTCGTGCTGCGCGACCATGGCGGCCAGGTCGTCCACCAGGTCGGTGAGGTGCTCGTACGGGGCTTCCGCCCGGCGCCGTCCGCGGCCGGGCAGCGTGTAGCTGACGACCTCCACGTCGTCGGGCAGGCCGGCCGGCCAGTCCTGGAAGGCGGTGTGGTTTCCGCCCGCGTGCGGAAAGGCGAACAGCCGTAAGGCCACGTCCTCACGACGTGCGATGACGACAGGCTCGACACCGCCCGTCGGACTCTGGAAGTTCCTGGAACGCAGCAAAGCGCTTTCCCCTGACCTGTCAATATGCCCTGGATGCACAGGAGAACAAAACCACCAGGCCCCGAGAAGGGGGCGGCGCTCTTCTTGCCGGAAACAGGCGCCAATTTTTACAGCGGCTGACACATGTCGTCAAGGCCGTCCAGAAGGAGCGGTTTCCGGCCTTCAGGCCTGGGTGATCGGCTCGATCGTGGGGTTCGCAATGGCGAGGTAGTCCTTGGTCGCCAGCGCGATGGTGCGGTCGAGCCGGCCGGCGTTGAAGAACACCTCGTCGAATTGCAGTAGTTCAGGGTCCATGAACAGGCCCATGCGCTCGTCGAAGGAGAACGGCGGGATCGTGCCGACCGGTGTGCCGGCCAGCTCCTCGGCGACCTCGGGGGTCGCGAACGAGGCGTAGCTGCCGCCGCACAGGGCCTTGAGCCGGTTGAAGTCGACCCGGCGGTCGCCGGGTAGGACCGCGGCGACGTACCGCTTCTCCTTCTTTCCGATCTTCATCATGATGACGATGCACTTGGCGGCCTGCCGCGGATCGTGGCCGCGCAGCCGGCTCACCGCTTCGGTGACACCTTCCGGCTCGTGCTCGATGATCCGATAACTGGCGCCGTGCTCGTCGAGGAGCGAGATCAGCTTGCCGTACACGTCCTCAGAGGCCATCGGTGCCACTGCTCCCTGACTGAAGAAATACCGGTCCGCCGGGTGAATTGCCCCCGCACAAAAGACGAATGGGAAATCGCCGCGCGCGTTCTTGTGGGGAGCCCGAGCATACCCGATCGGACGTACCGTCAGACGGGTGCCGCGGCCCGGCCCCTGGTGGCCTCGGCCCATGCGACCGCCCGCGGGGTCAGCGCCCCGCAGCCGAGCAGCAGCACGCCCAGCGCCCACCAGCCGGCCTGCCCGTGGTCGAGGCAGACCGCGGCCAGGACCGCGGGTGCCGCGGCGTTGGCACCGCCGGCGCCTAGCCCGAAGACCCCGGCGTACTGCCCCTGCAGGTGCGGCCGGGCCAGGCCGAAGGCCAGTTCGAAGGAGGCGGCGGCCTGCCACAGCTCGCCGAAGGTGTACACGACGGTGGCGGCCAGCAGCACCAGCAGCGCCGACCACCAGGCCAGCCCCGACATGGCGCCGATCAGGACGCTGGCGGCCAGCAGCGCGGCCCCGGCCCAGCGCATCCGTACGCCCGCGGTGCGCGGGTCGGTCACACCGCGGCTCACCCGGACCTGGAGGGCGACCACCAGCACCCCGTTGACGAGCATGATCCCGGTGATGGCCGCCCGCGGCGCGGAGGTGTTCTCCACGATCCACAGCGGCAGCGCGAAGGTCGGCACCGCCAGGTGCAGCGACATCCCGCCGTTGATCAGCGTCACCGCCAGGTAGGGGCGGTCGGTGAGGGCCGCCCACCGGCTGTGCGCCGGGTCTGCGGGCAGCGGCGGCACGTGCGGCAGCCGGGTGAGGATCAGCGCGGCGGCCAGGAAGGTCCCGGCGGCGGCCAGGATCAGGCCCACGTAGACCGGTCCCGAGTCCAGCTGGATGCCGACGGTGCCGATCAGGACGCCGGCCATGATCGCCACGTTGGTGATGGCGCGCTGGTAGGCCAGGTACGCGGTCGTGTCGGCGCCGGCCAGCGCGCGGATCAGCGGCGCCCGGCTGGCCTGGCCCGCGGAGCCGACCGCGGTGGTCAGCAGCGAGACCAGCACGAGCACCCAGAAGGTGCGGGCCACCGCGAAGCCCGCGGTGGCCGCAACCCCGCACAGCATCGTCGCGACGTGCACCTCGCGCGGGCCGCGCCGGTCGGCGAGGTGCCCGATGTACGGCCCGAAGACCAGCCCGAGCACGGCCCCGACGGTCAGCCCGAGCCCGACGCGTACCGCCGACATCCCGACGACCCGGGTCAGGTAGAGCATCGTGGTGCCGGCGAGCATCCCGCCGCCGACGGTGACGGCGAAGGATGCCCCGGCCAGCAGCCGCTGCGGCCCGGGCTCGGGCAGCGTCCGCCGCACGGCGGCCCGCAGCCGGCCGGGCCGCGGGTCCGCTAATCGCGGCGGCTCGGGGGGCGCGGGCGGCGCGGCCTCAGGTCCCGGCGCCCGGGGCGCCCCGGCCGCCGGCCCGCCGCCCGCGGGCGCGGCGGGCGTGCCGCCGGCCCGCGGGCGGGAGAGGTCGCGCGCGGCGGCGGCCTTGCGCCTCACCGGCCCTCGTACAGCCAGTCGCGGTACTCGCGGTCGGGCCAGGTGGCCGCCTGCCAGGCCCAGCGCTGGCCGCTGTTGAGGTGCGGGCGGGCGACGACGAGCCGCTCGTCGATCCAGTCGCGCAGCTCCACCACCCGGTTGTCGAAGTCCTCGACGGTCTCGGTCGCCAGCAGGATCGCGCCGAGCATGTCGGCGGAGGCGGAGAACTTCGTGGAGAGGGTCGCACCCGGCGGCACGTACGTCTGGGCGAAGATCACGTTGGGCTCGGCGATCAGCTCGTCGGGCGTCGGGTAGCTGATGACCGTGCCCGCGCTGCCGTAGAAGCCGACGCAGCCGATGACGTCGGGGGTGACGCTGACCTTCAGCTCGGGGCGGCGGCCCAGCGCGCACAGCAGCGCGGCCTCGGCGAGGTCGACGTTGAACTTCGCGTGCACCTGCTCCTGGGTGAGGGCACCGCCGCGGCGGGCGGCGCACTCGCTGAAGACGATCCGTCCGGTGCCCGGTTCGCGGAACAGCTCCATGTGGAAGACGCTGTCCTGCAGGCCGAGCGCGGCGATGGCCGCACGCACCACGGGCTCGGCGCTCGCGTACGCCTCCGCCTCCTTGGTGGGGTCCAACCGCCGCAGGGAGATGGGCACCTGGCCGGTGACGGCTTCGAGGCACGGCTCGGTGTAGGCGCCGAGGCCGAAGAAGATGACCTCGCCGCCGAAGACGATGCCCTCGGCCATCCACTCGTCGCCCTCGACGAACTCCTCCAGCAGGAAGGTGCGGTTGGTCTCCTTCTGCTCGCGGAAGGCCCGGCTGGCGTCCTCCAGGTCCTTGCGGGAGGTCACGACGCTGGTGGAGGTGGTGCCGCCGCCCGCGATGGGCTTGAGGACGGCGCGCTCGAAGTCGAAGGGGACCTCGGAGACGTCGAAGACGTCGGGAACGACGACGGCCCGCGTGACGGGGACGCCGGCGTCCCTGAGGCGGGCCTTCTGGAGCGACTTGTCGCGGAAGTGCAGTGCGGTGACCGGGTCGATGGTGCGACAGCCCAGTGCGCGGGCGAGGACCGCGGTGGTGACGGCGGCGTACTCCCAGGTGGTCTGCACCGCGTCGAACTTCTGGCCGCCCAGTCCCTCGCGGTGCAGGGCTCCGAGTATGTCCTCGACGTTGGTGACCTCGTCGACGCGTATCACCCGTCCGCCGGGGGGCAGTTTGATCCTGCCCGACTCGTACGCACCGGAGTTGCTGATGACGACGGCGTCCACCTGGTGGCGCTCGCAGGCCCTCAGCACATAACTGTCGGCCCCGACTAACAGGACGGTCGGCCTACTCATGTCCCCTCCAAGCTCTCCGGTCATCGTGACGCTCCGTAAGACGGAGCCCGCGTAGTGTAACAGGACGGATGGAGGCTGCCACAGGGGCGCAGGTGGCCGGTTCCGGCCCCTGCGGCCCCTGGGGAGGGGCTGGTTGCCGGGTCTACAGACCGCGCGCGAGGTGGTA